>NZ_CP082249.1:1300751-1951127 GCF_019879105.1 Natrinema sp. SYSU A 869 | reverse complement strand
GAGCTGGCGCTCGAGTTCCTGTCGGGCGCAGTCCCGACAGATCCAGTCGTTGTCATCCTTGACTGCGGTATCGGTCGTGATCGGCGAGTACCGGCCTGCACCGGCACAGTACCGGCAGGTCCGGACAGTCTTGACCTTGTCCTCGAGCTGGTAGCCCGAGAACATTTCTCGGAGGTCGCGACGGCCCTCGGCGGAGGTCTGTTCGGAGATGCGTAGCCGCTTCGCTCGGCGAGCGAGTTCGACGAACTCGTCGGGCTGGCGTGGCTCTTCGCTCGAGCCCTCCTTGAGCCGGAACTTCGCGGGGCGGGGGCCGGCAGAGGTCTCCGAGAGACCGAGTTTCGCGCGGAACAGCCGTTTGCCGTCACGTTCGACGACGACGAGGTAGTCGTCGCCTGTTTCGTGACAAAAGATCGTTTCGACCTGCTGGACCTGCTTCGACACGATCCCCACTAGGGCGGGGCAGTATTTCAGCGGTTCGGACTTGACCGATTCGTCCCGACCGCTCGCGGTCATCTCACCGATAGCGGCAATTGAGACGCTCGGTCAGGTAATTGTAATCTATAGGAATATATACCACTCTTAGCGACTTACATACAGGGGCCGTCGAGTGTCCCACCCGATGGATCTGAATCCGTGGGAGGGTATTCCGGTCGTTCGTCGCAGCTACGCGTTGCGGTTTCTCGCCGCGCTCGTCGTCATCGTTCTCATCGTGGGGCTGTTCGGCGGCAGTATCTACGCACAGACCGGCACCGAACTTCAGTCCGACGTCGAATCGCAACTCGTTACCGATGCACAGCAGGACGCGGACCGCCTCGATATCTGGTTCCAGTCGACCGAACGGTATCTAGGATCGCTGCCCCGCTCGGTCGCCTTTCGCAATGACGATCGGATCGCGATCACCGACTCGTTGCATCGAATGACCGATCGCTCCGCGTTCGAGGGCGCGTACTACGTCGAGTCCAAGACAGGCGATGTTCACGCCAACGCCGGCACGAATGCGGTCCTTACCGATGACGGCCGCGTGAGCGACGCGATCAACGACCGGCTCTCGGCTACGGCCGAGGACGAGTCACAGGTCGTCTTTTCGGAGACGTTCGAAACCGCGGACGGGCGGCCAGCGATGCTCGCCGTTAGCCAGGTTCCTGGTGAGTCCGATCACGTCGTCGTCGGACTGGTCGATCTCGAGTCGCTGTCCCGGTACATGATCGGCAGCGACGAGACCGACGACGTGGTCGTCACCGACGGGTCCGGAACGATCGTCCTCGCCGAGGACCGGTCGCTACTCCTCGAGGACGACGTCCTCGATCCCTCGTCGAACGAAACGGGGACGACGTCACTCGAGGGAGACGGCAACGAGACCGTCGTCGGCTACGCGGCGGTTGGGAACGAAGACTGGACGCTGACGACCCGCGTACCCGCATCGCAGGCGTACTCGCTCCAGTCGACGATCTCGAACTGGATCCTCGCGATGCTCGCCGTCACCTTCGGGGGATGGTCCTGCTCGGGCTGACTGTCGGCCGGAACACTGCCGGCGAGTTGCGGTCGCTCTCCGACCGCGCGGCGGCGATCGAAGACGGCAAACTCGACGAGCCGGTCGAGTCGAGCCGGCACGACGAACTCGGTGACCTCCACCGGTCGATCGACCGGATGCGACGCTCGCTTCGCGATCGCCTCAAGGAGGCGGAGATGGCCCGCGCAGAGGCCGAACAGGCCCGCGACGAGTCCGAACGATTCTCCCGGCGACTCGAGCGGACGGCCGACGAGTACGGCGAGACGATGCGTGCCTGTGCCGACGGCGACCTCACTCGGCGACTCGAGGCGGACGCCGACAGCGAGGCCATGGAAACGATCGCCGCGGCGTTCAACGCGATGATGGATGACATCGAAGCGACTGTGGCTGCGGCGCGGGCCTTCGCCGACGCGGTCGACGACGCGGCTGAATCGACGGCCGACGGCGTTGTCGAGGTGCGGTCCGCATCCGAACAGGTGACGACGTCCGTCCAGCAGATCGCCGACGGGGCTGAGCAACAGAGCGACCAACTTGCGGCCATCAGCGATGAGATCGACGAGCTGTCGACGACGACCGAGGAGATCGCTGCGACATCGTCGTCGGTCGCGACCCTCGCGGAACAGACCGCTACCACGAGCGCGGACGCCCGTGAGTCCGCCCGTCGTGCGATCGACGGCATGAACGCCATCGAAGCGGAAGCGGACGACGCCGTCACGGAAGTGACCCGGCTCGAGGACGAGATCGAAGCGATCGATGAACTGCTCGAATTCATCGGTGACGTGACCAAAGAGACGAACATGCTCGCACTCAACGCGAGCATCGAGGCCGCACGCTCGAGTTCGGAGGACGCGGAGTTCACCGCGGTCGCCGATCAAGTCAAGTCCCTCGCCACGGAGACGCAGGAGGCCGCCACCGACATTGAGAATCGCCTTGAACGGGTCAGCGATCAGTCGACGCAGGTCGCGACCGTGGTCCGGGAGACGAACGAGCGGATTGCTGACCACCGGAGTGCGGTCGAGTCGTCAGTCGCGGCCCTTGAGGAAATCTCGACGTACGCCGAGGAGACGAACGACGGGGTCCAAGAGATTTCGGCGGCGACCCAACAGCAGGCCGGTGCGACCCAGGAGGTGGTGGCGATGACCGACGACGTGACGGCGATCAGCGAGGAGACCAGCGCCGAGGCGGAGACGGTCGCGGCGGCCGCCGAAGAGCAGACCTCGTCGCTCGTCGAGGTCTCCCACACCGCGACATCGCTCTCCGACCGCGCGCGGGACCTCTCCGACGCGCTCTCGTCGTTCGAGGTCGCCTCCGAGCCGACCGAGGCCGTGGCGATCGATACGTTGGGTGAGTCCCAGCGCGAACTGCCCGCGGCCGACGATTACGAGGTCGATTCGACGACGACCGAGAGCCCGGACGAACCGTCCGCTGACGGCGAATTCGGCTGGCAGAAACCGCAGTAATCGAGGAAACGGCCGGTCAGAAGTCGCCGTTGACGATGTTGCTGACTTCTTGTCGATCGAACAGTTCCTCGTCGACGTCGTAGAGTTGCTGGGCGGCGCGCTCGGTGACAGCTAGGTTAACGATCGGACCCTGGTGAAGCGGACCGCCGCGGTAGACGTCGCCCTCCTGAACGGCAGTCAACTGGCTTGCGACGTTGTGGGATTTCATGTGCGAAACGACGGTGTTCTGGAACTCCTCGGCGCTCTTGTGCTCGTTGCCGCGGATCAACAGTACATCGGGATCAATATCGAGGAGCAGTTCGTAGTCGACCTCCGTCCGGCCGGCGTGGAAGTCCTCAACGTCCGTCGTCGCGAGAGCGTCCTCAACGCCCAAGTCCCGCCACTGCTTGAAGCTCGTCCCCTTATCGATGAGGTACGGCGAGAACGACTCGGGCGCTTCGGCCGGCTGGGGCCACATGATAGCGACCGACGGTCGTTCGCCTTCAGGCGGCACGATATCTTCGAGATCGCTCTGGAACTCGTCGTGGAGTTCCGCAAAGGCCTCGTAGCGGTCTTCCTCCTGGAAGACCTGAGACAGCTTTTCGAAGGCCTCGTACAGCGTGAGGTAGTCGTAGTCGTGCCACTCGTAGCCGCGCGAGAAGATGCTGCTACCGAAAAAGGGCGTTCCCGTCGCTTCGATTGTATCGATGTCCTCCTGGCTCCAGTGGTCGAGGCGACCCATGATGAACTCCGGATCCATCACGAACAGGTCCACGCTGTTGCTCAATTCCATGAACTCCTCGGAGGTCAGCTCATCGTTCCAGAGTTGGCCGATCTCCTCCCGGTCGACGCTCAGATCGGGAATTTCCTCGTAATGTTGGGTGTGGATGCGGGTATTGAGGTAGATGGCCTCGGGCGGATCTTGGCCCAGCGCAATACCCATATCGCCCCAAGTACCGTTGTTAACGGCCCACGACTGCGGGACGGAATCGAACTCGACCTCGCCGACCGGTTCCATCGTCACCGAGTACGGCCCGTCGATCTCGTCGCCGTTTCCATTTCCGTTCCCGTTCCCGCCGTTTCCGTTGTCTTCACCGGTAATACAGCCAGCCAATGCGCTACCGCCGGCGACAGCGCCACCAGTTCGAAGAACGGTCCGTCTCGTCAAGTGAAGTCCGTCGCTCATCAATATTTAGGCAGACCTAAACCATCAAAAGTGTTCCGAACTGAAGTAATCAGAGACCGCAATCATGCGAGCAGCCCCGTCGGCGCTGCATTCGCGGGGCTACGAGTCTCCCGTGATGATATCCGCCACGGCCTGCCGATCGAACAGTTCCTCGTCGCCGAACTCATCGGGATAGAGGCCCTGTGCGACACGCTCGAGTTGGAAAAGGTGAATGATCGGCCCCTGGTAGGTCATGCCAGCGTAGACGACGCGGTCGTTCCGAACGGCCCGAAGTTCGCTTGCAGCGTTGTGGTCGCGGAGATACGAGACAATACCGTTCTCGAAGTCCGCTTCGGTGACACGGCCCTGTTGACGGACGGCGATCACGTCCGGATCGATCTCGAGTAGCGTCTCGAAATCTATCGTTCCGCCGCCGGCCTGTGCGTCCTGAACGCCGCTTGAGTCGAGTGCGTCGCGGACGCGGAGGTCGCTCCAGTGTTTCGACTGGGTGCCCTCGTTGATGAGATACGGGTAGAACACCTCCGGTTCAGTCGACGCGGGGACGAGTACCGCAACAGTTGGATGGTCGTCCGGAAGTCGGGCCCGGACCTCGGCTAGCACGTTGTCGTGAAGGCGTTCGAAGGCCTCGTAGCGTTCCCGTTCCTGAAACACCGTGGCGACCTTCTCGAAGGCCTCGTACAGCTCGTAGTGGCGATAGTCGTGCCAGTCGTAACTGACTGAGAAGACCGTGTTTCCGACGAAGGGGGCGACGGTTCGGGTAATCTCGTCGACTTCGTCTCGGCTCCACTGGAGCCGGTTGATCATGAAGTTGGGATCGATGAGGTGGACGTCGGCGTCGACGCTATAGAACACTTCTCTGTCGGTCCCCTCGTCCCAGAGTTCGGTCAACTCGCCCGTATCGACCGAGACGCCCGGCAGTTCGTCGTAGTAGTGCGTGCCGTATCGGTTGCGGAGTCCGATCCCCGCCAGTCCGTCACCGTGTCCGAGCGCGACACCCATGTCAGCATAATCAGCCGTATAGGGAAGCCACGTTTCGGGAACGGTATCGAACTCGACGGTACCGACCGGCTCCATTGTCACCGAGTATCCGCCCTCCGTCGGCGTTCCCCCATCGTCGGTCGTTCCTCTCCCGTCGAGACAGCCGGCCGCGGTGCCGATCCCGGTGACTGCCCCGGTCGTCTTCACCACAGTCCGTCTCGTTACTCCCGCTTCGGCTAGCATCAATTTTTAGGCCGGCCTAAAACTATATGGCTGTTCCGGTTATCACTGCTCGGACAGCGCTCGCTTGGGCAATACCTGTAATTCGGGTTCGTACTCGACGGTCGCCTCGACGCCGAAGACGTCGGCCAGCAACTGTTCAGTCACTACCTCCTCCGGCGGCCCCCAGTCGTACAGTTCGCCGTCGCACATCGCGACCAGATAATCCGCAAAGCGGGCCGCCTGGGCGATGTCGTGGAGGATGACGGCCACGGTGACACCTTTCTCCTCGTTGAGCTGGCGGATCGTCTCGAGGACCCGAAACTGGTGGTGAATGTCGAGAAACGTTGTCGGTTCGTCGAGCAGGAGGACGTCGGTATCCTGAGCCAGCACCATAGCGATCCAGGCCAACTGTTTCTGTCCGCCGCTCAGTTGTCCGAGTTCGGCGTCCCGGATGTGTCCGATTTCCGTTAGCTCAAGTGCGCGTTCGACGGCCGCGTGATCCTCCTCGCTGACGCTGTCGAAGAAGCTGCGATGAGGATACCGGCCGTGATAGATCAGATCCTCGACGGTGATCGAACCCAGCGAGTCGTTCTCCTGGGAGAGGACGCCCAGTTCGCGGGCCAGTTCCTTCCGATCGAACGAATCGAGTTCCTTGCCGTGGATCGTGACCGCTCCCTGATCGGGCTCGAGATGATTCGAGAGCGCCTTCAACAGCGTACTCTTCCCGCTGCCGTTAGGACCGACGAGTGCGGTCACCGCTTGTTCGGGAACGTCCAGCCGCGCGCACTCGACGATGGTCTCCTCGGTCGACGGGTAACTCAACGCGAGTTCCTCGCCGACGAGTGCGCTTTCGACTGTGACGCCGTCGCCGTCGGTGATCCGTTCTTGTGTCGTTTTGTATTGGTTCTGTGACATTAGAGCTCACCCATGGATTGCTGCTTTCGCATGAGATAGAGGAAGTAGGGGCCGCCGAGCAGTCCGGTGACGACACCGACCGGCATCTGCGCCCCGTTGAGTGCGAGGCGGGCGCCGACGTCGGCGGCGAGCATCAGTGCCGGTCCGGCGAAGAGACAGCCGACGATCAACTGGCGGTAGTCACTCCCCACGCTGTTGCGGACGATGTGGGGGACGACCAGGCCGAAGAAGCTGATAATGCCTGCGACGGCGATCGCGACGCTGGCTGCGAGGATCGCGACCGCGGAGAGGAAAAATCGAACGTGTTCGACACGCATGCCTAGCGACCGAGCAGTGCTCTCGCCCAGCAACAGGACGTTCAACTGCCGGGACGCGGCCAGCGCGATTACGATCGACACGAGTGCCGGGAGGAGTGCGATGCGGACCTCCGACCAGCCCGTTCCGATGAACGAGCCCGTGAGCCAGGCGATCGCCGTCTGGGCGACGCCCAGATCGTCGACGAAGAAGAACAGTCCCTGCTGGAGCGACTGGAAAACCATGTTGACGATCACGCCCGCGAGCACGAGCCGAACGGGACTGGTTCCCCCTTTCCAGGCGATCCCGTAGACGACCAAAAAGGCGATCGTGCCCCCCAGCGCCGCGATTAACGGGAGAAACGGTGTCAGTCCGGTAAAGACCACCAGCGTCGCCAGTACCGCGAAGCCGGCGCCGGAACTGACGCCGAGCACGAACGGACTGGCCAGTTCGTTTCGCGTCACCGCCTGAAAGATCGCTCCGGAGATCGCCAGCGTCGCACCGGAGATGATCGCGACGAACACCCGCGGGAGCCGGAGTTCCCAGATGACGATTTCGGCGGTATCCATCTGTGGGAGTTCGCCTCCGAGCAGGAACCCTGACCACGCGTTGAGATTGAACAGTATTGTGGGCTCGAATACCACCGACCAGGCGTCGATGAACCCAATCGGGTACTCCCCGAATGTCACCTGTACCAGCCCGGCGACGACGGTAACAACCGTACTTGCTAGGCAAAAGAGCACGAGCTTTCCGGTCACCCACCCGCTCCGTGACCGGTTCGCTGCGTGCTCACCGACAGACTGCGCTTCTACCATCGGGATTTAGGTTGTCCTAAAAGGTGTTTAGTCCTTGTGGTTAAGGATCGGTATGAGACTCTCTCGTTGGTTTCGGTCACGTCAGGCCGTCGGTCAGCATCTGCAGCGGTGCATTCGAAGACACGGTTCATACTGCCGGACAGAAGTCACTGCAGATTTGATCGCGAAAGATCGTCCGTCGACTGTGGAAACGGACGAATTCAGCGATCGATAGTCAACTAGTTCTGTCTGACAGTATCAGAAGGCGCTCACCAAGTCGTGGACTCACCCGCGGTCGTCACGAGTTTACCATAGTCGGCCACTCGACGAACCGCGTTCACACTCACTCGAGCAGGTCGATCTCGTCGTCACCGTTTGGAACCGCACAAATGAACGCGCCCGGTTCGTCGCCCTCATTGCGGTACCAGTGGACTGTTCCGGCCGGAATGAGCAGCGAGTCGCCGGGCTCGACGTCGTACTCGTCGCCTCCAATTCCGACCGTATACTCGCCCTCGAGGACGTACTGCTCGTGTTCGACATCGTTGGTGTGTTTCGGCACGTCGGCACCGGGCTCAAGGACGAACCGCCGAATCGCGAAGTTCGGCGCACCGTGGTCATCGGCGATCAGGACGCCTTTCTCGAGGCCGTCGGCGGCGGAGACCGTCTCGTACTCGATCTCGTCGCCACGCCGGAGCAGCGGCTCGGTCATACCGGACAGTGAGCGTCGCCGCTACTAAAAGTGATGCTAAACTGTCAGCGCTGTCGCTCAGGGGTGTAAAATACTGCAGTCAAGTGCCGATACTGTTACGAATTCCGCCTTACAGGCGCTCGACGTTCGTCGCGCGCGGGCCCTTGGGGGCCTGCTCGATATCGAACTCGAGGTCCTGTCCTTCTTCCAGGTCCGGGCCGCCGATGTCTTCCATGTGGAAGAACACGTCGTCGTCCGCGTCCTCTGTCTCGATGAATCCGTAGCCGCCAGTGTCGTTGAAGAAATCAACGGTTCCTTTCGCCATTGCTTCTGAAGAAAGGGGGCGGTACGCATAAATCCTGCGGCTCGTTACGTATCACGCCGACTGTCGGAGTACGGCTCGCTCGAGTCTCTGTCGGCCGTTCTGGCGGTTCAAATGCTGTCGCCGTCCTCCAGCCGCTGGACCGAGATTGCGATGAAGTAGACGACCATAAACAGGAAGAACCCGCCGGAGAGGCCGACGAGTTCGACGGTCCCGACGCCGCCGGGGTTGAGAATGGCAAAGGATGTCAGACCGATGACGAAGACCGCGATAATGAAGACCCCGACGGCGTAGTAGAAGCCGAGGTCCGACTCGAGATACTTTCGCATACCGAGTTCTTTCAACGCGACCAGCAAAACGGTATCGACGTCGCTTCTCGAGCCGATCTTTCAGTATCGATCGCGCCCGTCCTCGCGAGCACTCAGCCCAGCAGGCGACGAACCGCGTCCGCGTACTCGTCGGGAATCCGGTCGGCGATCGCGTCCGGATCCGTCTCGCCGCCGAGATTGACGAGATACGCCCGGCCGCGGTCGTCGCCGTAGATCCCCTGAAAGTCGTAGACGAAGCCATAGACCTCGACATCGTCGGGGACGTCCGCGGCGTTCCGCAGAAAGTCGACCTGCCTGTCGACGTTGTACTCCACGAGCTGATTGATTACTGTCTCGTCGTCCGCATCGGCGTTGATCCGCTCACTCTCGAGGCCCTCCTCGATGACCGGGACGAGTAGATCGACCCACTTGTCGACGCCCTGTGGGCCGGGCATGCTACCGCCGGTAGCGGCCTCATAGGCGGCGGTAACGGCACCGCAGCCGGTGTGGCCGACGACGACCGCGACGTCGGTGCCGGCGTGTGCGATCGGGTACAGCATCCCGCCGTTGACGATCAGGTCGCCGTCGTCCTCGTCCCAGACCTGGTTGCCGATGTTACTGGGCGTAAAGACCGTCCCGGGATCGTCGACGTCCCACATCCGTTCCTGTGGAACGCGCGAGTCCGAACAGCAGACGGAGACGAGGTCGGGCTGTTGGCCGTCCTGTACCGCCGAAAAGAATCCGTCGGGGAGTTCACCTACGTGTCGCTCATTGCCTGCGAGCAAGTCCTGCAGTACGTCGTGATCCGAGCCCATACGAAACATAGGGGCGGATACCGACCAAATCGATTACGGTTCAAGCCGAATTTGCGAGAGGGTTGGCCGTCGTGACGGGTTTTGCGAGTACGATGGCGCTCGGGATCGAGCGAGCGGACGAAGCGTCAGCCAGTCTCCGGTTCCGGGACACAAATATTGACTTACCGGCACCGCCATGTGTGTGTATGGCAGAAACCAGACAGTGGCAACTCGCCAGCCGGCCAGTCGGTGAACCGACCGAAGAGAACTTCGAACTCGTCACCGTCGACCGTCCCGAACCGGACCACGGTGAGGTTCTTCTCAAGACGCTCTATCAGTCGGTCGACCCGTATATGCGCGGCCGGATGCGCGATGCAGAGTCCTATGCCGAACCATGGGATGTCGGCGACCCGATGCAAGCCAGCGTCGTTGGCGAGGTTCTCGAATCGAACGCCGCCGAGTTCTCCGAGGGCGACATCGTCACCGGAGACCTCCTATGGGCAGAACACATCGTCGCGGATGCGGACAAGCTCCAGGGAGTGAACCCGGATCATGGCCCGATCTCGACGGCGATCGGCGTGCTCGGGATGCCCGGCGTCACGGGGTACTGGGGTCTGAACGATGTTTGTGATCCGAAACCCGGCGATACTGTCGTCGTCTCTGCGGCCGCGGGCGCGGTCGGCTCCGTCGTCGGCCAACTCGCCCGCCTCTCGGGCGCGCGAGTGGTTGGTACCGCCGGCAGCGAGGCGAAGATCGAGTGGCTCACCGAGGAGCTTGGCTTCGACGCCGCGATCAACTACAAGGAGACCGACGACCTCTCCGCCGCGGTCGACGAGGCCTGTCCGGACGGCGTTGACGTCTACTTCGACAATGTCGGCGGCCCCATCACGGACGCCGTCTGGCCCCGTCTGAACGTCGACGCTCGCGTCGCGGTCTGTGGCCAGATCTCGCTCTACAATGAGACCGAGGTGCCGACCGGGCCGCGAAAGCTCGCCAAACTCATCGAAACCCGTGCGACGGTCGAGGGCCTGCTCGTCAGCGACTACCAGCCCCGGTGGGGCGAGGCGCTCGAGCGACTCTCACAGTTCATTCAGAACGACGAGATCCGCTACCGCGAGAACGTCGTCGAAGGCTTCGAGAACGCTCCGGACGCGTTCCTCGGGCTATTCGAGGGCGAGAACATCGGGAAGCAGTTGGTCAAGGTCGCTGAGCACGACGGGTAGACGCGACGAGGCTCGAAGGTGGCGAGGCCCGCTCGAGTAGCCGCCGTCGCAGACGAGCGTCGGCGTGTCGGCCCGCTGTTGTGGATGTCGTAACGTGGATGTGTTTCCGAGAGCGAACGTTTCGCATGGTCGTTTCCGAGTCTGAGTCGATCTCGCTCTCCGATGGCCGGACGCTGGCGTTTGCGACGTACGGCGATCGCGATGGCACGCCGCTGGTTTTCCACCACGGAACACCCGGGTCGTCACACCTCGGAGCGTTGCTTTCGGAGCCCGCTCGCACCCGGGGCGTTCGCGTGATCGCGCCGAGTCGCCCCGGATACGGTCGTTCCGATCCGAATCCGAACGGAACGTTCGAAACGTGGGCCGAAGACTGCCGAGCGCTCGTCGACGCCTTGGGACTCGAGTCGTTCGCAGTCGCCGGATTCTCTGGCGGCGGTCCCTACGCGCTGGCCGTCGCCGCACACCATGCCGATCGGATCTCCGATATTGGCGTGGTCGGTGCTCCGGTTCCGGCACACGACGGCGGGCCGTTCGGCCCGCTCGTTCGGTTCCCGCGACTCCTGGGCGTCGCGTTCCGAGTCGGCGCGGTCGTCGCACGGCTCCGGGGCGACCGAGTCGTTGTCGACCAGTTGACCGACCGGTCCGTCGACGATGAGACCGCCCGCATCGTCGGTCGCGATTTCCGCGTCGGACTGTCGTCCGGTCCGTCGGGCGCGGTACGCGAGAGTCGCGCGCTCGCGGCCAACTGGTCGCTGTCGCTACCCGACGGCGACGTGACGGTTTGGCACGGAACCGACGACGAAAACGCCCCGATTGGCCCGGTCCGAACCACCTACGAGGACCGACCGGCCGCCACCCTCCGTGAGGTCGACGACGATCACTTGGGCTCCCTGTGGTCGGTCCGCGACGAGGTCGTCGATCTGGCTGACTGATCAAATCGACAAACACGGCCGCCGACACGTTCGAAGGCGGTTTACGGACAGCAGCACGCCATCCTTGAGCACCGATTCACAACCCGTCGCGCCTATCAGGACGCCGAGAGCATCGCGACGAATCTCTCACTGAGAAATAGTAGATGAATAACCGTCTCTGTGAGAGTTACCTACGCGTTCACGGATCCAGTTTCGTATTCGGCGTCGGCACTACAAGTTCCCAGCAGTGAGAGACATCCGAGAAGGTCCGAGCGGAGCCGCGAAATCGAAACTGAACGGTATCGCTCGCGATGATCGAGGCCCGTCAGTCGGTCAGTCCGTAGCCGATCTTGAACAGGTAGACATCGATTGCCATGACGATGACAGCACCCGTCGTGAGCACTCCAAGTGAGACCAGCGGCGCGAAGTCGGCGTAGGGGCCGGGGAGAATGCTGACTCCGATCAGATCCGAGTAACCGAGTAGTCCGAACCGGACACTGTCGACCATATAGACCATCGGGTTCAGCAAGGAGAGGTTCACCTGCCAGGCGTAATCGAACGTCTCGAGGGAGTAGAAGACGGCGCCGAAGAAGACCAGCGGCCGGAGAATGAACTGATTCATCACGGTCAGGTCGTCGAAGTCCCGGGCGACGAGTCCGCCGATGATACCGAGGCCGGCGAATAGCGACGTGATGACGACCATCGTGGCGACGAGGAACAGACCGTGTTCGATACTGATCGGCACGAACAGCCGGCCCACGACGGCGATGATGACGCCGACGACGAGGCCCCGTACCGCGCTGGCGCCGACGTAGGCGACGACCATCTCGACGTACGATAGTGGCGAGGTCAGCGTCTCGTGGATGTACTCGTTCCATCTGCCGTGGAAGATGGAGAACGAGGCGTTCTCGAAGGCATTCGAGATCGCGCCCAGGACGATGAGGCCAGGCACGATGAAGAGGATGTAGTCGAAGCCCGCAATCTGATCGATCCGGTTGCCGAGGATCACTCCGAAGACGGCGAAGTAGAGCACGTTCGTGATCGCCGGCGGCATGAACGTGTTCTTCGGCCGGCGGACGAACCGCAGTATCTCGCGGCGGAAGAGCGCGCGGAAGCCGACAGACAGCATCAGGCGACCCCTCCTGCTCTCGTTCTTGCTCCCGTTCGCGGTTCGCCGGCGGTTCGTCATCGTCCGCACTCTCCGCCGACGACCGAGTCACGGTCCGATCCTCGCTCCGCGTCAGATCAACGAAAATCTCCTCGAGCGATGTCCTGGTGATCTCAAGGTCGGCGATCTCGTGGCCCATCGCCTCGAGGTCGTTGAGCAACTGCGGCGCGGTCGAGCCACCGTCGTCGACGCGGACCTCGAGTAGATCACCGGAGACCGTCGTTTCGTGTGCGTACGTACCGAGATCGGGTATGGCGGTCGGCGCGGATTCGAGGCGCACGGCGATGGTGTCGGTCCCACGCTGTTTCAGTTCGGCCGGGGTTGCGACGGTAACCTTTCGGCCCTCGTTCATGATTGCGACCCGATCACAGAGGCGTTCGGCCTCCTCGATGTAGTGGGTGGTCAGCAGGATCGTCGTCCCCTCTTCGTTGAGTTCGGTGACGAGTTCCCAGAGGTCGTGGCGCAACTGGACGTCGACGCCCGCGGTCGGTTCGTCGAGAATCAGGAGGTCGGGTTTGGTGACGAGGGCTCGAGCGAGCAGCAGGCGACGTTTCATTCCCCCGGAGAGCCAGTCGAAGCGCTCGTCGCGCTTGTCGTAGATCCCGACGCGCTTGAGGACCTCGTCGGCTCGTTCGGCGGCCTCGTCTTCGGGGATTCCGTGGTAGCCGGCCTTGTGCATCAGGACTTCCTTGATCGGAAAGAAGCGATCGACGTTGAACTCCTGGGGTGCGAGACCAATCGCGTCGCGGGCCTGCTGGTAGTCGTCCTCGACGTCGTGGCCGAAGACCCGCGCCTCGCCACCGGTCTTACGGACCAGACCGACCAAGGTGTTGATAAAGGTCGTCTTCCCCGCCCCGTTGGGGCCGAGCAGGCCGAAGAATTCGCCTTCCTCGACGGTCAGTGATAGCTCCTGCAGCGCGCGCAGATCGCCGTACTCCTTCACGAGATCGACGGTCTCGATGGCCGGTGGCATCGATGCAGTGTCGGCTCCGACTACGGTTAAACCGTTTGTTCGCAGAACTTTCCGCCCCAAAATTCGCTCGTGAATGGCTCTCAGTCTGCAGTTCGCGGTCGGCCGGCGGGAGCGATCGCACCGCTTTGCTGGACGATGTCGAAGGCGGTCATCACGTCAGTCCGCGAGATCAGTCCGACGAGGTCGTCGTCATCGACCACGAGCAGGCGACCGATATCGTGTTCCCGCATCCGCTCGATGGCGGTCATCGCGTCAGAGTCGGGCGAGATCGTCTGCAGTTCGGTCGTCATCACGTCTTCGACCGTGTAGGCATCTCGCTCGACCGGGTCGACATCGCGGGCGTCGGTCAGCGTCACGAGTCCGATGAGTCGCTCGCCCTCGAACGCATTGGTGTCGACGACTGGATAGCCGGTATGGCGCTCAGTGAACATCCGCTGGATCAGCTCCGCGACCGTCGTGTCGGGTTCGACGGTATGGAGGTCGCTCGCAGGCGTCATGATGTCGCCGACAGTGACGTCCTGAAAGGCCGCTTTCATCGTCACCTGTTGGGCCTCGCTCGAGGCGGCGATGTAGACGAAGAAGGCGACGCCGATGAGGATTATGTTGAACGCGAAGAGGCCAAACAGCCCCATCAGAACTGCGAACAGCTTCCCGACGCTGGCGGCCTGCTGGGTCGCCCGCGCGTACGGTTGCCCGCGGGCCAACAAAGCACGTAACACCCGTCCGCCGTCCATCGGAAACGCGGGAATCATGTTGAAGACGGCGAGCGCGACGTTCAGGACAGCGAGGTAGCCGAGGACGAACCGTACGCCACTGAGGCTCTCGGGGGTCACGACGAAGAGCGCGTAAGTACCGACACCGACCAGGACGCTGACGATCGGGCCGGCAACGGCGATATTGAGCTCCTGACGCCAGTCCTCGGGCATCTCCGAGAAGGCGGCGATCCCACCGAACAGCCAGAGCGTGATCGACTCGATCGGAAACCCGTACCGCCGAGCGGTCAGCGAGTGGCCGAGTTCGTGGAGCACAACGCCGACGAACAGGCCGACCGCTGCGGCCAGCCCGAGTAGCCACGGCATTGAGCCGGCGGTGATGGCCCCGACGTCGATCTCTGCCGCTAATCCGTCGTTCAGTATCCCTGCCACTCCTTCGATCTGCGCCCCGATGAGGTACGCGAACAGCGGGAGCACCAGCAAGAAGGTCAGATCTAGTTTGATCGGGATTCCGAACAGGGAACCGATCCGGAAACTCCTCATAGGGATTTGTTCCGGCGGTGGAACCTTAAATACGCCGCCGGGAAACCCGAGTGGCTGCTGTCCACGTGTTGCCACCGCGTGCCGATGGATTCGATTTCGTTTGCAGTCGAGTCGATTCGGTTCTGATTCGTGACTCTTTCTGCCGATGTCCCCAATCGACCTGGTGTGGCATATATACACAATTATATCTACTAGCCTCTATATACCTACTGCACCATAGACTTATACGGCAGTTCGTGGATGCTGTTAGTATGATGATGGAAGATGCGCAGACGACCGATCGAATCGAACGCCTCCCAACCGAACTCGACTCCGCCCAGAGCAAACTCGTCTATCTCACTATCGAAGCGACCGGCCGCGCGACGGTCGCGGACCTGAGCACTCTCCTGAACATGCAGAAACTATCGATTTTGAGCGTGCTCTCCTCGATTGAGAGCGAGGGGCTGATCGAGCGGACCGGCTCCGAGTACGTTCCCGCGAACTGATCCCCTCGCTCCAGACAACGAGCTGTCGTTCCTGCCACCGATTCCACGCGGCGCTTCGAAGCCTTTATCCGCGCGGTGGGCTTCCGTTTTCGTAAGTAACCACCATGTCCGACAAACCTGCCTCCATGTACCGGGAGATCAGTAAGCCGGCCTACACGCGCCGCGAATACATTACTGGGATCCCCGGATCGAAGATTGCACAGCACAATATGGGCGACGCCCAGGCGAACGCCGAGGACTACCCAGTCCAGATCAGCCTCGTCACGGAAGAAGAGGTCCAGCTCCGCCACGGAAGCCTCGAGGCCTCGCGCCTCTCGGCGAACCGTCACATGCTGAAAAATGCCGGCGAGAACAACTACAAGATGGTCCTGCGCAAGTTCCCCCACCACGTCATCCGGGAGAACAAGCAGGCAACGGGCGCGGGTGCGGACCGTGTTTCCGACGGGATGCGTCAGGCCTTCGGGAAGATCGTCGGCACCGCCGCTCGCATCGATGCTGGCGAGCGCATTTTCACCATCTGGTGTGACGTCGACGACGCCGAGTTCGCCAAGGAAGCGCTTCGGCGCTCCTACAACAAGATCTCGCCGCCGTGTCGCGTCATCATCGAGCGCGGCGAAGAACAGCTGATTGCGTAAAACGAATTTTTGCTCTGCGGGTGCGCCTACGGCTCACCCTCGGCAAAAATTCGATTAAAAACACTCCTCTCTCCGTTCCGAACGCGTAGCGTTCTCCACATCGGTCGTCGGCCCGCTTGTTCGTGCCTTCGGCACTCACTCGCGGTTGTAACGGTGTGAACGCTTGCGTCCGCGAGGTTGTCGGCGTGGCCCGAAAATCTTCGATTTTCGGCATCACGAACGATCTTCGATCGTTCGAACGACTTCGCGCCGACTGCTCGAGGGACCAGCGGTCCCTCGCCGCTCGGAAGAGCTGGCTCTTCCGTAATCTTGCGAAACGGAGTGAAGCAAGGCTTGTCAGAGCTTGCTCTGACAGTGGGTCGTGCGTCTCTCTCGTCTGCTCGAGACGCACTCCCGGCCACCCCGTCTCGATTCCGGATTGCTGTCTCGAGCACCTTTTTACGCCTCTACTCCCGAGTCCCGACTATGATCGATCTCGCGGTCGCGAACGATAAGGAGACGTTCGAGCGGATGCGGGAGCCGCTGGCCGAGCGGGGGATACGGGTTCGTCACATGCCCGTGCGCGAGCGCACGGTCGCGCTTGACGAGCCGCCGTGGGAGCCCGACGAGTACGATGTCGGTTTCGTCTACCCCGGCCGGCTGATGGAGGGCGGAGTCGCCGACGCCTTGCTCGAGATTCCGTGGCTCAACGATCACGACACGGTGTTGACCTCGCGAAACAAGGCAGAGGTGCTGGCCCGGCTCAAGCGGGCCGAGCTGCCGGTGCCGAAGTCGGTCTACGTTTCGAACGACGTCGGTGAAGACGAGTTGACGGCGGTCTTCGAGCGGTTCGAGCCGCCGGTCGTGGTCAAGCCCAACTCGACGACGCGGGGCGTCGGAGTCGCGAAGGCCCACGACCTCGATACCTTTCTCGGCATCTGTGACTACCTCTCGCTGGTCCACGACTACCGGGCGACCGGCGATCAGTCCTTTCTCGTCCAAGAGTACCTCCCGAACGCGACCGACTACCGTGTGATGGTCCTCGAGGGGGAGTACGTCGGCGCGGTCGAGCGAAGACTACCCGATGAGGCGGTCAGCGAGGGCCAGTGGAAACACAACGTCCACCGCGGCGCGGAGGCGACGGGTGTTGACCTTCCCGACGTGTGGCGCGACCTCGCTGAATCGGTCGCCACCGAACTCGAGATCCCGTTCCTCGGCGTCGACCTGCTTGAGACGGCCGATCGGCTGGTCGTCAACGAGACGAACGCACGGCCGACGATCGACGAGGAGACGAAGTACGAGCCCGACTTCTACGATCGGCTCGCGGCCGCGATACGCACCGCTGCCGAGGCGTAATTGGAGAAAACTACGACCGCGACGGCTCGATTACTCGAGGCTGATGTCCGAGGACTGTTCGGCGCGGTCGAAGACGACTTCGAGGACGCCGTTGTTGTAGGTCGCGGACGCAGTGTGTTCGTTGACGCGGCTCGGCAGGGAGACGCGCTCGTCGTACTGGCGATGGTCGCTTTCCGCGGAGATCGTCAGGGTCTTGCCGTCACACTCGAGTTCGATGTTGTCCTTTTCGACGCCGGGGAGGTCGGCGACGACGCGGACCTCCTCGTCGGTCTCGTGGATATCGACGTGGGTGTCCATACCGAATCCGTTGTCGACGTTGCTTGAGGAGTTGAAGTTCACGTTCCCGTCCGCGCCGTTCATCATCTCGTTCATCATTCGTTCAATTTCGCGGAACAGATCGTCGAAGGGTTCGTCGCGGTCGTCTCGGCGCATGGGGGTGTCTAGGGCATCCCGTGGCAAAAACTTTCTGTCGTTGCTATACGATCGAAACGCGTCGCCGACTCGCGCCGGAACCGAAATATAGCGAATATAGTCCTCGAGCGGCGTGAAAACGGAACCTTCGTGGATCGGGCGAATCCGGCCCTAGAGCCCGATACCGAGCATCTCGTTGGTTGTCGCGATGCTCTCCTCGGCGTCGGCAGCGCCAGTCACGGCGCGGATGGCGTCGACGTTCTCTGGCACGACGTCGCTCTCCTGATGGATGCCCTGGAAACAATAGAAATCCCGTCCCTCGGTCGAGATGGATTCCTCCCAGATGCAGTTCTCCCAGACGTCGCCACGCGGTCGGCCTGCGTCCAGCGCGTATTCCTTGAGTGCCCCGCTGCCGTCGATATCCATCCGCTCGGGGATGAGGAACAGGCGTGACTCATCGGCGAACAGTTCGCGGACCTCGGCGGCGTCGACGTCCTCCTCTAAGGTGACGTTCAGGCTGTGCATGTGCATCAGCGTCGCGGGCACCTTCATCCCGAGCGTATCGATGTCGAGGGTAGGGAAGATGGTCTCGACATCGGGGCCGTGGTGGGACGGAATCGTCACCGGGTTCGGGAGGATGTCATTGATCGGGCCGCGGTCGGCTTGCCCGGGGTCGCCACCACGACGGACGAGCGTTGCGCGAACCTTTTCGATGCCGTAGGCCTCCCGGAGCGGTGCGATGACCCGGGACAGTCCGGTCGTGTTACAGGAGACAACGCGGACGTGGTCAGCGTCGACGGCTTCCTCGAAGTTCGAGCGCGCGTTGAAGCTCACGTCGGTGATTTCGGCGTCCTCGCCGCCTTGGTAGAGCGCGGGCGTGTCGTACTCCTCGTAGAGTTCCTTGTTCTGGGCCCCGATTCCCGACGGCGTCGCGTCAACGACGACGTCGGCCTCGGCCACGAGGTTCTCGACCGGCCCTGCGATCTCAAGGCCGGCCTCGGCGAACAACTCCTCGCGCTCCTCGACGGCGGCGTAGAGGGGGAACCCCTTGTCGATCGCTGTCTCGGCCTCGAAGTTCGGGCGCGTCTTCGCGACGCCCAGTACCTCCATGTCGGGCTGTTGTCGGACGGCGTCCGCAACGCGCTTGCCGATCGTGCCGTAGCCGTTGATGGCGACCTGTTGCATGTACCCGGGAGTGAACCACCAAGCGGGATAATCGTTTCGAGCCCTATCAGCCGATGTTTACTCGTTTCGGAGTTCTCGATCGGTCTCGAGGGCGATTTCGGGCCCCATCGCACGCTTCTCGAAGACAGTCGGGCAGCGCGGGTCACGAGGGCGGCCTGCGAAACCGATCGAACGCTCTCAAGCGCGGCCGAGGGCAAGACATATCGGCCCGCTCGCTGCATACTCACGTATGGCAGCACTTCGAGCAGCGGCGGAGACGGCGGTCCGCCAGTGTCTGGATCTCGAGTCGGGGGAGTCGTGTGCGATCGTCACCGACGACAAACGCGAACCGATTGGAGAGGTGCTCTACGAGGTGGCAAGTGAGATCACCGATGACGCCGTGATCGTCCGCTACCCGCCGGGGGAGACCCACGGCGGCGAGCCGCCGGCTCCCGTCGCGGCGGCGATGGCCGGAGCCGACGTGGTGCTCGCGCCGACGACCAAGAGCCTAAGCCATACGCGGGCCCGAACCGAAGCCAACGAGGCCGGCGCGCGGGTCGCGACGCTCCCGGGGATCACTGAGGACGTCTTCACGACCGGGCTGGCGGCCGATTACGAGTCGATCGCAGCTCACTGCGAAGCCGTTCGCAAGCAGGTCGCCGGGGCCGACGAGATTCGCGTGACGACCGACGCCGGGACCGACATTACCTTCGGCGTCGGCGACCGTGAGTGGCTCTCTGATACCGGCATCGTCCACGAATCCGGTGAGATGTCGAATCTGCCGGCAGGAGAGGTATTCATCAGCCCCGAAACCGCCGACGGGACGTTCGTCGTCGACGGGACGATGCGCCCCCACGGGCTGCTCGCGGACGGTCACCAGCTCACGTTCGAGGTCGAAGACGGCCTCGTCACGCACATCTCGGACGACGAGATTCGCGAAACGGTCGCGGACGCGGCCGAAGACGTCGGTGACGCCGCGTACAACCTCGCGGAACTTGGGATCGGCACGAACGTGGCCGTCTCCGAACTCGTCGGCTCGGTCCTCCTCGACGAGAAGGCGGGAGGGACCGTTCACATCGCGATCGGTGACAACGCGGGTATTGGTGGCGACACGGAAGCGCCGATCCACCTCGACGGCATCATTCGCGAGCCGATGGTCTTCGCCGACGGCGACTCCATCGAACTTCCGACGGTCAATGACGCCTGATCGACCGTCGGGCGTTCCGATTCCCTGAAAGCCGCTCGAGCCGAATTCGATCGGCATCGAAGATTCGATCTCTGATAATTGTGTGAAAACCTAGTGGTTTGAAGTATTGCTAGTGTGAGTTCGGACCGATGAGCGACACTCGGGGATACGATATTAAGGGGATCGAACTCACTGACGACCGCTACACGGTCGAACAAGGATTCATCCGGAACAAGTACAAGGCGCTCGACGTCAATGGGGATGTCGTTCTACGGGGGAAACAGAAGATGTTGAAAATGAAAGAGGAGTTCCCCTTCGTCGACGCCGACGACAACGAAGTGTTCACCGTGAAGGCCGGCGGGATTATCGACGTCGCGGGGAACTACGTGCTTTCGGACGCACAGACCGGCGAGGATATCGTCATTCTGGACAACGACTACTCTCTGCTACAGGATACGTGGAAAATCCGCGACGCGACCACCGAATCGAAGTTGGCCGAAATCAACTCTCGCGGTGCGATGGTGACGCTGGCCCGGAACATCATCCCGTTCGGCGGCTGGATCCCACACAAGTACGAGATCACCGACCAGGAAGGCGCTCACGTCGGGTCCATTGACGGGCAATTTTCGCTACGCGACCGCTACGAGATTACGATCGACGACGCCAGCAACGTCCCGAAAGAGCCCATCGTCGCCGCGGCGATGGTCATCGACGCCATCCAGGGGAACTAGAGGGAGCGAACGACGACGGCTTCAATCGTCTTTTAGGTACGTAGCTGCTATAGGGGACTATGAGCGATATCCCGGAGCGCGTTCCGACGGTCTGTCCGTCGTGCTCGCCGGACCTCGAGACGGTCCACGAAGTATTGACGGAAGGCGGCGGTACCATCACCGTTCGGTGTAGCGAGTGTAGTCACGTCCACAAGGTTCGACCCGAGCGCGAGCCCGAAGTCACACTCGACGTAGTCGTCTCTCAGGGCGGCGAATCCTTCACGGCGAACGTCACCACGGCCGAAGACGAGACCGTTGAGGTCGGCGACGAGTTCATCCTCGAGACCGAGGAAGTGCTCTCGACAGTCCGCGTGACGAGCGTCGAACTTGACGGCCAGAAGCGGGTCGAGGGGTCCACCGCCGACGAGATCAAGACCGTCTGGACCCGCGAGGTCGACAACGTCGGTGTCAACGTCACCGTCCACCCGCAGGACGGCTCGAGAGATGATAGCCGGAGCATTACGGTCCACGTCCCCGGCGACTACGAGTTCGAGGTCGGCGCGGTCGAGTCCTTCGGCGACGACGAGTTCGAGATCGACGCCTTTGTCGTCCGCGGCGACGCCGACGGCTACCGACGCGACCGCTTCGACATGGAGGGCGATACCGCCCTGGCGAAGGACGTCAAGCGCGTCTACGCCTACGACGAGCAGAGCAGCGCCTGGTCGGCCTGGTAATCGATCCGCGAGTCCGGGCGTCGATGCGAACCCTGAACCCCGGTACTCGCCACCCGATCCCCTACTGTTCTCGAGCGCGTATTCAACCACGATCCATGTCCGATAGTTACGAGGCTTCACGCCAACGCATGGTCGAGATGGTTGCGCCGCGTGTCGACGACGACCGGGTCCTCAAGGCCCTCGAATCAGTCCCGCGTCACGAGTTCGTCCCGCCCGATCGCCGGGACAGCGCCTACGCCGACCGTCCCCTGCCGATCGGCGACGGGCAGACGATCAGCGCACCACACATGGTCGCGGTCATGGCCGAGCTGCTTGAGGCCAACCCCGGCGACAACGTTCTCGAAATCGGCACTGGTTGTGGCTACCACGCCGCCGTCACAGCCGAGCTGGTCGGTGACGAGAGCGTTTACACCGTCGAATACAGTGAAGAGCTGGCCGAACAGGCACACGACCAACTCACAGTGCTTGGCTACGACGACGTTTCGGTCCGCATCGGTGACGGCCGCGAGGGATGGGCCGAGCACGCGCCATATGATGCTGCCTACGTCACCTGTGCAGCGTCCTCGTTTCCCGATTCCGTCGTCGAGCAGGTCCGGATCGGCGGTCAGTTGCTCGCACCGATCGGAACCGGCCATCAGACGCTCGTTGACGCAACGAAACTGCCGGACGGCTCGCTCGAGCGGACCGAACACGGCGGCGTTCGGTTCGTCCGGATGCGAGGGTAGGTGGGGGACCGCGCAAGCGGGCCATTGATTACGACTGCTCCGATAGCTGGCGTATGGAACCCGCGGTACTGCGAGAGGATATGGTCGACGGCCTCGAGTCCCCGCCGAGGGACATCCTCGCAGACGAGGACCTCGCTGTCGCGATGCGCGACGTCCCTCGGCACGCGTTCATCGACGACGAGCGAACGGCCTACGCTGACCGCGAACACGAGGCGCTGGGCACGCGCGTCCTCGCACCGAGCACCGTCGCTCGCTTGCTCCAGGCGCTGGCCCTCGAGGACGACGAGACCGTGCTGATCGTCGGTGCCGGCGTCGGCTACACGGCGGCCGTCACAGCCGAACTCGTCGGTGAGACGAACGTTCACGCCGTCGACATCTCTCGGCCGCTGGTCGTCGAAGCCCGGGGGAACCTCGCTGACGCAGGCTACGACGGTGTCCTCGTCGACTGCCGCGACGGTGCGAACGGCCTCCCCGAGTACGCTCCCTTCGATCGTATCTTGCTCGAGGCCGCAGCCGTCGATCCGCCTCGCGCGCTGCTCGAGCAGTTGACTGGCGAGGGACGACTGGTCTTCCCACGTGGCACGCACCAGCAGCGACTCGAGGCCGTCTCTGCCGACGGTAACGTCGATCGATTCGGCCCCGTTTCGTTCGATCCATTACTGGTCGAGGGCGAACAGTCGGGGGCCGTCGAGCGCAACCGAACGACGCGTGAGGACCGCGAACGAGCGCAGCGACGTGCCGAGTCCCGCCACGGCTGGGAGCAGGACTGGATCGAGTGGGAGGAAACGATCGAGCAGTAGTCCCGGCGGACCCAATCACAATAGCTTCTTCGAGCAAGCAAGAACTGACCGACGAGTGTGCTCTCGACTGTCTGATCGAGGCGACTCATCGCATCTCGAGACCCAAAGCCGTGTCTCGAGGGTGATAGCACGATCGAAAGGGTGGGGAAAGGGGGGGGGGTGGCGACAGTCTGTCTTAGATCGCCATATACGGGTACACACTAGTAGTGGTTAAATATGGGTTCTAATTAGTAAGTGCATTCGACCAGATAGACACTAATCAATTAGTATCGGGGTAGTAAATCAGTGAAGCGAACATCTATACGGTATTACTTGTAGTTCCATCCTTGATGGCCGAGATATGTGGTCAGCTAATCGGGAAACGCGGGATCCACTCTCACGGGACGATTGAATGTCTCTTTGGACCGAGCTCGTCGTCAGAAGCAGCTCATATCATTACATCACCGGACCGCTTGCTGGTGAGAACAACGGAACGCTATCGCTATTGGATGTGAATACACGGAAAGGGGTGGGGGGGGGGTGGCGACAGTTAGTCTTAGATCGCCATCTATTGATACGAACCGATGATGATTAAGTATACTTTCTAATCATTTGTGCATCGCTCTATGGCGGTACTAATTAACTAGAATACCCGTCGAAGGCCAATGTGACAAGTTTTCGTTCGGCTGCTCGGAGGTGATAGTGATACGTCGGCGGTGATACGTCGAGCGCGTCCGCGAGGTCCTCGCCCGTACTCTCTCGCGGCCACTCGAAGAAGCCGCTGTAGTGAGCTGCCTGCAACGCCTCGAACTGCTTGTCAGTGAGCCGCTCTGCGAGGTAGGTATCGAGCTGTCGCGCCGACCGCGTGTGTGTTGTCTCCCGTTTGGCCACCAGCTCTGTCTCTGGATACTCCTCTCCGATCGCCTCGACCAGCGATCGCGTTTCGACGCCCTGTGGCACCTCGAGGACGAGTGTCGACAGTCCGTCCTCGGCCGTCGCCATCTGCACCTGCACGTCGTAGGTCCGCAGGACGTCGAGAAACGGTGTCGACACGACCGTCAATTCGAACAGCGTCTCCCCGTCACCGTCGGACACCACTGAGAGCGTTTCGATCGATGCCCAGTCTGCCTCGAGTTCGGTGAGCGACGCCGTCGATGGTGCGCTGATGAAGAGCACGACCCCGCCCTCTCCGCGATCGATGACTCCCTCGACGGCTATCGGCTCCGCAGTTTCGACCTGCGTCGAGAGCCGGTTGAGAAGCAGCCGCGAGTCTCCCACGGCGAGTTCGAGCTCGAGTCGGCTGTCGGTCAACATCGCTCGGGTCCGCTCGACCGACCGGATCGCGTGCCCGATCGTCTCCCCGAGTTCGGCCAGCACCTCCCGCTCGCTCTCGCCGACCGAATCGGCCCCCGCGACGTGGACCACCAGCACGCCGTACCGGCGCTCGTCGGCGATCAGTGGAACTCCGAGCACCGTCTGATAACCGTAGGTCAGCGCCTCCTTGCGCCGCGACTTCCACGTCTCGTCCTCGAGGACATCGTGTATCAGCTGTCCCTGCCCCGACTCGAGGATATCGCGGACCAGCGTGATCTCGGGTGCCTGATCGCCATCGTCACGGATCCCATCGATGTAGGCCGCATCGATTCCGGACCACGCAGTCGGTGCCGGCGGTTCGTCGTCGCTCGCGGCGATCCAGGCGAAGCGATATCGGTCCGTCTCGGCGAGACGATCGCACACCGTCTCCTCGATCGCCGCGCGCGTCGATGCCTGTGCAACACTGTGGTTAATCTCACGAACGATCTCGTTCGTGTGATTGAGGCGCGTCAGCTCTTCGTTTTGCTGCGTGAGCGTCCGGTCATGGTCGCGGAGCAACTGCTCGCGTTCGGCCCGATCCAGTGCGGCCTCAGTGTTGGCTGCCAGAATGTGTAACAGCTCGGTCATCGTCTCGTCGAACCCATCGATGTCTTCGCAACCCGCGACCAACACACCGTGGGTTCCGAGCGGGACGATCAATTCGCTCCGGCTCAACGCGTCTCCCGTTTCGACGTTCTCCTCCCGCGTCACGTCCTCGTAGTAGGTACTGTCTCCCTCCGAAAAGACGTCCCAGACCAATCCTTCGCCCCGCTCGAACGTCGTCTCCGGATCGCCCGAACTGGGCGATCCCCGCGTCGACGCCACGTGCTCGAGGACGCCGGCCGTCGGCTCGAACGCGTAGACCGCGGCGACCGCCACGTCGAGGATTTCGCTCGCCGTCTCGACCGCTGATCGGCAGATCTCCTCTTTGGTTTCAGCCCGCATCAGATCCCGCGTCGTCTCGTGTAACGTTGTCAGCGTCCGCTCGTAGCGCCGTTCGCTCTCCCGAAGCTCCGTCTCCGTGCGGTACTGAGCGACGGCGTTCGTGATCTGATTCGCCAACAGTGCGTACTGCTTCTTGCCCGACTCCTTCTGGAGATACTGCGTCACGCCCGCGGCGATCGCCTCGCTGGCGACCTCCTCCGATCCCCGCCCGGTAAAAAGAATATAGGGGAGGTCAGGATCGTCCTCACGAACGCGCTCTAACAACTCGAGCCCGGTCACCTCCGGCATCTCGTAATCGCTGACGATACAGTCGATGTCGCGATGTTCGATTACGCCGAGCGCTTCCGCGCCGCTCGTCGCCGCTTCGGTGACGATCGATTCGTGCTCGCGCTCGAGCATCTGTCCGGCGAGGTCGGCGAAGCCGGGTTCGTTATCGACGATGAGTACGGTGATTAGTTTCGTCATTGGTTCCGCTACCTACTATCTCGTTCGTCGATACATCGATAAAGAGATACTAAACAATTAGCATTCGAATTGATTCTCCTCGAATCACCTAGTACCTCCATCTCGATCGAAATCACAATTGATCGACGGATAATCGATTTCGGATTCAAAACAGTGCTCCAGCTTCTGTTCGGTTGCGTCGGCCGTATCGATCCGATAAAACGGTCCGTTTTCGGGATACTAGACGAGAAACGCGTCGGTCGAATCATGAGACGTTTCCTCGTGGTAGACGCCGTTTTCGTCGTTTGCGAGTGGGTATTGAACCGGATCGTTTCCGCTTTGTTCGACCAGCCAGTTTTGCACTGAAGCCGATAGAGATCGGTTCCGTCGTTGACGACGAGACCATATTTGTCGTTGTCGCCGAACGGAATCGAGACGCTGTAGTCGCAGGCGACCAGTTTGGAAATCGCTCTCGCTTCGGTTTCATCGCCGACCGCTTTTGAGTTACGCATCGCGTCCCGCGCCGCCCATTGACAGAAAAACGATTGGACAGATCAGTAGCGATCAGTGGATCTCACTGCTATACTCATCACTCGAGAAGTAGCATCAGCAGAAAACGCCCGAGGCGGGATTTGAACCACTTGAACGTCGCTCGCTCTATCGTTCAAATCCCTCGTTTCATCTTTTCCGCTCATGAGTGACGAGTACACGCTACGCGGCACTCATCGGAATTGTTCGCGGAAGAAGACGCCCGAGGCGGGATTTGAACCCGCGTCACAACCGTGACAGGGTTGTATGATGGGCCACTACACCACCCGGGCTACCTGCAACTCTTCATTTCCCGGTGATAGTATTAAGGGTTTTGCTCTGTGGTCGTTTGTAAGCTTTGATGACAAATATTCCGTCCGCAAGACAACCACCGTGCTAACATCAGCCAATTCATCCAATGGTTCACTTATGTTAGAACGTGACTGAAAAGTACTCGAGGTGGGATTTGAATCGGGAAACGCTCGGTCGATCCGTTCGTTCACCGTCTACTCCTCTCTCACGAATTGGCGTCAGCAGAAAGCGCCCGAGGCGGGATTTGAACCACTTGAACGTCGCTCGCTCTGCTCGCTCGTTCTATCGTTCAAATCCCTCGTTTCGTCTTTTCGCTCATGAGTGACGAGTACACGCTACGCGGCACTCATCGGAATTGTTCGCGGAAGAAGACGCCCGAGGCGGGATTTGAACCCGCGTCACAACCGTGACAGGGTTGTATGATGGGCCACTACACCACCCGGGCCACCTGCAACTCTTCATTTCCCGGTGATAGCATTAAGGCTTTTCAATTAGACGCCGTATGGTATGGTCGTTCGCGCCACGATTTCCACTCTCGAACCCGGAATACGCGCCGGATCGTGGCACTAAATCACACGACCCACAAGGAATATAACTGATAACCGGGTACTCTCGAGTGTGATCGACGGTTCCGGTCAGGTTCGCCCGGCCGGGTAGCCCTGCTTGTGCGTCGAGTTAGTAACCGTTAAATGCCTCCCGCCGCTATCTGCCTGTAGTATCTCGTGACAGCCGCTTCTCTCCCGATAGCCGACACGCACACCCAACCCAATACATGGTAGACGTAAGCCAACACGAACTCGTTCCGGAGCACACCGTTCTCGAGGAGGAGGCTCTCGAGGACGTGCTCGAGGAATACAACATCGACCGTACAGATTTACCGAAGATCGAGCGTAACGATCCCGCTCTGCCGGACGAGGCGGAGCCGGGTAACGTCATCAAGATCGTTCGCGACTCGCGGACAACCGATCAGTCGATCATATACCGACTCGTGGTAGAATAAATGGCAATTGAACTCAACCGCGACAAACGACGAGAGATTTCACGCGAATATTTCTCGAAGGAACGGATCGCCGAACACCACTACCGTTCGTTCAATGCCTTCCTCAACCGGGGAATGCAGCGGGTCGTCGACGAGAAGGAGACGATCGATACGGACATCGGCGACAAGGAAGGCGAGGAGCCGGTCCACGTCAAACTGGGCGACGTCCGTGTCGTCACGCCGCGTGTCCGTGAGGCGGACGGCTCCGAAGAACTCCTCTACCCGCAGGAGGCCCGGCTTCGAAACATCACCTACTCCGCACCGGTCTTCATGGAGATGTCCATCGTCAAGGGCGAGGAAGGCGACGAGCGGGTCGTCGACTCGACCGAGACGAAGATCGGTCGGATGCCAATCATGGTCGGCTCCGACAAGTGTAACATCGCCGGCTTCTCCGACGAGGAACTGATCGAGATCGGAGAGGACCCTGCAGACCCCGGCGGCTACTTCATCGTCAATGGCTCCGAGCGGGTGCTGATGACCAGCGAGGACCTCGCACCGAATAAGATCCTCGCAGAGTACGACACCAAGTACGGCGACGAGATTCAGGTCGCGAAGACCTTCTCGCAACGCCGTGGCTACCGTGCTCTCGTGTTGTGCGAACGGAACCGTGAGGGTCTCCTCGAGGTTTCCTTCCCCTCGGTATCGGGCTCGATCAACTTCGTCACTCTCGTGCGTGCGCTAGGCCTCGAATCGGACGAAGAGATCGTCCACAAGGTCTCGAACGACCCTGAGGTCGTCAAGTACATGCTCGAGAACCTGGAGGAAGCAGAGGTCCAGACCGAGGAGGAGGCCATCGAGGAACTGGGCAAACGCGTCGCCTCTGGGCAGGGCAAGAACTACCAGCTCAAGCGGGCCAACTACGTTATCGATCGCTACCTGCTTCCCCACCTCCATGAGGACGGTGTCGAGGAGGAGGACGTCCGGATCAACAAGGCCCACTACCTCTGTCGGATGGCCGAGGCCTGTTTCGAACTCGCACTCGGTCGACGCGAGTCCGACGACAAGGACCACTACGCGAACAAGCGACTGAAGGTCAGCGGCGACCTGATGAAAGACCTGTTCCGGACCGCGCTGAACAAGCTGGCCCGGGACGTGAAGTACCAGCTCGAGCGTGCCAACATGCGCAACCGGCAGCTCTCGGTGAACACGGTCGTCCGATCGGACGTCCTGACCGAGCGACTCGAGCACCCAATCGCGACGGGCAACTGGGTCGGCGGCCGCTCCGGCGTGAGCCAGCTGGTCGACCGAACTGACTTCATGGGCGTCCTGTCACACCTGCGTCGCCTTCGCAGCCCGCTCTCACGCTCGCAGCCCCACTTCGAAGCGCGGGACCTGCACGCGACCCAGTGGGGTCGCATCGGTCCCTCCGAGACGCCGGAGGGTCCGAACTGTGGGCTGGTGAAGAACTTCGCGCAGTCGATGGAGCTCTCCCAGAACGTCGAGGACGAACAGGAACTCAAACGCGAACTGGCATCCATGGGGGTCGAGGGCATTCCCGGCCTCGAAGGGATCGAACGAACGGCAGCGTCAGGGGACGACTAAATCATGAGCAGCCAACAACGAGAGGCGAAAGTCTACGTGAACGGATCGCTGGTGGGGACCCATCCCGATCCGCACGAACTCGCAGAACAGATCCGCGAAGCGCGACGCATCGGCGACGTGAGCGAGATGGTCAACGTCTCGGTCAAAGACCGAACTCGCGAAGTAATCGTCAACGCCGACGCGGGTCGTGCCCGACGACCCCTGCTGGTCGTCGAGGACGGCGAACCTCGCATCTCCCAGCAAGAAATCGAGGCGCTTCAGGAGGATGACCTCGAATTCGAGGATCTCGTCGATCACGGCTACATCGAGTTCATCGACGCCGAGGAGGAAGAGGACATCCTCGTCGGCGTCGACGAAGACGATCTGACCGAGAACCATACCCACCTCGAAATCGACCCGTCACTGATCTTCTCGATCGGTGCAGGGATGATTCCCTATCCCGAGCATAACGCCTCGCCCCGCATTACGATGGGGGCAGGGATGATCAAGCAGTCGCTGGGGCTGCCGAGCGCGAACTACCGGATCCGGCCGGACACGCGCCAGCACCTGCTGCACTACCCGCAGCTCTCGATGGTCAAGACCCAGACGACCGAGCAGATCGGCTACGACGAGCGCCCCGCAGCGCAGAACTTCGTCGTCGCCGTGATGAGCTACGAGGGATTCAACATCGAGGACGCGCTGGTCATGAACAAGGCCAGCGTCGAACGCGCGCTCGCGCGCTCGCACTTCTTCCGGACCTACGAGGGCGAGGAACGGCGCTATCCCGGCGGTCAGGAGGACCGCTTCGAAATTCCGAGCCAGGACGTCCGCGGTGCCCGCGGCGAGGAAGCGTACACTCATCTCGACGAGGACGGCCTCGTCAACCCCGAGACGACGGTCGACGAGAACTCCGTCCTACTCGGGAAGACGAGTCCGCCGCGATTCCTCGAGGAACCCGACGACATGGGTGGTCTCTCGCCCCAGAAGCGACGTGAAACCTCTGTTACCATGCGTTCGGGCGAATCGGGGATCGTTGACACCGTCACCCTCATGGAGGGCGAGGACGGCTCGAAGCTCTCAAAGGTTTCCGTGCGCGACGAGCGAATCCCCGAACTCGGGGACAAGTTCGCGTCACGACACGGCCAGAAGGGTGTCATCGGCCACCTTGCGCCACAGGAGGACATGCCCTTCACCGAGGAGGGCGTCGTCCCCGACCTCGTGCTGAACCCGCACGCACTGCCCTCGCGGATGACTGTCGGCCACATCCTCGAGATGATCGGCGGCAAACTCGGTTCGATGGAGGGACGTCGCGTCGACGGGACGCCGTTCCTCGGCGAGGACGAGGACGAACTCCGACAGGGACTTGAGGACGCCGGCTTCGATTCGGCCGGCAAGGAGACCATGTACTCCGGAATCTCCGGCGAGAAGATCGAGGCTGAGATCTTCGTGGGGGTCATCTTCTACCAGAAGCTCTACCACATGGTCTCGAACAAGCTGCACGCCCGCTCTCGCGGGCCGGTGCAGGTGCTGACCCGTCAGCCGACGGAGGGACGTGCCCGTGAGGGTGGCCTCCGTATCGGGGAGATGGAACGCGACGTGTTCATCGGCCACGGGGCGGCCATGACGCTGAAGGAACGACTGCTCGACGAGTCTGACCGCGAGTTTATCCACATCTGTGCGAACTGTGGGATGAGCGCGGTCGAAAACGTCGAACAACGGCGTGTCTACTGTCCGAACTGCGACGAGGAGACCGATATCCACGAGATCGAGATGAGCTACGCGTTCAAGCTCCTCCTCGACGAGATGAAGGCGCTGGGTATCGCACCGCGACTCGAACTGGAGGACGCCGTATAACCCATGCAAGATACGACACCCAAAGACATCGGTTCGCTCTCCTTCGGGCTCATGGAGCCCGAGGAGTACCGGGAGATGAGCGCGACGAAGATCATCACTGCCGACACCTACGACGACGACGGGTTCCCCATCGATATGGGTCTGATGGACCCGCGTCTCGGCGTGATCGACCCCGGCCTCGAGTGCAAGACCTGCGGCAAACACTCCGGCTCCTGTAACGGCCATTTCGGCCACATCGAACTGGCTGCGCCCGTAATTCACGTCGGGTTCACGAAACTCATCCGGCGGCTCCTGCGAGGGACCTGTCGGGAGTGTTCGAGACTCCTCCTTACCGAGGACGAACGTGACGAGTTCCACGGCCAACTCGACGAGTCTCGGAAGCTGAGCCGGGATCTCAACGACGTGACCAAGGCCGCGATTCGGCAGGCCCGGAAGAAGGATCAGTGTCCGTTCTGTGGCGAAATCCAGTACGACATTGACCACGAGAAGCCGACGACCTACTACGAGGTCCAGCAAGTTCTGACCAGCGAGTACTCCCAGCGCATCGCCGGCGCGATGCAGGGCGACGAGGAGGAAGGCGTCGAGCGGACGACGCCGGACGAACTCGCCGAGAAAACGGATATCGAACTCACTCGAGTCAACGAGATCCTCTCCGGCTCCTTCCGCCCGCGGGAGAGTCAGCGGAAGGCGATCGAGAAGGCTCTGGACATCGATCTGACCGAGGAGGACACGAACAAGCTGATGCCAAGCGACATCCGGGACTGGTTCGAGAACATCCCGGACAAGGACATCGAGGTACTCGGAATCAACCCCGAGCGCTCCCGTCCCGAGTGGATGATCCTCACCGTCCTCCCCGTGCCACCGGTCACCGCGCGACCGTCGATCACGCTGGACAACGGCCAGCGCTCCGAGGACGACCTCACGCACAAGCTGGTCGACATCATCCGAATCAACCAGCGGTTCATGGAGAACCGTGAGGCCGGTGCACCCCAGCTGATCATTGAGGACCTCTGGGAACTGCTCCAGTACCACGTCACGACGTTCATGGACAACGAAATCTCAGGGACGCCGCCGGCTCGACACCGCTCCGGTCGGCCACTCAAGACGCTTTCCCAGCGTCTCAAGGGCAAGGAGGGCCGCTTCCGTGGCTCGCTGTCCGGGAAACGTGTAAACTTCTCCGCCCGTACCGTCATCTCGCCGGACCCGACCCTCTCGCTGAACGAGGTCGGCGTGCCGGATCGCGTTGCCAAGGAGATGACCCAGACGATGAACGTCACCGAGCGCAACCTCCAGGACGCCCGCCGATTCGTTTCGAACGGCCCTGAGGGCCATCCCGGCGCGAACTACGTCCGGCGTCCGGACGGTCGCCGGCTGAAGGTGACCGAGAAGAACTGCGAACAGCTCGCCGAGAAGGTCGAGGCCGGCTGGGAGGTTAATCGCCACCTCATCGACGGCGACATCGTCATCTTCAATCGCCAGCCGTCGCTCCACCGGATGTCGATCATGGCCCACGAGGTCGTGGTCATGCCGTACAAGACGTTCCGGCTGAACACCGTCGTCTGTCCCCCGTACAACGCTGACTTCGACGGCGACGAGATGAACATGCACGCACTGCAAAACGAGGAGGCCCGCGCCGAAGCGCGCGTCCTCATGCGTGTGCAAGAACAGATGCTCTCCCCGCGGTTCGGTGAGAACATCATCGGGGCGATTCAGGACCACATCTCCGGGATGTACCTCCTCACCCACGACAACCCCCGATTCAACGAGACGCAGGCACTCGACCTGCTCCGTGCCACCCGGATCGACGAACTCCCCGAACCGAGCGGCATCGACGACGAGGGCACGCCGTTCTGGACCGGGTACGACGTCTTCTCCGAACTGCTTCCCGACGACCTCAACCTTGAGTTCACGGGGACCATCGGCGACGAGGTCATCGTCGAGGAGGGCCAACTGCTTCAGGGAACCATCGCCGAGGACGAGGTCGGTGAATTCGGCGGCGAGATTGTCGACACGATCACGAAGGTCTACGGCAACACTCGCGCCCGGATCTTCGTCAACGAGGTCTCGACGCTGGCAATGCGTGCCATCATGCACTTCGGGTTCTCGATCGGGATCGACGACGAGACCATCCCCGAGGAAGCGCAGGCCCGCATCGATGAGACGATCGACGACGCCAACGACCGCGTCGAAGAGCTCATCGAGGCCTACGACCGCGACGAACTCGAGAGCCTCCCCGGCCGAACCATCGACGAGACCCTCGAGATGAAGATCATGCAGACGCTCTCACGTGCGCGTGACAACGCGGGTAACATCGCCGACGAGCACTTCCAGGACGACAACCCTGCCGTCGTCATGGCCAACTCCGGTGCCCGTGGGTCGATGCTCAACCTGACCCAGATGGCCGGTGCGGTCGGCCAGCAGGCGGTTCGCGGTGAACGGATCAACCGCGGCTACGAGGACCGAACGCTCAGCCACTACGAGCCGAACGACCTCTCGGCGGAGGCACACGGCTTCGTCGAAAACTCCTACACGAGCGGCCTGACCCCGCGGGAATTCTTCTTCCACGCGATGGGTGGCCGCGAGGGCCTGGTCGACACGGCAGTCCGGACCTCCAAGTCCGGCTACCTGCAGCGTCGGCTGATCAACGCCCTCTCCGAACTCGAGACGCAGTACGACGGCACGGTCCGGGATACCTCGGACACGATCGTTCAGTTCGAGTTCGGCGAGGACGGGACCTCGCCAGTCAAGGTCTCCTCCGACGAGGATAACGACATCGACGTCGAGCACATCGCTAGCCGCGTGCTCGACTCCGAGTTCGACTCCGTGGAGGACCGCGAGGAGTTCCTCGGTTCCAAGCCGCGGCCGACGAACCTCTCCGAACACGCCGACGATCGACTGACCGAGGGTACGGAGGTGACCTCCGATGACTAACGTCGAGTACAACGTCGACGACGATACGATCGCAGTCGTCGAGGACACCGACCTCCCCCGGCGGCTCAAAGACGAGGTCTACGAGACGCTCGAGGCCCGCGAGGGCGCAACCACCGAGGAAGCCGACGAACTCGCGAAGGCTGTCGAGACCCGCTATCTCGATACCCGTGTCGATCCGCTCGACCCCGTCGGGACGGTCTCGGCGCAGTCGATCGGCGAACCCGGGACGCAGCTGACGATGAACACGTTCCACTACGCCGGCGTCGCCGAGATCGACGTGACCCAGGGGCTGCCCCGGCTGATCGAGCTGGTCGACGCTCGAAAGACGCCGGACACGCCGATGATGACCATCTACCTCGAGGACGAGTACGCGACCGAACGCGAGAAGGCCCACGAGGTCGTCTGGAACATCGAGGCGACCCAGATCCTCGCACTGGGCGACGTCTCGACGAACGTCGCGGACATGCGCGTCCAGATCTCGCTCAACGAGGACACGCTCCAGGAACGGATGATCACGGCCGAGGAAGTCGCCGGAATCATTGAGGACTCGCTTGGTGTGAAGACGGTTCAGCAGGGGGCCCAGATCGAATTCGGCCCCGAGGAGCCATCCTACCGCGATCTCCTCCAGCTTGTCGAGGAGCTCCGCGACATCACGTTCAAGGGAATCGAGGAGGTCTCGCGGGTCGTCATCCGTCGGGAAGAACTCGACAACGGCAACGAGGAGTTCGTCCTCTACACCGAGGGATCGGCCTTCGGCGACGCCTTAGAGATCGAGGGCGTCGATGCCTCGCGAACGACGTGTAACAATATCCACGAGATTCACCGCAACCTCGGCATCGAGGCGGCCCGCGAAGCGATCATCGAGGAGACGAACAACACGCTCGCCGAGCAGGGACTGGATGACGTGAACGTCCGGCACCTGATGCTCGTCGCGGACATGATGACGAACCGCGGCGAGATTGAGTCGATCGGTCGTCACGGGATTTCGGGATCGAAGGAATCGGTATTGGCTCGTGCGGCGTTCGAGGTGACGGTCAACCACCTGCTCAACGCCGCGATCCATGGCGAGGTCGACGATCTCGACGGTGTGACGGAGAACGTCATCGTCGGCAAGCCGATCAAGCTCGGGACCGGTGACGTCGATCTCAGGATGGGATCGACGACCTCCGGCAGCGGTCAGGCAGACTAATCGATGGGCGTTACCCTCGATGACGACGCCCGGAAGTATCTCGCCGTGTTCGAGGACGTGACAGGCGTTGACGGCCGAGATTGTCTCGTCACCGAGGGCGGTGACCGTCTCCTGATCGTCGTCGCCAGTGGCGGGATGGGCGAAGCGATCGGTCCTGGCGGCCGGACGGTAAAGCGGTTCGAAGAACGGGTCGACGCTCAGGTTCGACTCGTCGAAGACGCGGACGATCCGGAGGCGTTCGTCGCGAACGTGCTCGCGCCGGCGGCAGTGTACAACGTCACGATCAGCGAGAACAACGATATCGTCGCCTACGTGGAAGTCGCCGAAGACGACCACGGTATCGCGATCGGTACGGACGGGCGGACGATCGACGCCGCTCGACGGCTTGTAGATCGTCATTTCGGAATCGACGACATGCAACTCATCTGACTGCGATCTCATTCCGTACCGACATCCCCATCGAACTTGCTGTCAGTCGAACAGTTCGCGTCCAGTAATCGGAACGATCGCGAACTCTCGATGACGGAAATTACTACGCATTCCCCAGTGGGAACAGCAGATATCTTTGTCTCTGGTCTGCGTCGGCAAATTTGGAATCATCGCATAGATATTATATAATATCTATATATAGTGGGGGTTTAAAGGGCGGAAAGTAGCACACTCGTACCTTCTGCGGACTGTGGGGATAGCGGTTAGTTGTTATTACTCGTGAATGTAATAACCAAACCAATAAGCAGATTCCACCAAGAGGAGGATCCGTATGACGGATGGAAGCAAGTTATCTGCCGAAGAGAGAGACGTGGACGAACTCGATATCACGCCGGAAACCGGGTGGAACGCGCTGTATCTCGACGGAGAGTGGATTCCAGCTGGCGATCGGGACCGAATCGATGTCGAAAATCCCGCGACACGGACGACGCTGACGACGGTTCCCTCGGGGACCGAGGACGACGTCGACGAGGCATATACGACTGCGGAGGAGGCCCAAGAGGAGTGGGGGGAGCGACCCCCGCAGGAGCGTGCTGCGATCGTCTCCGAAGCCTGTGAGTTACTGGGCAAGTACGCCGACGATCTCGCGACGCTGTTCGCGGTTGAGTGCGGCGGGGTCCAGCTAAAAGCCGATTTCGAGACCCAGCTCGCACAAGGCACGATGGAGGTTGGCGCTGGACTGGCGATGCGCGACGGCGGCCGCCGCAAGGACTCGGTCACGCCCGGCAAGGAGAACCTGCTTGTACGCGAACCGGCCGGCGTCGTCGGCGTCATCACGCCGTGGAACTTCCCGCTGTACCTCACCAGCCGAGTCGTCGCGCCCGCCATCGCACTGGGCAATAGCGTGGTAGTAAAGCCGGACGAGCACACTCCGATAACGGGCGGGCTCGTGCTCGCGAAGGTCTTCGAGGAGGCCGGCCTCCCGGACGGCGTCCTGAACGTCGTCCCTGGCTACGGCCACGAGATCGGCGACCACTTCTCGGGACATTCGGTTCCGTCGGTGATGTCGTTTACCGGTTCCTCGGAAGTGGGCCGAGGCGTCGGCCAGCGTGCCGTCGGAGCGTACACGGAACCCGCGCTCGAACTGGGCGGGAACAACGCTCACGTCGTGCTGTCGGACGCCGACCTAGAGCGTGCGATCGACGCCGGCGCGTTCGGATCGTTCACCCACCAGGGACAGGAGTGCATCTCAATCAACCGCCACCTGGTTCACGAATCGCTGTACGACGAGTACGTAGCGGGGCTGGCCGACCGCGCCGAGCAACTCCCCATCGGTAATCCGCTCGAGGAGGGGACGCTGGTCGGACCGGTCATCAACGAGAGCCAGCGTGACAAGATCGTCGGGTTCGTCGAGGAGTCGATAGAGCACGGCGCGACGGTCGAGACTGGTGGCAACCACGATGGCCTGTTCATCGAACCCACGGTGTTATCGGACGTCACCGGTGATATGCCGGTCGCCTGTAACGAGCACTTCGGGCCGGTTGCGCCGGTCATCCCCTTCGAGACCGACGAGGAGGCGATCCGGATCGTCAACGACACCGAGTACGGCCTGTCTGGATCGGTTCATTCGACGGACGTGGGGCGGGCACGTGACGTGGCCGACGCGATGGAGACGGGCATGGTCCACATCAACGACCAGCCGTTGAACGACGAGCCGCACGTCGCATTCGGCGGTGTCGGTGCGTCGGGCATGGGCCGGTACAACGACGAGTGGATCATGGACACCTTGACGACGTTGAAGTGGATCTCGATCCAGCGCGAACCCCGTGAGTATCCGTACTGACCGGGCGTTGCCCTCGAGCTCCGGAATCGTTTCGAACGTCTCTGACACCGGTCACGGTGTGACTGCGATCAGATCCACTTAATGCGGTACTCACAGCGCTGATCGCCGTCCGACCGACACTGGTCGCCGACTTCCTCGACCTCGACGGGGTTGTTAGCGAACTTCTTCGCGACGCCCCTGATGAGTCCCTTATCGAATTCACACGGATAGGGATTCTCACAGACCATCACTCCCTCGTTCGGTCCCTCTTTCTGGAACTCGTAGGATCCGATTTCGCTGCCGCGGTGGTTCTGGTGATACGCCGTATCGATCGCCCGTAACGCGTTATCGACCTCGGAAAGCTCCGGCGGAAATTCGACGTGTTGAGGGACGTTTTGCCCCATATTTTGCATTCTGACGGAACCATACTCATCACGCATATCGTACAGCATGGCAAGCGGGATTTCGAGCGGGTACCACTCGTCAGACTCGATGTCCTCGAGCCCGTGTTCGGCGAGTTTACTGGTGATCTGTTTCCCTACGAACGACGAGACTGATTCGCCTGCAGCAATGTACGAAAGGGGACTCCGACCGATTACTTCCGCGTCCTCGAGCGATCCATCGAACCCGATGCGATCGTCTACTGTCGGCAACTGTTCGCTGGACTGAGACTTCTCGCCAGAACCCCCGATGAGTCGCTTGAACCAGGATGTAGTAACAAACACTGTATCGATTGTAGCCATAACGAATACAGAATGTAACTCTCCTATTTAATAACTTCTAGTTACGTATGCGATCTGATAGCAGGAGTCGAATCATCGTTCTCGGGGCAGAACGTTCAGCGAGAGACGGGAGTATGTCGACCGCCCCTTGCGATAACTGCCCGCCAATTCATTAAATCCGTAAGCATGACCAGTTGCAATTCGCCATCGAGCGGATCACTCACATATAAAAACTCATGTTTGGTAGCTATCGTGGTGGATCGGCGCGACAGCCCGAGAGCTGTTACTTGGTTATGAAACCCGCTCAGATTCCTTCGTCGGCCCTCATCGAGTGCTCTCGAGCCGTAACGCCGACTCGAAACGGGTCGCTTAAGTGCCTTCGTCGGATAGCGACGCCCATGGCAAACGGCAAATACGCCGCGCGCAAGCTCAAGAAGGACCGCCAGAATCAGCGGTGGTCCGACTCGGACTACGCGCGCCGCGCCCGCGGACTTCGCGAGAAGTCTGACCCCCTCGAGGGTGCACCCCAAGCTCGCGGTATCGTACTCGAAAAGGTCGGCATCGAAGCCAAACAGCCTAACTCGGCAATTCGGAAGTGTGTCCGAGTGCAGCTGATCAAGAACGGCAAGCAGGTCACCGCGTTCTGTCCCGGTGACGGCGCAATCTCGTTCATCGACGAACACGACGAAGTCACCATCGCCGGGATCGGTGGGGCCAAGGGTCGTGCGATGGGTGACCTCTCCGGTGTCAACTACAAGGTCGACAAGGTCAACGGCGTCGCCCTGAAGGAACTCGTTCGCGGAAACGCAGAAAAACCGGTGCGATAATCATGGCGGCAGAAGATCAACCGGACCCGGACGCCCCGGCCGGTGGCGCAGACGTTTCGGCGAAGCTCTTCGGCACGTGGGAACTCGGCGAACTCGAGTACGCCGACCCCTCGACCGAGCGCTACATCACGGTGACCCCCGTCGCTCACACCGCGGGTCGCCACGCCGGCAAGCAGTTCAAGAAGTCCCAGATCTCTATCGTCGAGCGGTTCATCAATCGGCTGATGCAGACCGAGGAGAACACGGGTAAGAAGCAGAAGACGCTCAATTACGTTCGTGATGCCTTCGAAATCATCCACGAGCGGACCGAGGACAACCCGATTCAGGTGCTCGTCACGGCCGTCGAGAACGCGGCCCCGCGAGAGGAGACCGTCCGCCTGAAGTACGGTGGCATCTCGGTGCCGAAGGCCGTCGACGTCGCCCCGCAGCGCCGCGTCGACCAGTCGCTGAAGTTCCTCGCGGAAGGCGTCTACAACGCCTCGTTCAAGACCACTACGGACGTTGAGGAGGCCATCGCCAACCAGCTTATTGGTGGGGCCAACTACGATGTCCAGACTTACGCGGTCAGCCAGAAAGAGGAGAAAGAGCGCGTCGCGGCAGCAGCTCGCTAACGCGATTCGCTGATTCGTTTTTCGGCTGTTTTCTCGCGCGTACTAGTACGTTTTACTATGTTTCTCGGACTATGATCGACTTTCGCACATCTCTATTCATCCTCCTGAATAGGTATTGGGTCCGCTCGGGCGACTCACGGTAGTTCAGACTACCATGACTAGGGATATAGATAGAAATACTCGGTTCGGTACTGCTCTTGACTCTTTGACCTGAACTTAATAAACGATGAACAATAATTTACCATGAATTCTCTATAAGATATATTAGAATACTCTTATTAGTATATCAACAGATATGCTGTGTGTACCATGACGGCTATTACAGAATACTTGAAGAGTCACCCGCGAATGGTCGGCGTCCTGTTCACGAGCCTGTTGTTACTGGCACAGGCTGGAACGGTCGCAGCAACGAACGGCACTTTATTTGCTGGACCGTAACAATCAGATTCCCTCATCGAGGAGGTCCTTACTCCATTCAATTTTTCCGTCCTGTATAACGGGGAATAGCGCCTCGTCAAGGAATTCAGTGAGTTCTGAGTCAGTCACTGAAATCTGTCCTGTCTTCCTCGGAAGCACATAATATGATCCCACTGAATCAATGTGTGGAGAAAACACACTTCCTCGTTTCACATTTGCTGACGTGTACAGATTCATATCCATATCAATGTCTCCTTCCTCATGTGATAGTACACATGAATTCGGCATTCTCGTTTCGGATTGTGCGATTGTCGTCCTCCCACTACCGACCATATGGTACTGTTGCCCAACGATATTCTCTTGTCGGACAACATCTAGCGCCCCATAGAGTGGGAAGCCGAGATTCAATAACCGGGCGATTTGAATTCCGACACTGACTGCACCGCTATTGACAACATTACCGAGAGTCACGATACCACCAATACTTCCGGTCTCAACGAGGCGTAATCCCTGATCGTGCGACTGGCATGCGTTTAAGAGGAATGCTTTTGCTCCGACGGTGTCAACCGTTGCAGCGTCCAGTTTCCCGTCCGAACACTGGAACCCGTCCGCATCTATGTGTCCGATATAGTGAAGGAAGTCACTCTTACTAGCGAGAACAGCCTCGAGACTGTCCATCGAGAGATCATAGTGGACTGTGGTATCGAATGGAAGTTCTTCTCGAGTTCCGTACGTACCGTTAACACTTTCGAGTTCTTCGCGCATATCTGGGTCGTTGCAGATGACCTCGATCTCGATTGGCCCGTCTTTCGGCGTACGGCCGATCGTATTCTGGTATGCTGCCAGTGGGGTAGTACTCGTAATTTCGGCGTCCCCAATACCCATCCATGATTGCTGGATTGTGGGTAGCTGTGGAGAGTTTGCGGATCTGGCTACAGTCGTGTTCCCGCGGATAGAACGCGACTGTGTACTTCGGTCAAAATCGGATCGAGTAAAATCCTCGATCGCCTGCTCTACGACTGGATCTGGTAGTGTCGGTTCCGTATTATCTTCCTCAACGCTGACGATTGCGAGATCGTTGGCAATGAACGGGAGGAATTCGATGTGATCCGGTGTCGGCTCACATCGGGTTTCGAACCGCCAGTATGGGAGATACGGTTTCACCGTCGCATACGATACGTTGAGATAGGTTTCAATTCGTTCAGCGAGGGATTGGCCATATGCCTCGGTAACGTCGAAGTCGAGTGCTGGTTCTGCCACTTGCCGTTCATGTAACGGGAGAGGTGTCTTCCCCTCCGTCCGAACTATACAATCGAGAAAGAACACCTGTTTCAGTACTCGCCGTACCGACGATTCAAAGCCGTCTGAATCATCGAGTGAATAGGCGTACTCTTGGTCGGTGACTATTTGCGGGCTTGAACCCCGCGTTACGTCTGCACCGAGGTAATAAGCGAGTGGTGTAGCGACGAACACATGACGGAGTGTCGCGGGGACTTCGATCTGAATGTTCTGTTCCGTCTTGTCGAAATCAGCTGGAACGTGTAATTCATCGCCAAGCTCGAGACGCGGTGGATGGCCTCGGAGTGTCGAATAGGACCGTTCAGGTGCTGTCGTCTTCAGTGCCGACCCAAAGGCAGACACTGCCGCCATGACATCTGTGGGCTCTGCTGTCGTCGTGATCGTCGTTGCTGGCCGCTCGTGGAACGATCGTGCGCCGAGAATCACGTTCGTACGCTCTCCGAAATCGACGTACGTCTGCTTGCTATCGGACCAAATCTGTACCGGACTATCGATACAAGCATAGACTTTCAAGGGACCGGATAGATCCAGCGTGTACTCGTCGGGTCGGAACTCTGCTCGTTCGGCTGGGCTCACATCTGCGAGCATCATTCCGTCCGAGTCGCGGACGAAAACACCTTCAGTTGACGGCAGTTTGATCGAATTGGTTGTAAACTGTACTATCGATTCAGTTGGAAATCCAACCTGATCAGCAGACGCTGACTCGAGTGAAACTGGCCCGTTTATCGTCAGCCGATATCGATGGCGTTCGATCGGATCGATAATTTCGATTCCCCCTTGTGTCGACTTAAATATCGGTTTCATGGAGACAAATACGCCGGTCTGACGGCGCGTGGAACCGCTCGTGGTGTTCGTTGGGCTGAAACGGAGACTGTCCTAATTCTGGTCCGCCGAGAGCCAGCCGGAGCTGTGGGTCCTGTCGCCGATGAGCCACCGCTCCTGAGAATCGCCGTTCCGTTCCCGAAGCTCGACAACGATGTCGAACAGCGGTGACAGCGTTGGGACGATCCTGGCGTCCCGTTCAACCGGGAGCTGATAGTGTGACATCCCGCCGATGTGCTTCGTTCGTCCGTTGATTAAATGCAGGAATTTGAAGACGCGTTGTCTGCCGTACTCTTCGAGCAGCGGGAGCAACGAGTCGATCCCCACTCTGAGTTCGGCCGGTTCGAGCCCGTTGGTCTCAGTTTCGAAGGACTCGATCGCGCTCGAGATGGCCATTCCGAGGTCGATAAGTGTGTCGACCTCAATCGTTTCGGGCTCGATCGACGGATCGGCTCCGATACTGCTTGCAGCGACGCTCCGAGCCTGAGCATCGTAGCTGATGACCGAGAGCGTCTCGGACCGCTGATCGTCGAACCGCGAGACGCGGTGTGGGCCGCCGGTCGTCGAGACGAGGATGCGCCGCCGCACTCGCTCGGTCTCACAGCCCATCAGTCGGTGACAGGCGTTCCGTCGCTGGCTTGGTCGAACGGAACCGACGACGAGAACGCCTGCCCCCTGTCGTTTCAACTGTGAGAGTTCCTCGGAGAACCCGTCCTCTTTCGTCCCCGCGCAGTCCGTTCCCGAGTGCATCGCTAGTATGTTCCACGGGTTCATGCCCTCAACCAATAAGAGTTCGGGTTGAACTGTACTGTCTACGGACTCGAGTAGCCCTATTTCGGGACCTTCGATTCTCGGTCGGGTTTGGCATTTGCGACTCCCGTCTCGCCGAACTGTCCGCCGGGGATACCGATTCGGTGGTTGTCGATTTAGTCTGCGGCGCGACTCCCTCTGCCAACGTACGAGCGCGTCGCGTCGACGAGCACCTGTCGATAGGTGCTCGTGTCGGGTTCCCGTGCGAGTTCTCGGAATCGGCATTTGAACCCCTCGAAGTCGATTTCGGGGGCGTCCATCGCGGCCGCGTGTGCGAGGTCATACAATCGATGGTCCTCATCGACGAGGTCGTGTCGCTCTGCGAGCGCCAACGCGAAGGCCGCGTTTACCGCCGTGATCTCGGGATCGGCGCTCGCAGATAGTCGCTCGAACCCGGGGCGGGACGGCGTCTCGGGCCGATCGGCGACGGCCGCCGCGAGGCTGGACTCGAGAAACGAGAGCAACTTCTCGCCGGGCCCGACCGAGAGCGTGATATCGTCGGCGTAGATGTCCTTCATGTGGTTTGCAATCTGATAGCAGTGGGAAAGCTTGCGCCGTTCGACGCTCTTGCCGGCCAGCGCGAGGTAGAGGACTTCTTCGGTGGACTGGATGTGGGAGGGGTGTTGCTGTTCGTGGCGGGCCATGTGGGCGAACTCGTGGAGCGCGAGTTCGCGGGCCATGGCTGACGAGGCGGCCTGTCTCGAGATGTTCAGGACGTGATGATCGTCGTAGTGGGCGGCCCAGGTCCGTTCGTCGGGATCGTCCTGGAGGGTGACGTGGACCGGCAGCGAGAGATCCTGTTCGGTTTCGAAAAGGTCGCGGGCACTGAGGAATGGAGAGGTCGGGCCCGGTCCCTGCATGCGGATATCCATGTGTGGCCCTAGCAAGAGGCCGACGGGATTTGACTCTTTTGTGCGGTTGCACGCGGATGAACCGCGAGTTTGAGACATCGGATTGATCGCTCGGCAACGGTCGTGAGCCCGGACGTAGGCCTCGTGCCCGTCATCCCGCCCAATTATGAGACTCGTTCACTCACTCAAATTGGATATTCCAGCGTTCGGACGGGGAAAGACGACGAATTCCGGCGGCGACGAAACACTACCCTTTTGACCCCGCTGGCGGTATTGGGGGATATATGGGCCGACGCAAGAAGATCGTCCAAGAGTGTGAACGGCTGATGGACGACCCGGAGAACATCCGGAACATCGCCATCGCCGCTCACGTTGACCACGGGAAAACAACCCTTACAGACAATCTGCTGGCTGGTGCCGGCATGATCTCCGACGAGACTGCCGGTGAGCAGCTCGCGATGGACACCGAAGAAGACGAGCAGGAACGCGGGATTACCATCGACGCGGCGAACGTTTCGATGACTCACGAGTACGAGGATCAGAACCACCTCATCAACCTCATCGACACGCCGGGCCACGTCGACTTCGGTGGCGACGTGACGCGAGCGATGCGCGCCGTCGACGGTGCGCTCGTCGTCGTCGACGCCGTCGAAGGGGCGATGCCCCAGACCGAGACGGTGCTACGCCAGGCACTCCGCGAGGGCGTCAAGCCGACCCTGTTCATCAACAAGGTCGACCGCCTCATCTCCGAGCTCCAGGAGGGGCCCGAGGAGATGCAGGAGCGACTCCTCTCCGTCATCCGCGACGTCAACGAACTCATCCGCGGGATGACCGAGGACATGGACGATATCGACGACTGGACCGTTTCAGTCGAAGGGGGAACCGTCGGCTTTGGGTCCGCACTGTACAAGTGGGGCGTCTCCATGCCGTCGATGCAGCGTACCGGCATGGACTTCGCCGAAATCATGGAACTCGAGCGCGCCGACAAGCGCCAGGAGCTCCACGAGCGAACGCCGCTGTCGGACGTCGTGCTCGACATGGTCTGTGAGCACTTCCCAAATCCGATCAATGCACAGCCCCGTCGTATTCCGCGCATCTGGCGTGGCGACGCCGAGTCGGAACTGGCTGATTCGATGCGCCTCGTCAACGAGGACGGCGAGGTCGTCCTGATGGTTACCGACATCGCGATGGACCCCCACGCCGGTGAAGTCGCATCCGGCCGCGTCTTCTCCGGGACCCTCGAGAAGGGACAGGAGCTCTACGTCTCCGGGACTGCGGGCAAGAACCGCATCCAGTCCGTCGGCGTCTACATGGGCGGTGAGCGCGAGGAGGTGGACGAAGTTCCTGCAGGGAACATCGCCGCCGTCACCGGTCTCAAGGACGCAATCGCCGGTTCGACCGTCTCCAGTACCGAGATGACGCCGTTCGAGACGATCGAGCACATCTCCGAGCCGGTCATTACGAAGTCCGTCGAGGCAAAGAACATGGACGACCTGCCGAAGCTGATCGAGACGCTCCGACAGGTCTCCAAGGAGGACCCGACGATCCAGATCGAGATCAACGAGGAGACGGGCGAACACCTGATCTCTGGACAGGGTGAACTCCACCTCGAGGTCATCACCCAGCGTATCGAGAAGAATCAGGGCATTCCGGTCAACACCGGTGAGCCGATCGTCGTCTACCGCGAGCAGCCCCAGGAGCCCAGCGACCAGGTCGAGGGCATCTCGCCGAACCGTCACAACCGCTTCTACATCTCCATCGAACCGATGACGGACGACCTCGTCGAGACGATTCAGCGCGGCGAGGCCTCGATGGACATGCCCGAGCAGGATCGCCGTGAAGCCCTGCAGGAGGCCGGTATGGACAAGGATACGTCCCAGAACGTCGAGCACATGCACGGGACGAACATCCTCATCGACGACACGAAGGGTATCCAGCACCTGAACGAGACGATGGAACTCGTCATCGAAGGCCTCGAGGACGCCCTCGACAACGGTCCACTGGCAAACGAGCCGGTGCAGGGGACGCTCATCCGTCTCCACGACGCGCGACTCCACGAGGACACCATCCACCGCGGTCCGGCACAGGTCATCCCCGCGACCCGGAACGCGCTCCACAAGTCGCTAATCGACGGCAAGATCAAGATGCTCGAGCCGATGCAGGACGTTCGTATCGACGTGCCCAACGACCACATGGGCGCTGCATCCGGCGAGATTCAGGGTCGTCGTGGCCGCGTCGACGACATGTACCAAGAAGGCGACCTCATGGTCGTCGAGGGCATCGCACCCGTCGGCGAGATGATCGGCTTCGCGAGCGACATCCGCTCCGCGACCGAGGGTCGTGCCTCCTGGAACACCGAGAACGCCGGTTTCGAGGTCATGTCCAACTCGCTTCAGCGTGACAAGATCATGGAGATCCGCGAGCGCAAGGGTATGAAGCTCGAGCTGCCGCCAAGTATCGACTACATCTAAGCGGCGCGCCGTCTGCCGTCGCTCGAGAGAACAGTATTCTCTCGTCACTGACTGAACCGAAATCGCAAACGCACAGCGTTCGTGCGTGTCGCGAACTGCCTCGTTGCCGGATATTTCATCCTGAAGCGCCAATGTATTGTTCAGCGGTGGCTCGAGACCCAAAACCGGACAAACTCACAGGTATACTGTCGTCGGGACTATCAAAGACGCACGAAATGCGGCCGACCGGGTCAGTGGGCACGATGAGAATGGGAACAACGGGCGCGAAACGCGTTCGAAGCGTGAGTTACTGACGACCGTTCAGATTCCGTTTGCGAACCGTGTGCCTTCTTGTTCCTGTCGATGCTGTTTGACTCGAGATAGTGGGTCTACCGGCCGTCACGCCGTCAGGACCTTCATATAGAAGGGGACGATCACGAGGAAGACGAACAACGCGACCCACCACGGAAACAGGACTAGTGCGCCGACGACGAACAGCACCCCGATGATCGATGCGATCACTTTTTGTCGGAGATCGATGTACATACGTGTCAACTCTGTCTCTGAGAGATAGTAGTTTCGTTGACAGTGGGTGAACACGACTCAAGTAGCCGACTCGACTCTACTGTCGGAGCAGCCCATCGTTACCGAACCGCCGATGAATCGGCGAATGACGAGCGTGCGCTACTCCCGATCGCCGGCTCCGAGCGCGCTCTCGCCGACCTTCTCGTGGCCCTTGATGACTTCTTTCCCGCCCATGTACGACTGCAGCGGTTCGGGAATCGTCACCGTGCCGTCCTCGTTCTGGTAGTACTCGAGGATCGCCACCATGACCCGGGGAATCGCGAGCCCGGAGGCGTTGAGCGTGTGAAGGTAGTCGGCTGACTCGTGGCGCTCGGGCCGGTAGCGCAGGCCGGCGCGTCGCGCTTGGAAGTCCTCGAAATTCGATGCGCTCGAGACCTCGAGCCAGCGGCCGCCTTCCTCGGGGCCCTCGTCCATGTCGTCGCCGGGGGCCCAGACCTCGATGTCGTAGGTCTTGGCGCTGGCGAAGGTCAGGTCGCCGGTACAGAGTTCGAGGATGCGGTAGGGGAGTCCGAGCCGTTTGAGGACGTCCTCGGCTTCCGTAAGGAGGTTCTCGAGGCGGTCGTAACTCTCCTCGGGTTCGACGAAGTTGACGAGTTCGACCTTGTTGAACTGGTGGACGCGGACGATGCCCCGCGTTTCGGTGCCGTGTTCGCCGGCCTCGCGCCGGAAGTTCGGCGTATAGGCCTGGTGTTTGAGCGGGAGATCGTCCTTCAGGAGGATCTCGTTTGCGTACATGTTGGTGACCGGCACCTCCGCGGTGGGACAGAGCCAGAGGTCGTCGTCCTCGTAGTCCTCTTCGTTGCTGCCGCCCAGTCGATAGGCGTCGTCGGCAAACTTCGGGAGCTGGCCGGTGCCGCGCATCGAGGCGCTCTTGACCGGGACTGGCGGGAACAGGTCGACGTACCCCTGCTCGCGGTGGATGTCCATCATGAACTGGATCAGGGCGTGTTCGAGCTGTGCGCCCTCGCCTTTGAGGAAGTAAAAGCCAGAGCCGGTCGTCTTGGCGGCGCGTTCCTCGTCGATGATGTCCAGCTCCTCACCGAGTTCGTAGTGGGGCGTGACCGCGTCGGGCAGCTCGTGGGCGTCGTCGAATCCCCAGCGTCGGTCCTCGACGTTGTGACGTTCGTCGACGCCGAGCGGGACGCTCTCGTGGGGGAGCTGTGGGATCTCGAGCATTCGTTCTCGGAGCTCTTCCTCAAGGGCCACTCCCTCCTCTTCGACCTCCTCGATCTCGGATTTGAGCTCTCGCGACCGCTCGAGCGCTTCCTCGCGTTTCTCGTCTTTCCCCTCGGCGACGAGCTCCCCGATCTTCTTGGAGACCTGATTGCGGTCGTGGCGCAGGTCGTCGCCGCGGGCTTTCAGTTCCCGCCAGCGTTCGTCGAGTTCGAGTAGCTTGTCGAGATCGACGTCGGCTCCCCGGTTGTCGAGGGCGTCGCGTACCTCGTCGGGATTCTCGCGCAGATAGGTCCGGTCGAGCATTGGTATTGATCGTCCGTTCTTTGCGCCCGGGCAAAACCGTGTCGGAAGGCCGCGTCGTCCGACCACTCGATCGAGGCCGCCCTCCAGCGGGAAACGCTTTTTCCGCGGGGAACCTACTCTCGAGGTATGGACCCGCTCGAGGGCGAGACATCGTCGGCTCCGATCGAGTACGAGCCCGTCAGCGTCAAGGACGTACTGGTGGAGATGAAAGACACCGCCGAGCTGTTGATCGACCTCTCGTACTCGGCCGTGCTTCACCAGAGCGAGCAGCTCGCGACGGAGGTCCTTCGTCTGGAAGAGCGGATGGACATCCTCGAGATGCGAGCGCGAATGAGCCTCCTGATGTCCGCCCGGAAGCCGGCCGACGCGGAACAGCTCGCACCCGTTCTGGGGATCGTCGGGGCCGCAGACGGGATCAGCGACGCCGCCGGTGACATCGCGAAGATCGTCCTCGAAGACATGGGCCTCCCCGAGGCGATGCGGGCAGCGCTGCCCGACGCCGCGGAGGCGCTCCTCCGGGGCGTCGTCACGGCGGACTCGTCTTACGCCGGCCGGACGCTCCAGGATATCGACCTCGAGTCGGAGACGGGTGTGCGCGTGATCGCACTCCGGCGGGGCAGCGACTGGCTGCTCAATCCGGGGCCGACGACCCGGGTCGAGGCCGACGACGTCGCGCTCCTCCGGGGCCCCGAGTCGGCGATCGGCGACGTCTGCGAGGAACTGACCGGAGAGGTCTACGAGGCTCCCACGGCGGAAACGCCGGATATCGACGACTTAGAGCGCGCCGTGGACACGATCATCCACATGAAGGACTTCTCCGAACTGGCGGTCGATCTGGCCTACAGCAGCGTGCTGTTCGACAGCGAGGAACTCGCCGAGGAGGTCCGCAACCTCGAGGTTGAGGTCGACGCGATGCAATCGCGCTTCGAGGCGTGGACGCTCCGGGCGGCCGCGGATGCGCCAGATCCGGTCGTCCTGCGCGGGTTGATCCAGTTGGGGAGCTGCACGGAGCGAATCAGTGACGCCGCGATCGAGATCAGTGAGGGCGTCCTCCGGGACATCGACGTCCACCCGGTCGTGCAGGTGGCCGTCCAAGAGAGCGACGAGATTATCACCCGCGTCGAAGTCGACGAGGGGAGCGACCTCGACGGCACCGCGGTGACCGCCGGCGTTCCCGATGCCGATTCGACGATGTCCGTGATCGCCATCCGCCGGCCCGACGAGGGGTGGCTGCTGGTCGCGGATGCTGACGCGGAACTGCGCGGCGGCGACGCGCTCATCTCAAAGGGGACCCGGACGGCTGCGGCAGCGTTTCAGGACCTCGCGTCCGCATAGTGCAACGCGGTTCGTCGCCGTGACTCGCCTCGATCCGTTCGCTCTTTAAGTGATTCTGGTCATAAGGTGGAGATATGACGGGAGGTCGTCCGTTCTCGAATTCTCATATCCAGCAGTCCCATCGATAGTCGTCCCAGTTCGCGATGGGCCTCCTCCCCGACCCGGCCGATCATCCTTTAAGTGCTTCTGGTCACAAGGTGAAGATACGACGGGAGAACGGTTCTGTCCCGAGCCAACTAGTACCGCCGAGACGTACGTCTCTGCGTTTTGAAGCGCCCGTTAGTTCAGGACGACGATCGCGACTCCCGAGAGGACGATCACGCCGAGGATGTCACAGACGTTCGTGACCACCGGGATCGTCGTGTCGTCCGGGTCCAGTCCCTGCGTGTAGGAAATGTAGGTCGCACCGATACTGAGAACGATCGCGATCACGGCCAGAAGCATACCGCTGACGACCGAGATGAGCATGAGATCGACCAGTGCCATCGGTTCGGCGATAACCTGCCCGACGACCCAGGCGGCGACGCCTAGCGACGAGAATATCGTCGCTGCCAATCCCATGATCGCCAGTATGTTCGTCCATAGCACCTCGTCTCGAGGATCGAACTCGAGCAGGCCTAGGTGGAGCCGCGTCGAGAGCCGCGAGGAGAGGATCGCACCGAGGTTGCCGCCCATTCCGATCATCACGGGGACGAGCACCAGCAGCGTCGGATTGGAGAGGTAGGTCTCCTCGAGGAACTCGAGGACGTAGCCCGACCCCATCTCGAGCATCGAGAGGACGAGCAGGATCGGAAACATCGTGGCGACGATGTTGTGGATCGACCAGGTGTCGAGCGAGTCGTCGGGCTCCGTCGCTGCCATCAGAAGATCCCTCCGACGACGGTGATCGCGACGAAGAGGAAGACGACGCCGAAGATGTCGCCGAGTGTGGTGACGATCGGGCCGATCAGGTTGTCGGGATCGAGCCCGTACTCGTAGCTCGCGAACACCAGCGCTAACAGTCCGAATATGAGGGTAAACGAGGTCAGAACGCCGGAGACCAGCATGATCCCGACGAGTTCGATGAGTCTGGCCGATTCGCGACCGAGACCGTGCAGAATCCCCCACGAGAGGACCGCGATGACGACCGAAATCCCGATGCCATTGATAAACGAGGCGGCGACGGCGTTGACCAGCCGCCGGTCCCACGAGAACTCGGGGTCGATCATCCCCTGGTGGAGTCCACTCGAGATGCGCGCCCCCATTGCGCCGTAGACGTTCCCTCGTGTCGCGAGAAAAGCGGGGAGTAACAGTAACAGCCCGGGAAATCGCTCGAATCCTTCGGTCATCCCCTCCGATCCGAGGACCGATCCGGCGAAAATCCCGCCGGCGAGGCTGACCACGAGGATCGGTAGTGACTCGCGGTAGATTCGCCACGCGTCTTGGCGAGCCTCCATACTGTCGTCTCACGGAATCCGAACATAAACCTACCGCGGGTCGAACGCGAGCTGATCGCTTGAGGCTGTGGTGATTGGTACCACTAGTGACGGGCTGCTAATGGGTCTCGATCCGGGTCCGATGGCGAGACCAGTTTCAGAGAGCGACAGCGACGAGCCCCCATGCGAGACCGATCGCCGCGAGCGAGCACGCGAGATTGGCTGCAGCGTTGCCGACCGCGAGCGCCCGATCGCCGCGCTCGTACAGCCAGAGCGTCTCGACCGAAAACGAGGAAAACGTCGTGAACGAGCCACAGATACCGGTCCCAACGAGTCGGATGGCTGATTCGCCCGCGCCCGCGAAGACCGCGAGACCGAAGACGAAACTGCCGACGACGTTGACCACGAACGTTGCCAGCGGGAATCTCTCGCTCGAGGCCCCGCTGGAAACCCGCTGGGAGACCCAGTATCGGAGGATCGCACCGATCGCTCCGCCGGTGCCGACGACGTGGGCCGGTTCGGGGTCGACGGTGACGGCCGCTCGAGCGAGCAGTCGGCCGATGCTGATGCTCTCGAGAAGGAGCGGTGTACTCACGCGGTCTCACCACCGGAAGGCTCATCCCGCGGAGCGCCGATCCGACGCGCGAGCGCCCGTCCTGCGAGCACGCTGATGAGTCCGAGTCCGTAGTTTGCGGCGACGATGCCGCCCAGTGCGAGCGGACTCGCTGCGAGCGCGGTCTGGAGCGCGAACGTGCTGTAGGTCGTCAGCGAGGAGAGAAACCCCGTCGTGAAGACGAGCCGGGTCCGCGAGGTCAGGTGGCCCGCGTATTCGGCTTCGTAGACCAGGAAGGCGAGGACCGCGCTCCCGACGGCGTTGACCAGAACGATCGACGACACGTCAGGAAGCAGTCCCATCGCGAAGAATCGGAGATTCGACCCGGCAAAGCCGCCGACGGCGATCAGCGCGAGCGTCTCGAGGCGAACGGGCGGATGTGTGTCTGCCATGGCTGGGAGTCATGCAGGGACCGTCAGCCGGACGACGCTCGGCGTGTCTGTGCTCGATCCAGACGTTGTCGATGTCTCGCCCGGCGGTTGGGTCAGGTGGGCCCCATCGCCCAGTCGTCTCCTCCCTCTCATGGGCCCCCAATGAGGGTTGTGATCGGTGTCCCGATGACGGCACGCGCCTCGAGCAGGAAGGAAAAGAGCCAAGGTTAGACTGCCTCTAAACCGAGCCATGTCCGAAGAGGGTGGCGCGGACGGCGGCCGGCGCGGGTTCGCGCGGGCGTCGTGGGCGAACGTTCTCGGCAACGTCGCCAAGATCGTCGCCGAGGGCAGTGCGGGGCTCGCGTTCGGCAGCGTTGCCTTGCTCGCTGACGCGGCCCACTCGCTGGCCGATCTCGTCGCCAGCGTCGTCGTTCTCGTCTGGGGGCGGAGCGCATTCGACGAACCCGACGACACGCATCCCCACGGTCACGACCGGATTGAGCCCCTGACGGCGCTGTTCGTCGGGGCCGTCATCGCGCTTCTGGGACTCAATTTGCTCTACCGATCCGCCGAAGGGCTCGTGTACGGAACCGATATCGAGTTCAGCGTGTTGCTCCTCGCGGCGCTCGGATTCTCGATCGTCGACATGTATCTGGTCTATCGCTACACCGTGGAGATCAACGAGTACCTGCAGTCGACCGCGCTCGCGGCGCTTGCAAAGGACTGTCTGAACGATATCTACACCTCGGTCGCCGCCATCGTTGGCGTCCTCGGCGTCTTCGTCGGCTATCCGATACTCGATCCCGTCGCCGGCGGCCTCGTCAGCCTACTGGTCGTCTACCAGGGCATCGAGATCGGCAAGGAGAACGTCGATTACCTCATCGGTGCCGCACCCGGCCCCGAGAAGCGGCGGGAGATCACGACCGCCCTTCGGGGTCATCCGGCCGTCGCGGGCGTCCACGATCTGACCGTCTTCTACGACGGCACCGTCCTCGAGGTCGAAGTTCACGTCGAGGTCGACGGCGACATGCCGTTCCGGGAGGCCCACGATATCGAATCGGAACTGGTCGATCGCCTGCGTGGTCTCGAGGACGTCGGTGACGCACATGTCCATCTCGACCCCTCGGGAATCGGCGAGTGGAAGGAGTCGTCCGACGAGTTCGAGAGTCGTTAGTCGTCTGTCGATTCGTCGTCCGCGGTGGTCGACGCGTGGGGCAGCGCGACGACGAAGACGCTCCCGTCGGATCCGGTGTCGGCGAGGTCGACGGTGCCGCCGTACCTGTTCGCGAGGATGCGAGAGAGGTAGAGGCCGAGGCCGTGGTTGGTCGACTTGCGCTCGAACAGTGACTCTCTGTCTTCCGCGGAGATGCCAGGACCGTTGTCGGCGACGGTGACAGTGACGGTCTCGGGTCGCTCGTCGACGGTCACACGGACGTGCGGCATCTCGCTATCGTTGTGTTCGATCGCGTTCTCGAGGAGGTTCGAGAAGATCCATTTGAGCCCCTCGTTGCCGCTGACCCGCGTCGCCTCAGGGAGGTCGGTGTCGATGACGGCCTCGTCGAAGCGGGTGCGGCATTCGGCCACTTGTTCTTCCAGTAACGCGGTGAGGGCGACGACTGAGCGCGTGTCCGGCTCCCGATTCGCGTCCAGCATCGCTCGAATGTCTTCGATGACGTCGACGAGCTCCTCGCTCTCGCGTTCGATCGTCTCGAGGCGGTTGTGAACCCGATCGTCATCACACTCCGCGTGCAGTAGCGATGCGTGGCCGCCGATGATCTGCGAGGAGTTCAACACCTCGTGTCGGAGGAGATCATTCAGGTACATGAGCAACTCGCGCTCGTCCGCGAGTTGTTCGGCGCGGACGGTGGCGGCCGTCGCCTCGACCTCGCGTTGGATCGCCCGCGCTTCGACGTAGCCGATGGCGAAGCCGCCGATCGCACCCGCATTGACGGAGAAGTGCGCCCAGGAGATGTTTCCCGCCAGACTATACCAGGGAAAGAAGACCATTATCAAGAGGTTGACAGTCAGAAATCCGACTGTCCCACCGACACACCACTGGAGAATCCGAACGTACCGGCTCGTCTCGATGCCGCTTCGTTCGAGTCGGTAGCCGCCCCAGATCAGCCCGAGGGCCGGCCCGCCAGTGAAAGCCGCGCTGAGCAGAAGGCCTGGGACGTCGATCATCGCGGCAAATGTGACCGTCCAGACGACGAGAGCGAGAGCCGAGAGTCCGCCGAACCCGCTGACGATCCGGGGCACATACTCCTGTTGGAGCCACAGTTGCGGTAGCTCGGGGCGAGCGCTGTCCGGCGTGTCGTGGCTCATGTCGGCTCGAGAGAAGGGTGTGGTTCGAAGACGATTCGAGTCATCTATCGTGTGCAAGAGGATGGGGTGTAAAGTCTGTAACGGCCCTCACCTCCGGGCGGGTCGCCGCGACGCGAGCTTTTATCCCGCCTGCTGACGGGCTTCCGATATGGAAGTCGGAGACGTCCGCAAAGTGGCTACCGGCGACTGTTCGGACCTCTACTATCTCGACACGGGAATGTACGACACGAACGAGTACGGTGCCGTCTACATCCTCGACGACGACCGGCCCGCCGTCGTCGACACCGGTATCGGTACTAACTACGACCTGCTCCGTGAGGCTCTCGCCGAGGTCGGCATCGACGAGGACGACCTCGAGGTCGTCGCGGTGACCCACGTTCACCTCGATCACGCCGGTGGTGCGGGCTTTCTCGCCGCCGACTACCCGAACGCCGACGTCTACGTCCCCAGTATCGGGGCCGATCACTTGGTCGATCCCTCGCGTCTGGTCGCGGGAACGAAGCAGGCTGTCGGCGACCAGTGGGAACATTACGTGGAGCCGGAGCCGATCCCTGAAGAGCGGATCGTCGAGATCGAAGACGGCGACGTCATCGACCTCGGTACACACGAACTGCGAGTCCACGGGGCACCGGGCCATGCCCCCCATCAGGTGGTCTTCGAAGACCCCGCGAACGATGTGGTCTTCGTCGCCGACGCCGCCGGGATCTGGGTGCCTGAGATCGAAGCGATCAGAGAGACCTCACCGCCGTCGAACTTCGACCTCGAGCAGTGCCTCGAAGACCTCGAGACGCTGAAAGAGATCGATCCAGACGTGTTCTGCTATCCCCACTTCGGGCCCCGCTATGTCGGCGACGATGTCGAAGCCGCCCTCGAGGAGTACGCGACGGTCCTCGAGGAGTGGGTTGACGCGGTCGCGGCGAAACGCCGCGACCTCGAGGACGACGCGGTGATCGAGCACTTCGCGGACACGTCCGAGATGACTGGCGTCTGGGGTGACGAGAAAGCGAGCGAGGAGGCGAAGTTGAATACGCGGGGCGTGCTGGGCTATCTCGACCATCGAGAGTGACTGAACCGTGAGCCAGTATTGGGCGGACTGATCGAGCCGCGACCCGTCCAAGAACGGCCACGACGACGATCACCGTCCGAGTCTGTTCCGTTGAACGCCCGGCACCCCTCGAGCGTTTTTCGACGGTTCCCGAACGGATGATAAACCCAGTCACGGATGACAGTCGTTTCAGCACGTTTTATCGCACGGGAGGTACTCGCATAGGTATATGAATTGGCGGGACGCCGAACGAGAGTACGAGGACGATGTCACCGGGGAGACGACCCTCGCACGGCTGTTCGAGGATTCGGCCGAGCGCAATTCGAATCGGCCGGCACAGCAGTACAAGGGTGGGGTCTACGAGCGATCGCTGACCGATTCGGTTATTCCCGCCGCAACGCCCGGTGAGTTTCGGACGATTTCCTACGCCGAAATGCGCGATATCGTTCGCACCCTCTCGGCCGGCTTCCGCGATCTGGGGGTCGAGACGGCGGATCGGATCGGTCTCTTCTCCAATACCCGGATGGAGTGGGCCCAGTGTGACTTCGCTCTGCTCGGAGCCGGCGCAGTCGTCACGACCGTCTACACGAGTTCGTCCCCAAATCAGGTCGAGTACCTGCTCGACGACCCCGACGCCGACGGCGTCGTCGTCGAGAACGAAGCGCTACTCGAGAACGTTCTCGCTGTCGAGGACGCCCTCGATCTCGAGTTTATCGTCTCGATCGACGAAATTGAGGGGTACGACGACCGCGACGATATTCTGACCCTCGGCGAGGTCTATGCCCGCGGCGAGGACACCTTCGACCTCGAGGCCTATGAGGCCCGAATCGAGGAGACGGATCCGGACGATCTGGCGAGTCTGATCTACACGAGTGGGACGACCGGTCGGCCAAAGGGGGTTCAGCTGACCCACGGGAATTTCCGGTCGAACGTCAACGCGTCTCGGAAACGCTTCGGCCCGCGGCCGGACAAGGACGACGATGTGCCGGTGTTAGACGAGGAGTCGGTGGCGATGTCGTACCTTCCCCTTGCCCACGTTTTCGAGCGAACGGCGGGACACTTCGTGCTGTTTGCAAGCGGTGCCTGCATCGCCTACGCGGAGAGTCCGGACACGCTCCAAGAGGATTTCAGTCTCGTCGAGCCGACAACGGCCACGAGCGTCCCCCGGGTCTACGAGAAGATCTACGACGGTATCCGGGAGGAAGCGAGCCAGTCGTCGACCAAGCAGCGGATCTTCGAGTGGGCCACGGACGTCGGCGTTGCATACCAGCAGGCTGACTCGCCGGGCCCGATCCTGTCGGCCAAACAGGCACTCGCGGACAAACTCGTCTTCTCGACGGTCCGGGAGGCGCTGGGCGGGAATATCGAAATACTGATCAGCGGCGGTGGCAGTCTCTCGCCGGAACTCTGTCAGCTCTATCACGCGATGGGGCTTCCCATCTTCGAGGGATACGGGCTGACCGAGACCGCTCCCATTGTCTCGACGAATCCGCCCGAGGCCGCGAAGATCGGCACGATCGGCCCGCCGCTGTTCAACGTTGAGGTGACGGTCGACGAGACCGTCGCCGACCAGGAGGCCTTCGCCGACGACCCCGGCGAGGTCGGCGAACTCCTCGTCAAGGGGCCAAACGTCACGCAGGGCTACTGGAACAAACCCGGCGCGACCGAGGGCGCGTTTACGGAAGCCGTCCCCGGGAGTAGCGCGGAACAGAGTTCCGCGGACCGTTCGAGCGGAGAGTCGGCGGACTCGTCCGCCGGACGGTGGTTCCGTACCGGTGACATCATTCATTTGCGGCCCGACGGCTACCTCGAGTTCCGCGATCGCGTCAAGCAGATCATCGTTCTCTCGACGGGGAAGAACGTCGCGCCCGGGCCGATCGAGGACGCCTTCGCCGCGAGCGAGGTCGTCGAGCAGGCGATGGTCGTCGGCGACGGCGCGAAGTTCATTGGTGCCCTACTCGTCCCGAACACGGACCACGTCCGCGAGTGGGCCGAAGCGGAGGGGATCGACCTGCCCGACGACCCCGAGGCAATGTGTGACAACGACCGCGTCCGCAAACACATCCAGCAGGAGGTCGACCGGGTTAACGAGAACTTCGAGAAACACGAGACGATCAAGCGGTTCGAACTCGTTCCCCAGGAGTTCACTGAGGAGAACGATATGCTGACCCCGACGATGAAGAAGAAGCGCCGCGTCATCCTCGAGCAGTTCGAGGACCGCGTCGATCGGATCTACGAAGACGACTGATCATCCTCGGCACGATGACGGCCGGTCGTCCCCTCATACGGCCTACTGTAAGTCATTGCCGGCGCAACCCCAGAGCGGACGGGGTTGCGCTGGTAAATCGTTACAGTAATCCGTATCACGGGTCCGTTCGGGGTCGACGACCGGGGATTCGTTTCGACCATATCACGGCCGTTTCTCACAGGAGTTAACCGGTTGGACTGAGTCTGTCGAGACGAATGGACGGACTAGCAGCGGCGGTACGCCGACCGATCACGGGACGTCAGCGGCGACTATGACCGGGGCAGAAGGCGGCGGCGAATTGCTCCTCCTAGTCGCCTCGATTGTCGGCCTCGGCGTCCTCTCACAGCTCCTCTCGGCCCGGTTCCGCGTTCCGAGCGTCCTCTTTCTCATTCTCGCCGGCGTCGCGATCGGACCGGAAGGGCTCGGCGTGTTGACCATCAACTCCTTCGGTGAGAGCGGCCTCTCGACGATCGTCGGGCTCTCGGTCGCCATCATCGTCTTCGAGGGGGCATTCCACCTCAAGATCTCCAAGATCAAGGAAGCGCCAACGGCTGTGTTGCGATTGACCACGATCGGTGCAGCGATCGCGTTTTTCGGGACCGCCGGTGCGGTCCACTTCTTCCTCGGGGCTAACTGGGACATCGCGCTGTTGATCGGCGCGCTCCTGATCGCAACGGGACCGACGGTCGTCACGCCGATCCTGAAGGTCGTTCCCGTCCGCGACCGGGTTGCGGCGACCCTCGAGACGGAGGGGATCGTCAATGACGTGACAGCGGCGATCCTCGCGGTCGTGCTGTTCAAGGCGATGACCGTCGGGGAGGAGACGCTGAATACTGAACTCTATCTCCAGTTGTTCGCGGAACGGCTCGGGACGGGGCTCCTCGTCGGCGTCGTCGTCGCTGCGGTCGTCTGGTCGGTGCTCCAGTACGTTGATCTCTCGCCGGACAACGCACCGCAAAATGCTCGGTTGCTCACGCTCGCGGGAGCGATCATCGCCTTTGGTGCGGCCGATTACGTCTTCACGGAGGCGGGCGTGGCGGCCGCGGCCACAGCCGGACTGATCCTCGGGAACGCCGGTCTCCCCTACGAGGAGGACATCGAGGCGTTCAAAGGCGACATTACGCTGATCGTCCTCTCCTTCGTCTTCATCACGCTTGCGGCACTGCTCGAGTTCGATCAGTTGTTCATGCTCGGGCTCGGTGGCGTGGCCGTTGTCGTGGTCGTGATGTTCGTCTTGCGACCGCTCTTGGTCTTTCTGACGACCCGGGGTGACCGGTTTACGGTCCGAGAGACGCTGTTCATGAGCTTCGTCGGGCCGCGGGGGATCATTCCGGCGTCGGTCGCGACCCTGTTTGCGATCCGACTGCAGACTGGTCCCGCACCGACGAACCCGGCCGGCGCGGATCTGCTCGTCGGAACGGTCTTCCTCGTTATCCTCGTGTCGGTCGTCCTCGAGGGCGGCCTGGCCCGGCAAATCGCGGAGAAACTCGACGTGATTCCAATGCGTGTACTCATCATCGGCGGCGGCCGCGTCGGTCGCTCGCTGGCAGAACGGCTTGAAGCGCGCGGTGAAAACGTGGTGCTGATCGAGGAGGATCTTCCAGTCCTCGAGCAGCTTCGCAACGACGGCTTTACCGCCCGTCAAGGCGACGGAACCGACATCGAGGTGTTACGCGAGGCGGGCGCGGAGAACGCCAAGACAGTCGTCGCGGCGACCGGTGACGACGACGCGAACCTGCTCGTAGCACAGCTTGCGAAGTCGAACTTCGATGTCGAGAACGTGATCGCCCGGGCGAACAACCCGTCGAATGCGTCGGCGTTCGAGGACCTCGGCGTCCAGACCATCTCGGCGGCCGAGTCGACCGCGTGGGCGATCGACAACCAGATCGAACGGCCCGCGCTCTCGAACTGGATGTCCGAACTCGGCCGGTCCGGCGACGTACAGGAGATCGAGATCACCAACGAGAACCTCGCCGGAAAGCAGATCGTCGATCTCGGTAGCGAACTCCCGAACGGTGTCCTCATCGCGCTCGTGAGCCGCAACGGGACGAGCGAAGTGCCGACCCCCGACGTCGAACTCCAGCGTGGCGACCACATCACGCTCATCGGCCGAACCGAGGCGGTTCGCGAGGCCATCGACCAGTGTGGGACGCCAGTATAGGCGGCCATCTATTTCTCCCGGAGGATCACTCGTACTCGAGTTCGCGGTCCAGTTCGTCACTGACGCGCTCATCGTTCACCGTCGGTATCGCGAGCGTCGGTCTCAAGCAACCGCTCGACTTTGTGCTCGAGTACGGACGGAATTCAGTGGCGCGGAGGGCCAGCGCACAGACGGAACCGAGTGCCGGGGACGCTCAGAGCACGATCCTGACGACGGTGAAGAGGATAAGCACGCCGGTGATGTCACAGATGTTCGTGACGACCGGGATCGTCGTATCGTCCGGATCGTACCCGAGCCGGTAGGAGGCGTAGACGGCGACGGAGCTGACGACGACGACCCAGACCGCCAGCAGCATGCCGCTGACGACTGTGATCACCATGAGTCGCCCGAGTCCGAGTGTGCCGCCGAGCGCGCGACCGATCGCCCACGAGGCGACTCCCAGCAGGACGAACACCGTCGCCGCCAGTCCCATGACGGCACCGACGTTGGCCCGGACGTTCGGATTAGACGGCGAGAACTCGAGCGTGCCCAGATGCAACTGCGTCGACAGGCGGGCACACATGATCGACCCGAGGTTGCCCGCGGTCCCGATCATCACCGGCACGAGGACGAGCAGCGACGGATTCGTGAGTAACTGTTCTTCGAAGCTCTCGAGGACGGTCCCCGAGATCATCTGCAGGACCGAGAGGACGGCCAGCAGCGGCACGAGCGTCGTGACGATGTGCCGGACAGCCCAGTCACCGAGCAGGTCGTCCTCGAGGTCCTCGCCGGCCAGGAGGTCGCCGCCGACACTCACAGGACCGCCCCCGCGACGGCGATACCGGTCAGCAGGAAGACGACGCCGAAGACATCGCCAACGGTGGTCACGACCGGCCCGATGACATTGTCGGGGTCCAGCCCCCGCCGGTAGCCCTTAAAAATCACTGTGAGCAATACGCCCAGCATCGCGAACGCGCTTAACATGGCGGCGACGAACAGGACGATGAGTAACTCGAGCAGGCTCGCCGGGCGGCCGAGCGCGAGCAACACGCTCCAGGCGAGGACGGCGATGAAGATGGAGACGATCAGCCCGTTCAGGAAGGAGGCGATGATCGCGCTCCGGAGCCGGCCGGACCATTCGAAGCGGGGCTCGATCACGCCCTGGTGGAGGCCACTCGAGAGCCGCGCGCCCAGCGACCCATAGACGCCGCCGCGGGTGGCCAGAAACGCGGGCAAGAGGAGGAGGATTCCGGGGACGCTTTCGATTCCCTCGCGCATCGTCTCGGTGCCGAGCAGCGTGCCGGCGAACAAGCCCGCGACGAGGCTGATGAGGATGACCGGCAGCGCCTGCCGATACACGTCGAGGGCGGAGTCGTGGCCAAACATCTATCCAAACGTGAGTCGCTGTCTCATTAAGAATTGGTTTCGTTACACCCTGCCCGCGGTCCCAATCTTGATTAGTTCACCAGCTGACGGGTGGATATGCGCGAAATCACCTACGAGCCCCGGAACGTCCGAGACAGTCTCGTCGAACTCAAGGACTCCTCGGAGCTCGCGGTCGATCTCGCCTACTCCGCCGTCCGCGGCGATGATGCGTCCCTTGCTGATGAGGTGCTCGAACTCGAGTCCCGTGCCAACTATCTGCAGTACCACGTTCGGATCGCGCTGATGCTCGCAGCCAAGCGGGCCGAGGAAGCCAAGCAATTGGTTGGGCTCTTCCAGGTCACCGCGAGCGCCGTCCGAATCACCGAGGCTGCGGCCGACATCGCGAGGATCGTCCGCGACGACGGCGGCGTCCCCGATGCCGTCGAGTACGCCTTCCCCGACGCCGACGAGCGACTCGTTCGGGCGACCATCGCGGCCGACTCCGACCTCGCGGGAGCCCGCTTGCGAGACCTCGAACTCGACCTCGAGACGGGCGTGCGGCTCATCGCGATCCGCCGCGAGGGAGAGTGGTCATTCGCGCCCAAGGGCGACGACCGACTGACGGCCGGAGACGTGATCGTCGGCCGCGGTCCGCGCGAGGGAATCGAGGTCGTCCACCGGCGAGCGACCGGTGAGCCCGTTCCGGCTCCTGCGCCGCCGTCGGACCGGGCCGAGAGCGAGGCGATCGCGCGAGCCGCCGAAACCGTTGTCGACCTCAAGGACATGGCCGAACTCACGGTTGGGCTGGCCTACGGGGCCGCCCGACTCGACAGCGACGACCTCGCCCGGGAAGTGCTCGCGCTCGAGGACGAATCCAACGACCACAAGACGCGCCTCGAGACGTGGGTCATCGAGGCCGACGACGAGGTCGGAAGCGCCGCTCAACTCCGCGGCCTGCTCCACCTCGCGGCAGCCTCTGCGGAAATCTGTGACGCCGCGGTCGACATCGCTGAGGTCGTCCTACGCGAGGTCAAATTGCCGCCGGTCTTCGGCGCGGCCCTCGAAGACAGCGAGGAAGGTATCGGTGTCGTCGCCGTTGGTTCGGGCAGCGGCTTAGATGGGGCGACCGTCGCCGACCTCGAACTCGAGGAAGGGGCGGGTGTGATCGTTCTCGCGATCCACGGCGGTGACGGCTGGACGTTCGATCCCCCTGCCGACCGCGTGTGTGCGGCCGGTGAGACGCTGCTCGTTCGGGGGCCGCCGGTCGGCATCGACCATCTGCGTGAGATCGGAGGTGATGAGGGTGAGTCGCTCTCACCGTAGTTCGGTTGATGGGCTATGTATGCGTATTTACAATATCTGAAAGTGAATCACTCGATTGCGAAGTATGTCCGTGAATTGGGCAGTGGGTTTTGATGGGAATAAGCGAGGGAAATGTCCTGCTAGCGTGGCAACAGGGGATCGCCACGCCCTCCCCAACCGATTCGCTCACTCTGGTGTGATACGTCATTTATCTATACTGAGCGTGAGCTCTACAGTCAATTCCGTTATAGGAAGTCGCGATACCAGCTACGGCCGAAGAACGCTGGAACTCAGGTCGCGACGAGGCCGACGGCGATCACCGCGAGCGCGAGTCCGGCGACGTTCGTCGCAGAGAGTTGTGCGTCGAAGTAGAAGACGCCGACGACCGCTGGGATGACGAAGTAGAGGGCGGCGATTGCGGAGACAATCGCCATGTTCCCGCGGGCGAGGCCAGCGTAGAAGCTGATTGAGGCGGCCGCGAGGAACGCGCCGGAGACGAGCGCGAACGCGACGTCAACGCGAGTACCGACGATGGGACGGCGCAAGGAGAGCACGTAGCCGCCGACGATCATGAGACTGGCGACGTAGGAGAGAAAGACCGCGTTCACGGGCGAGAGAGATCGCATCGCGACGCCGCCGGTCACCGCCCAGCCGCCGTACAGAATCAACGCGCCGAGTGCGAACAGGATTCCCGTACTGACCATGGGGCCGGCTTCGCCGTCGGTCGGATAAACGTTCCGTTCATGCAGACTGTCCGTCTGTTACACGTCCGTGCGACCGTCGTCGCGACGATTAGTGGTCGCCGAGGGGCCGATGCTCGGCTTCGCCGGGCAGAATGTCGCCCAGCGAGCCGCCGAGCGCCATCGCGGTAAAGACCACTAAGACTTGACAGAGATTAACCCACGGCTCGTTCCACGAGATCCGACCCCACAGCGTCATCAATCCCGCGGCGGTCGCGAACGCGATCAGCAACACCCAGACGGGGCGGCGCGGAACCAGGCCGAAGTAGGGGTTGTGAATCTGCACTTCGCGGAAATCGGCGACGTAGAGGATCCCGACGACCAGTCCGACTGTACATACGAGGTTCACCAGCAACAAGACGGGGTGGGCAGCCAGAAACGACCCGATACTGAACACGCCGTCTTCGACCAACATCGGGAGGCCGATAACGACGCTGCCCACGAACGCCTCCGCCTTGTCCTTGCGGGTGAACCCGGTGATCACCTTCCCAACCGTCGCGTTGTGCGAGAATCGACTGACCAGCCGCATCGTCCGGCGTACCTCCGTCCGCTCGTCCGACGTATCGACTGTCTCCTCGAGCGCCTCGAGTTGCTCATAAATATCGTCGATGGTCGTCTCTTCGTGTGGGTCCTCTGGCCGCGACATGCACGGACCCAGACACCACGGAGATAAAGACGGCCACCTACTACCGATACCGTGGGTAACTCGCCGGTCGCGGACTGTCAATCGCCTATTGCGTCGGGCGAACATGCCTGAAAAACCGATACCGTTTTGCGGCCGTATCCATCACTGTGGTACTATGAAACACGTACGGGGACCGCTGTGTTCGATCGACGTCGGGGAGCGAACGGCCGAGACCGAGGACATCGATGATCTCCTCGAGTCGTCCATCGGGGGGCGTGCGCTCGGGACGAAACTCGCCCACGAACGGATCCCGTTCGACGCCGACCCATTGGGAGCTGACAACCGGCTGTACTTCGCGACGGGGCCGCTCCAGCACTCGACGATGAGCTTTACCGGCCGGATGTCGGCAACTGGCGTCTCGCCGCTGACCGACGGCCTGCTGTCCTCGAACGCCGGCGGCTTCCTCTCGCGGAACTTCACCGGGACGGGGTACAGCGCCGTCGAGATCACCGGCGCGAGCGACGAACTCGTGATCCTCCACGTCACAGACGACGGAGTCGAGTTCGAGGAAGTCCCCGAACTCGCCGAGGCGACCGTCCCCGAGACCTGCGAGTATATCGAGGACGAACACGGTCTCGGCTCGGAGCACACCACGGTCATCGGCCCGGCCGGTGAGAATCAGGTTCGGTTCGCCTCAATCATGACCTCCGAGGAGCGGGCCTTCGGCCGCGGCGGACTCGGTGCCGTCCTCGGCGCGAAGAACGTCAAGGCGATCACCTTCGACGGCGACTCGACCAACGAGGTCGAGATCCCAGCGCTCCAGATGGAGATCCACGGCGAGGCCGCTCAGTCCGACAGTCCGATGCGAGATCAGGGGACGACCTCCGTCGCGGAGTACGCGAACATGGTCGAGGCGCTGCCGACCTACTACTTCTCGGAACTGTCATTCGAGGGCATCGACGGGATCAGCGGCGACCGCGTCGAGGAGAAAAAGTACAAGAAAGGCACCTGCTCATCGTGCGCCTTCGCCTGCAAACTGCCGACTCGAGACGAGGAATCCGGCCTCGAGACCGAGGGGCCCGAGTACGAGACGCTGATGGCCTTCGGATCGAACTCAGGTATCGACGACATCGTCGATCTGATGAAGTCGAACAAGCTGTGTGACGAGTATGGACTGGACACCATCTCTTGTGGCGACACCGTCGCGGCCTACCTCGCGAGCGAGGACGAGTTCGGCAACGCCGACCTCATTCACGACCTCGTCGAGAAGATCGCCTACCGCGAGGGCGTCGGCGACACGCTCGCGGAGGGAATCGACCGCGTCCACGACGACCTCGGTGTCGAGAACTGGTCGGTTAAGGGCATGGAGTTCGCCGCCCACGACGGCCGCACGTTAAACGGCCAGGGACTCGCCTTCGCAACCTCGAACCGCGGTGCTGACCACATGTACGCCGAGTTCTATCCCTACGAGTACCCGCTGGTTGACGCCGACGACGCCTTCGACAAGGATGGTCTGGACGGCAAACCGCCCAAGGTCGTCGAACTCGAGAACATCAACGCGATCAAGGACAGCGGCGTCCTCTGTAAGTTCTCGCGGGACTTCGTGACCGAGGAGCGCATCGAGACGCTGCTCGACGCTGAGTACGAGGAGCTACTGGCACTCGGCGGTGAGGTCGTCACGATGGAACGACACTTCAACAATCAGCGTGGCTTCGACCGGGGCGACGACACCCTGCCCTACGAGATCCCGGACTTCGATCAGGGGCTCGACGAGTACTACGCCGAACGCGGCTGGAACGACGACGGCACGGTCCCGGACGCGGCGTTCCAGAGCAATCACGGCGCACCGGCTGACGACTGACAACTAACCACGACGGAGTCTCCCGGGTGAGCTCACGGACGCTCATTTTTCGACGCCGATCGCGATGGGTCAGCGCTCAGTCCGACTCCGTCGCGACCGTCGGCGCGGTCGCCGTTCCGGTCCACAGCCACGTCACCGCGACGGTGACGAAGAGTCCGCCCGCGATGGCGACAGCAAGCCACAGCGCGTGTCTGATACCGTACAGCTCCGCGAGGACACCGACGGCGGCCGGTGCGATCGCGATCCCTGCGTAGGTCGCTCCGGTCGTCACCGCATTGAGCGGCCCAGTGTATCCTGGTGCGGCCTCGACAGCGTAGGCGGCCAGTATCGGGAACCCGCTCGAGAGACCGGCACCGGCGACGAAGACGGCGAGAAACAGAAGGGGACCGGTTTGTCCGGAGAACGCGATCGCCAGCGCCGGAACCGCGGGTAGGACGGCAACGAGCAACAGTGCGAGATACGGGACCCGGTCGACGGCGAGCGTGTACCCGAACCGGGCGGGGATATACGCGAGTAGATACGTCGAGAGCAACAGGTTTGCCGTCGTCGTGGCATAGAATTCGCCCGCGTAGTACGCGAGCCAGGTGAACATGATCCCCTCGACGCTGCCGACCAGCAACATGCCGACGCACGCACCGACGACCGGCGGTCGACGAAGGAGAGCCGCGAACGCGTCCCGCGAGATCGACCGCTCGGCGGATGTCGAGGGTGCGTCGACGCGACCGGCGATGACCGCTGTCGGGACGAAACAGAGCGCGATGACGACGAAGACTGCCCGCCAATCGGTGACCGACAGCACGGCGCTGACAAGCTGGGGGCCGACGACTGCGCCGACGGCCCAGACGAGCGCGTAGACGGTGTACACCCGACCGCGCCGGGCGGCGTGGAGGTGACTCAGGACGACGCGATCGACCCCGCGGAACGCACCGGCAGCGGCCCCCTGAGCCAGCAATGCGAACAGGAAGACGACGTATAGGGGCGCAGCCGCCATCGCGACGAGCGCACAGATGACGCCGACGACCCCCGCGAGCAGCGTCCGTCGCATGGGGAGCCGTCCCGCGAGCAGCCCCGTCGCGACCACGGCGACCACGAAGCCGGCGGTCCCGGCTGGCGCGATCAGTCCCAGCGCGCCCTCGGAGACACCGAATCCCGCCTCGAGTTCCGAGAGGATCGGTCCTCGCGCCTGCATCGCCACTGCGTCGCCGAACACGAACAACAAAATCGCCGCTGTCCACTTGCGAGCCCGGTCCATGACCGAGTTCCGTGGGGCTCCACAAAAACTATCAGTGTTCCGGTAACGCTCATCCGCAGCATCTCCATTTGACGCTGCCGTCTGCCGCTCGCAGCCGGCCAGAAATAAATAATAGATAATTCATTTTACCGGTGATCGACTTCCGGCGGTTCGCGGCCCGGTCGCTGCGACCGAGTCGGGTCACTGATCGTCGTCTCGGCTATCTTCCGGCGACAGCCGGTCGTCACCGCGTGACGGCAGCGGGCTATCGTCGGCCCGCGAGGGATGGATGTTGACGTTGTGTCCCCGATAGGGGTCGCTCTCCGGATCGTACGACAGCTCGCTGCGCTCAAACAGATAGATGAAGAAGCCGATCAGCGGGAGACAGAAGGTGATCGCCGCCCATTTCTTCGGCGGCTCGAGACCTACCCGCCCGGCGTCGTAGTAGGCGACTGCAGTCAACCCGAGATGCCAAGCGAGCGGGATCCCGATGAGTATCACGAGGAGGCCCGTGCTCATACGTAGGCGTAGTATTCGTGGCTATAAAACGGCCGGCCAACCTGTGCAAGGCGGTCTCCTCGTCGAGCGAGACGGGTCCTGGCGGAGCTTCGACGAGACCGAGACGGTAACTAACTCCTCATGGTGCCCTCTGCTCCCTCTGCAGACGGTCCTTCGGGCCCGACCACTGGATCTGGGAGGCCGAATTTTCGAGTGCGACTTCGAGGGTATTGCCCAGCATACAGCCGCCGGTGTTCGCTCCGCTGCTGCCGTTAGTCTCGGGCTATTCGTCTCGAGTCGCCGCCGTATTCGGTGCCGCCGCTGGGCTTACCGTGGCTCCCCCACTCGTGCCGACTCCGTGTACGGTGTCCTGAACGCGATTTCATCAGCGAAATCTGATGTTCGAGCGGCGAACAGCGCTGTCCATTTATTGCCACTAGTGTCCTCCGCTCGGTCTGCCCACGACGGGCAGTATAACAATGACTCGGAGGAGAAATCGGTTCGGAACGATACTCGTCGTCGCAATCGCGGTCGGCCTGCTCGCAACTGTCGTCGGGGCAGGCGCGGTTACGGCCGTCCAAGCGCAGTCGACCGTCGAAGAACAGACGGTCACTGAAAACGTCACACAGGCCGCTCAGAACGAATCGATCAACGAGGTCGAACAGGAATCGATCGAGGTCGCGGAGCAGGGCGCCATGGACGACCCCCAGATCGAACTGCCTGAGGACATACCCATCGAATCGCCCGAAGAACCAGTCGAACCGCCAGCGGAGCCGGGAGAGTCGCCAGAGACGCCTGAAGAACCCGTAGAGGTCCCGGACGATCCGTTCGCTGACGTTCCGGAGTGGGTAGTCGGCGGGCTGCTCTAGGCCGCCCGTTCGCGACTCCGTTTTCCGGCCCCTTTGGGCTCGAGACACAGTCCGGCCCTGTCAGTCGTCTCGCTCGTCCGGACCGACGACCTGCTCGACTTCTCGTCTCGGTTCCGTCGTGGAAACGCGGTTCTCACTCGCAGCCGCTGGATGAAAAAAGAACCTCGGACCGACCGACTCAGTTGACGTCGAACTCGATCGCCGCACCCTGTCCAAAGCCGACACACAGCGTCGCCAGCCCCAGGCCGCCGCCACGCTTCTGGAGTTCGTTAATCAGTGTCACCGGCAGACGAGCGCCCGAGGCACCCAGCGGGTGACCGAGCGCGATTGCACCGCCGTTGACGTTGAAGATCTCGGGGTCGATGCCGAGTTCGTCGCGGGAGTACAGCGACTGACTTGCGAAGGCCTCGTTGAGTTCCACGAGGTCGTACTCGTCGATGTCTCGGCCGTTGCGCTCGAGCAGTCCCTTCGTCGCCGGGACCGGGCCGATCCCCATGACGGTCGGATCGACGCCGGCGACGTTGTTCTGGCCGACCTCGGCCATGATCTCGAGGTCGTGCTCCTCGGCGAACGCCTCGCTCGTGACGAGCAGGGCGGAGGCACCGTCGGAGATCTGGGAGGCGTTGCCGGGCGTGACGGTGCCGTCTTCCTTGAAGACGGTCGGCAACTCGGCGAGCTTCTCCGCGGTCGTGCCCGGGCGGATGCCCTCGTCTTCCTCGACGGTGCCGTCCTCGGTCTCGATCGGGACGATCTCGTCGTCGAAGCGGCCCGACTCGGTCGCTTCGGTGGCGTTTTGCTGGCTGTGGGCGGCATACTCGTCCTGTTCCTCGCGGCTGACGCCGTACTCCTCGGCGACCTTCTCGGCGGTCATCCCCATCTGGAGATCGCCGAGGTCGTACAGTTCGGCCAGCCGCGGGTGGATCTCGGAGAAGCCTTCGCCCATCGGGACGCGGCTCATGCTCTCGACACCGCCGGCGATGATGGCGTCCCGGTTGCCGGCCGCGATGGCGTCGGAGGCGGAGATGACCGACTGCATCGAGGAGGCACACCAGCGGTTGATCGTCGTCGCCGGGACGTTCTCGCCGAGTTCCGAGAGCACGGCGATGACGCGAGCGAGGTTGTTGTCCTGCTCGCCGCGCTGCTGGGCACAGCCCCACATCAGGTCGTCGACCTCGTCGCCGGAGAGCCCGGTCTCGGCCAGAATCTCGTTGATCAGCGGTATTGAGAGATCCTCGCTGCGTACATCGGCGTACACGCCGTCTTCTTTCCCTTGTGGCGTCCGTACTGCCTTCACCACGACTGGTGTCTGTGACATATACTACCGAATGCCTCTCACGGCCTTAAATCCGGTCGAACTCTCGAGGACGGGCAAATCGTTTACGCGACGCGGACGGCGGCGAATAGCGGGTTTTCGACGGTCAGTGGGGTTCGTGTCGGCGTGACATCCTGGGTGAAAATGGCGCTTCACCTAGCCGAGATGCCTTATTACGAGGCCCGGATTACGGGAATATGAACGGTCGAACGAAACTGATCGCGGTCGCCTTCGCGGCACTGCTCGTGGGCTCGGTCGTCGGTGCCGGCCTTGCGGGCGTGTTCGAGACGGAGCGTACCGCGAGTACCGACCTCGAAGGGGAGGATAGCGCGCTCGCCGGTGCGAGCGAACCCGAACTGACGACGTTCGCGTCAGAGAAGGCATTCGTCGAGTACTTCGACGACCGGTCGCGGACCGCCGCTTTCAGTAGACAGCCCGTGACGGCCCGTACGGGGGGTGCCGACATGGTCGAGGAGGATGACGCCGCATCGGCCGAGGACGGCGCGTCCGAGGCAGGGACTTCCGCGTCGAGGTCGGCACCCGCATCGGGCGGTGACAGCGAACCGCGCCACTCCGAGACGAACGTCCAGGAGGCGGCCCTCGACGAACCCGACGTGCTGAAAACGGACGGCGAATCGGTCTACTACGCCGATCATCGCTATACGTCCGGATGGGACGAGACGTCGATCGTCGACGTGAGCGATCCCGAAACCCCCGAGGCCGTCGGATCGGTTCCCCGCTCCGGCGACCTGCTGCTCGCGGGTGATACCCTCGTCGTCCTCGGCGACGAGGAAGCCGCCGGCTACGATGTGACCGATCCCGAAAACCCCGACGAGCAGTGGCGCAAAGACCTCGAGGCACGGATCGAGACGGCCCGCCTGTACGACGGCAATCTCTACCTTGTCCTCGTCGACCGGCCGGGGGACGATCCGTGTCCGATCGAACCGTACGGTGATCGGATGATCGAGTGTACCGACGTCGTTCGCCCGAATGCGGACGCCGATGCTGATGCCGTCTACACCGCCGCCCGCGTCGACCCCGAGACAGGCTCCCTCGAGAGCGAGGCGAGCGTCGTCGGCTCGCGCTCGCTGTCAGCGACCTACGTCTCGGAGAACGGAATCTACCTCTCCTATACCCGCTCGACCGACGAGTACGACCTGCGCCGCGCGTACCTCGGCAGTGAGAACGGGTCTGCACTGCTCGATGCTGAAGCCCGCGAGCGCGTGGCAACGCTGGACGACATCGACATCTCTCAGAGCGCCAAGGCCGTCGAACTGCGCGAGATCCTCGCAGACTGGTACGACCGGATGGACGAGGGCGAGCGCCGGGAGGTCCGTCGTGCGTTCGAGGAGGGCCTTCGCGACTACGCCGAGGCTCACCAGCGCGAGCTGACGACGACCGGGATCGTCAGGGTCGACATCGACGGCGAACTCTCTGCCGAGGCCAGCGGCGAAATTCCCGGTACGCCGCTCAACCAGTTCTCGATGGACGAACACGAGGACCACCTCCGCATTGCGACGACGATTCCTCGAACGCACGGCGTCGACTCGGTGAACGACGTTTACGTCCTCGACTCGGACCTCGAGACGGTCGGCTCTGTGACGGGCCTGGGCGTCGACGAGCGCATCTATTCGGTCCGCTTCGAGGGCGACGAGGGCTACGTCGTCACCTACCGCGAGATCGATCCGTTCTACACGCTCGATCTTTCCGAGCCGACAGATCCGACCGTCGACGGCGAACTCAAACTGCCGGGCTTCTCGGAGTACCTGCATCCGCTCGAGGACGATCTCGTCCTCGGTATCGGGCAGGAAGACCGCCAGCCCAAGGCGACGCTGTTCGACGTGAGCGATCCCGAGGACCCCGTCGAACTGGACTCGGAGATTCTCTCCGAGGAGCGCTACAGCGACGTCAGTCGAACGCACACTGCCTTCCTGCAAGACGAGGCCCACGGCGTGTTCTTCATGCCGGGTAGCGAGGGAAGCTACGTGTTCGACTATGAGGGCGGCGACCTCGAGGAGGTCGCTCGCGTCGACCTCGGCGGTCGCGGCACCCGTGCGATGTACATCGGCGACCACCTCTACGTCTTCGGCGAGGGCGAAGCGGTCGTCCTCGACGAGACGACCTGGGAGGAAGAGACCCGACTCGACCTGTAGCTCTGGATCGATTTCGATTACGCCTCGATCATCGACCGATCCGCCGAAGGGGGAGGGGAATCCTTTTGCCCGCCGTTTTGTAATGCCACGCCATGGACGGCAACGAGACGGCTGATCGTTCCGACGGCCCGGAGCGATCCGATGGGCCAGCTGGCACGGACGACGACTCGAGCGACGACGTGGACGACGCGACGGACGTGAACCCCGCAACGAACGGAGCCGGGGTCTCGAGTGACGGCGACGAGGCCCCGATCGACGGCGACGCGTCGATGCCGGGCGTGCCGGACCCCGATCCCCAGGAAAACGATATCCCGGATGACGTTCAGAAGTACGCCCGCTTCACAAAGATGGACGGCGCGCAGTACGACCGGGTTAACGAGTTCCTCCGCGATCGGACCTACATCACCGCCCGCGAGTGGGCCATCGCCCGCCTCTGTTCGGACTTTCGGACTGAGACCGGCGTCGAGATGACGAAAATCGGTGAGAACCTGCCCGAACTCGTCCCCTTCATGACCGACACCTATTCGCCGCAGGCGGTCAATCAGGCCCGATCCTCCTTTGAGGACAAGGTCCGGACGGCCGGCGCGACCTTCCTCTACGGCGCGATGTGTGACTTCTTCACCGCCGAGGAACTCGACGACGTGATGTACGAATCGACGGAGGTCGCCAAGTTCCTGCTCGAGGTTGAGGGTGTCGACCTCTCCGTCGAGGACGAACTCGAGGCCGAGGAACGCATCTCGAGCGTCATGCGGGAGGTCCGCGAGGCCAGCGAGGAGCTCCGCGCGGAGGACATCGCCGAGAGCGAGGACTAGCGCCGCACCACCTCTGCTGCCGAGCGAGTTACTCGTCGTCGACGCCGCGGCGATGCTCGCCGACGGCCACCGGATCACGAAATAGGGCCGGGAGACGACATAACCGATACCGTCCCGCCAGCGTACCTCTCGGCCCTCGAGGAGTGACGACGGAGCGACGAGACGCTGCTCACCGAAGCGCGGGGACCGACCGCGTGACAGCACCGTAATATGGCTGCAGTGAGTCGGTCGACATACGTATGAGCGGGTCACGCAGTACGGAGCCAGAGTCGACTGAAGACGGGCGACTGTCGCCCGAACTGATCGGAGTCGCCGTCGGTGTCCTCACCGTTCCGGTGTTCGCGTACCTCGGCCTCGAGTTGTTCGGTGACCCGGCGTTCGGCGCGTTTGTCGGACTCGTGATCGGCCTCGGAATATTCCTTTCTGCCCCGGCGTTCATGGCTGACGACGAGGAGCAAAGCGATGCGACGGCCACACCAGTAGCAATCGGCGATCGACTCCGTCAGTTCCACCGGACGGCCGCCGGGCTCGCGCTCCCACCGGCCGGCGTCCTGCTCTTCTCGTGGCGGCTCGTCCCCGGGGCGAGTCTCCTCAGCGTTCTCGTTATCCCCGTCATCACGGCAGTGATCTACGTCTCGCTCGCAGTGTTGCTTCCACAACAGTTCTCGTAACGACGACGGCGGCGGACAATCGCTCGAGCCGTCGATTCGCCCCGTTGCGCTTGCGCGTCCGCTCCTTTCTCTGCTCGAGGGATAGTCATCTGTATGATTGATCTCCCTCTGGCACCCGAGAGCGGCTGGGAGTCGCTGTACCTCGCAGGCGACTGGGTCGCCACCGGTGATCGGGACACGATCGCCGTCGAGAACCCCTACACACGCGAGGTGCTCGCGACCGTTCCGGCGGCCACCGAGGACGATGTCGATCGGGCCTACGAGGCCGCGGCCGATGCACAGGAAAGCTGGGCTCGGCAGCCGCCGCAGGCGCGGGCGGGCCCGATCAACGCCGCAATCGAGTTCGTCGGCGACCACCGTGAGGAGATCGCCGACCTACTGGCTCGCGAGTCCGGCAGTACGCAGGTCAAGTGCGAGGCCGAGTTGGGGACCGCGCGAGGGATGATGCAGCAGGCGTCGAGCTATCCCTTCCGGATGGACGGCCAGCACATGGACTCGATCACGCCGGGCAAGGAGAACATCGCTGAGCAAGTGCCGGTCGGCGTCGTCGGCGTCATCTCCCCGTGGAACTTCCCGCTGCACCTCTCGATGCGGGCGGTCGCGCCGGCCATCGCGGCCGGGAATTCGGTCGTGCTCAAGCCCGCCTCGAACACGCCAATCACAGGCGGTCTGCTTCTCGCGCGGATCTTCGAAGAAGCCGGCATCCCGGACGGCGTCCTCAACGTCGTTCCCGGCCGCGGCTCCGAGATCGGCGATGCGGTTGCCGGCCACGAGATTCCGCGGGTGCTGGCCTTTACCGGCTCGACCGAAATCGGTCAGCGTGTCGCCGAGAAAGCCGCCAGTACCTGCACGCTGCCTGCTCTCGAGCTCGGCGGGAACAACGTCCATGTCGTCACGGAGAACGCGGATCTGGATCGCGCCGTCGATAGCGGCGTCTTTGGCTCGTTTCTCCACCAGGGTCAGGCCTGCATTTCGATCAATCGCCATCTCGTCCACGAGTCGCTGTACGACGACTACGTGGACGCGCTCACCGATCGGGCCGCCTCGCTGCCGACCGGCGATCCGACGGCCGACGACACGATCATCGGCCCGATCATCGACGAGGGCCAGCGCGACCAGATCGTCGACTACATCGAGGCATCGATCGACGAGGGCGCGACCCTCGAGACCGGCGGCGAGTCGGACGGCCTCGTCGTCGAACCGACCGTGCTCTCGGACGCCGACAACGGCATGGCCGCAGCGGAAAACGAGCACTTTGGGCCCATCGCACCTGTCATCCCCTACTCGAGCGACGCGGCCGCGATCGAACTGGCAAACGATACGATCCACGGCCTCTCGGGCTCGGTCCACAGCGAGGACATAGCGCAGGCCCGTCGGATCGCGGACGGGATCGACACGGGGATGATCCACATCAACGACCAGCCGATCAACGACGAACCCCACGTCCCCTTCGGCGGGATGAAACAGTCCGGCATGGGCCGGTACAACGGCGAGCAGATCCTTGAGGAAGTGACGACGACGAAACTGGTCTCGGTCCAGCACGAGCCCCGTGAGTATCCGTTCTGAGGAAGGGACTCACGGCTCCGTATACCCATCCGTCACCGGAAGAGCGACACCATCCGCCTCCAGCTCCAGACGACGAGCCAGCACAGGAGAAGCGCGAACAGGAGGTACATCGGCAACGCGTCCACGGCGACCCCGCGAGCAACGAGAAACTCGATCAGTGGATCGAGCAGTCCCCACTGTGACAGGAGCGTGATTACGGCTGCAATTAGCAGTGAACTGACGGCGATAGCGACCGCGGCTCGGTTGGTCGCGATCCGTGACCCCTTGCTGTCCCGATCCGCCGTATTTCGGTCGCCCATCGCTCGCTTACCACTACTGATTGAACGAGTGAAACGATTACCCCTGTACACTCCGGTTGAACGGAGATGTTGCCGACGCTGAACGAAGTAAATACGTTCAGTGAGGAAATTCACGAATAATTTAGGGGGACCGGTTATGTCTGGAATAGTAATTATTGATTGACGCTCTTCCGTAGGAGATTGTTGAGGCAGGTCGAATGCTGACTATAGTAGCCACTGAAAGTCATTGCACATCTGATCGCAGACTGCGTTGCGATCAGTATGTAAATCGTTTCAGTGGCTACTATAGATGAGTGGAGAGCGACTCGGAGACTGGTTTGCGAGATGAATATCGGAAACCGGTACGACAGTGGAATTATAGAGAGAAACCAGTTACCAGTGTATTGGATATAATCGATATGCGGATTATAGTTGTCCTAGCTCACCAACGGTAATGAAGAAGCCAAAACCAAGTCCAGCAGCTAAGAGCAACGCTCCAAGTAGCAAGTTGTTTGCAATCAGCAGTTCCCAGAGCCCGATCAGTAAGAAACTCACTGCTACGATCCAGTCCAACCACGAAATTTCTGATTCGTTGTAATCGGAACGAACTAAATTCCGGCTCATTTGCCACGATCCATTTATTTATAACCAATAGCGATAGCACTTGCGTTACAGTATCGACTGCTGACAGACGGTCAACTTTAGTTCGATTGCTGAATCTATTGTCTACGTGGTTCAATGTCAAATCCCAAGTATCGCAGCCGCCGCTCACGATTTGTTCGCGGCAACATGCGAGGGTTGGGATTTGAACCACGCCCGAGAACCTGCTCGCTTCGCTCACAGAACCTCGGTCTGATTCAAATCCCGCGTCTCGCATACACGACTCTCACTGTCGTTTGAGTCGGTATGCGAGGGTTGGGATTTGAACCCAAGGACCCCTACGGGAGCGGGTCTTAAGCCCACCGCCGTTGGCCTGCTTGGCTACCCTCGCACAGAAGTGCACTCAAGCGTTGTCCCGGGGCGGGGATGTGCGTTTCGGTGTGTGTTCGCATCGGTGGGACGTCCTGCTACCTACCAGTCGACGCTCAGCGTGCCATCGCCGTGTGGATCGGGTGCGATCTCCTCATCGGTCCGGCGGTCGACGACGTGGATGCAGCCGTCGTCTTTCTTCGCCGGACAGATCTCCGCGGCGCGGACATTGTGCTCGAGGTCGTCCTCGTCAATGAAGTACTCGTTCGGCTGGGCCATGCCCGACGCGATGGACATCTCCCAGTTGTCGCTTACTTCGGCGCACTTGCCCGCGCCGAAGCACTTGTTGGCCTCGAAGATTATCTTGTAGGGCTTCTCCTCGATCGGCGGCGCGTCGGCCGAACCGACGTCGCTGGCTTGCTGAATGCCGTCATCGCTCATTATGTATTTGTTCGGCTGCGTGGTCTTTCGCGTTACGGTCGGGACGAACGACGACGACCATTGTCGCCAGATTGTCGACCGATGATTACGACGCCCATTCGAACCACTTCAAGACATGTGTAATTTATACTCTCTCAAGAAAGTTCGCTGCAGTGATGGCCACGGATGCACAGTCAACTGGTCGAACTGCGTTCATACCCGTTCTCGTCGGTAATCTGCTTCCACTTTCCGGAATCGTGTTTCTCGAGTGGGAGCCAGCGCAAGTGCTGTTCGTCTACTGGATCGAAATCGGTCTCTTTGTCGTCCTCTATAGTGGATTAGTGCTATTTGCAGAACGGGAGCCACGACCGGATGAGCGGAATGTTTCCCCGCCGACCGTTTCGATACCGTTCTTAGACATTAGTTCTGATCCGATACAGCTGTTTGATCGACTGCCGCCGATCTACCCTCGAAACGTCCGCTACGCTATCGGATTGTTGGTCTGGGGGATGGTCTTCTGGTGGTGTCTCGCCCTCATGATGATTGTATTGCCATCGCACGAGACACTCGAACTATCGTCTAGTGGGGAGGGTGTCCCCATCGGAGACGTGATTTCCGTCGTTGCGGCCGCCTTCTCTCCGCTTGTTTTCGGAAACGTGATCGTGCTGCTCGTCTCACAGCTCGTGACGATCCGTCGAGAGTTCTTCGGCCAGCAAACGTATACACGGCTCTCAGCGCCGATGATTGCTGAAATCCCGGTACGGGTGATCGTCTTCTGGTTCCTGCTGGCGATATTCGCACAGCTCGTGTTCCCGCTGCTACTCTGGCCGCTGTATGCCGCGTTCGATACGGTTCGAGTCACCGAAATCGCCATTTGCGCACTCGTGATTTCCGGCAAACTCACGGTCGAGTGGTCGACCTTCCGGTCACGCTGGGTCGCGAAGTCCGATGGTATTGCCCGATGGTTCTCCCATGAAGACCTCCAATCGGGTCAGTGACGTGCCGTGTCAGCGATTCGTTGCCCTGCTCACCCGATCGATTCGACCGGCGTCTCGCTCGAGTCCACTCCTCGCGGAGCAGTTACACTGCGGTCTCGGCCTTCGGTTCCGGCAGGTCGTAGCTGACGCCGGTCAGTTCTTCCGAGACCTCCCACAACCGGCGAGCTGTCTCCTCGTCGTAGGAGCGATTCGAGGAGGCCTGCCGTTCGGGCGCGCCGCGCATGTTCTGGAACCCGCCGGGGCCGTAGTACGCGCCGCCCTCGGCCTCGGGCGCGGTCGCAGCATACAGCGTCGGCAGCGCGCCCATTTCGGCCGACTGCGCGACCACCGTGTTCATCAGTTTCATCGCCGCCATTCGGAGCCGACTGCCGCTCTGTTCGGGTCCGCGGAACTGCAACTGTGTGTTCGCGTAGCCCGGATGCACCGCCATGCTTTCGGCGTTCATCTCTGCAGTGAGAAATCGCCGCTCGAGTTCGTACGCGAATAGCACATTCGCCAGTTTCGACTGGGCGTAGGCGCCCCACTTGTCGTAGGAGTCCTCGCCTTGGAGGTCGTCGAAGTCGATCTCGCCGCTCTCGTGAACCCCGCTCGAGACGGTGACGACCCGTGCCGGGTCGCCCTCGTCGGTCGCCAAATTCTCGAGGAGGAGCCCGGTCAGCGCGAAGTGACCGAGGTGGTTGACGCCGAACTGAGTCTCGAAGCCGTTGTCAGTCTCGGACTTGGGGATCGCCATCACGCCCGCGTTGTTGATCAGGACGTCGATCGTCTCACCCTCGAGGCGCTCTGCGAAGGCGCGAACGGACTCAAGGTCGCCCAGATCGCACTCCTCGACGCGGAGGTCGGCGTCGGGAACGTCCTCGCGGATATCGCTGGCTGCGTCCTCGCCGCGCTCGGTGCTCCGAGTGGCCATGATCACTGTCGCACCGTTGCGCGCGAGTTCTCGAGTAGCTTCGCGGCCGATGCCGCTGTTCGCGCCCGTGATGACGACTGTGCGTCCGCTCTGATCGGGGATCTTGTCGGCTGTCCAACCCATATCTGCTCTGTAGTGCTGCTAGCCTATATTGGTGTCCTGCTGACTACTGACACCGTTCACAGGAGACGAAACAGCGTCTCGGACACGAAGGTACGCCGACGACTCACTCGGTATCGACGGCGACTGACTTGAGGACGACTGCTTCTTTCGGTCGGTTGTTGTCGTCGGTCTCGACGCTGCCGATCTCGCGGACGACGTTCATGCCGGCAGTGACCGCGCCGAAGACGGCGTGGAGATCGTCGAGGTGGGGCTGGGGAGCGAGCGTGATGAAGAACTGCGAGCCATTGGTGTCTTTCCCGGAGTTGGCAGAACGCCCGCCTCGTCGTGGCGCAACTCCTCGTGGAACTCGTCGTCGAACGTGTAGCCGGGACCGCCGCGACCGGTGCCGGTCGGATCGCCGGTCTGGATCATGAAGCCCTCGCTGACGCGGTGAAAGCGGAGGTTGTCGTACAGCGGCTCGTCCTCGACTTTGTCGCCCGTTTCGGGATCGACCCACGCGCGTTCACCCGTCGCGAGCCCGACGAAATTCGCGACGGTCTGGGGCGCACGTTCGCCGTAGAGTTCGACGTCGATATCGCCCTCGCTCGTGTGTATCGTCGCCGTCGTCTCCTTGCTCGCGCCCGCATTCGCGGTCGAACTGTTCACATCGGGGTCCGATTCCTCCGTGTCGTCCGAGCTATCGCTCGCACAGCCGGCGAGGGGCAGCGCGAGACTCGAGGCGGTTCCGGCCAGTAGCGTTCGTCGATGGTGAGTGATACCGCTCGTGGGTTCGGGGTCGAAGTAAGGATACCGGATTCGCGTCAGTGACCGACGGTCCATCGTGTTCGAGGTTCATGCGCGAATCGCGAAAAAACGGCGTGAAACTGTCCCGTGCGGCCGATATACTATTACTCGTAGTCGACGGAGACGGACTCGAGGACGACGTCTTCTTTCGGCTGATCGTTCGCGTTCGTGTTGACGTCGCCGATCTCGTGAACGACGTCCATACCGTCGGTGACTTTTCCGAAGACCGAGTGGCGGTCGTCGAGGTGAGGCTGGGGACCGAGTGTAATGAAGAACTGCGAGCCGTTGGTGTTCGGCCCGGAGTTGGCCATGCTCAGGATGCCATCGTCGTCGTGGCGCAGTTCCTCGTGGAACTCATCGTCGAACTCGTAGCCGGGGCCGCCGCGACCGGTCTCGGTCGGGTCGCCGCCCTGGATCATGAAGTCCTCGATGACGCGGTGGAACGCGACGTCATCGTACAGCGGCTCGCCGTCGACTTCCTCGCCCGTCTCGGGGTCTTCCCAAGTCTTGCCACCGGTCGCGAGCCCGACGAAGTTGTCGACGGTCCGCGGCGCGCGCTCGTCGTAGAGTTCGACATCGATATCGCCCTTGTTGGTATGCAACGTGGCAGTAACGTCTCCCATAGGTTCCGGGACGACGGGACGAGTGAAAACGCTAGTGGTCTCGAGGCGCGAGCCACCGACCTGCAGCCGACGATCCCTCGCGAGGGATGACGATATCGAACACCGACGGCCGGCCGCAGGTACATACAGCCGGACGTGGTACGGCCGTCCATGAGCGACGGCACGCACACGGCCGAGCAAATACCGCTCGCCCGGCTGCCATCGGGCGTGGAACTGACGACCACGGTCCACACCTACCGCGGCGACGAGTCAGGGCCGACGCTGTACGTACAGGCGGCCCAGCACGGCCGCGAGATCAACGGCACTGAGGTGTTGCGGCGGTTCCACGAGCGGCTGCCCCTCGAGTCGTTGTCCGGAACGGTGATCGCCGTCCCCGTCGCGAACCCATTGACGTTCGATCGCGTTTCCTATACGACACCGGAGCAATTCGACAGCGTCAACCCCAACATGAACCGGATCTGGCCTGGCGATAGCGACGGGAGCATCCACCAGCGCATGGCCGCGCGCCTCTGGGAGTACGTCGCGACGGCCGACGCACTCGTCGATCTCCACACAGGCAGCCCGGATATGCACCCCCACGTCGTCTACCGCGAGAACGACGAACGCTCTCGCAGCCTCGCCGAAGCCTTCGGAACCGATCTCCTGCTGTCCGAACAGGCCGACGACGACGCACCTGACGAGTGGCATCGTCGCGGCTTCGCCGGAAAGCTCCGCGTCGCCGCCGCCGAGGAGAACATCCCGTCGATCACGCCCGAACTCGCCCACAATAAACAGATCCTCGAGGACGTCGTAGCGGACGGCGTCGAGGGCCTGCTCGACGTCTGCCGATACCTCGGGCTGCTCCCCGGCGACGTCCCCGAGCGCGACCAGGTCGTCGCCCGAACCATCTCGGACAAATCACCGCCGACGACTCCGGGCTCTTTCGGTCGAACCCCTCGCTCGAGGTGGGTGAGTCGATCGCAGAAGGGACGCCGATCGGCACGATCTACCATCCGACGCGCTACGACTCGCTCCACGAGGCGCGTGCGAACCGAGACGGCGTGCTCTACGCGCTCACTCACGAGGCGACGGTGACCGCGGGCGACCAACTCGCGAGCGTGGCGCTGGTCCGCGGAGAGTGAGACGACGGCGGTGGCTCGACGGCACGGCTCAGGCCGAGAAGCCGCCGTCGACGACCAGGCCGTGGCCGTTAACGAACGATGACTCGTCGCTTGCAAGGAACAGAATTGCATCCGCGATCTCCTCGGGTTCGGCGAGGCGCTTGAGCGGATACTGCTCGATCATCTGCTCGCGAGCTGTTTCGGGATCCTCCTGGTCCTCGAGGTACTGGTCGAGCAGGGAGGTCTCGGTGAACCCGGGACAGACCGTGTTCGCGCGGACACCGTAGGGGCCGGCCTCGGCGGCAACCGCCTTCGTCATGTTCAGCACCGCGCCCTTGCTCATCGAGTAGGCGGCCTGCTTCGGGAGCCCGAGGATACTCGCCAGCGAGCCGACGTTGACGATAGCACCGTGGCCCTGTTCTTTCAGATGGGGAAGCGCCGCGTGACAGCCGTTCCAGACGCCGTTGATGTTGATATCGGTGACGAAGTCCCGGATATCGTTCCCGAGTTCCTCGAGGCTTCCCGCCGGATGACCGGTCCCAGCGTTGTTGATCATCACGTCGAGGCCGTACTCGTCGGCGACCGCGTCGACGACCGCGTGGAACTGGTCGCTGTCGGTGACGTCGAGTTCGTGGAACTCGGCATCCCCGCCGGCTTCTTCGATCGCCTGTGCGACCGCCTCCCCGCTCTCAGTATCGACGTCAGTGACGATGACGCGTGCGCCTTCTTCGGCACAGCGCTCGGCCGTCGCCTGCCCGATACCCGACGCCGCACCCGTGATAACTACCGTCTCGTTTTCGAGTCGCATAGGTCCCGCATCGAGCGGACACTACATAAATTCGTTCATCATTTACTCTCTGAAGGTGGCTGTTGTTTATGAAATCACTGTCAGAAGCGAACAGTGGAAACGATGATCCGCTCGAGTCACCCGTTCCCGCCTGTCGTGGCACTGGAACAGACGGTATCGAATCGTCTCGGATCAGCGGACTCAGGCGATCAGTGAGCCGTTCCACTGACACATATTCAGATACGAACTAGTCGGCCAATTCATGATATTACTACCAATTCGATTCTATCGGTTAGTCTGGTTTTCCCCTCGGCTCGGATCCAACCGAAAACCGACTCCACGGTCGATAGTAGCGGTGCTACTGAAGACAGTGCACGCGAGATCGTTCGATCGCTGTGTGGCGCAGTGTGTGCTCGCCTCAGCGGCTCTTTAGGCAAGTTCGGCTGCAAACGGATCATCCTTTTCGAACGGTGTCGGACGCATTGCTCCCCAATTTCTGGCCTCGGTCATGTCGTCGGGTCACGGTAGCGAGGACGTGAACCCGTCGGTGAATTGCTCCCACCACAATCGAATACATCTAGTACCGTAGTTACTAGGAAATCAGATAATACAGCCACTATTTTCCAGCGGAGTCCACTGGGACCAACACGTTCATCCGGCAGATTCCCGTTGCCGAACGATGTATGGCCGAGTTCAGGGGCCGCGTCTCCGACGTGTGGCGACGGACCGTCTCCCTCTCGTGGCCGATCGCGGTCCAGCAGACGTTCAACACGTTGATGCGGACAGTCGATATCATCGTTACCGGTCTGTTCTCGCCGGCGGCCGTCGCCGCGGTCGGGTTGGCGGACCTCTACGCGCAGATCCCGTTACGGATCGGTCTCGGCCTTGGAACCGGTGCGATCGCCCTCTCGAGTCAGGACACCGGTCGCGGTGCGACGACGACCCGTGATCGTGCGATCACGCAGGCCATTCTCATCGGATTTCTGGCGGGCGTCCCGCTGACGATCGTCGGACTGGCGTTCGCCGATCCGCTGATCGCGCTCTTGGGTGCCGAACCCGGCGTGGTCGAAACCGGCGGGCGCTATCTCGCGTTGGTCTTCGCTGCTGCGCCGATGCGTATCGTCGGGCTGGTCGGCGCGCGGTCGCTACAGGGAACCGGCGATACGCGGACACCGATGGTAGTCAACGGCACCGCGAACGTGATCAATATCGGGGCGACGGTCGGCCTGGGACTCGGTCTCAGCGTCCTCCCTGCGTTAGGGATCGTCGGCGTCGGGCTGGCGACGGCGATCAGCCGAACGGTTGAGGCGGTCACGATCACGGCCGCAATCGCGATCGATCGGACGGAGTTGGCGTTCGCTCGTCCGCGGAGTCTGACGATCACGCGCCAGCTCGTGACGGTGAGCCTGCCGAACTTCGCCGAAGGAATGAGCACGTCGCTCGCGAACTTCCCGTTCAACGCACTCTTGCTCACCTTCGGAACGGAAGTGACAGCTGCCTACCACATCGGGCGACGCAGCTACCAGCAGTTCAGCGGCCCACTGTACCGCTCTTACAGCGTCGCCGCAAGCATCGTCGTCGGACAGACCCTCGGCGAGGGCGACCTCGACGACGCGCGGTTTTCGGGACTGGCGATCACGGGGCTCAGCGTCCTGACGCTCGGTCTCGCTGGGATCGTCCTGATCGCCGGTGCAGGTCCCATCGCTCGGCTGTTTACGAGTGACCCGGCCACGCTCGAGTACGCCGCGACCTTCACTCGCGTCTTCGGCGTCTCGATGTTCTTTTTCGGCGTCTTCTTTCCGCTGTCGGGCAGCCTCCGCGGCGCGGGCGATACCCGAACGCCCTTCTACGCCCGGCTCACCGGGACCGTCGGATTCCTGCTCGGCTTCTCCTATCTCGCTGGGGTTACGCTCGGCTACGGGCTCTCCGGGGTGTATGCCGGAATCGTGCTCAGCTACGCGTGGTGGGCGTTCGTCGTCGCGATCGGGTTCGAGTGGGGAGAGTGGGCGGAGAAAGCGACGACGATGATGGCCGAGCGGGCGGACGAAGCTGACTAGCTCCTTCGCTTCCCTCGTCGTACCGTGACACGACCGCGATCAGGTGGTGAGTCGGCGGGACGGACTGGGTCACAATTATATCCTATAGAATTGGCATCTTCCAAATATAATCACAATATCGACATTCTCCGCAGTTCGTTTCTCAAAACTCCAATGAACGGGTAGTAGATGTCTAAAAGGACGTTTTGACGGCCCATACACCAGTTTAATGCGCACTCGAGTAAATCCACACTCAGGCAGTACCTGGTCAGAAGCGAACGGAACCGATCGCTACCAGCCCACACTGTTCCTTCCACTAGAAACGGATATAGCGGTGTTCAGATGATTATCGGTCGTCTTGACTCTTGAGGGAATAGAAATACTTCTGTAGAGATGGTACTATCGGCTCCGACTCGAGTGGTTCTCGATTTCGATCGTTTCGTCTTCGTTCACTCGAGGCGTGGTTCGATCTACATCAGGACGAAACCGATCAGATTGATTTACGACCATATGAATGTAAGTAGATCACTGATGGCGAACTGAATCCGGGTGGTCACGGGACCACGGTTTCACGCCTCGGACGACAGGCAGCGCGACGGGACGTGTTCAGTCTCACTGAACGGCTACGAGAACATCATGTTCACTTCGATCGTGTTCGCCGTCGACAGCAACTGGTTGCGGAGGTCGTTTTCCTCCCACTCGTTCGTGAGTCGGTGCCTCGGTCCGGCGACGGTGACCGCGCCGTAGACGGTCCCGTCGTTACTGAGTATCGGTGCGGCGATCGCGTTGATTCCCTGGAGGTACTCCCCGCGGTTGTACGCGACGCCCTCCTCACGAATCGCGGCGAGTTCGTTGAAGAGGGCGTCTCGATCGGTGATCGTCTCGTCAGTGAACACCGGGAGTCCCCACTCGTCGATGATCTCGTCGACTCGCTCGTCCGAGAAGTGTGCCAGCATGGCCTTCCCGCCCGCCGAACTATGCAGGTAGGTGTGCGTCCCGACGTCGATGTCGCTGGTGAACGAGCGAGTGCCCTCGCTGACGTTGATGACCGTTCCGAGCCCGTTCTGATGTGTGGAACAGAGCACTCGTTCGCTCACTCGCTCCGATAACTCGTCGATAGGGGCGTCGGACGCCGCGTACAGCGGCTCGGCATGTTTGACGTGCTCGCCGAACGAAAGGAATCGGAGGCTCAGCCGGTATTCGTCGCCTTCCTGGACCACGTATCCCTTCGACCGCAGCGTCGTCAGGTGGGCGTGGACCGTACTCTTCGCGAGTCCCGTTCGCTCGGTGAGCGCCGTGACGCCAGCCCCTTCGGCCTGCCACAGCGCCTCGAGGATGTCTAATGTTTTGACCACCGCATCGATCCGATTTCCCCCACCTGTGTCCGGTGTTGCCATACGTCACGTAATACGATGTCGAACCAAAACTGTTCCGCTCTACTGAACGCCAACTGCTCCCGAAAGAATCGGCTCAACTCGTGATCAGTCGTTCTCGCGGTCCGAATCAGCCGATATGGGCCCTGGGACTCGATCTATGGTGGTTGAAAACTACTATCACGGTAACGCTTAAGTGGTATGTTATGTGACATAGTCTATGGACTTCAGCGAACCGTCCGAAGCTGTGCAGATCAAGAAGGCCCTCGACGACTTCATCGAGCAGGAAGTCGCGCCCCTCGAGAGCGAGTACGACGAGTTTCTCGGTGCGGACTACGAGAAACACATCGTCGACGACGAGCACCGACAGGTCCCCGAGTACCGCAACATCGTCGAACAGATCCGCCAGAAGTCGGTCGAGGCGGGCTTCTACGGCATGACGATGCCGGAGGAAGTCGGCGGTGGTGACGTCGATATCCTCACTCGCGCGATCGTCGGCGAGCACATGGCAAACCGGCCACCGGGCTTCCACAGCGCCATCTTCGGCGGTGCCGGCGGCCCAACGCCAATCCTGCTGGCCTGTGACGAAGCGCAGCGCGAGGAGTACCTCGAGCCGCTGATGGACGGCGAAATCACGACCTGCTTCGCGCTGACCGAGCCGGGCCACGGAAGCGACGCCCACCACATGGACACCCGCGCAGAGAAGGACGGCGACGAGTGGGTCATCAACGGCCAGAAGGTGTACATCACGAACGGGCCGTACGCGGACTTCACGATGGTCTTCGCTCGAACGAGCGGCGAAGACGGTGACCTCGAGGGGATCACGTGTTTCCTCGTCGATGACGACAACCCCGGCTTCGAAGTGGGGACGATCCACCGCGCGATGGGGATGACCCCGGCACGCACGCCGAACTCTTCTTCAACGACTGCCGCGTCGGTGACGAGCAGGTACTCGGCGAGGTCGGACAGGGGTTCCAGGCCGCGATGAGTTGGATCGGTGGCGGCCGGATCAACATCGCAGCCGGCGCTGTCGGGACAGCCCAGTTCCTGCTGGATATGTCGGTTGAGTACGCCCGCGACCGGGAAACGTTCGGGAAGCCGATCGGCCACCGGCAGGGGGTCTCGTTCCAGTTGGCCGAACTCGCGACGGACATCGAGCAGGTCCGCCAGCTCTACCGCTATGCCGCCTGGAAGATGGACAACGGCGAACGGGCCCGCACGGAGGAGTCAATGGCGAAGCTCCGCGGTGCGAAGCTCGCGAACGACGCGGCCGACGTCGCGATGCAGGTCCACGGCGGTGCCGGCTTCATGAAGGACCTTCCCATCGAGCGTAACTATCGCTCGGCGCGCGTCTTCCGCATCTTCGAAGGAACCGACGAGATCCAGAAACGGACGATCGCTCGAGAACTCATCTGAGTCGACGATGGACGACCCCACGCGACAGAGCGTCGATGCCGTCTCACAGGTCTCGAGACTGGACTTCGACATCGAGTGGCCGCCGAAACACGCCGCGGCGTACCTCCTCGAGGAGCCCGCACCGATCCTGATCGACACTGGCGATCCACAGGACCGCGCCGAAGCGACGATCCGCGAGGGGCTGACGGCGAAGGGGTACGCGGTCGATGACGTCGAGGCTGTCGTCGTCACGCACCCCCACAGCGATCACATCGGACAGGTGCCGCTCCTGCGCGAGGCCGGCGCGACGGTCTATGCCCCCGAACCCGTGCTCGAGCAACTCGAGCGCGACGCGGACGACCTCGCGGACGGCGTTCGCGAGATCGGCCGCTCTGCGGGCTACCACGGCGAGGCGATCGACCGCGAGATCGAGCGCGCCCAGTCGTCGCTGCGGCGCAACCGACGCCTGCTCGCACCCGAGGCGGCCGTCTCCTTCGAATTCGGCGAGCCGTTTGCCGTCGCGGGCCGCGAGTTCGAGGCCATCCACACGCCCGGCCATCAGGTTCACCACGCGAGTCTGGCGACCGATCTGAACGGCGAACGGGTGCTGTTCAGCGGCGACGCACTCATCGAGCCGTTTCGGCCCGGCGCGATCAACGTCGGCATCGATTACGGGGCCTACGACGCTGTCGACGACTTTCACCGCTCGCTGGATCGGCTCGAGGAGCGCGCGTTCGATCGCGTCTTCCCCGGTCACGGGCCGATCTTCACCGAGTACGAGGGGGCAATCGAGACCACTCGCTCGGCGCTCGAGACGCTCACCGGGGAGACGCTCGAGGCGGTGACGGCCGTCGGCCCGGCGACGCCCATAGAGATCACTCGCCACCGCGCCGGCGACGTCCGCTATCCGGCCCAGTTGCTCGACACGCTCGGCGCGCTCGGCACGCTCGAGGAGCGGGGCAGAATCGAGTACGAGGACCGCGACGGCGTCCGCTACTACTCGTTCAAGAAGGCCTCGCCGTGATCCAACGGGAGGACGACGCGGTCGGCGATTCCGCCGTAGACGTCTTCGGCCTGAGAGAGCAACTCCTCGGGCGGTGCTTCGATCGCGAACGTCGCCACCATCTCGTCAGTAACGAGGTCGGCCATCTCTTCCCACTTCCCGTCTTTCGAGAGGTCGTGTAGCTCCTCGCCGACGGCGCGCCAGCCGTGGTGTGCGAGGACGTCGTGGTAGGTGCGCGTGCTGCCGTAGAAGGCGATTCGCTGCCGGACCTCGGCACGAGAACGCTCGCGCTCTTCGTCCGTTTCGCCCGTCACGACGAACGGACTCGCGGAGAGGGAGACGTCCTCGAGTGAGCGATCCTCGCGATCGGCACCCTCGGCGACGGTCGGCGCGATGATGTCGTCGGTGTACTCGGGCGTGTTGAACGGATGCATCGCCAGGCCGTCGCACAGTTCCCCCGCGAGCCGGAGGTTGTACTCGTTGACGCCCGCGATGTAGATCGGGATCTCAGGGTGATCGATCGGTCCCGGATCGAAGTTGTCCGTCATGAGCGAGAACGAGTAGTGGTCGCCCTCGTACTCGAGATCGGTCCTTCCTTGGAACACGTCGAAAATATGCCGGAGCGACTCCACGACTTCGCGAAGTTGGGGGCCCGGCGACTCCCAGTCGACGCTGAATCGGCGCTCGTTGTGGCCCTTGACCTGCGTGCCGATGCCGAGCACGAACCGGCCGTCCGTGTACTGGGCGAGGTCCCAGGCGGTGTAGGCCAGCGCCATTGGACTGCGGGTGAACGCGAGTGCGATCCGCGTCCCCTGTTGGATCTCGTCGGTCCGGTCCGCGATCACGGGATGCGGAAGGAAGGCGTCGTTATCCATCTCGGGCGTCCAGACGCCGTCGAACCGAGTTCCTCAGCGCGAGCGGCCGCTCCGCCGGCGTCGTTCGACAGCCCCGGTACCATCGCGTCGATGCGAAGATCTGACATACCCGATGGTCGACGGGTCGTCCCTTCAATCTATGGACGGATCGCGGCTACTCGAGCGCTGCGCAGTCGCTCAGACGACGCGATTCTCGAGAGCTTCACCCGCGAGAAATCGGTCGTAGTTCCGCACGAAGACGTCGGCACAGCGCTCCCAGTAGTGAGGCGTGCTCCCGGCCATGTGCGGCGTCACGAGCACGTCCTCGTGGTCCCACAGCGGCGACTCCTCGGGAAGGGGTTCCGCCTCAAAGACGTCGAGTGCAGCACCGCCGAGTTCGTCGGCCTCGAGCGCGTCGATGAGCGCCGGTTCGTCGACGATCTCGCCGCGGGCGACGTTGACGAGGATCGCCTCGTCGCTCAGTGTCGCCAGCGCCTCGGCGTCGATCAGCCCTCGCGTCTCGTCGGTCAGCGGGCAGGCGACGACGAGGTAGTCGCTCTCGGCGAGGACCGTCTCGAGCCCGTCGGGCCCGTAGATCTCGTCGATGGCCGCGGGCGCGTCGGTCGGATCGCGCTTGGTGCCGATCACGCGGGCATCGAAGGGTCGGCAGTAGTCGGCAACCTGCGAGCCGATCGCGCCGACGCCGACGATGCCGACGGTTCGATCACCGAGTTCGCCACCCGTGTAGCGATCCCACTCCCGGCGGTGCTGTTGGGCGACCGCGCGGTCGAAGCCCCGCTCGAAGTGCAGTAGGTAGCCCAGCACCTGCTGCCCGATCGGCTTCGCGTGGATGCCCGAGACGTTCGTCAGGACGACGTCGTGATCGGTCAGCGCGCCATCGTCGTATACGTCAGTGCCCGCGCTCAGTGCCTGCACCCACTCGAGGGCCTCGGCCGCCTCGAGGACGTCGTCGGGAAGCCGGTGAGTAACGAGGATATCTGCGTCGCCGACGGTCTCGAGCAAGTCGTCCTCGTCCTTGACGTGTGCGAGGTCGATGTCGGGCCGCCGCTCGCGGATCTCGTCAGCGACGATCGGGCCGCCGCCTCCGAGGACGTGGGGCGTGACGACGACGCGCACGAGTCAGGCCTCCCCCTCCTCCCGGTCCTCGTCTTCCTCCCGGTCCTCAAGCTTGTACTTCTGGATCTTGCCGCTGGTGGTGCGGGGGAGTTCGTCGATGAACTCGACCTCGCGGGGGTGCTTGTAGGAGGCGACGTTGTCGAGGAAGAACTCCCTGATTTCCTCGGCGGTGACGTCCTCCTCAGGCTCGACGCCTGGTGCGGTGACGACGTACGCCTTCGGGACCTCGTTGCGGCGTTCGTCGGGGATCCCCACTACTGCGCCCTCGGCGACGGCCTCGTGTTCGGCCAAGAGTTCCTCGAGTTCGCTGGGGTAGATGTTGTAGCCAGCGGAGTTGATCATGTGCTTCTTCCGGTCGACGATCTCGTAGTAGTTATCCGCGTCCCGGCGGGCGATGTCGCCGGTGTAAAACCAGCTATCTTCCGTAAAGGCCCGCTCGGTGGCCTCGGGCATGTTGTGATACCCCTTCATCACCTGCGGCCCGCGGACGAGGAGTTCGCCTTCCTCGCCGACGACGACCGTCTCGCCGCTCGAGTCGACGATTTTGGCCTCAGTCATCCGGGTCGGCTGGCCGATCGTCCCGTGACGCAGGCCGAACGTCGAGCCGCTCTGGGAGTGGGTTGCGCCGTTCGTCTCGGTCAGCCCATATCCCTCCGCCATCTCGACGCCCGCGGTCTCCTCGAACTCCTTCTGGACCGCGACGGACAGCTTCGCGCCGCCCTCGCCGGCCGACTCGAGGCTGGTCAGGTCGTACTCGCCGAACTCCTCGCTGTTGATCATGTCGACGTACATCGCGGTGACGCCGACGTAGTGGGTGATCCCCTCTTCTTCGATCAGTTCCATCGCGGCGTCGCCGTCCCAGTTGGCGGCGCTGCGGAGGGAGACGCTGCCGCCCCGTACGAGCGGCTGCCAGGCGGTGTGAGTGAAGCCGGTGATGTGATACAGCGGGAGCCAGACGAGGCTCTTGACGTCCTCGTCGTCGAGCGCGTGGTCCTGGGAGAGCACGGCAAACGTCTGGGCGCGGAAGTTTCGATGCGTCAGTTGGACGCCCTTCGGTTTCCCCGTCGTCCCCGAGGTGTAGGGCAGCAACGCCACGTCGTCGTCGGCCCGCTCGACGAACCGTTCCTCGCCGCGGACGTTCTCGAAGGTGTGGATGTCGTTGTCCTCGGAATCAGTACCGACCGAGATGATGATCGGATTCCACTCGATCTCGGCGAGTGCCTCCTCGAGGTGAGGTTCCAGCGCCTCGTGGGTGAGGACGGCCGTCGCTTCGGTGTCCTCGAGCTGGTAGGTCAGCTCCCGCTTGCGGTACTGGGGGTTGACCGGCGAGACGATCGCACCCGCTTTGAACGCCCCGAGGGCACCGATCAGGTACGGCGGACAGTTCGGCAGGTACTGGAGCAGAACGTCGCCGGGCTCGATGCCGAGATCGGCCAGCCCGCCGGCGAACCGCGCGCTCTCGGCCTCGAGTTCGGCGTGGGTCAGCGTCCGCCCGTGATACTCGATCGCTCGTGCGTCGCCGTGAAGCCGGGCCGTCTCGTCGTGGAGCCGCGCCACGTTGCCGTCCCTGGTAGCCTCGGTAACGCTCGCCAAATCCATGGCCCGTGATACCACGGAATGGTATAAAATAGTATCTATGTTTGGCAGGGAACGGAGCTGAATTCCATTACTTCGTTAACTAGAGGGAGACCATCTCTCAACAGTGGTATTCAAATCGCGGTCGATTTCCAGGGACGGCGTTCCTACTGCGGCCCACCGGAAACGGCCGATCGCGCGATGGCTGTTATGGTATCACCTACCACAACCTATTTGCGTTCGGTCGGGATATCAGGAGACCATGGGACGATCCGATCGACGGAGGGACACCCGTGGCTGAACCGATCATCGCGGGCGTCGCCGAGAGCAATCTCGGCGAAACACCCGATCGAAACTGGCTGGATAACGCGGCGATTGCGACCGTCCGTGCCCTCGAGGACGCCGGTTGTACTCTCGAAGATGTCGACGGTGTCGCGGTCGCCGGCGGCGATGACTACATGCCCGCACTGGTGCTCTCGGAGTACCTCGATCTCGAGGAGCCCTCGTTCCTCGAGGGGACCGAGATCGGCGGCTCGTCGTTCGAGCACTTCTGTGGCCACGTCCGCGACGCGATGGCTCGCGGCGAGGCCGATGTGGTGGTCGTCGCCTACGGCTCAACCCGAAATACGGGGCCTAGAGACGAGCGATCGCTCGAGGAGACACACCCGATCGACGGCTTCGTCCGACCGACGGGGCTCTTTCGCCCGCCGGGAGCGTACGCCATGGCCGCGCGGCGGCACATGCACGAGTACGGCACCACGGGGGAACAGCTCGCCGAAATCGCCGTCGCGACCCGCGAGTGGGCCGCGATGAATCCCAAGGCCGCGCATCGAGAGCCGATTACGGTTGACGACGTCCTCAAGTCCCGGAAAATCGCGGAGCCATTCACCCTGCTCGACTGCTGTCTCGTCTCGGATGGCGGCGGTGCGGTCGTGCTCGTCTCCGCGGAGAAAGCGGCGGAACTCGGCGTGCCGGAGATCGCCGTCGCGGGCGTCGCCTCGACGAGCACCCACCGCCAGGACATCAGCGAGATGCCGGACATGACGACCACCGGTGCGGCGGTAACGGGACCGAAGGCCTTCGAGCAAGCAGGGATTACCCACGACGACGTCGATGTCGCCGAAATTTACGACTCATTTACCTACACCGCCCTGGTCACCCTCGAGGATCTGGGCTTCTGCGAGAAGGGCGAGGGCGGCGAGTTCGTCTCCGGCGGCACCACCGCACCCGGCGGCGAGTTGCCGATGAACACCCAGGGGGCGGGCTCTCGTATTGCCACCCCGGACACTTTGGCGTCTTCGTCCTCATCGAGGCCGCCAGACAGCTCCGCGGCGAGTACACGGGAGAGCGCCAGGTCGACGACGCCGAGGTCGCGGTCGCCCACGGCACCGGCGGACTCCTCTCCTCGAGTAGCACGGTCGTCCTCCGGAGGGAATCATGAGCGCACCAGTGAAAGACCGCCGTGAGAAGTGGGAGGGACCGGTTCCCGTCCCGACCGGCGCGACGGTTCCCTTCTGGGCGGGAACGCTCGAAGGAGACCTGCGCTATCAGGAGTGTGAGTGTGGCAACCGCCAGCTCTACCCGCGAGCGATCTGTACCAGTTGCGGAGACGAGGACCCGCCGTTCGAAGTCAGCGAGGGTGTCGGGACGATCTACACCTATACCGTCTGCCACGTCCCCGGCGAACCCGGCTTTGGCGATCGCACGCCGTACGTCGTCGGTGCGATTGACCTCGTCGAGGGCCCTCGTTTGCTCGCGCTGATCGACGCCGAGCCCGAGGGACTCGAGATCGGCGCATCGGTCGCGGTCACCTTCTGGCAAATATCTGACGTGGCTGCGATTCCGGTGTTCGTGCCGGAGTAGGAATCGATCCGTCCATTTCAGCTGCCACTCTGCGATAGCTATCCAATCAACCGCCACGTGGGCGGGAATGAAAGGGCGTCGGGCTTTCTGCGTATTCTGTACTAGTATTGTCCCATCACTCTTCAGACGAAAGCCGAGCCGTCGCCGTCCCGGTCAGTAGCGTCTCGCCGTCGGCCGTCCGCGCCTCGAGTTCCGTTTCCACCGTTCCCGCGTCGCGATCGATTTCGACGACCTCGCCGCTCGCGACGACGGTGTCGTCGGGGAAGACTCGCGACTGGAATCGGACGCCGAACGTCGAGACGTCCCGCAGGTCGAACCAGTTGGCGACGACGCGGGAGGTGATCCCGGCGGTGAACATCCCCTGCCCGAAGACGCTCTCGTTGCCCGCAGCCGTAGCGTAGGGCTCATCGTAGTGGATCGGATTGAAGTCGCCGCTGGCCCCGGCGTACGTGACGAACTGCTTGCGTTCGAGGTCCTCGACGACCGCGGTGGGGCCGGCGTCGCCGGGCTTGAGCTCCGCGACGGTGCGGACGCGCTCGAACTCGTCGACCGTCGCCGAGGGAGCCGCCGGCTCCGTCGCGGCGGTGCCGCCGTCGGCTTCGGTCGGGTCGTCGCTCGCGGGCTCCGCGGCCCCGTTGGCCGCCTTGCTCTCGCCGTCGTCCGCTCCGCTTCCGTCGTCGACCGCGCCCTCCGTTTCGATCGCCGTCGAGCGGTCGGTCAGGACGAGGTCGCCGTCCCGGGTCCGGTACTCGGTCTCGAGGACGGCGAAGGTCATCGTCCCCGCGCGGCCGCCCTCGCGCTGGAAGACGTCCGCGAGGGTGGCCGTCCCCTCGAGGACGTCGCCGACGTAGATGGGGCGTTCGTACTCGTGGGCCTGTTCGCCGTGGAGGACGTACTCCGGCCGGAAGCCGAGGTCGAACCCCTTCCCGTCGACGTCGGCGGGCGTGTACCGCGGGAACCGGCCGACCTGGGTGTAGGTCAGCGGCGCGGGGACGCGGTCGTGGCCTCGGTCCGCCGCCGCGGTCTCGTCCCAGAAGACCGGGTCCTCGGCCGTGATCGCCCGCGCGAACTCCTCGACCTTGCCGGGCTCGATGCGGAACTCCTCGACCGTGACTCGGGAATCGCCGACCATCGCCTCGAGGTCCGCGAGCGGCCTAGTCGGCATCGTGGCCCTCCGTGGCTCGAGCGGTCGTCTGCCGGTCGGTCGTCGCGGTGCGGTCCGCGGGTCCGTGCTGTCCGCGTTTCATTGCCACCACGGTTTGGCCAGGACCGTCATAACAGTACCCCTCTCGGACGCTCTTCGTCGGTGCTCTCGCTCGATATGGATACGCCAGTCGATTTCCTCCCGTCACAACGGAGACGAGTGTCCTGCTATCCCGGCAACAGGGGATTGCCACGCCCTCCCCAGCCGATTCGTTCGTTCACTCCGTTCACTCACCCTCGCGCATCGTCGGCCCGCGGTTCGCCGTCGGTTCGGGTTCCCGACGGTCACCGCTCACGCGGCTCACCGCGGTCCAGCGCGCGCCACCGCAGCCGGGTGGTCGAATGGCTTATACCGGCGGTCGATGAACTCGGACACGCTTATGCCAGTGACTATCACACTCGGCTCGAGAGAACGGTCAATCGAACGGAGTCGCGTCGCGGAGGGGCGCCGATGACGATCGACCAGTTCAGCGTCGCGGGTCAGACCGCGATCGTCACCGGCTCCTCGAGCGGGATCGGGAAAACGATCGTCGAGCGGTTCGCGGACGACGGCGCGAACGTCGTCGTCACCTCTCGAGAACTGGAGAACGTCGAGCCGGTCGCCGACGCGATCAACGAGAGCGACCGGCCGGGCGAGGCCATCGCGATCGAGTGCGACGTGACGGATCGGGCGGCCGTCGAGCGCCTCGTCGACGAGACCGTCGAGACGTTTGGCGGTCTCGACATCCTGATCAACAACGCCGGAGCGAGCTTTCAGGCTCCGCTCTCGGATATCAGCGAGAACGGCTGGAAGACGATCGTCGACATCAACCTCCACGGCACGTTCCACTGCTCGCAGATCGCCGTCGAGCACATGCGCGAGCACGGCGGCGGCCGGATCGTCAACTTCGCCAGCGTCGCGGGAACCCGCGGCTCGAAGACGATGAGCCACTACGGCGCGGCCAAGGCTGGCGTCGTCAACTTCACCACCTCCGCCGCGGCCGACTGGGCGGAAGACGGTATCTGGGTCAACTGTATCGCCCCCGGCCTCGTCGCGACCGAGGGCGTCCGCACCCAGATGGGCGTCGAGGACGACGCCGAGGAGATCGCCCGCACGACACCGGACCGGACGATCGGCAAACCCGAGGAGGTCGCCGACCTCGCGCAGTTCCTCGCCAGCCCGGCCGCCTCCTACATGGTGGGCGAAACGGTCACGATCAAGGGTATCCCGCGCCTCGAGGAGTGACGGCGGGGCTCACGTCTCGCGCGGCCGGGTCACACCGAGCACGGGGCGATTCCGATTCCCCCGAAACGTGGACCCTGTTACCAGTACCCGCATATTTTTCAGCCGGAACGACAAACCACGGGCAACATGGAGCTCGATATCGTCTCCGCGGAGACCCTCCTGGAGCCGCCCTATGACGGGAACGTCGCTCGCTTGCTCGAGCGAGCGGTCGCAGAGCATCCCGATACGATCGCCGTCGAACACGCCGGCGAGACCGTCACGTATCGCGACTTGGGCGACCGCGTCGCGCGGTTCGCGACCGCACTCCGGGAACTCGGCCTCGAGGCGGGCGACCGGGTCGGCGTCTACATGCCCAACGGCATCCCCTTCTGTACCGTCGTCTGGGCCTGCTGTCACGCTGGCGTGATCGCGAGCCCGCTGAATCCCGAGTATCGCCGCCGCGAGATCGAATACCAGCTCGAGCACGCCGACGCCGAGGCGGTGGTCATTGACGGCGCGGCCGACGACTACGTCCGCGAGGCCGTCGCCGATCTCGAGACCGAGATCGTCAGCGCGACGGCCGGGAGCGACGGTGATCATCCCTCGTTGCCGGGCCTCGCCGGCGACGCGACCGACGCCGAGGCGGAAATCGTCGACCGCGAGGACGAGGACGTCCTCCTCCAGCCGTACACTTCGGGGACGACGGGGAAACCGAAGGGCGTCCTGCTGACCCACCGCAACTTCCGGGTCCAGATCGCACAGAGCGTCTCGAGCTACAGCGCCGGGCCGATCGAGGGCGACGGGATCATCGTCCTGCCGATGTACCACATCACGGGGATGATCGGGATGATGGCGTCGCTCTGTGCCGGCCGAACGCTGCACCTGCTGCGACCGGACCAGTGGGACCCCGAGCGCGTCCTCGCGAAACTCGACGAACACGACATCCCCGCCTTTACCGGCGTCGCCGCGATGTTCGTCGATCTGCTCGAGGCCCACGACCCCGACGAGTACGACCTGTCGACGCTGGTCCGGGCGGGTCAGGGCGGGGACAAGTTACCGAAACCGATCCAGGAGGGGTTCGAGGAGGCGTTCGACGTGCCCCTCACCGAGGGATACGGGCTCACGGAGACGACCGCGACGAGTCATACGATCCGGTGGTCGTCGCTCGGAAACCGGCCCGGTAGCGTCGGCCAGCCGGTCGGCCACACGCGCTCGAAGGTCGTCGACGAGGACGGCAACGAGGTCGATCCCGGCGAGGAGGGCGAGATCCTCATCGCCGGATCGCAGGTGATGAAAGGCTACTACAAGAACCCCGAGGCCAACGAGGAAGTCTTCACCGAGGACGGCTACTTCCGCACCGGCGACATCGGGACCCGCGACGAGGACAACTACTACTACATCAAGGGCCGCGAGAAGGAGATGATACTGACAGCGGGGTACAACGTCTACCCCCGCGAAATCGAGGATTTGCTTTACGAGCATCCCGAGATCCACGAGGCGGCGGTCTTCGGCGTCCCCGACGAGCGACGCGGCGAGACCGTCGCCGCCGCGGTCGCTCCCGCGGAGGGGACGGACCTGACCGCCGCGGACGTCGAGGCGTACGTCCTCGACGAACTCGCCCCCTACAAACACCCGCGGATCGTCGAGATCCGGCGCGACCTCCCCAAGACGGGCAGCGGGAAGATCCGGAAGACGGCCCTGCGCGACGAGTTCTGCGAGGAACACGGGATCGAACCGTGAACTACCTGTACCCGGGGCCCCGATTCGGCGAGTATCACGACGATGTCTGAAGAGCCTACCTACTCGACGGCGGAGATACGGACGATCGCGCTCGCGGTCATCGCGGGCGTCTTCTTCGGCGGCGTCGCGACCGGGGTCGCGTTCCCGACGCTGCCGCTGCTCGACGAGCGGTTGGTCATCTCCGCGGTCATGCTGAGCGTGATCCTCTCGGCCAATCGGATCGCGCGACTGTTCATGAACACGCCGGCGGGGACGATCATCGACCGAGTCGGCGCGCGGAAACCGATGATCTTCGGGCTGTTCACGCAGGCGCTGGCGCCGTTCGGCTACATCGTCGGCCTTCACACGCCGCCGACCGAACTCGGATCGGTACCGTTGCTCGGCGAGGTGTCGCTGCCGGGAGTCGTCTTCATCCTGGCGCGGCTGTTCTGGGGCGTCGGCAGCGCGTTCGTCTTTATCGGGGCGTTCGCGACGATCACGTACGTGACGACGTCCGACAACCGCGGCCGGTGGGTCGGCTACATGCGGGGCGGGCAGTCACTGGGCTTTCCGACCGGGCTCGTCGTCGGCGGCGTGCTGACCGATCTCGCCAGCATGCAGACGGCCTTTCTCGCCGCGGGCGTCCTCGCGCTGATCGCCGGCACCCTCGCGACGCTGGTCCTGCCGGACGTCCACGCCGGCGCAGAGGAGAGTCGAGCCGCGAAACTCCGGGAAGTCCCCGCGCTGCTCGCCGCGAATCCCACCGTCGTCCTGATCGGCTACGGGAACTTCACCGTGCGGCTCCTCTGGGGCGGGATCATCCTCTCGACGCTCGCCCGCTACGCCAACGAGTACGGCCTCGAGCTCTCGGCGCTCGGTGCGGCGGGCATCAGCGGGATCGTGATGGGACTGGGCGTGCTCACCTCGGGGTCGATGACGATCGTCACCGGCTGGGTGTCGGACATGGTCAGCGACCGCACGCTGCTGACGGTCCCCGCCTTTCTCTCGATGGGTGCGGGATTCCTGATCATCGCCTACGTGCCGACGATCGAGGCCCTGCTCGGGGCCATCGTCCTCGTCGGCGGCGGGATGGGCGCGGCCGCGCCCGCGATGCTGGCGATCATGGGCGATCTGACCCCCGGCGACGAACTCGGCCGGATGGGCGGCGTCTATCAGGTGATGGGCGACGTCGGACTCAGTCTCGGCCCGCTCGTAGCGATCCCCGCCGTCGATCTCTGGTTCGGCTACCAGACGACGTACGTGCTCTGTGCTGCGCTCGTCTTGAGCTGCCTGACGATCGTCTCGCTTCCGCTGTTGCGGAATCCCGATGTCTCGAGGACGGGCGTCAGAGCGGACTGAGGGGTTCGACGCCATTCCGTGCGACGGCGAACGCGGCCTCGACGGCCGACAGCGCGATCCGTCCCCTCCGAACCCGACCGCCGTGCGCGAAGCTTTCATGTTCGCCCGACCCTCATTGACACACATCATCATGGTAAAGTCACGTACATTGGGGGCGGCCGCTCGCGTGCGCCCGTGGCTCCCCCTGTTCGCCGTGGCGCTCGCTGCGGGACTCGCCGCCGTTGGGGGGTCGTACCTGTCCGTCGGTCGACGGCCGGCCTTCGTCGCGACGCCGATCGACCGGCTCGTCATCGCGGCCAGCCCCGACGCGCTCGTGACGTTCGCGATCACCCAGTTGGGGACGCTCGGCCACCGGTTGGCCTTTCTGACAGCCATCGCACTGACGGCCGTGCTCTTCGGGCTGGCGGCCCTGCCCGGCGCGGTGCTCCTCCAAGGTCGCGGGCCCGTCTCCGGCGCGTCGGGCGTGCGAGGCGGCGCGCTCGTCGGCGTCGTCGCCGGAACGGTCCTGCCGGGCGCGGTCGCGTTCGGGCTGACCCGCTCGCCGATCTCGAGTGCCGGCACCGCTGCTGGGGCCGGACTCGTCTTGTTCGTCACGGCCGGGACGGCCGTCCTCGTCACCGGCGAGGACGCTGCCCTCGGTTCGCTCGGCCGGCGGCGCGTCCTCGGTGCCGTCGGGTCGGCGATCGGCGTGAGTGCGCTCGGACTCTTCGTCCGCGGAACTGGCGAGGAGTCGTTTCCGTCGGCCCTCGAGATCCCCGAGGACGCCCGACCCGCGGTTCGAGAGTCGCTCACGCAGGCGAAAGACCGGTCGCTCGCTGTCGAGGGGCTCGAGCCGCTGGTCAGTACGGACTTCTATGAGGTCGACATCGCCAACGTCAACCCCGCTGTCGACCGCGACGAGTGGACGCTCTCGATCACTGGAGCCGTCGAGGAGGTGGTCGAGTACGAGTTCGCGGATATCGAGGGCATGGCCCTCGAGGACCGGTTCGTCACCCTTCGCTGTGTCGGCGATCAGCTCAATGGGTGGCAGATGGACACCGCCCTCTGGAGTGGCGTGCCCGTCGAGCGCCTCTTGGAGGTGGCGAACCCTCAGGGCGACCGCGTCATCTTGCACGGGGCCGACGACTACTACAACGAGTTCCCGATCGAGGCGCTGTGGCCGGGGCTGTTGGCCTACCGAATGAATGGTCGGCCGCTGCCGCGAGCGCACGGGGCTCCGGTGCGCGCACTCGTCCCGGGCCACTGGGGCGAGATCAACGTGAAGTGGCTGACCGAGATCGAGGTTCGCGACGAGGAGACTACGGGCTACTGGGAGCACCGCGGCTGGCACGGCACCGGCCCGGTCGAGACGGTCGCCAAGCTCTGGCAGATCAACCGTCTCGGAAGCGGCCGCTATGAGGTGGCCGGTCACGCCTATGCCGGCACCAGAGGCATCGAGGCCGTCGAAGTCTCGACTGACGGCGGCGATACCTGGGTCGACGCCGAACTGTCAGAACCCCTCCCGGGTGAGGACGTCTGGCGACAGTGGCGACACGAGTACGGGGCGGCAGGGACACACGACGTGATCGTCCGGGCCCGCGACGGCAACGGGGCCCTTCAGATCCCCGACGAGGACGGCCCGAAGCCTGATGGTGCCACTGGCTGGGTTACCGAGACCGTCCGACTGCAATGAGTACGGGCCGGTGTTCAGGGATGGTCGCTTCGCCCGGCACGGCGCTGTCCGTCTCACCGCGCTCCATCAATGGGCTCGGAAATCATCGCTGGCGGTCTCGTCGAGGGGCATATTGTATAGAAATCACACTCGGTAACAGAATATGCTCGCGTCGTAATTTGTACGAAAGAATAGTGAACTTTTATAGGACTGCACGAAGCTGTTATCACTGTGGAAGTGTGGCTTGATCACAGATGACACGCAATACCCTCAATAGACGCCGGGTGCTTATCGGAGCAGGTGTGGGAATCACTGGTGCTGTAGCGGGCTGCCTGGGTGGTGGCGGTGGTGGTGACGACGAGGTCCACTTCATCACGGACTACTACAACAGCTCCTGGGAGTCCCTCTGGGGCGACCTCGAGTCGGAGTTCGAGGACGAGACCGACACCGCCATGAACATCGAGGAGGGCGGGATGTCCGGCACTCAGGAGGGCCGTCTCGCCCAACTGATCCAATCTGGCAATCCGCCGGACGCAAACACGTCCACGTTCGATCAGGTGGCCGACATCTGGGAGACCGGACAGCTCAACACCGTCAACGACGTCGTTTCGTCGATCGAAGAGGTCAACGGGCAGATAAACACCGACGCGTTCCTCGGCGAGGGCGACGAGATCTATCAGATCCCTCACGGGCTGTACGTGTCGAACTTCCAGTACCGGGCGGACATCTACGAGCAGCTCGGGCTGGAGGAACCGCAGACCTTCCAGGACGTTCTCGATAACGCCCGGGCCATCGACGAGGCGGACGACGTGGACGCCCGCGGGTACGGGCTGGCCGGGATGCCGACCGGCAAGAGCCAGGACGAGTTCCTCGTCCTCCTGGCGAGCGCCGGCGTCCCCGGCATCGGCCTCCGCTGGCAGGACCCGGACGCCCGCGAGGAACTCGAGATTCACTTCCCCGAGGAAGAGGTTACGACGGTCCTGCAGTACATGAAGGACCTCTCCCAGTACTCGCCCGACCCGACCAGCATCGGCTGGGCGGAGTCGCTCAGCCAGTGGCTCCAGGGGCAGTACGCCCAGTGCTACCACCTCAACGCCTGGCCGGTCGGTCTCGCCGCGGCCCAGGCCGAGGCCCAGGACAGCGACGCCCTCCGCGGACTGGCCGAGGCCACCCAGGTCAGGGCGTACCCGACCTGGGGCGAGATCGACAAAGACGAGAACTGGCTGTCCGCCCCGGCGCCGGACGGCTACCACATCTTCGCGGGTGGCACGAACTCGGAGGGTGCCAAGGAGTGGTTCGAGTGGCTCTACGCCGACAGCATGGAGCGGACCGTGCAGTTCTACGAGGCGGATCCGGGCCGGTTCCTGCCGACCTACGCCGACGTGATCGGGTCCGACGCGTTCCAGAACCAAGACCTCTTCCAGGCCCACCCCCACCTGCTCGAGAAGCTCCAGTACTGTCAGGACGAGATCTGGGCCAACCACTACGGCAGCGTCGACGAGGCCGACATCTCCTCGCCAGAGTCGCTGTACATGCAACGCCAGTGGTTCTACGGCGAGATGGTCAACCGCGTCGTCACCGACTCGATGTCCGTCCAGGAGGCCTACGAGTGGGGGTACGGACAGCTCGAGGGCGCCTTCGCGGACGCACAAGAGCAGTTCGGATAGCCAGCCCTGGGCCCCGTCGGTCCCTCATTCGATCGCGTTCGGCGCGGAACCGATCGTTTACGAACAACCGTGAGATTAACATACATGGATGAAGAAGGAACGTAAATATGGCCAGTGAAACCGGAGAATCGATTCGACCTCGCGGGACGTATATCCCGTGGGACGAGTTGCCCGTGGAGCGGGAGACCGTCGTCGGGGTCGGAACCGTTCTCCCCGTCGTCGTACTGTATACACTCATCGCGGTGTTCCCGATTGCCTTCGCGTTCTGGGCGTCGCTCCACGACATCCACACGCTCAACCCCGAGTGGGAATGGGTCGGCTTCGCGAACTACGCTGAGGTCCTGAACATTTCCACGTTCTGGGGGTCGCTGTGGCGCGGGATCGTGTACATGGTCGGCAGCACCCTCCTCCAGCTCGCCGTCGGGCTCTGGATGGCGCTCGTGCTCAACCGCATCACCCGCGGCCAGAAGCTGCTCACCGCGGTGGTCTTCACGGCCTACCTAATTCCGACGATCATCGTCTCACTGGTGGCGCTTCGGGTGTTCGACCCGCTCGGCGGCGTGTTCCAGATGATGGGTGCCGAGTGGTTCGGCCTGTGGAGCAGCCAGACGGCCCCGCTGGGCTCGCGCGATTGGGCCATGCGCCTGCTGATCCTCATCGGAAGCTGGAAGTTCGCCGTCTTCGTGACCATCTTCACGCTCGCACAGTTACGCGCGATTCCCGACCGGTTCTACGAGGCGGCGAAGGTCTGCGGCGCGAACCGGTGGCAGATGTTCCGCGACATCACGCTGCCGCGTCTCATGGGGATCGTCCTGGTCGTCGTCTTGCTCCGGTCAATCTTCATGTTCAACAAGTTCGACATCATCTGGCAGCTCACGCAGGGCGGCCCCGGTAACGCCACGACGACGCTCCCCGTGCTGGCCTACAAGACCGTCTACACCGATCAGGCCTACGGTCTCGCCAACGCTATCTCCGTCGTCATGTTCCTGTTCCTCCTCGCGTCAGCGATCGTCTACTTCAAACTCTTCAATCCCAGTGAGGAGGTGGAGACGACCACATGAGTCAGAGCGAACCACCGGGAGGCATCTTCGGCCTCTCGTACGACGGCGAGACTCGGGCCTTCGAAGCACTGAAGCTCGTCAGCACCGCGATCATCGTCCTCGTCGGCGCCTGGCCGATCTACTGGATGACCCAGCTCGCGTTCACTGAGTACGAGACCGTTGAGGACGCCGTCACCGTCTTCCCCACGCCCGAGATATTCACGGTCAGTAATTTCACGGTTCTGACGGACCCGGAGATGTACACCTATATGTTCAACACGGTCGTGGTGGCCATCGGCACCATCGTCACGGTCGTCATCGTCTCGTTGGTCGCCGGCTACGGCCTCGCGCGACTGGACTTCCCGCAGAAGGAGAACTTCGCGCGGATCCTCCTGATCGGCTACCTCTTCAGTCCCATCGTCATCGGCATCCCGCTCTACCAGATCTGGCGGAGCATCGGGCTGCTCGGCACCCGTATTGGGCTCATCATCGCGCTGTCGGCGGTCTCGATGCCCTTCGCGGTGTGGCTGATGTGGAAGTACATTATGACAATCCCCGAGGCTCACGAGGAGGCGGCGTGGGTCGACGGGGCCTCGCGCTGGCGGGGCTTCCGCGACGTCGTCGTGCCGCAGTGCCGACCGGCGATCATCGCCGCGGCCCTGTTCGCCTTCGCGCTCGCCTGGAACGACTTCACGTTCGCACAGATCCTCCTGCCCCAGACCGACACCACGACGTTCGCTCCCGGGATCCTCCGGGCGATGGGGCAGGCCCAGTTCCTGCCGGACGCCTATCTGATGGCGATCTCGCTGGCCATGACGCTGCCACCGCTGTTGTTCGCCTACTTCATGCAGAGCTACCTGCTAAAGGGGTTCCAGGTCAGGGCCCTCTGAGATCGTGCACCACGTTTACAACTAATACCACGAGATACACTACCATATGCCAGACATCAAGATTCAGAACCTGACGAAAGTGTACAAGGAATCGGGCAACGAAATCGTTGCAGTAGACGACGTAAACCTGACCATCGCCGACGGCGAGTTCGTGACGCTGGTGGGGCCCTCGGGCTGTGGCAAGACTACGACACTCCGGTGCGTTGCGGGGCTGAACAAGCCGACCAGCGGCACAATCCACTTCGGCGACCGCGACGTAACGACCAAACCGGTCCAGGAGCGCAACATCGCGTTGCTCTTCCAGGACATCGCGCTGTACCCCCACATGAGCGTCCAAGAGAACATGGCCTACGGACTCAAGATCACGGGGTTCTCGCGGTCGGAACGCCTCGCCCGCGTCGAGGAGGCCGCAGAGTTGCTCCAGATCACCGACCAACTCGAGAAGATGCCTGCCGACCTCTCCGGCGGGCAACAACAGCGCGTCGCGCTCGGCCGGTCGCTCGTGCGGGACCCGGAAGTCTTCCTGTTCGACGAACCCATGTCGGACTTAGACGCCAAGCTCAAAGCCGAACTGCGGCCGGTCATCGAGAAGGTGACCGACGAGATCGGCTGTCCGACGCTGTACGTGACCCACGACCAGGAGGAGGCGATGACGATGTCCGACCGCGTCGCGGTCATCAACGACGGCGAACTGGCGCAGGTCGCCCCGCCAAAGGAGGTGTACGACGAACCGGGTTCACAGTTCGTCAGCCAGTTCATCGGCCAGCCGTCGACCCAGTTCTTCGACGGGACCGTCAGGGCCGTCAACGGGACCGCAGAGCTAGTGGTCGGCAACTACGAATACGATCTCGTCCGCGACGGTCTCGAGGGGTGGGCCGGTGACGACGTTCGCGTTGGCCTCCGGCCGCAGTACATCGAGGTCAGCGACGATCCCGAAGCCGGCATCCCGGCGACACACCTGCTGGACGAGCCCCTGGGGGATGCGACGCACAGCTTCTTCGAGACCGAGTTCGGCGAAATCGTTGTCGTCACCAACCCGGACTTCGAGGGCGGCGGCAAGCAGTACGGCCTCGTCTTCCAGGTTGATTCTATCCAGCTGTTCGACGCCGACTCCGGTGTCCGAATCGCCTGACCCCGCGCGGTCAGTTCTCGCGTGAGCCGTCCGCTCGAGCGGCCGCACTCGTGTCCGTGTCGGCCGAGACTGCCGTATCGCGATCGGTCGGGGCCGTCGAGCGGACGACGATCGTCCCGGCAGCGTGGTCGCCGAGGCGACGGCCGCCGGTCATGAGCGCCGACACAAATCCGAGTACGAGCGGCGGGATGCCGAGCAGATCGATGTACAGCAGAAGGTTCCGGACGGCGCTGGCGCGGTAGGTACACGGGCTCCCGTCCGCCATGACGACCAGCAGGCCACGATTGACCTTCCCTGGCGTCCGGCCGTATCGCCACTCGAAGACGAACGAGTAGGTGGCGTAGAGCGGGAGGAGGACGAGCAGCGACAGGATGATAACGTACCCCCCGAGTGCCTCGTAGGGATCGCTGAACGCCGTTCCCAGCACGTAGATCGCGGGGAATTCGATCAGGACGTAGCAGACGAACAGGTCGATCGCCGCCGCACTTCCGCGGGCGAGCACCACGTCGCGGTCACCCGCGGTTTCCAGTATCGGTGCCGGTTGCCGTCGGGTCGGCAGGAACCCGTCTAGCTTCCAGTCGATCACGGTACCACCGCCTCGCCGTTCATGGCGGAGTCATTCACCAGGAGACACAAAATACCTCCCCCACCGCCGATTCCGACGGCCGGGATCACTCCATCCTGACGTCCGTTCGGAGCGTCGCGAGGAAGTAGAGTAACAGGAAGAGAGTGATCCCAGCGAACACCTGTGAGTCGATCGATAGGTAGCCGTCCACGCGGTACAGCAGGACGCTGGTGACCGCCAGCACGACGATGGCACCGGCGGTCCGCCACCGCTCTCGAACTTTCTCGATGGTCACCGCCGCCCCGGACTTCTCTACCGTATCCGACGCCTCGCGGATGTTCTCCAGTCCGGCGCTCTCCGAACCCCGTCGAGTCGTGTCTCCACTCATATGTAACGGTTTATCCCTGTCCGAGCGTAAATAGCTATGGGTGTCGAGGAGTGGCGAGTGGCGATAGAAGCCCGATCGAACCGATAGTGGTCACTGACAGTCACTGCACACCTGCTCGCATGACAACTGTTCGATCAGCGTGTCACTCGTTTCAACGGCTACTATCGCAGTCCGAAACGGACGGCTCGAGTCGACTGCGTTACTCGTCGAGCGCGTCGATCCGCAGCTCCTCGTCGAACTGCAGGGTGTTCTCGATTTCGCTCTCGTCGACGTCCTCGAATGCCCAGCGGGCGATCGAGCGGCGATGGACCTCGTCGGCTCCGTCGACGATGCGGAACGCGCGGACGTTCTCGTAGAAGTGAGCGATCGGCAGGTCCTTGCCGATCCCGTTGCCGCCACAACACTGCAGGGCGAGATCGATGGTCTCGTTGGTGACGTTCGCGGTGAACATCTTCGACATCGCGACCTCGATACGGGCATCGTTGCGGTCGAGTTCGCGCGCGGCGTGGCGGACCATACAGCGAGCGGCGTGCAGGCGCGTCTCGGCGTCAGCGATACGATGGCGCAGCGCCTGCTTGTCCTCGAGTTTCGTGCCGAAGGCCTCGCGCTCCTGTAGGTAGGCCTTCGCGATGTCGAGTGAGCGCTCGGCCATCCCGGAGTAGCGCATGCAGTGGGTCAGTCGGCCGCCGCCGAGTCGCATCTGGGCGATGCGGAACCCTTCCCCTTCCTCGCCGATGGTGTTCTCGACGGGGACGCGGACGTTGTCGAACTTCACTTCGGCGTGGCCGCCCTCTCGTTCGGTGATCCCGTGACCGCCGAGGTGGGGGATGTTCCGCTGGACTTCGACGCCGTCGGCGTCGCGCGGCACCAGAATGATCGAGGTGCCCTCGTAGGGGTGGGCATCCAGATCGGTCCGGGCCATCAACAGATAGAAGTCGGCGTCTAGTCCGTCAGAGGTCCACCACTTGTGGGCGTTGATGACCCACTCGTCGCCGTCCTTGATGGCAGTGCTCTGGAGCATCTTCGGGTCCGAGCCGGCACCGACCTTCGGCTCGGTCATCGCGAACGCCGAGGAAATTTCGCCCTGCACGAGTGGGCCAAGATATTCTTCTTTCTGTTCCTCAGTGCCGACCATCTCTAAGGTGTGCATGTTCCCCTCCTGAGGCGCGTTCGCGCGGATCGCGAGCGCGCCGATCAGGGAACGACCGACCTGTTCGAACGACGGCAGCATGTCGCTGAAGTCCAGGCCCTGCCCGCCGTACTCCTCGGGCACCTGCGGCGCGAACAGATCGCGCTCTTTGGCCATCTCCCACATGTCCTCAATCTCGTCCATGGTGATGTCCTCGTCCGTGGCGAGCGCCTCTCGCTCGCGCGGAATGACGACTTCGTCCATGAAGTCCGCTACGCGACTCGCGACCTCCGTCGCTTTCTCGGAGTCGTGGTACTCCATATCACCCATGATCGCATACAGCATTGTAAAGCTATAGGTAAGAGATTGCATACATTGGCAACCAATGGTGAACCGGCCGGCTCTTCGTCCCCGAGACACCTCGGTCGCTCCGTCGCTCGCTCGGACTCGAGCCCCGTCGCTGATACCGATCGCGTTCGGATCAGACCCGCTCGAGGATCGTCGCGACGCCCTGGCCGAAGCCGATACACATCGTCGACAGCGCGGTGTCCTGACCGGTTCGCTCGAGTTCGTGGGCCAGTTTCGTCAGGAGCATTGCGCCGGTCGCGCCTAGCGGGTGGCCGTGGGCGATCGCGCCGCCGTTGACGTTAACGTCCTCCCACGACGCGCCCGTTTCCTCGAGCCAGGCTCCGACGACCGACGCGAACGCCTCGTTGACCTCGAACAGGTCGATGTCGCTCACGGTCATGTCGGCCTTCTCGAGGACGTTCTCGGTCGCGGGAATCGGCCCCTTCAACATCGTCACGGGATCGACGCCGACGACCTCGGTCTGGACGATGCGGGCCATCGGTTCCCAGCCGTGTTCCTCGGCGGCCTCCTCGCTCGTGATGAGCAGCGCGCAGGAGCCGTCGACGATCCCCGAGGAGTTTCCGGGATGATGGAAGCCCTCACCCTCCTCGCGGAACGACAGCGGCAGTTCGGAGAGCGTCTCCTCGTCGGTACCGGGACGGGGGTGTTCGTCCTGCTCGACGACTACCGTCTCACGGGTCGTTTCACTCCCCGTTCGACTGTCCGTGTCGTTTTGCGACTCGCTACCCTCGTCGCCGAGTTCGGTCTCGACCGGCGTGATCTGGTCGTCGTAGCGGCCCTCGTCCCAGGCCTCTTTCCAGCGCCGCTGGGAATCGGCGGCGATTTCGTCGAGTTCCGTGCGCGTCAGGTCGTACTCCTCGGCGATGCGTTCGGCACCTTCGCCCTGCGTCGTCAGTTCGTCGAAGTGCTCGAAGTACGTGTCCGTCGGCTTGTCGCCGTCCGACCCCATCGGGACGCGGGTCATGTGCTCGACGCCGCCGGCGATGAGCACATCGTGCTGGCCGGCCATGACGTTCGCCGCGGCGAAGTTGGCCGCCTGCTGGCCCGACCCACACATCCGATTGAGCTGTACCCCGGGAACAATATCGCCCCAGCCCGCGACCATCGGCGCGAGCCGACCAATGTTGAGTCCCTGTTCGTCGACCGGCGTCACACAGCCGTAGATGACGTCCTCGATCGTCTCCGGCTCGAACCCGTTGCGTTCGCGCAGCGCCTCGAGCGGTTCCGCGGCGAGATCCTGTGGATGCGTATCCCTGAACGAACCGCCGCGTTTCCCGAACGGCGTTCGGACGGCGTCGACGATGACTGCGGAGTTCATGATGTGTGATTGAGTATTTTGCGATTCATCATAGATGTTGTGCATAAATTCGTGATCGTCCGTACTGGACTCTTTCCGGCGTGATCCGAGTCGGGACTCGATCCGAACATCGTTACCGCCCCACAATTGTTAAGTCAAATACCGAAGTATTTGCTCGGGAGATGGATCTCGGAATTCAGGACAGGATTGCCGTCGTCACCGGCGGTGCCGGTCGAATCGGAAGCGCCGACTGCAGACTCCTCGCGGCTGAGGGCGCGAACGTCGTCGTCCTCGACGTCGACGCGGACGGCGCGGCGGAGGTCGCCGACGAAATCAACGAAACCGCTGATAGCGGTGAAGCGATGGCGCTCGAGTGCGACCTCACCGATCGCGAGGACGTTGCTGACTCGATGGCCGAGGTTCGCGACGCCTTCGGCGGCGTGGACATCCTCGTCAACAACGCGGCGATGGTCGACGCGCGCTCGCGGATTGGCGACTACGACGACGGAATCTGGGACCGCGACGTCGAAATCAACCTGACGGGGACGTACAACATCAGCAAGGAACTGTTCCCCCGAATGTGCGAGCGAGGCTGGGGACGGATCATCAATATGTCCTCGATGGCCGGCTGGTACGGTGGCTTCGGCCAGTTCTCCTACTCCGCGACGAAGGCCGCTATGATCGGCGTCGGGCGAACGATGGCCCTCGAGGGGCCCAATCGGGGGTCACCTCGAACGTCATCGCGCCCAACATCGTCGTCGGCGACTGGGCCGATATGAGTCCCGACGAACTCCGAGAAAACGTCGATGAGTACTACGCTCGCATCGCCGCGGCCACCCCGATGCGCCACCTCGGGACGGAAGAAGACGTCGCAAACATGGTTACCTACCTCTGCTCGGAGCAGGCCTCCTACGTCACCGGGCAGGTAGTCGGCGTGACCGGCGGAATCGACCTCTTCAGCTTCTAATCGCGGACGAAGGGAGACCGTCGCCGACTTTCACTCGGGATACTCGTCGCGCCACGGCCGCTGGCGCTCGAGGGCGGCACTGGCGGCGATAACCTCATCGTCGGCGTGTCGCCGGCCTGCGATCTGCATCCCGACGGGGAGCCCGTCGACGGAGCCGGCCGGAATCGAGGCCGCCGGATGGCCGGTGAGGTTGTACGGCTGCGTGAGCACCCAGCCCCGGAGCGGTTCGATCTCGACGCCGTCAATCGCCTCGGGTTCCTCGCCGTGGGGGAACGGCGTCGTCCCCACCGTCGCCGTCACGAGGAGTTCGTACTCCGCGAAGAGCTCCGCCAACCCGTCGAGAACCCGCGTCCGAACGACGTCCGCGCGCTTGTACTCCCGCGTAGTCGGTTCGTCGGCGTCCACGATAAGGTCGACGAGATACGGCCGCAGGCGGTCGCGATCCTCGCCTCGCGGGTCGAAGCCCTCGTTCTCGAGACCGTCCAGCAGCGACTGCCACCGGACGGTCGCCATCGCGTAGTAGGCATCCAGTATCTCCTCGTTATCGTGTCCTAGAGCCGGATCGACCGCGTCGACGGTCGCGCCGGCACGCTCGAACGCCGCGACAGCGTCGTCGAGCACCTCGCGCACGTCGGGATCGACGGGATAGGTACCCATATCCGGGCTGTAGGCGATCGACAGCTCGTCGATGGGACGGTCGATGGCGGCGCGGTACTCGCTCCGCTTCGGGACCGAGAAGGGATCGCGCGGATGGGTCCCCGCCATCACGTCCAGCGAGAGGGCCGCGTCTTCGACCGTCCGTGCCATCGGTCCCACAGTGGAAAACGGTGTGTGGCTCGCAAACCCGTTCGGCCGGCTGACGTTCGGGATCACTCCCTGCGTGGGCTTGAGTCCGTATACGCCGCAGAAACTCGCCGGAATCCGGACCGAGCCGCCCGCGTCCGAGCCTGGTGCGAGCGGTACGAGCCCGTCGGCGAGCGCCGCGCCGGCCCCGCCGGACGAGCCGCCTGAGACGCGGTCGAGGTTGAACGGCGTTCCCGTCGGCCCGACGATACGGTTGTCGGTCGTCGTCCCGAGCCCGAACTCGGGCGTGTTCGTCTTCCCGACGACGATCGCGCCCGCCGCCTTCAACCGAGCGACGAACGGCGAATCCGAGTCGGCGATGCGGTCCTCGAAGAGCAGGGAGCCGGAGGTCGTCCGGACCCCTTCGACGTCGTCGAGGTCCTTGATCGCGACGGGGACGCCGTGGAGCGGCCCGAGCGGCTCGCCGTCCGCGATCGCTCGTTCGGCCTCTTCGGCCATCTCGCGGGCCAGGTCGTCCGTGACGGTGATGAAGGCGTTCGTCCGATCGTTCCGTTCGTGGATGCGCTCGAGGGTGGCGTCGACGACCTCGGTCGGTGTATACTCGCCGTCCCGAATCGCTCTCGCGAGCCCGGCGGCAGTCGTGTCTGTGAGGTGTGTGACCATGTCGGATCAGCTCGCTATGCTTGATGAACGCGACTCGTCAGGACCGTCGCGGATCGACTCGGTCTCCCCAGTGTCGAAATGCACGCCGCTTGTGGTGTTTGCTACCATACTGAAATATATCCTCGGAACCGCTCACTGCTGGGGTGCCGATTCGTCGTCCTCGGCCTCGAGGACCACGTCGAACTGGTCCCGGAGCGTCTTCTTGTCGAACTTTCCGGTGGATGTCTTCGGAATCTCGTCGATGAACTCGTAGACGTCGGGCAGCCACCACGAGGGGAACGTCTCGCCGAGGTGGGCCTCGAGGTCGTCCGCGGTGAGTTCGGCCCCATCTCGCGGAACCGCGATCGCCATGGGTCGCTCCTGCCAGCGCTCGTGCTCGACCGCGATGACCGTCGCCTCGCTGACGTCCTCGTGGGCCATGAGTTCGTTCTCGAGTTGCACCGAGGAGATCCACTCGCCGCCGGACTTGATCACGTCCTTATCGCGGTCGACGACGTCGACGTAGCCCACCTCGTCGCGGGTAGCGATGTCGCCGGTCCGGAGGTAGCCGTCCTCGGTGAACGCCTGCTCGTTCTCCTCGGGCCGGTTGTGATAGTGGTCGGTTACCCAGGGGCTGCGAACCTGCAACTCGCCCATCGTCTCCCCGTCGGCGGGCACCGCCTCGCCGTCGTCGTCGATGATCCGCGTCTGCATCCCCGGGACGGGAAGGCCGGCCTTCGCGCGGTACTCGTACTGCTCGTCCTTCGGGAGGTCGGCGACCTCCGTGCGGAGTGTGCTGAGCGTACCGAGCGGTGAGGTCTCGGTCATCCCCCACCCCTGAATGATCGGCGCGTCGTACTTCTCGTCGTACGTCCGGATGAGCGACTCGGGCGGCGCGGAGCCGCCGACCGTCAGCCGGTCGATGTTCGAGATATCGACCTCGGGATTCTCGTCTAAGAATTCGGCCATCTCGAGCCAGATGGTCGGCACCGCCGCTGAGAACGTCACGTCCTCCTCGTCGATCAGGCGGGCGATCGATTCGGGATCGGTTTGGACCGAGGGGAAGACTTGTTTCGCGCCGACGAACGTCGCGGCGTAGGGTGTCCCCCAGCCGTTGGCGTGGAACATCGGAACCACCGGCAGGACGACGTCGTCCTCGCCGATCCCATTGGCATCCGTATGGCCGCACATGATGCTATGGAGGTACATCGCCCGGTGGGAGTAGGGGACACCCTTCGGCAGCCCCGTGGTCCCCGAGGTGTGACACATGCCGTACTCCGCATCCTCGTCGATGTCTGGCCACTCGTACTCGGTCGACTGGCCGGAGAGCAACGACTCGTAGTCCGTCACCGGCTCGAGACTCGTCTCGGGCACCTCGTCGTCGAGGACGACGTACTGCTCGACCGTCTCGAGGTCGTCGGCGTTAGCTTCGACTTTCTCGATGAGTTCTGGATCGACGAAGATCACCCGATCCTCGGCGTCCTCGACCGTGTGAACGAAGTGGTGGTCGGGCAGCCGCATGTTGCACATGTGGATCGACCGCCCCGAACACGCCGGGCCGAAGTAGAGTTCGAAGTGGCGGTAGTGGTTCGTCGCGACGACGCCGACCCGGTCGCCGGCCTCGAGACCGAGGTCGTCAAGCGCGCCCGCGAGTTGGTTGATCCGTCCGTACGCGTCAGCGTACGTATACCGGTGCGTGCTCCCGTCGGGCAGTTTCGTCACCAGTTCCCGGTCGGGGAACAGGTCGACCGCCCGCTCGAGTATCTTGTCAAGTGTTAACTCGACACCCATCATAGTCGTCTCCACTGATTTCGTCCAGTACCTTATGATTTAGGGTGCGTACGCCGCCCTCCCGACCGAACGGCTCTCAGCGGACGGCCCCCGACTCGCGGAGGGCGTCCCGCTCGCTCTCGTCGTACCCGACCGACGCGAGCAGTTCGTCGGTATGCTCCCCGTGCTCCGGTACCGACTCGTCGCGGCTCTCCGGGGCGTTCGTTCCCATCGCGGGGAAGCCGACCCGCGGCGGCGCGTCGTCCGGCCGCTCGATCAACTCGCGGGCCTCGAGCTGTGGGTGTTCGACGGTCTCGGCCGGCGTACACACCGGTCCGACCATCGTCTCGTCGCTCAGGTCCTCGAGCCACGCATCTCTCGAGCGGCTCGCGAACAGCGCCTCGAGTTCCTCGCGGACGGCCGCCAGTTCGGCCGGGTCGTCGGTGCCGTGAGCGTCGAGGAGTTCCTCCCGGCCGACCTCCTCGCAGAAGGCGGTCCAGAACTTCGGCTCGAGTGCGGCGAGGGTCACGTATCGCCCACCGGCGGTCTCGTAGACGTCGTACCAGGGGAATTTTCCGGTAAGTGCCGTCTCACCCGGTCGCGGATCGTCGCCGGTCAGCGCCTCGAAGGAAATCGCCTGCGAGAAGGAGGCGACTACATCGGTCATGGCCACGTCGACGTACTCGCCGCCGTTGCCCAGTTCGCGAGACAGGAGGCCACCGACGATTGAGAAGGCGGCGAACAGGCCGCCGCCGAGGTCGCCGATCTGGTAACCCGGGATCTGTGGGGCCATCGACTCGTTCTCGCGGGTCATATCCAGCAGACCCGCAACACCGATGTAGTTGAGGTCGTGACCCGCGCGCTCGGCGTCCGGGCCCGTCTGGCCGTAGCCCGACAGCGAGCAGTAGACGAGGTCCTCGTTGTATTCCGTGAGCGTCTCATAGTCGATCTCGAGGCGCTCTGCGACACCGGGCCGAAACTGCTCGAAGACGACGTCTGCCTCTTCGACAAGTCGGTAGAAGGCGGTCCGCCCCGCCCCCGATTTCAGGTCGAGCGCGATGCTCCGCTTGCCGCGATTGACGCTGTCGAACAGTGCGCCGACGTCGCGCTCGGTCATCGGCGGCGTGTGGCGGGCGTAATCGCCCGTGTCGGTGTCCTCCACTTTCACCACGTCGGCACCTGCGTCGGCGAGCAGTTGCGTCGCGTACGGCCCCGGTAGCAGGCGCGAGAGATCGAGTATTCGAACCGAATCGAGCTGCATGGTATCACGTCCCGTTCGGGTATCAAAAGTGTACTGTCACCGATCATCCGGCGGACACGGACGGCGGTGCGTCCGTTTCCCCTCAGTCGTCGCCCTCGAGCGCCACCAACTCATCGACGTCCGGAATGTCCGCCGTGGCGTCCGTGATCTGTCGCATTCGGTCGGTATGTTTCTCGACTGCGTATTCGGCCAGCTTCCCGTCTGCTAAGCCGACGCGCTCCTCGGGATCGTCAGGCTGGTACCGGTTGTCCTCGGTGATTCCCTGCACGAGCGGGACGAGGTCCTCGACCGTCTCCCGGATGAGTTCGGGATCGACCCCCTCAGCGATGAGCTTCTTGAGTTGGTTCATCCCGAAGCCAACGTGGCGACCCTCGTCGCTGCGGATCTTCGTAAAGCCCTGGACAAGCCCCGGAAGATGCGGAAGCCCCTCGAACTCGCCGCCGTAGGAGGTCTGCATCCCGTAGTAGCCCGTCTGGGCGAGGATTCCCTCGACCGTGAGGTGGTAGTGACAGTAGGCGTTCGCCCGGTTTTCGGGGGTGTCCTCCTCGAGCAGCCGGAACTGCGCCGTCCGGTTGCGGTCGAACAGTTCGATGTACGGGTCGTTGAACCATCGCTCATGGCGGGGATTCGATCGGTCCCAGCCCAGTTCGTCTTCGACAGTCCAGATGACTTCCCGCCAGTAGCGATCGAAGAAGTCCGCGTGTTTGGCCTCCTCGTACATCTGTGTCGTCAGAAACAGCTGATCGTCGATGTCATCGAGGACGGCCCCCAGCGGCGCGAGGTCCTCGGTGACCGCGTCCTCGCCCGCTCCGAACTTCGCGATGCCGTTGAGCGTTCCGTACCAGGATTCTCGGTCGTATTCGTCTGACGCATCGATATGTGCCAGCAGGTTCTCGACGTCTCTCTCGAGGTCGATCTCGCCGGGATCCCAGTGGCGCTCGACCGCGTTGCGGTAGTAGCGGTTCGATCTGGACTCCCGATCCATCATCTCAGTCGGCGTGTACTCCGTTGCCATATCACAAGAACGACGACTCGAGTATTAAATGTACGGTGGCTGTCGGGTACGGGCGGCTGGCGGCAGAGTCTCGAATCTCGATAAGAACTAAGTCGATACCCGTGAAGGATGCTGGCATGGCACGAGAAAGTGCTGCCGTCGTCGGCGGCGGCATCATGGGTGCTGGTATCGCACAGGTACTCGCACGGAACGGCTACGAGGTGACCGTCCGCGAGATCAACGAGGAACTGGCCGAAGAGGCCCGCGAACGACTCATATCGGGCAACTATGGCCTCGAGGACGCCGTCGAGGGAGGCTATCTCTCCGAGGACGAGAAAGCGGAGGTCCTCGAGCGGGTGACGTTCACGACGGACCTCGACGAGGCGACGAACGGGACCGAGTTCGTTATCGAGGCCGTCACGGAGGATCTCGCGATCAAGGGCCAGGTCTTCCGCGACTTAGACGAGGTGACGGACGAGCAGCCGCTGTACTCGAACACCAGCGGCTTTTCGGTGACGTCGATCGCAAACGGCGTCTCCGACCCCTCGCGCGTCGCCGTCACGCACTTCTTCAATCCGGTCCCAGTGATGTCGATGGTCGAGATCGTCCAGGCCCCACAGACCGACGAGGCCGTCATCGAGCGGGCAGAGGAACTCGTCGAAGAACTTGGGAAGACCAGCGTCACCATCGACGATGCTCCAGGCTCCTACGGCTTCCTTGCCAACCGCTGTCACGCGGCGATGCGCGAGGAGGCCCAGAAAATCGTCGATGAGGGCATCGCGACGGAAGCGCAGGTCGACAAAGCGCTCGAGGAGGGGTACAACCTCCCAGTCGGCCCGTTCTCGCTGCGCGGCATCGGCGAAGAGTGGGACTGACGGATCGGCTTTTTCACCTTACGAACCTCTTCCGTTTCGGACCGACGAACCGGTATGCGGTGGCGCACGCTGTCGATTGGCCAGAGCGGTAGGAAGGTCGATCGATGACACTGCGCGAGGGATGAGCGACTGACTGAAAGGAGGGAGCGTTAGCGCGGGACCGGAGGTTCCGCGCTAACGCTCGCTCCAGAGTCGCTCGCTCATCTCCTCGCACAACGTCGATCCGCGGCTCACCGTCGGTTCGCCGCGAAACAGCGCGCGCCACCGTACGTCAAAAACCAGTCCGGAGTGAGGCAGAGGTCGTCCGCCTTGTCCGGTTACTTCCCTTCGAACTCGGGCTCGCGGTCCTCGGAGAACGCCGCCGCGCCCTCAGCGTGGTCCTCAGTCTGGAGGAGCCCTTCGAAGAGTTGGCGGTCGTATTCCAGCCCCTCCTCGAGCCCGGAGTGAACCGCCATATCTGCGGACTGCTTGATCGCCTGAATCGCTAGCGGTGCCTGGCCGGCCAGATCGGTGACGAACGCGTCGACTTCTGCCTCGAACTCACCGTCGGCGTAGACGTGGTTGACGATTCCCTCTTCGTCCGCTCGCGCAGCCGAGATGTGTTCGCCGGTCATCGCCAGTTCCTTCGCGACGGCGGGACCGGCCAGCTTCGTGACGTACTGGACGCCGCCGGCACCGGGGAGGATGCCGAGGTTCACTTCGGGGAAGCCGAACGTCGAGCCCTCGCTGGCTAGCCGGAAATCACAGGCTAGCGCGGTCTCGAGGCCGCCGCCGAGACAGTAGCCGTCGATCTTCGCGATGACGGGGGCGGGGAAGTCCCGGATGAAATCGTAGTGCGAGCGGGCCGAGGAGCCACCGGCCGACTCCGCGGAGAAGCCACCGATATCCGCACCCGCACAGAAGGCCTTCTCGCCGGCCCCCTCGAGCACGACGGCTCGTAGGGCGACGCCGTCGCTCTCCTCGTTTCGCTCCTCGAGCAGTTCGAGCCCCGCGATGATGTCGTCCCTGAGCTGCTCGTTCAGTGCGTTCAACGCGTCCGGGCGGTTCATCGTGAGCGTGCCGATGCCGCGTTCCTCGTCGAACGATACCGAGACGGTGTCCAGTGAGTCGTCCATGGCCCATGGTCACGGCCACCGATCAAAAAGGTGTACCGTTCGCTCCCGTCTCGAGCGACGCGATTCCGCTTGCTCGTTTGGGGCCGCTTGGATGCACTGAGCCACATGGATTCCTCGATCTCAGGCGTCTCCGGAAGTGTCCGATAGCTGTCTATATGGAACTTAAATAAATATCATACATATATGGCTCGAACTGTTTTGGACATCACTCTTTCTCGCCACTGTCTAACGCGGTCGATATCGCACACTAAAGCCGATCATGCCTATCAGGATCCCGTTTCGACGCGAGCCGATCTTGTCCCGTATTTCGGACTGAAAGCGTCTCTTCTGGACGTTCAATCGGTTTCGCAATCCGTTCAGAGTCGGCCCCTCGATTTTCGATCTCTCAGTCGAAGTGAAATATATAATACCCGAGTTTAAAACGGTCGGTATCGAGCTTTGCCGAATCGAGCAAGAGTGAACCGGGGAACTCCGATCGATCAGAACGCTCGGAGGTCCTCAACCACGGCTTCCGCGCTGCCGTCCGAAATGACCTCGCGGGCCCGCTCGAGGCCGTCCTCGAGACTGTCGACGTCCTGACGGGCGTACATCCGGAACGCACCGTTGAGGGCGATGGCGTCGGCGAAGTGGTCCTCGCGGTCGCCGGCCAGCACTGCCTCGGTGATCGAGGCGGAGTCGGCGGTCACGTCGTCGACCTCGAGGTCCTCGTTTTCCATCGCCATGCCGTACTCGGCGGTCTCGATCTCGTAGTCCGCTAACTCCTCGCCCTCGTCCCACTCGGCCACCTTCGTGTAACCGGGACGGATGTCGTCGTAGCCCTCCATCCCCTGGAAGAAGATGGCGCGGGAGTAGTCGAGTTGCGCGCTCGCTTCCATGAGATCGGTCATCTTCTTCGCGAAGGTGAGATGGTAGAACGAGCCCAGGTGGACGTCGGCGTTCGCGGGGTTGGCAACGGTTTCGATCGTGTTGACGAACGTTCGAACGCCCATCTCATCGCGCCGGTCGTAGAGGTCCTGAATCCCGGGGTTGAACGTGGGCTGGTAGTAGAAGCCGAAGCCGGTCTCGTCGACCATGTCCGCGCTCTCCGCAGGCTCGAGTTCCGTCTGAATGCCGAGTTCCTCGAGGACGTGTTTGTACGCCGTTGCCTTCTGCGTCGGAACGCGGTCGCCCGAGTGGACGACGATCGGCGTCCCTGCTGCGGCGGCGACGATACCGGCACCGACGCCGAGGACGGCCGAACTATGCTTGCCGTCGTAGTTCGCGCCGCAGTCGACCGGATCGCAGTCCGGCTCGGCGGTGACGACCGACTCCTCGCGCATCACGTCGGTGTAGGCCGCCAGCTCCTCGGGGTTGTTGCGCTTCCAGCGGTTGGCCAGCCAGAACGCACCGAGCGTGGTCGCGTCGGGTTCGCCGGCCAGAATCCGCTGGAAGGCCTCGCGGGCCTGCTCACGGTTCATGTCGTCGGCCGATTTTGGGCCCGAGCCGACGACCTCCGTCATCAGGCGTTTCAACGGCCATTCGCCGAATTCCTGAGTTGCCTGCGCCATGTGCAGCCGTTGGGTCGGCCGGCGCAAAAACCCCCCGTTTTCAGTACTTCCTCGACATCGAATACTGGGGTTTCGACCAGCGACAGACGGGACTCGAACTCGAACTGTGGACCCAGTTTCAGCGCGGCGTTTCGTTCACGGTGTCGGTGCCAGCGGCATCGGTCGCTTGGACGTGCCGTTCGACGGTTCATCGACCGGCGCGCTAAAATAGTACATATATTGACATATACGACAATATATATTATTTATGAAACAAAACCAGATCACGTTCACTCAGATATTCGGATCCTCTTCGCCGCTCAGGCCGATATAACTCTCCTCTCTGTTCATCCTCCGTCTCCCCTCTGTTCATCGTCCACAGACTCTTTTCTGACTCCGTATTCCATACAACTACGATATATTATGTGATAGCAGGTATTTAGGTCGATACTACGAGAAATACTGGCCGATAATGGGACGGTTTCGATCGGATCCGATCCGCGACACAGTCAGCCCCGCTCGCAACCGTCCCGCGTCGCCAATACGGGTCCGTTTAGGTCCTCGAGACGGGCGCTGTAAGGTGGTATTGAGACCGTCCGCTGGCGAGCCGTGAACACGAACAGAACGCATAGCTATGTGTCCCTGGCGTGAACGCGAGGCCGTGAGCGATTCGCATACGAGTAGCGTCGTCTTCGTCACCGCCATCGTCGTGCTCGCGAGCGGCGGTGTCGGTGTTATCACGGGCACCGCGACTGCGTCGCCCGTGGCAGGCGCGACTGATCCAGTGGTCGAGACGCCCCAGTCCCACCGTCTCCTCCAGACGGACGACGAGACTGACGACAACGTCACCCGTCGGCACAGGGACCCTCGCAAGTACGCCGAGGACAGTGACCTCGAGGCACTAGAAAGTCGGCTGATGACTCGAATGATTGATGACCTCGAGGAGGGTGCGATCACTCTCGAGGACGGGGAGTACGAGCGTGCGGCTCGATCCGTCGACGAGTCGTACATAGACTCCCTCGACCGGTACGCGGAGATCGCGGACGAAACGGCCGGCGAAAACTATGACGAGCTATTCGAGCTCGCGGGCGACAATCAGAAGCGGATCATCGAGGCGGCCCAGCGATACAACGAGACCAGAGCCGAGTACGAGCGAGCGCGGGCGGCCGGCGACGAGGAACGTGCGCGGTCTCTCGCTCGCGAGCTCGAGACCATCGCGACGTCGGTCAACGAGTCGAGCCACGAGCTCCGCGCGAACTACGACGACCTCGAGGCGGAAACCGACGCGAACCTCTCCGAGTCCGACGCGGCGATCGAGGCGGTAAACGAGGACATTCAGGCCGAACAGGCGACGATCCGTGAGACAGAGTTCGTGGCGACCGATCTCACCGTCGACGCCGGCCGCGAGGAAATCTCGTTTCGCGAGCCGCTGACTGCGACCGGGCGGCTGCGAACGGCGACCGGTCGGCCGATCGGGTCCGAGACGATCCGCCTCGAGGTCGGAAACGGATCCGTCCGGACCGAAACGGCTGCCGACGGTTCGTTCGCGTTCGAGTACCGACCGACGGCCGAACCGCTGTCAGCGGAGCAGCTCTCGATCGAGTACGTCCCGACCAACGAGTCGATCTACCTGGGCAGTGAGGTGGCCGTCGACGTCTCGATCGAGCAGGTCGAACCCACCGTCTCGGACCTCGAAACGACGACTGAGATCGCATACGGCGAGACCGCGACCGTCGGCGGGGATCTCCATGTCGACGGGACCCCCGTCGACGGCGTCCCGCTCGCGGTGACGCTCGGCGACGAGCGGATCGGGCGGACCGAGACCGCGAACGGATCGTTCGAGACGGACGTTGAGGTGCCCGCGTCGATCCCCGACGGCGAGCGCGAACTGGGGGTTCGACTCGAGTACGAGGATCAGGCGCTCGCCGCGACGGCGGCGACGAACGACGTGACGGTCCGCGAAACCGAGGTCGACGTTACCGTCTCCGCGAGTCGCGTCGGTGACACCGAGCGAACGGTCGCGGTCGACGGCACGCTCGAGACGGCCGACGGGGCGGCGGTCGCCGAACGGCCGGTCCGACTGGACGCGGATGGAACCACACTTAAGACGGTGACGACCGACGACGATGGTTCGTTCACTGCCACGGTCGAGATCCCCGATGAGGCCGCCCGCGGCGACGGAGAGATCGTCGCCGCGCACGACGGATCCGGATCAAATCTCGCGTCCGACACCGCGACGTCGACCGTGGCGTTCTCGGTCGACGGCCGCTCGTGGTGGGGGCTTCCCGCGTGGGCGTGGCTCGGATTCGGGGGCGGACTGATCGCCCTCCTTGGGGCCGCCGCAATCGCATGGTGGTCGCGTGGCAGAGCACCCCGCTCGAGTCCGTCGGCGGGAGATGCGACGACCGACGCGGTGACGGACCCGGTCTCCGATCGGTCCGGAACCGAGATCGCCGAATCGGTACTCGAACATGGACGCGACTCGCTCTCGCATGGCCGTCCCGACAGGGCGGTCGAACTGGCGTATGCGGCCGTTCGCCATGCACTATCGGATCGCATCGACGTGAGCGCCTCGAGTTCCGCCCTGACGCACTGGGAGTTTTATCGGCGCTGGGACGAGCACCGTGACGACGGCCCTGATAGCGACGGTGGCCGGTCGGATCGCGCACTCCTCCGGACCGTGACCGAACGCTACGAACGAGCGACGTTCGATATCGCGGATGTCTCGTCCGCGGAGGCCGAGCGCGTGCTCGAGGCCGTGGGGCAGTTATGCGATCTGGATTTAGATGACGATACCGACTGACGGAACGACAGTGAGAAACGTGCTTTTCGCGGACGGGGGCGATGTTACGACGAGAGGCGTGTGGGAACACTGCGCTATCCTCAGCTGTCTCTGGGAGCCACTGAGACAATCACGTGCTTTCATTCCAGCACTGTTCCGTTTCGTACATCTCGACGTCTCCGTTCGAGTACACCTTGTTCCCACACGCTTGCAGCTCGTCCCGTGGGTCCCAGTCGAGTGACCAGTATCCGCCCCACGGGAGATGACCGTAGATCCCTACTGTCGTCCGATATGCAACGTACTCCGTTTCATTGGGGGTAAAACTCCCGTTGAACACGGCCGGATCGTAGGATTGGAACTGGCCCCGGTTACTGGACCAGTATCCCGAAACGGGATCTTGTGGATCCACACCCGCGTGAACGTAATAGGTGTCCGTATAGACGGGTGCTGGCGCGTGTGTCGACATGAACTCTTTCCCCTCCCGTTCCTCGGCCGTAAGATGATCACGCGGTCCGGTGCCATCGTCGGGGAAAACACCCACTGCGGCGACTTGCACCACGAGTAGGATGGCGATCATGAGAACTGTCGCGTATCGCTGTCGCGTGCCCGGGACGGTCATGTCGACGATATTGGCCGTGAGAACGGCGAGCGGGACGGTCGCCAGAAGGACCACTCGCATCGGGTTTAGCGTGCCGGCGACGCCGAAGAGTCCTGCTGCCAACAGAATCATCAAAAGCGACGAGCAGAGTAGAATGACGGTGATTTCCGCTTGCGTTTTTCGGTCGTATTCTCGTTTCCAGACTCGATAACTCAGAAATGCCCATCCGACGCCGCCTGCGCTGCTGAGTGCGATCCAGTGCAAATTCCGTGCGACCGTATATCTAATCGCCGTTTTGACTCGCGTCGCAGCCGCCGGGTCTGCGAGCGTGGCATCGATCTCGAACCCTCCGCGAATCAGCGAGGTCGCCATGATACCTGCATTGAGCATGAAGCTCGTCACGATTGTCCACACCGATAGCAATACAACGCCTGTGAAGGCGAGAAGCCACGTGAGAGATCCCTGTTTCCGAATCAGTCCCAGCCACGATGCGCCCGCGAGTCCGAGTAAGAGCAGTGCCACAACGAGGATCGGGAACTTATGGACGAGTGCCAGTGACACGACCACCAGCATGAAAGCGATGACGTCCCGGTTTCGAGTCATGATGGATCAGCCTGTTGTCGATAAATCCGGAGAAAGAGGAGGAGAAACACGGCAAACAGGGCGGTTGCGAACGATTGCGCAGTGGGCCAAAACGCACCGCGAACCAGTGACGGGACGACGACGAGCAGCGCGGCCGCAGTCAAAGCGGCGATCGGGGTACGAGTAATTCGCTCGGTGATGATCGCTCCAACAAGTGGTGGGACGATCCCGAGAATAAGCGGCAGTACGAGGATGGCTCGCTCGGGCTGAACACCGAGGATCTCCGCTATCAGCGCGAGGTAGACGATGTAGCCGGCGGCACCTTCATAAAAGGGATTCTGGATTGGGTCCGTTGATCCAGTGTCGATGACGGCCTGCGTTTGGACCGCATACCAGTGTGGATCCATGCCGATGAGTCCCGGGAGAACGAGGAGCGGAAGGGCGCGATAGACGATCCCGACGGCGAGAAGACTCGCGAGATAGCCGTAGAACTGACGTCCAAAGAGGTCGTCGATCGTTGCGAGACCGACGATCGAGAGTATTGCGGAACCAGCGCTGATCTGGAGGAACGGACTGATCTGACCGGTGACGGAGACAGCGACCACTCCGAGAGTAAGCGAGAGTATCGTGAGGAGCACTGAAACTCGCAGCAGATCCATTTTTAGCGCCCCACCATTTACACAGGAACCCGCGCCGCTGAAGCCCTCCGTGGCGGTTGCGCATCGTACCGGAGTCGTGCTGGAACGTCGCGAATGAACGATGCCGGGTCAGTGGGCATCGCGCGGCATACAGTTAGCGTGGTCCACCCCAGTGCTAACCCAACGACTGTGACCATCCACTGGATAGTCCGGCGCATCTAGTTGTTGGCACAATGAACGACCGAATATAGCTTTGGACAAGTTGCAGTTATCGAAGCGACTACCACCGGCGTTCCGGGACGGTGGATGGACCATCGAACCACTCTACGCCTGCGATTTCACCCGCGACCTCTCCGACCGAGTCCGAACCGGTCGGCTCTCGTCCGATCTGGACCGATGTGTGACTTCTGTACTCACTCGAAGGCGAGTACAGACCGATTACGAGCGCGTAGCACCGACCTCTTGACTCACGTGGCGATCGTTTTCACCGACCGATTTTTCAGGACCACTATTGTTAGTCGACTGTATATGCTCGAATCGGGGTCATTCCGGACGCTATTTCCGCGACCGATCCGCGAACTGCCGGTCGATCTTGCGGCCGTCGTCGCGGTCGTCGTCGCGACTACTCTGACCGTGTTCGCACCGGTCTTTCAGGGGTCACCGGTTCGGCTATCGCTCGGCCTCATATTCGTACTGTTCGTTCCGGGATACGCGTTCGTGGCCGCCCTGTTTCCCGAAAACGGACCATCCCGCCGAAGTAGTGATGCGGACGAGAGCAAGGAAACGAGTAATGGACTCCGTGAGCAGTCCGAGAAACGTTCGGTACGGACCGGGATCGGTAGCCTCGAGCGCATTGCGCTTTCGATCGGCTCGAGTATCGTGGTTTTCGTCTTGTTCGGACTCGCATTGAACTACACGCTGTGGGGTGTCCGGTTGACTCCGATCGTACTCACTGTAAGCGTGTTCACGCTCGTTACGACCGGTATTGCGGCATTCAGGCGATCGAAAATCCCCTCGAAAGACCGCTTTCAGGTCCCGTATCGCGAGTGGTACACCGTGATCCGTTCGGCACTTCGAGAACCCGATACAGGTGCTGACGCTGTGTTGAACGTGTTCATCGTGGTCGCAGTCGTGGCTTCGTTCGGCGCTGGCGGATACGCCACGACGGTCCCGACGCACGGTGAGCAGTTCTCGGCGGTATCTCTCATGACGGAAGACGACGATGGAAACCCCGTAGCTGGCAACCTCCCCACGGAGTTCGAACGCGGTGACAGTCAGGAACTCATCGTCGGCGTCGATAACCACGAACAGCGGCCGGTGACGTACACGGTAGTCGCCGTCGAACAGACGGTGGTAACTGACGGCAATGAGACGGTCGTCACTGCGCAAAACGAACTCGACCAGTTCGAGACGCGACTGTCTCACGGCGAGACGTGGCGATTTCGACACGACCTCGAGCCGACGATGACCGGCGAAGCCGTTCGGATCGTCTGGTTAGTGTATCTAGACGGTGACGTGCCGCCGGAGCCGTCCCTCGAGAACGCCGACTACGCGCCGTATCTGTGGGGTACAGTTTCCGAGAGTGCGGTCGGCGATTGATCCCAGTTACCGACGTAAGGACTCGTCGGGGTTGCGTGTCGATCCCAGTTACCGTTCGGCCGCCAGCACCGTCCGTCTGGCACAGTCGCAGAGTTATTCGAGATAGCCGAGGTCGCTGAGGTTCTCTTCGACCGACGCGGAGAGGTCGTCATCGCGCTCGAGGGTCGCCGTTCCGCCGTCGACCCGGTCGGCGTCTAGTCGGCGTTCGAACGCGTCCAACTGTGCGTGAACGTCGTCGGGAAGGGCATCGTCCGCCGCCGCTTCCCCCTCGCGCTCTGGACGCTCCATCTCGTATCCGGTCCGCTCGCCGTCGCGCTGAATGAGTTTCCAATGGTCGGTCTGGATTCCGACGCGGCCCGCCTCGAGAGAGTAACACGTCGGCGTCGACAGATTGCGGTCGTCGGCACGTTGCAACGGCTCGCCGACGTACCGATCGGGAACCGAGATATCGGCGGCCGCCAGCATCGTGGGTGCGATGTCGACGTGCTGTGCGAAGTGCTCGTTGACGACGTCAGCATCAAGTTCGGGCGCACGGACGATGATCGGGACGTTCGTCATCGACGAGTACAGCGACGCCTCGTGGAACTCCCCGTAGCGTCCGAACTCCTCGCCATGATCGCCGACGATCGTGACGACTGTGTCGTCGTCGACGAGTTCGAGAATTCGGCCGAGTTGCTCGTCGACGCTCCGGATGCACGCATCGTACGTGTCGATCACCCGGTCTTCGGGAGGTTCACCGTGGATGACCGCGTCCGCTTCGTTCGGTGCGACGACGTGGTCGACAGCGGTGTCACCGCGGACGGCGCGGAGGTGCTCGTCGTACCGGCCGTACGGGGTATGTGCGTCCATGAAGTGAATCCAGGCGAAATAATCGTCGTCCGCCGACTGCCGTGTGCGGAGCCACTCGACTGCCCTGTCGACGACATCGGCGTCGGTCGTCGGCGGCCGGTACTCGCCGGATGAGTCGTCGCCAGCGACGAACGTGTAGGCAGGTCGCAGTAGCCGACGTTTGAGTAGGTCCGAATCGACTGTACTCGCGATTTCTTTGCCGGCTTTGACCAGCAGCGAGTCGTCCCCGTCGAAGTCGTCGACGCCGGTCCATTGGTCGAACCCCTCGTCGTAGCCGTAATCTCGGCTCAGGAATCCGTTGTGGGCGGTTCCGAACGTCGAGTAGCCAGCCGACCGGAACCGTTCCGCCAGCTGATCGCGGTATCCGTTGGGAATACCGAGCCCGTTGATCTGCCCGGCGTAGACGCCGGTGTGGATCGATTGAAAGGCCCACCGCGTCCCGGGGCAGTTGGCGTAACTGAACCGGTAGCGCGTCGCGTCGGCGGCGAACGAATCGATGTTCGGCGTCGTCGGGCGGTCGTACCCGTAGCACCCGACGTGATCTGATCGGAGGCAATCGACTGATAACAGGATACTCGATGACATTCGTTTTTCTACCTCGAACCGTTGGTTCTACTCTCTCCAATGATGAACGGTGGGAAAAGAGTACTCACCGTTCGGAATGCGAGACAATCGCGTTCGCGGGAACATCGATCTCGAGCAGGACGGTCGATGTTCTCGAGCGTGCCGAGGACCTCGGCTCTCGTCGAATGGTCCGCGTTGACGCCCCGTCGACCGACTCGTTCTCGCGGCCAGCCTACCTCTCGCGATTCGCCGGACTGATCGCGTCGATAACTCGATCGGGACAGAGCACCGCCAGTCGGGTCGTCGGAACGGGACTGGCCGACGCGACGCGTCGAATCTCTCCCGAGCGTACCGCTCCAGTCGCGAGCGCGAGCGCGGCGAACGCCGCGGCACCGACCGGCGGCACGACGACCAGCGAGAGCAGGTCCGACTCGAGGAGGTGGGGGAGACCGAGGATCGGTACCGCGGCAACCAGTACAGTTCCCATGACTGGAACGGCGCGGACATCGGAGAGGGGGTCGAACCCGAGCCGGCGGGCGTTCCAGACGTGGAGTCCAAACATCGATCCGTAGCCAAGACTCGTCGCGATCGCGGCCCCGCTCGGCCCGAATTGTGGGATGAGGACCACGTTCAACACGGCGTTCAGCAGCGCCGCGACGCCCGTGACGCCGATCAGGTGTCGCAGATTCTCCTGGCCCTGACTGATCGCGAAGACGGGTCGGGCGACCGCGAATCCGATCGCGCCGGGGAGCAACAACAATAGCGGAATGACGGCCGCGTCGAACGCCGGTCCGAAGTAGAGCGTGAGAACCGGTTCAGCGAGTCCAGAGACGCCGAGGGCCAGCAACGCCGTACAGAGGAAGGTATACCGGACTGCTCGCGTACTGATCTCCGTGAGCCGATCGTAGCGTTCGTCGATCCAGAGTTGCGACGTCGAGTGCAAGAGGGTGACCTGAATGGCGGTAGGCACGAACCAGAGGAACTCGGCGATGACGAGGGCCGCGCGGTAGTAGCCGGTCGCCGAACTCCCGACGAACAGTCTGAGGAGGATGACGTCGACATGGTACAGCGAGAGCAACAGGAACGACAGCGCCATCGTCGATCCGCTGTAGATCGCGAGGCGTTTCGCCGGTACCGGCCCTGTCGAACGGCTTGCCAGCTTCGAGAGATCGATCCGACGCGAGACGAGCGCGAGCGCGAGGAGGGCCGCGATCCCGGTCGAGACGACCCGACTCGTCAGGGCGGCCGCGACGCCCCCACCGACGACGCTCACGGTGACGATCATCGCCGCGAAGAGGACGCGGTCGACGATCTGGAGTGGTTCCGAGTATGACTCGAGGCCGAACCCCATGAGGGTGCTTCGTCCGATCCGGAAGACGGCTCGAACGGGGATAATGAGCGCGAGAACAACGAAGTAGCGGGAAAATTCCGGACCGAGGAACGAGGCTACGTATTGCGATCGGGAGAGAAAGAAGACTGCGGACACCACGACGGCCGCGAGGACGACTACGAGCCGGAAGTAGAACGCGAACACGTGATCCGCCCAGTCATCGGATCGGTCCTCGGCGATGTATTTTCGGGTCCCCTTGAACGCCCCGGCGTAGACGAACACAAGCGCCCACTGCAGCGTCGAAAGCAGAAACGAGTAATCGCCGTAGCCGCCACTTCCGAGCAGGCGTACTAGGATCGGTGTCGTGATGAGCGTCAGCGCTAACACGCCAACCTTGGAGCCAAAGATGGCGCTGAACCGTCGGACGATGCTTCGGCTCATCGTCGCCTCCGCGCTCCTCCGTCAGTCGTCATACGGCGTCTCGACCCGATTCAGCAGTCGCTCGTTCCGTCTCGCCCTCCAGGAGGATGCGGCGATATCGATCCCTGATCGTCGAGTAGGCGTAGTTGTGCTCGATGTAGCCGCGAGCGTTATCGCTCATCTCGGCCAGATCGCCGCGCTCGAGGACGGCAGTCACCGTCCGATCGATCGATTCCGGATCCGTGTCTCGGAGCAGGAACCCGTTCGATCCATCGTCGATGAGGTCGGGGATGCCTCCGACGGCAGCGGCGACCGGGACCGTTCCGCAGGCCATCGCCTCGAGAACGGCTTTCGGAACGCCCTCCGACTTCGAGGGCAAGAGCAGCGTTCGCGCGTCGTCGAGGTGAACCGGGAGTTCATCGTGGTCGACCCAGCCGGTGCAGGTCACGTTCTCCGAGAGGTCGTGGCGGTCAACGAACGCCGCGACCTCCTCCGAGAGCTCACCGTCGCCGATCAGCTCGATCCGAATGTCCGGATTCGACTCGACGAGCAGTGGAATCGCCTTTAGGATGTCGTCGATCCCTTTAACGGCCGCGAACCGTCCGACGAAGACGACGTCGACCGCCCGCTCTTCGATCGGCGTTCGCGAAGCGAACTCCTCGCAGTCGATGTAATTGACGTTGACGGCCCGGACCGTCGGCGACGTCGACCACTCGAGCGCCGGATGGTCCATCCCGCTCGAGAGGAGGATTACGTCGTCGGCGAGCGTACACGTGACGCGTTCAACGAGGTCCACGATGCCGGCGAGTCCTCGGGCGAGTGGCCCCGTCCCGCGGCGAGCATACACGCCTTCGGTAACGGTACCGGTCACGAACAGCAGCGTTCGAACGCCGGCGAGTTTGCATGCGAGCAGAGGGAGGAGAAGCATGGTCCCGCCGATGTGGAAGAACGCGGCGTCGAGCCGGTCGCGGTCCCGCCAGAGCGCCGCTGCGATCCGTAACTGATAACCGATGTACTCGGTGACCGCCGCCGGCGGGACGCTCGATTGCGGGCGCTGAACCGGTACCGGATCAACGACCGATCGATCGATATCGATGTGCTCCGGGCCGACGACGGCGATTCGGTCGACGTCAGACTCGTAGACGTCGACGAAGTTCTGTACTGCCCCGTAGGCCGCGTGTTCGCGATCTAACTCGTCTGCGAACACGACGAGCGCTATCGAACTCGAGGGCATCTGGCCGAGTCTTCCACCGACCGCACCTTAATTCTTAACGTGCTACTTGTAATCGATACCGTCAGGCTCGACACTCAAAACCGCAACCAACGGACCACCAACACGTGATCACACGGAGCTGGTTCAGCGAATTCACAGTTCCGTTCGGATACGGTACGAGTGCCATTACGCACCACCATCACCATTCGTAACATCATCATACTCATGTTTCCATCCGAGAACGAGGGCAATTCACCGAAACTTTCCTTACGGAGAGTGTGATCTGTTGGGCCAATGTCAGCTGCCCGTCCGCTCACAGCAGCGCTCGAGGCGCTCGAGGTCGAAAACGTGTTCGTCTACGTCGGCGATGCCGTCCGATGGGACGCCGTGCCGGATCGGGTAACCGATCGGGCGGCGACGGTGCGAACGGTGAGCGCCTCGACGCACAGCCCGAGTTCGTTTGCCTCGCTCGCGACCGGCCGCTACGCAATGAACCACGGCGTCGTCACGTTCGATCGTCGACTGCCGTCCGACGTGTTTCGGCTGTTCGACGTGCCGGGACACGAGACGCGCTTTCTCAACTCGATCTTCGCATACGCCCAACGGGAGCACGGAAACGCCGTCGATCCGATCCATACCGTCCTCGACGTGGAGCCGCCGGCCGTCGACGATCCGCTCGAGGGCCTCGAGTCGCCGTTCGTCGCGATGGAACGGGGGCCCGGCGGACACGCGCCGTACGGCGACTTCGCTGGGACCGCTTCCGAGTACTTCCAGCGACGGGGTGGGGCCGACGCGGTGACGCTTCGTGACGAGTATCGACGGAGCGTCGAACTAGACATCGATCTCTTCTTCGAGCGGCTAACGCGCCTCGAGGAGGCGAGGCTCGCCGAGGAGACGCTCGTTATCTACACCTCGGATCACGGTGAACTGCTCGGTGAGGGCGGCGAACTCGGACACAGTTCGCCGATGCGGCCCGAACTCGTCTACGTGCCGACGGCGTTCTTCCATCCGGAACTGCCGGCGACGACGGTCAATGACGCCGCGTTCCACCATGCAGATTTGCTCCCGACGATTCTCGACGTGCTCGGCGTTGAGCCGACGATGGAACAGTCGACGGGGTTCGACGGCCGGTCGGCGGCGCGAGCGCTTGCGGACGAGCCCCGTCCCTGCACGTACGAAAATCGGGTGCTGCCGTCGTCGCTCCCGTTCGGGTCCGGATCGCTCCATTACGAGGGCGTCTGGGACGCCGGTGGGGGGTACGCGTTCGCCAGGACGCCGCTGCCGGAACGGCTGCTCGTCCTCGCCGGGAAGGCGGTCGCGAGCGCGAAGCGCGGATACGTCCGCCGACACCTCCCGCACGCGTTCGGCGCGTACGCCAGCGGCGGCGCAAGCGAGTACGGCGAGCCGGCGTTCACCGAACGCAAGGCGACGCAATTGCTCGAGCGAGTGGCGGCCGATTCGGTCACCGGCGAACAGGTCGATCTCTCGGCGGACGCGGAGCAACGGCTTCAGGATCTGGGGTACACGTAGTGCGGTCCGCTCGCCCAGCGTAGCGCCGACCTACGATCGGTTCGCGCAGCGTCGGCCGCGAGTAAACGATGACTTTTCTCACGGTCCGACGGTACGTTTTATACCGAGTCGTATCGAACGATTCGGTCACGAATGCGGGTCCTCAACAGCCTCGCCGATCCTCGAGTGGGCGGTCCCCAGTTGCGCGCACTCGCCGTCGCGAAGGGCCTTCGCGACCGCGGTATCGAGACGGTGTTTCACCTGCCTGACGGCGACGATGCGTTCGAGCGCACGGCGACGGACGCCGGGTTCGAGGTCGTCCGTCCGGGACCGTCACAGATGCGGCCGCCACCCAATTGCCTCGCGAACGCGCGCTTTGCCGCTCGCTTTCTCCCGTCCGTCTCCCGGCTCGCGTCGACGATCGAGCGCCGGGAGATCGACGCGGTCCATGCGAGCATGACGCTCGCCGTTCCGGCCGCGATCGCCGCCCAGCGGACGGACACGCCGCTGGCGTGGTTTTTCAATGACACCGGCACACCGTGGCCGCTCGACCGTGTCGCGGCCCGACTCGCTCGAGCCACCGCGGACGAGATCGCGCTCGCCGCGGACGCGGTCGGCGACCACTTCTTCGACGACTCGGTCCCGACGCGGACGGTGTACCCGCCGGTCGACGTCGACGCGTTCGATCCGTCGTCGGTGGCCGACGAGGGGGCGATCCGGGCGGAACTGGGTGTCGCCGACGACGTGCCCATCGTCGGGACCGTCGGCAACGTCAACCCGGTCAAGGGTCACGAGTACCTGCTGCGGGCGATCGCCCGCGTTCGCGATCGGATCGGGCCGGTCGTCGTTCCGATCGCCGGCAAACTACTCGAGTCTCGCCGGGAGTACGCGGACCGACTGCGCCGCCTTCGCGCGCGCCTCGATCTCGAAGGGACCGTTCGGTTTCTCGGTCACTGCTCGGACGTTCCACGGCTCCTCTCGTCGTTCGACGTGTTTGTCCTGCCATCTGTGACGGAAGCGTGCCCGATAGCCGTCCTCGAGGCTATGGCCATGGAGTCGGCGATCGTCGCGACGCGGGTCGGCGGCGTGCCCGAACAGCTCACGGACGGCACACACGGCTGGCTTGTCCCCCCGGCTGATCCGGACGCGCTCGCGACGGCGATCCGCGAGGCGCTCGCGTCTCCTGAGGAACGGCGTCGCCGGGGCGCGGCCGCGCGACGCCGTGCGACCGCCCGCTTCTCGATCGACCGATGCGTCGAACGCCACCACGACCTGTACGAGGCGGCGCTGTCGCGGTCGTTGACGTCGCGACCGGTCGAGTCGGTAAGCGTTCGATAGGGACGGCGAACGGTCAGCTTGCATCACGAAGCAGGTCGTTACACACTGCGTATTTTTCACTGTCGACGTACTGTAAAATCCACACATGGCGACCCCCCGAATAGCCTTCGTGCTTGGCACTCGACCGGAGATCATCAAGCTCTCGCCGCTCGTCCGCGCGTGTCTCGAGCGGGAGATTCCCCACGTCGTCGTCCACACTGGCCAGCATTACTCGGAATCGCTCGATACCGTCTTCTTCGAGCAACTCGAGTTACCGACGCCGGACCACAACCTTGGGGTCGGCTCGGGTGATCACGGCGAACAGACGGCTGCAATGATTCGCGGAATCGAGTCCGTCCTCGAGGAAGCGCGACCGTCCCACGTCGTCGTCCAGGGCGACACGAATTCCGCGCTCGCCGGGGCGATCACGGCGAGCAAACGCGCGTCCTCGCTGGCACACGTCGAGGCCGGACTGCGGAGCTTTGACCGGGACATGCCCGAGGAGATCAACCGCGTGCTGGTCGATCACGTCGCTGATCACTGCTTCGCGCCGACCGACGAGTCGGCGCGACTCCTCGCGGCGGAGGGAATCGACGGCGACCACGTTTGCGTCACCGGTAACACCGTCGTTGACGCGGTCTCTCAGCACCGCGAGTTGGCGATGGAGAAGAGCGACGTTCTCGCGGCGTACAACCTCGAGCCCGGAGCGTTCTGCTTGCTGACCGCCCACCGAGCGGAGAACGTCGACGACCCCGAGCGCTTCGCGGGGATTCTCGAGGGCGTCGGCGCGTTCGCGTCGCGGACCGACCGCGAGGTCGTCTATCCGATTCACCCGCGAGCGCGGGAGGCCCTCGCGACGTTCGATCTGTCGGTCCCGGAGCCGATTCGGCTCGTTGACCCGCTCGACTTCCTCGACTTCCTGTCGCTCGAACACCACGCGAGCCTCGCGATCACGGATTCGGGAGGGGTTCAGGAGGAAGCGTGCATCCTCGAGACGCCGTGCGTCACGGTGCGCGATAGTACGGAACGGCCGGAGACGGTCGATATCGGTGCGAACCGGCTCGTCGGGACCGATCCGGTGGCCATCGTTGAGGGGGCCGAGGCGATGGTCGATCGGCCCGGCACGTGGTCGAACCCGTTCGGGGACGGCGACGCTTCGGACCGAATTTTGGACGCCTTACTGTAGGGTATCGATACGTTTCGAATGACTACTGTCATAAGATAATTACCACTGGTCGTGGAGCGTCGAGTCATGGCATCAGTGCTCGTAACCGGTGGACTAGGTGCGATCGGCGCACCGCTGACCGAGGAACTCGAACGACGCGGCCACGACGTCTGGGTCGCCGACCGCCCGTGGAACGAACGCGACCGGTACTACCGCTGTGACGTCAGCGAGTACCGACAGCTCGAGCGAGTCTTCGCGGACCGCGAGTTCGACTACGTCTATCACCTCGGCGCGGAGTTCGGCCGCAAGAACGGTGAGGACTTCTACGAGACGATGTGGCAGTCGAACGCGGTCGGCACAAAGAACGTGCTCCGACTGCAGGCCGAGCATGACTTCCGACTGATCTTCTCCTCGAGCAGCGAGGTGTACGGCGACTACGACGACGTGATGGCGGAGTCCGTGCCGCTCGAGGAGGGGCCGCGTCAGTTGAACGATTACGCGATTTCGAAGTGGGTCAACGAACAGCAGATTATGAACGCAGCCGACCGGCACGGCACCGAGTCCGTGCGGGTCCGCTTTTTCAACACGTACGGGCCGGGCGAGCGCTACAGCGAGTACCGGAGCGTCGTCTGCAAGTTCTGCTATCGGGCGCTACACGACCTGCCGTACCACGTCTACGAGGACCATCACCGCTCGTTCACCTACATCGACGACACCGTGTGCACGCTCGCGAACGTCGTTGACTCGTTCCACCCCGGGGAGGTGTACAACATCGCCGGCGAGGAATACTACGATATCGAGGAGCTCTCCGACATGGTGCTCGGCTACCTGGGCAAGGACGACGAGCAGGTCGAGTATCGGGGGACCGAGGAACACAACACGCTCAACAAGAAGGCCAGCGTCGAGAAGGCCAAACGCGATCTCGACCACGAACAGCTCGTCTCCCTCGAGGAAGGGATCCCGCGAACGATCGACTGGATGCGTGAGCACTATGACCTCGAGTGACCCGCGACGCGACGGCGCAGTGGAATCGGCGCGGTCCGACGACGAGTTCGGCTCAGGCGGGGACCGCGACGGACCCGTTCCTGGCGACCCCGAGGGACCGGCCCTCGAGCCGATCGAGGAGGTGGTCGTCGTCGGCACCGGCTTCGTTGGCCTGCCGCTAGCGCTGTTGCTCGCCGATCGCGGCAAGCGAGTCGTCGGCGTCGACATCGACAGCAACCTCGTCCGGGCGATCAACGACGGGACCCTGAACGTCGATGAGGCCGAACTGCAGGCGCTGTTGGAGTCCGACGCCGTCGAGCGAAACCTCGAGGCACGAACCGAGCCGACCGACGGCGACGCGTTCGTCGTCTCGGTCCCGACGCCGCTGACCGAGCCGAACAAGAGCCCGGACCTCTCCGCGCTCGAGGCCGCCCTCGAATCGATCCGGCCGTATCTCGAGCCGGGCGACCTCGTGAACGTGGAGTCGACGGTGCCGCCGCTGACCTGCGCGGAGACGGTCGTCCCCGCGCTTGAGGCGGCCGGGCTCAACCCGGGCGCGGAGATCCAGCTCGCCCACTCGCCAGAGCGGATCCTCCCCGGCGACGTATTCGACGAACTCGTCACCAACGACCGCATCATCGGCGGGATCGACGAGCGAAGCCGTCGCCGCGCCGCTATGCTTTATGAACCCTTCCTCGAGGGGAGCGTCTACTACACTGACCTGCTGTCGGCCGAACTCTGCAAGCTCGTCGAGAACACCTACCGGGACGTCAACGTCGCGCTGGCGAACGAGTTCGCGTTGATCGGCGAGGAACTCGACGTCGACGCGAGCGAGGTGATCGACCTCGCGAACTATCACCCGCGCGTCGACATCCTGCAGCCGGGGATTGGTGTCGGCGGTCACTGCCTCCCGATCGACCCGTGGTTTCTGAACGAGGTCGATCCGGAGCACACGAACCTGATCACGACCGCACGCCGGATCAACGACAAGATGCCCGCCGTCGCCGCGCGAAAGGTCCGCCGGACGCTGGCCCCGCTCGCGGACCCGACGGTCGTTGCGCTCGGGGCCGCGTACAAACCGAACGTCGATGACCGCCGAAACAGCCCCGCTGAGCGAATCGTCGCCGGCCTGCGCGCCGACGGCTACTGCGTCCGCCACTACGACCGCCACGTCGACGAGTTGGCCTACGACGAGTTGCGCTCGGTCCTCGAGCGCGAGTCCCCGGACGTCGTCGTCCAATTAGTCCCCCACGAGGAGACGGTGACCGCCCTCGCGGAGCACCGAACGTGGCTTGATGACGCGGGCATCGAACTGCTTCAGTTCGGCGTCGGAAACCCGATCGAACCGTGACCGGGGACACCACGACAACACGGTCACCGCCGTCGGAGCGGCGTTCAGCGCGCGAGCGGACGGGACAGGGTGGCGATCCGTCCGTCTTGGTCGTCTCGCAACTGTTTCCGCCGGAGTCGATGGCCGGCGCACATCGGTGGGAGAAACTCCTCCGGAATGCGCCCGACCACCTCAATGCGCGCGTGGTCTGTCCGCAGCCGTCCGTTCCCGTCGGGGAGTTCGAGCGGCGATACAGCCCATGGTCGAGCGAGCGGATCGACGGCGTTCCCGTCACGCGACTGTTCACCTACCAGCCCATCGAGGATCGGACCGACCTCGAGCGGATCCTGAACCACGGAATCTTCGCGATTCTCGCAACGATCTACGTGCTCGTTCACGGCCGGAAGTACGACTGCGTCGTCGTCCAGATCGGCCCGCACACGACGCTCCTGCCCGGACTCGCGGCGCTGGCGACCGGACGCGGCCTCGTCGTCGACGTCTACGACCGCTGGCTCGACAACGCAGTCGATTTCGGATTTACCGACGAGGGATCGCTCGCTTATCGGCTGCTGCAGTGGATGGAACGGGTCGCCGTCGAGCGCTGCGATCGACTCGTCGCGCTCACCCCGACGATGGCGGCCTACTACCGTGAGACGTACGATCTCGACGACGGGAAGATCGAGACGGTCCCGTTCGGCGTCGACGACGACCTCTTCGATCCCTCGGTCGCGGACGAGGACCGACCCCGAATCATCTACACGGGCAAGCTGGGCGAGGGCCAGGCCTTCGAGCCGTTCCTGCGTGGGTTCCGACGCGCCGATATCGACCACGACCTCGTCATCTACGGCTTCGGCGAACGGCGGGCCGAACTCGAGGCGCTGGCCGCCGACCTCGGCATCGACGACCGCGTTCAGATCAACGGGCCGGTTCCCCGCGAGGAGGTCCCGGGGCTGGTGGCGTCGTCGGCGATCAGCCTGGTGCCCCTCGAGACGGATCGCACCCTCGAGTACGCGCGGCCGACGAAGTTCCTCGAGACGATGGCACTGGGCACACCCTACGTCGCCAGTGCCGTCGCGGAGATCGAGGCCGTCACCGAGGACGCCGGGGCCGGACTCGCCGTCGAGAACGAGCCGGACGCCGTCGCTGCGGCGCTTCGGGAACTCGCCGACGATCCGGAGCGGCGGCGATCGATGGGCCGGCGCGGAATCGAGTTCGTCGACCGGGAACACCGCTGGGACGAACTGGGTGACCGAGTCGGCGACCTCCTCTCTGGGGTTGCTCGAGAGCGCGGGACCGCCGGCTCTGAGCTCCGAGCCCGGCTCGGCCGGCTCGCGGCGGCCGCCGGCCTCCGCCGGTAGTCGTCGCTCTCCCTCTCTTTCTCTCCTCATCGGACGGTCCGACACACCGCTCGCAGCGGTGCGGCCGGCGAGCCGTCGCTGGTCGGCGAGCGCGGACGATGACTGATTGAACGGCTGAAAACAGTCGGAACCGACGAGCGGCCGCTAGTTGCGTCTCCGAACGCGATCGACTACTCGCCGCTGCGGGCGGCGACGACGGCGAGCGTGCTCTTCCCGACTCGATCCGGCAGGGCGCGCTCGCACAGCCAGCCGCCGATCTGGAGCGGATCGTCGAGCGTGAGCCGACAGTCGCCGACGTACGTGATCTCGATCGGCTCGAACCCGTATCTCTCGAGGAGCTGGGTCAGGGTCACGGCGTCGAACCAGCACGTATGGCCCGTGTTGACGAACGTTTGGTCCAAGAGGCGAAGAGCGGTCCAGTGGACCGCCATCGCGTTCGGCGTCGTGATGACGAGTTTGCCGCCGTCGGCCAGGTGCTCGTCAACCGACTCTAGTAGCCCGTCGAAGTCGACCAGGTGTTCGATCAGTTCGCCGACGACGATCACATCGAACGTCTCCTCGAGCGAGAGATCCTGTGCATCGCCGGCGGTGACGTCGTATCCCGCGTCTGCGAGCGCGGAGAGTTCGTCTTCGAGGACGTCGACGCCGAGTGCATCGTCGGCCACCTGGACGACGAGTTCGTGCAACCACGCCTCGTCGTGTCGCTTGGCGGAGTCGTGTGCGACACACCCGATGTCGAGGACGCTCTCATCCTTGACGTGGGGCTCGATACAGCGTTCGAAAGTCTGTTCGACGTTTCGTTTCCGTGTTTCGTTCGCTCTCATGATAGCTAAACCCGCGCGTCCCGCAGTCGCTTCACCGCCGGTCCCCAGGACACGCGCGGCCAAATGCGGCGGCGTCATCGCAGCCACGCGACCACGATGATGCGCGTCAGACCGACCGCGAATCCCAGCTTGGGCTTCTTGCTGTCGCCGTCCTTTCGGTCCTCGATCCTGATCGGGATCTCCTCGAGTCGGAGGCCGTTCTTCCGGGCTTCGATGATCAACTCGGGCGCGTTGAAGCGCTCCTCGGTGAGGGTGAGCTGCTTGAGCATCGAGCCCCGAATCGCCCGATAGCCGTTCGTACAGTCGGTGATGTCGGTGTTCATCAGGACGTTGATCAGGCCGGTAAAGAACCGAATTCCGGTCTGTCGAACGACGCCGTTGCCGGAGCGATCGACACCGAGGTACCGTGATCCCATCACGTAATCGGCCTCGTCCTCGACGATCGGCGCGACGAGCCGGTCCAGTTCCGACGACGGGTGCTGGCCGTCGCCGTCCGCCGTGACGACGATCGCCGCCTCGTTTTCGAGTGCGATCTCGAACCCGGTCTTCAGGGCACCGCCCTGACCCTGATTGATCGGGTGCTCGACGACCATCGCGCCGCTCGAGGCGGCTCGTGCGGCGGTCTCGTCGGCGGAGCCGTCCGACACGACCAGCGGCTGGACGTCGTATCCGCGGACCGACTCCGGGAGCGACGACACGACGGTGCCAACGGTATCGCCCTCGTTGTACGCGGGAATCACGACGAACACCGTCTCCGCGCCGCCGTCCGTCCGTGGGGCCTGATCGACGGAGAGCGATCGGGTCAGCGCCGCGACCTCGTCGCGAGCCGCCCTGGCGACGCTCAACGCGTACAGGACGACGCAGAGCAGGACGAGCGTCGCGAGCAGCGACACGACGACGTAGCGCCGTTCAATTTCGAGTGCAGCCCCGACGACGTCGAACGCCTCCGGGACGAACACGAGCGACGCCACGCCGCCCGCGAGCGCAACCGCGATGGCGAGGTCGCTTCGCTCGAACCGTCGCCGGTAGCGATCGAACCCCCAGTAGAGGATGGCGACCGTGAGCGCGAGCAACGCGACGTCGAGCGGGTCGGGCGGAATCGGACTCATGCGTTCCGTTCGACGAGTCTCCGTATCGTGTCTTCGACTGTGTGCGTTGGATCCCAGCCGAGGCGGTCGTGGGTCTGCGTCGTCTCGACCGGGAAGGCGTTGACGAGTGTCTCGTCGCCGCGGGGGTTTTCGATGAGTTCGGTCGGGACGTCGATGCCTAATACGTCGTCGACGCAGTCGCTGACGACCTCGGCGAGCGCCATCACGCTGGGGTCCTCGTCGCTCGCGATCGTGAACGCCTCGGTGCCGGTCGCTCCCTCGTCCAGTCGATCGACGAGCACATCGGCGCTCCGGAGATAGGCTCGAGCGACGTCCTTCACGTGGACGAAGTTCCGCGATTGGGTGCCCGGTTCGTAGACGGGCAGCGGTTCGGCCGCGAGCGCCCGTTCGACGAAGAAGTTGAGCACCGCTCCCTTCGTGATGATCTCTCCGTCAATCGTGTGATCGCCGTACAGGTTCGATTTAAGGAACAGGTGCGCCGGGAACGAGTCAGCGGCGAGGGCGTCGATAAGCTGCTCGCCCGCGAACTTGGTCCGCCCGTACCAGTTCAGGGGCGCTCGAGGCTGATCGGCCGTGATCGGGAACTCCTGAGGGTCGCCGACAACCGCCATGCTCGCGGGGAATATCAGGGCTGCGCCGCGTTGCCTACAGAACCGCGCGACGTGGCCCGTCCCGGTCACGTTGATCTCGTAGGCCAGATCCGGGTTCGATTCGCAGTCCTCGACGCCGCTGATCGCGGCGAGGTGCATCACGATGTCTGCACCCTCGAGCGCTTCCCACAGACGGTCGCGGTTCCGAACGTCGACGTGCTTGACGGTGACGTCGCCGATCCGTCGCAGTGAGCCGCGATAGAAGTCGTCGATCGCCGTGATCGACCATGCCGGTCGTTCGGACTGGAGGAGCGCGACGACGCGACTCCCGATGTATCCCGCCGCACCGGTGACCGCGACGCGGATCTGCTGGGACTCATCGCCCGTCGGCTGGGATTCATCGCCCGTCGATGTGACACCGGAGTCGGCGTTATCGGCGACCATCGACGTTCACCTCCTGTGACGACGGGTTCGGTTTCGATGCGTCCAGTGCGCCGGCGGCGTCATGCGACTGCGTGAACCGTTCGGCGAGTTCGCGAACCCCCGCTCGCAGCGTCCACGACGGTTCGAACCCCGTCTCCGAGAGGCGGTCGAACTCGACGTGGTAGGACGGCCCCGGCTGTTCGTCCTCGAGATAGATGATCTCGAGGTCTCGGCCGAGTTCCTCTCTGACGACGCGAGCGACGTCCTCGATGCGGTAGTTCTGTTCGGTGCTCCCGACGTTGTACACGTCTCGCGGCCACCGATCCGGCGTGATCGCCGCGTGTTCGTACGCTCGAGCGGCATCGCGAACGTGAATGAATGGCCGCCAGTTCCTGCCGTCGCCGTACACCGTCAGCGGCCGGCCGGTCAGCCCCCGGAAGACGAAGTGGTTGACGACGAGGTTGAATCGAACCCCGGGTGCAGAGCCGTAATTCGTGCTCATTCGAAGCGACGTCGCCGAGAAGTCGTTGGCGGCTGCCGCGTCGCGGACCACCCGTTCGGCTTCGACTTTTGCCTCAGCGTACGGGTTTCGGGGTGCTGGCGTCGCCGTCTCGTCGATGTTCGTGCTCGCAACGCGGCCGTAACTGTTGCACGAGGAGGCGTACACGACCGATTCGACGCCAACCTCACCCGCCGCAGTCACGACGTTCTCGGTGCCGCCGACGATAACGGCACGCGTCTCCTCACGGCGGTCGTGCGTGCTCTCAGCGCCGGTGATCGACGCGAGGTGGATCACGCGGTCGACGCCACGCATCGCGCTCTCGACGTCCTCGTAGTTCCTGACGTCTCCCTGCCGAAACTCGAGGTCGTCACCGATCGCTCCAAGCAGTGCCCGCGGCGAGCCACCTGCGAGCGAATCGAGGACGACGACCTCGGAGACCGCCTCGTTCTCGCGGAGGCGACGAACGAGTGCACTTCCGATGTAGCCACAGCCGCCAGTGACCAGTATCCGCATAGGTCAGCCCTCGCTCAAAACGCTGGGGAGGAAGCGGTCTTCGTGCGCGACGATGACGTCCTCGTGCTCGAGCAGCGTCTCGAGGATCGTGCGAACGCTCGCTTCGAACGACGTCGTGCGGCCATCGATTAACGCCTCGTAGCGATCGTTTTCGATCTCCATTGCGTGGGTCTCGTCCTCCGACCGTGGGTTCTCGAAGTGCTCGACCTCGACGCCCAACCCGAACTCATTCGCCACGTCAGCGACGGTCTCGGCGATCTCGACGATGCTGATCGATCGCGTGACCTGATTGTAGACAGTGTGGTCGTCGGGGCGCTCGTTCGGATCCGTAAGTGCCAGTCGCGCCAGTCCCTCGACGGCGTCCTCGAGCGCGATGAAGGGCTTGCGCTGCTCGCCGCGCCCGTAGACGGTCATCGGATAGCCGGCGACGGCCTGCGCGCAGAACCGGTGTGCGACGACGCCGAAGTAGTAGTCGAAGTCGAACCGCGTCCCGAGTCTGGGGTCGGCCGCCGTCTCGGTGGTTTCGGTGCCGTGGGTGATCGCCGTCCGAACGTCTGATACCGGAATGTCGAACTGGTCGTGTGCCAGCCGCATGTTCGCCGCGTCGTGGGACTTCGTCAGGTGATACCAGCTCCCGGCCATCGCCGGAAACGGAACGTCGTCGCGCTCGCCACGGTGTTCCATCGTCGCCCCGCCTTCCGGGATGGGAAACTCGGGCGCGCCGTACACCCCGGTCGTCGTGGTCTCGATGAAGTGCGTGTCCTCGAGGCCGTGTTCCTGCAGCGACCACAGGAGGTTCCGCGTCGCCTGGAGGTTGTTGTGCTGGGTGAAATTCGCCCGATCGCGGCTGATCTGGGAGTACGGTGCCGACGGTTGGGCCGCCGTGTGGACGATCGTCTCGGGTTCGTGAATTCGGATCAGTCGGTCGACGAACTCGCCGTCAGTGAGGTCTCCCTCGACGAACGAGAGGTTCCGAACGCCGTGGACCTCGCTGGCCGCCTCGAGCCGTTCCGCCATCGAAACGACGGGCGTTGCGCTCGTCGATCCGACGGTTTCGACCCAGTCTCGTCGCCCGAAGTTGTCGACGAGGACGATTTGATCGTCGGTTCGGGAAGCGATGCGAACTGCTGTGGGCCAGCCTATATATCCGTCTCCACCGGTGAGCAGCATTGACATGATGCTATTAGGTAGTGAGCCGAACGATAGCAAAAAATGTATCCATTGGAAAGTCCCTATGATAATCACACCACTATTATTTACTCCCCATCCTAGATTTCTTCGTTATGAAAAGATAATAGTATAAGATTCTAGTGCAGCAAATTTATTGCTACCGGCGTCGCAACACGGTTCGTATGGCTGAGACAAGCGATTCCGACGAGTCGTCAGAGACGTGTGAACGACCCGGCGAAGCGACTGACGAGGAACTGATTGACGATATCGATGATGGCGTGGGCTGCGTCGAAATTTGGCAACACCTCAGCGAGGGCCGCGACGAGGAGTAAGTCTTCGGTTCGATCTGTTTTACGGCGCGATGTTGCAATGGGTGGTGATGACCAGTAGCTTCAACACTGTCCCGATGGGACGTGACAAACGGTATGCGACTGACGCGTGAACTCTGGGCTAGCCTCTCCCTCGCGGGGTTTCTGGCCGCGTTCGCGGTCGTCATCGATCGTCCGCTCCCCCTGGCGGGAACGGTACTGATCGGCGCGTGGATCCTCGCGTCACAGTACTCGTTTCTCGCTGCGCTCGACCGAGCGAGACGCCGACTCTCAGTGACGCGATCACTTCCGTCCGCGACCGTTCGAGCCGACGAGTCGACGCCGGTAACGATGGACGCCAGGCTCGCGGACCCGGCGCTCCTCTCCCTCAACGTGGACGCTGGCCTGCCGACCGCGGCGACGACGCCGGACCGTGACGCGACGGGCGTCGCGCTCGAGCCCAATGCGACGGCCACAACGGAGACCGTGGCCGTCACGTGGCCGGTCGTCGGTCGCCACCGGTTCGATGCGGCTCGAGTGACCGCGACCGACGGTCGGTTCGTCGAGACGTTCGCAACGGCCGAGCAACCGACTGTCTCGGTCGAGTCGCGAGGCCCCCAGCAAATTCACGTCGGTGAGGGCGGCGATCGGCTCACGAGCCTGTACGGTGCACACACGCTACGCCGGTCGGGCCGCGGGATCGAGCCGGCCGAAATACGGGAACACGTTCCTGGGGACGCGGCCAAGCGGATCGATTGGAAGGCGACCGCGCGGCTCGCGACGCCCCACGTCCGCGAGTACGAGACCGAGACGACGCGTCGGACCCTCCTCGTGGTCGATCACCGCCGATCCCTCTCGACTGGCCCACCGGCAGAGACGAAACTCGACTACCTCCGTGAGGTAGTGCTCTCGACGGCTGAAAGTGCCCGTGAACTCGACGACCCGCTCGGGCTCGTTGGCGTCGACGACCGCGGCGTGACGACCCGTATCGATCCTACGGCGACGGCCGAGACGTATGCGACGGTTCGCCGCGAACTCCTCGACATCGAGCCGACGCCGTCGGAACCGACCGCCCGGAGCGCTGCCGAGCCGGCCGCTCGAACGCCATCACAAGCGACCGACGGCGGGCACACCGAGCGAGGACGCCCGACTCGGACGACCGCCGGCCCCGATCCGTCGATTCACGACCGGCCGACGCGGGCGACGGCTCGTCGCTCAGTTCGCGATCTCGAGGCCGACGGCGACTCCTTCGCCGAGACGCTCCGTCCGTTCTACGCCGATTCCCAGCGGTACTACCGCCGTGTTCGGGAGCGACCGCTCTTCGACGCCGTGGAGACGGCACTGACGTCGAACGCGTCCTCGACGTGGGCCGTCATCTTCACCGACGACGCCGAGCCGTCCGAACTTCGCGAGACGGTGTCGATGGCCCGCGCGAACAACGCCGCCGTCACGGTCTTTCTCGCACCCACGGTGCTCTATGAACCCAGCGGCATCGACGACGTCGAACGAGCGTACGACCGTTACCTCGAGTTCGAGGCATTGCGCCGTGATATCGGGCGACTCGACCGGGTCCGCGCGTTCGAAGTCGGGCCCGGCGATCGACTCGCGGCCGTCCTCGCGGCCGGGCGCGAATGGGGTGAGCGACGATGAGCGATCGGCCGCCCGCGGCCGCCGAGGCCGACGGCAACGACGGCGACGACGCAACGGGGCCGACCGAGAGCGACGAGAGCGCACGCGCAGCCGCCGACAGCCGGTCGACGGATCTCGACGTGTCGATGGTCCTGGGGCTCGCAGCGCTCGTCGCGGCGTTCTCCCACGCGGCCGGCCGACCGGGTGCGATCGCCGGCATCGCAACTGTCGCCGTCTGGTACGCGCTCGAGACGCCATCTGCGGTCGCGGTCGGCCACGTTGCGCTCATCGGGCTCTTTCCTGCCGGGATTGACCCGTTCCCGTTCGCGATCGTCGAGGCCGGGTTCGTCGCGCTCGTGCTCGCCTCAGCCCCGCGAACGGCGAGGGGCGCTCAGATCGGCCACGCTGCAGCCGCACTCGTGAGCGCCGGGGGCCTCGCGGGAATCGCCTGGGCCGTGCTGGGTCCGGCGGGGCGGCCGCTCTGGATGGCCGCCGTCGCGTCACTCGCCGCGCTCGCCGGTGGCGTCTATGGACTCCATCGATACGGACTCGTCTTCGTCCTCGACCGAGGGGAACGCGACCGTCCCGATTCGCGGCAACGGTCGAGCGAGTTGACCACCGACACAGCGATTGCGGCGACGGAGCACGTCGGTTCGTCGCCGCCGGACGCGGACTCGCCAGCCGACGCTGATACCTACTGATGACTCAGAGCACTGACGACCTAGATCGGACCGACTCACGACTGTCACAGAGCGACGACGCCGCTGCAGGATCGTCCTCAGACCGGGACGAGGCGGCTGCCAGAGCGGAACTACTGGCCGAGGAGAACGCTCGCCTCCGGGCGGAGTACGCACGCGCGATGCGGGGGACGTACCGCCGAACCGCCCGATGGCTCGCCGTCGTTGGCGTGCTCGCCGCCCTCGGCGGTGGCCTGTTTTCCGACGGGCGAAACGTCCTGTTCGCCCTCGGCGCGACCGGTCTGTTCGGCGCGATACTCACCTACTATCTCACTCCCGGTCGGTTCGTCGCCGCCGATGTCGGTGACTGCGTCTACGCCGCCGCCGCGACGAACGCGCAGGCCCTGGCAGACGAACTCGCCCTCCGAGACGAACGCCTCTATCTCCCCGGAACCGGTGCGTCGTCGATCCGTCTGTTCGTCCCACAGCGGGCCGAGTATACCCTTCCCGACGACCGTTCGGGCCCCATCAGTACCAGATCGGCGGAACGGGGCCTCGTCCTCGCACCAACCGGCGGAAGGCTCCTCGCAGAGTTCGAGCGGACGCTCGACGAGCCGCTCCCGGCCGAGCCGACGGCCGCTGCGACACGGCTCGCTGACGGACTCGTCGAACAGTTCGAACTCGCGACCAGCGCCGATCCGGCGGTTGATGCCGACGACGGACGCGCGACCATCGCCGTCGAATCGTCCGCCTTCGGCGACGTCGATCGGTTCGATCATCCCGTCGCCTCGTTTCTCGCGGCCGGGTTCGCCGACGCCCTCGATCAGTCGATCGAACTCGAGGTCGATCCTGGCGAGGAGCGAACCGAGTGGCTGATCACCTGTCGATGGGAGCCAGCGTGACTCTCCTCGCGTGTCCGACTGCCGGGACCGGTGTTCTCTCGGACTGGCTCACTCCGTCGGGTAGGTGTCGTCGCCACCGTCGCTCACGGCCTCCTGTTCGAGCGCGGTCTCAGTCCCCGGAACATCGACGGACTCGAGGACATCCGCGACGACTTCGTCCGCAGCGACGTCGCTCAGTCCGGCGTCGGTCGTCAACACGAGTCGATGCGCCAGAATCGGCTCGGCCAGTGCCTTCACATCGTCCGGGATGACGTACCCGCGACCGCGGATCGCGGCCCGTACCTTGACCCCGTCGAGAGACGCGAGCGTCGCCCGCGGTGACGCTCCGTGAGCGACATCGGGATGGGCTCGCGTCTCCCCGACGAGATCGACGAGATACTTCTTGACCGGGCGAGCGACGTGAACGGCGTCGGCACGCTCCCGTGCCTCGAGTATTTCCTCGCGGTCGACGACCTGCTCGACCGCCGTCGGCCCGAGCATCGGCTCGTCATCGAAGCGGTCGACGAGTTCCAGTTCGTCGTCCTCGCCGGGGAGCCCGATCCGGTGTTTGAACTGGAAGCGATCGCGCTGGGCCTCCGGCAGTTCGAAGACGCCCTCCATCTCGATCGGATTCTGCGTCGCGATGACCATAAACGGCTGTGGCAACTCGAGCGTCTTCCCGCCGATGGTGACGTGACGCTCCTGCATAGCCTCGAGCAGGGCGCTCTGGGTCTTCGGCGTCGCGCGGTTGATCTCGTCGGCGACGACAACGTTCGCGAAGACAGGGCCTCGCTGGAGTTCGAACGTCTCCCTGTTCTTGCGGTAGATCTCCGTCCCCGTGATGTCCGCCGGGAGGATATCCGGCGTCATCTGAACACGATTATACTCGAGGCCGCTCGCGCGGGCGAAGAGGTTCGCGAGCGTCGTCTTCGCCACGCCGGGGACCCCCTCGAGCAGGAGGTGGCCGCGAGTCAGCAGCGTGATCGTAAGCAGTTCGACCGCGTCGTCGTTGCCGACGAGGACGCGGCCGATCTCCGCGCGTAACGCGTCGAAGATCGCTTCCGGATCGCCCGTGTCTGTACGACTGCCGTCGGATTTTGGATCGTTCTCGCTCATTCGTAGTCTCGTGTATGGCCTATCGGGTAGCTTCGGACGGGTTCGTTCGTCGCGTCTCCGTTCCGCCGCGCGGATTGGACCCGTTCAGTCGACATCATCGTAGTCATCCTAGTCATCGTGGTCCCGTCGGATACGGTTACCGTCCGCTATCACGCGCTGGATCCGATCATCGTCCCACTCGGGATGTCGCCGTCGAACAATCGCTTCCCGCTCTGCGTCGGACAGGACGGACACCGAGGACGACGACCGGACTGATGATGCCGAGCCATCGTGCGGGTCGGCGCGTCGGGAGCGGTTTCCGGGCAGTAGTCGCCGAGCGCGCGCCGCGACTGAGCGGGCGCGTCGCCCGGATGCCGCCGCGATCGCGGCGATGCCGCCGACCCCGAGCAGCAGCTGCAGCGGTCGGACGGCGCGTATCGTCAGGACCGCGGCGGCCAGCGGTGGGACGTCGGCGGTGTGCGAGACGTCCAGCAGGACACGGTCCGCATCGCCGTACAGTTCCCGGACGAATCGATCGTTATCCGGTCGGTCGCGCATCGCGTTGATCACGAGACTCGGATCGCCGACTGTGACGACTCGTCCGCGGCTGACGTTTTCTACGGTCGCGACCGGGTGCGTTCCGAGTTCGTCTTCCTGGTCAAGCTGGTCATCGTCCGCAGTGAGATAGGCGAGATCGCTCGTCGTGGCGAGTACCGTCGTATTCTCCGATCCTGGGTCGACCGCTGTCGCGTAATTGAGCGTCAGCTGGTCGACCCCGTCGGTCAGCGAGTGGTTCTCGACGCCGGTCGCGACCGGCATCGCCGGCCCCCCGTCGTTCTCGTACTCGTCGCGTAGCAGGCGTCCGTCCGTGCGGGCCGCCGCACCGACATCGGCCAGTAGCTTGTTCCCGTTCTCGCCGACGTTCTCGAGGACGACGAGCGTGCCGCCGTTCTCGACGAACGTCCTGATCCGCGCGGCCTCCGCATCGGTGTAGGAATCGTCCGGTGCGACGACGAACGCGACCGTCCCGTTGGCAGCGGATTCGTTCGAGAATGCCTCGTATCTGTCCGGATCACGGACGAGTTCGCTCTCGACGTCGGGATCGGCTTCGATCTCGTCGCGGAGGCCGGTCGCGCCGTCCCAGGCGGGATTGTGTGGACTGAATGCCGCAGTGGACGTCGCCGCGAGGACCCCAAGCGCGACGACGGTCGCCAGTGCGAGCGCGACCAGCAGGGCACGTGGCCAGACGATTCCCTCCTCGTCGACCGTTCCGGCGTGCCAGCTCACGGGATCACCGCCGGTGGGACCAACTCGAGAAGCCGGTGGACGACGAGCGCGGTGAACCCGACGAGACCAAGCAGCGTGAGCCACGTCAACCGTGATCGCCACGTCGGCGTCACGCTGACCGGTGCAGTGAGCTCGGTGACGACGAGCAGCCCGATTAGCGAACAGACGAAGAACAGTTCGGCGGAGAGCGAGCCGAGCACTGACAGGAGGAGTACCGTCGCTACCATCCAAGCGAGCTGTCCACGGATAAACCGCATCCGGCGCGGAGTCGCCATTCAGCCGTCCTTCGCTGTCAATATATCTAACTATGCGGTGAGTAACGAGAGATAGGGATCGGTTATTCCCATCAATGATATGAGCCTGTCAGTATGATACTCAACTATAGCGCGTCTCGTGCGGTGTTTTTGTGGTTATGGCATGAACAATAATTATATAATCATTGCCTTCGTTCAAAACCATCTGTCTCTGGAATACCTCCATCAAACGAGGCCCTGCTCGGGCCGTTCGACTGCCAAGATTATTACACACGTATGGTTGTAATCCATTCCGTCGCAGTCGATCGCCGCCGTTCAGCTGCGGCTACCGCGAGGATGGTCCGTTTGCGAGACCTATCCGACCCACTCGTGACCGCCGTGGCGGACGGCGTTGTGGGGTGTTACACCCATTTCCTCGAAAATCAGATACCCTCTCCGTGACCAGACGAAGTCGGCAACAGCCGCCATCCGCGACAGTCCCGTTTCGACGAGTGATTGTTTGTCGATTTCGAATGGTACCTGTTCTGGGAAGTACTACGAAACATATTCTATAAGATAGCTTCTCTCGAGGTCCATTATCGCTCGTTTCGTATCGGAGATAGACTGTTACCGAGAGAGGGAAGCCGGAACCTCGTCACCGGATAGACAGAAAATATACGTCTGCGATAGCGGTCGTTCGAGGACTCGTGGAGCAAAAGACACGCCGCCACGCTCACCGAACCCGCTATCAGTTGTCGGTGTCTGCTTGCAACTCTCGCAATCACAGCGCGGTTTCTTGGTGACGATCCCAATTCGATCCGTCGGATCAGTCGTTCGATGAGCCGATTTAGCTAGTCGAAATTATGGTCCCGGTGACAACTGGAGACGGACTCTGTCTTACTCCCAAATACTGTATGGATTTCCTGGCTACTCTGTGCCGGGATGCGATCCCACTCGGCGATAACTATCTGGAACTATAGTATTATTCAAGGCTGGTGGTTAGTATCTGAAAACTGGCTGCTCGATTTCACAAGCGCGATGTCACCTTGCATTGATGCAACACACGATACCGCCGAAATTGGCTCGAGCGTCACACTCCGTTGCGAGAAATCCCGCTGTCTCCGCGCGACCCACTGGGCCGACTCGAGCAGACCCGAAAACGATACGGCCCTCTTCTCCCTAGGGTAACCAATGAGTACCCTGTCGGGGAACTGGCGCGAGGCCATCGACGACGTGGACGCAGCGCTGATCGACGGCTATCAGAGCGGCTTCCCGATCGAAGAACGCCCATTCCGCCGCGTTGGTTCCGATCTCGGAATTGACGAATCAGAAGCGATCGACCGCGTCCGCGCCCTGCAGGAGGCCAGTATCGTCCGCCGGTTCGGTGCCGTCCTCAACCCGCCCGTGATCGGCTCGTCGACGCTCGCCGCAGTGCAGGCACCCGCGGACCGCTTCACGGAGGTCGCCGCGATCATCAACGACTACCGACAGGTCAACCACAACTACGCCCGCGATCACGAATGGAACATGTGGTTCGTCGTCACCGCCGGCTCGCAGGCCGCCCGCGACGACATTTTAGCCGAAATCGAGCACCGTACCGGCTGTGGCGTCCTGAATCTGCCGATGCTGACCGATTACTACATCGACCTCGAGTTCCCCGTCGTCAACGGCGATCGCTTCGCCCGCGAATCCCTTGAGGAGCGATTAGACTCCTCTGCGACTCGGATCAGCGAGGAAGCGGCGGGCGATCTCTCCGCGCTCGAGGCCGAACTCTTACTCGAAATTCAGGACGGGTTCCCGCTGTCGGCGACGCCGTACCGCGACATCGCGGGGGAAGTCGGCTACGCCGTCGAGGACGTGCTCGCGGCCGTCGAACGGCTGCTCGAGGGTGGCTATCTCAAGCGTATCGGCTGCGTGATCAACCACGTCGTGACGGGCTTTGACGCCAACTGCATGGTCGTCTGGGACGTGCCCGACGGTGAACTCGACGAGTGGGGCGAGCGAGCGGGTGGGCTGCCCTCCGTTACGCTCTGTTACAATCGGCCCCGCCGTCCCGAGCAGGAGTGGCCGTACAACCTGTTTACGATGATCCACGGCCGCGATTCGGAGGCCGTCGACGCGAAGATCGACGAACTCGCTGCCGACTATCTCCCCGTCGATCACGAACGGCTCTACTCGACCGAGACGCTGAAGCAGACCGGCGCGCGCTACGACGATCTGGTCGGCCGCTGAGTCGCCGTCTTGCTGCCTCACCCTCCTGTCTACCCATCAACCCGTCACCTTGTCGCCTCGCCGCCCCGTCGCCTCGCCGCCCGTCTGACCAGCGGACGGTTCGCCGATAGCAATGGCACGGTCTGACAGACAGTTATCAATTTCGGGCGGTATATCCGATGCCGTCGACTCAGACTGAGTATGGAACTCGTCGCCGAATACGAGATTATCTGCGAGTCGCTCCCGCTCGTCGAGGTGGCCGAGACGTTCCCCGAGGCGACGCTCGAAACCATGATCGGTCCCGATCAGGGCCGTCACCCACCGTTTATCACCACTGTGATCCACGACTCGCCCGAACGGGTCGAACAAGCCTTCGAGTCGGCAACGTTCGTGGGGGAGTACTCGCTGATCGACCGAACGGACCAGCGACGTCGGTACAAGATACTGCCGAGCGTCGGGATGGAGGACCAACTCGGAGAGGCGGTCGACGACCTCGCAGCGCTCCGCGCGCTGGCGCACACGGACTCGATCATCGATCGGATCCGGGTCACGCCGACCGGCTGGGTCCAGACCGGGAGATTTGCCGATATGGAGACACTGGACGACTTTCGCACCTTCTGGCAACGGAACGGTGCGTTCAGGCTCTGCAGACTTACTCGCGGGACCGACGCCGCGGCGACAGACGACGGACTGACCGACCCCCAGTTCGAGGCGGTCCGAATCGCCTACGAAATGGGATACTTTGAGATCCCGCGGACGGCGTCGCTCGAGGACGTCGCCGCCGAACTCGGGATCTCCGCGTCGTCACTCTCCGAGCGACTCCGGCGGGCACAGACCCACCTCGTCGAGACGACCATCGCCTCGAGCGATCGAGTGGGGCCAGGAGGGCGAACGCCGCTGTGACCCTTTGAAGGTAGTGGTAGTGTGGAGACGATCCGCGGGCTAGTATGGTGCCCGGCCGTCGGAAATCGACGCGAGAGCGGCGTGGGCCGTTGCTACCGGACCTCGGCTTTCCAGGCGCTCTCGAGCAGTTTGCCGGCGATCGCACCCAGCACCAGTGCGAAGAGCGCGAGCACCGCTGCCGCGGGCGCGACGGTGTTCCAGAGCCCCCCGAACGCGGTCACGTCGACGACCGTCGTCACGTCCGCTCCGAGCACGAGGGCTCGAACCCCGTCGACGCCGTAGGTGACGGGGTTGACAACTGCGACAGTCCGGATCCAGTCCGGCAGGACAGTCAGCGGCAGGAAGGCGCTCGAGCAAAACAGGAGCGGAAACGTCAGCAGGTTCGCGATCATTATCGTCGCCTCCTCATCGCGCGTGACAAGCGCGACGATGTTCGAGAACGCCACAAAGACGAGGCTGAAGAGCACGGTGATCCCGATGATCCCGACGATACCCGCCAGTCCGGTCGCCAGGTACGCACTGCCAGCGGCCCCGCCGGAGGAGCGAAGCATGAGAGCGCCCAGTACCAGAATGACGACGGTCTGGACGGCGACGCGGAGCAGTTCCGAGAGCACCTTCCCGAGGAGCATCGCGCCCCGGTCGATCGGTGACACGAGAGTCTTGTCGAACATCCCCGTTTCCATGTCTTTGACCAGCCCGATGCCGGAGACCGCCGCCGCGGCAAGTGCGGACTGAATCACGATAGCCGGCGTGAGAAACGCGACGTAGTGGACGCCGTCGCCGTAGGCGTCAGCGAGCGCGCCCTCCGCGACGGCTCCGAAGACCGACGCCATCAACACAAAGAGGACGACGGGCTGGACGAGCGAGGAGAACGTTACGAACGGGCTCCGCGACGTTTTGACGAGCCACCGCTTGAGGGAGACCAGCGTATCGGCGACGAAACCGTTCCCCGCGGCCCTCCGTCCCTCGTCGCGGGAGACCCCCGCCGACGGTTCGGGTCCCGAACTCATCGCGATCCCTCCCGTTTTGCGGCCGCGGACGCCCAGCGCGGTCCGTCGCCCGACTCGGAGCGGTCGGGGCGGTCGCCGGTCAGCGAGAGGAAGACGTCGTCCAGCGTCGGCGATCGGACGTCGAACCCGGTCACGCGAATCCCCGCCTCGGAGAGCGCGACGAACAGGTCGTGGGCGCTCCGACGAGCGGTCGCCGCCGTGACGGTGAGCCCGTTCTCTGTCGTCTCGATCGCCACGGGATCGACCGCATCCGACTCACGCACGACGCGCTTCGCCCGTGCGATCCGGTGATCGACGTCGTCGGCAAACTGCAGGGCCAACACGTCACCGCCGACGCGGGACTTGAGCGCGGCCGGCGTATCGGTCGCAACAACCTCGCCATCCCGGAGCAGGGCGAGCCGATCACAGCGGCGATCGGCCTCGTCGAGGTACTGCGTCGTAAGAAAGATGGTGCTCCCGCGCTCGAGGAGTCCCTCGAGATGGTCCCACAGCCGCAGTCGCGCCTCCGGATCGAGGCCCACGGTCGGTTCGTCGAGGAACACTACGGACGGTCGATGGACCAGTGCCGTGGCCGCGTCCAATCGCTTCTGCATGCCGCCGGAGAAGTTCGCCGCCCGCGTGTCGGCGACGTCCCCGAGGCCGACGATCTCGAGTAGTTCCGCGATGCGGTCCGCTCGGTCGGCCTTCGGGACGCCGTACAGTTCACAGGCGAACCGGACGTTCTCGCGGGCGGTCAGTTCCTCGTCGACGCTGGTCTCCTGCGCCATGTAGCCAATCGATTCGCGGACCGCCTGCGGATCGGTTCGAACGTCGTAGCCGTTGACGGAGACGGCTCCCTCGGTGGGATATAGCAACGTGACGAGCGTCCGTATCGTGGTCGTCTTTCCCGCCCCGTTCGGACCCACGAACCCGAAACACTCGCCCGGTTGGACGCTGAGCGACACGCCGCGAACGGCTTTGGTTCCGTCAGCGTACGTGACGTGAACGTTCTCGGCGTCGATAGCGAGCGACGCGTCGATTTGCCCTGACTGTTCCGAACTCGGTGCGGTCTCGGTCATCGAGTTTCGAGTCGACATAGCGGACTCGAAGAAAGGGCGGTGACTCGGGTAGCCGCTTCTCTCAGCTATGTGGCGTTTGAAAAGGGTCGCGCTCGAGTCCGCGAAACACGCCTCATCCCTCGCCTGTTCTCAACTTGAACACCGTCAAAACGCGAACACCGTCTAAACGCCACTTGGTCGCTCACTCGAGCGTCCGCCATGAGTTCGTGAGCCGTCGATTCCACTCCAGAACATGCTACCCCGGCTGTCGAATGAAATGCGATACCGATACGAATCCGTGAGCCAGACCAGTTGTCGAATGAATCGTCTCGAAGCCGAGTATCGAGTGTGGACAGGTCCTGATACCCCACGTATCGAGTGAACTCGTCTGCGGACTACCACCCCAGGTGTCGAATGTAAGTGTGCTAAATCAGGGGATAGACGCCCTATAACCTAACTATACGAATAGGAACACCCCAACTGTCGAGTGAAATGTGATAGCGAGACACGTCCCTCGAGAGAGCGCCGTCTGAATTGTCTTCCACCCCAGGTGTCGAGTGAAATCACCTGCCAAACCCATCTACTATCTACCATCTACTATCTATCTAGCCACCCCGGATGTCGAGTGAATTTCTCCTAGTTACGTTCGATTGAGTTCCGAAAAGCGATTATCGTCGTGAATAACGGCCTGTACGACGGACGGATCCTCCAATAGGTAGTAGTAATTCGTCACGCCGCTACTGTACCCGCGTCCGACTCGTTCAGTCCGTCCGAGAATATCGAGAAACACCTGTTCGTCGAGTTTATCGCTCATTCGGCGCTGAGAGAGCGTTTCGATTCCGAGAGCGCTATCTGAAGTGATAGTCTGGTACATCTCGTAAACCTCGCGAGTCGCAAATTCTTCCCGGTCGCTGTGTTGCTCCGCGAGTAGTGACAGCGCGTATACGGACGCCTTGATTTGCGTTGGTTGCCCTTCGAGGAGCTGGGAGAATCGGTCGATATCGGCTCTCTCTCGAGCATTGCGTACGTGATCTTCAGTTACTTCCTCGGCGTCTTCGTCCTTTGCCAGTTCGCCGGCGTTTCGGAGAATATCTAATGCCTTCCTCGCATCGCCGTGCTCTTGTGCAGCGAACGCGGCACTCAGTGGGATGACGTCGTCTAAAAGGACGCCGTCTCTGAAGGCATCCTCTCGATTCGACATGATCTCGCGGAGTTGATTCGCATCGTATGGTGGGAACACGAATTCACGGTCCTGCAGACTACTAAGGATTCGCTCATCGAGCGATTCCTTGAACGAGATTTTGTTGCTGATCGCGATAATCCCCACATTACAGGAGTCCAGTTTTCCGGCCTCCCCTGCGCGAGACAGTTGCATGAGGATCTCGCTATCTTGGAGTTTGTCGATTTCGTCGAGAATGATGATCGCGACATCGTAGCGTTGATCGAGAATCGACCAAAAGCGCTCGTAATAGACGTCAGTCGATAATCCAGTGACAGGGATACTGATGCCCGTTTCCTCCGGATCGTTCAGCGTTTGAGCCAGATTAATCACGACGCGTGTTTCGGTCTTCGTCTGTGTACAGTCGATGTACGCTCTCCCCAGCTCCGTCCCGTTTTCGACCGAATACTGCTGGGCACTTCTGGTGACGTGTTTCGCGACAAGCGATTTGCCGGTTCCCGTTTTTCCATAAATGAGTGTATTTCGAGGAGACTGGCCTTTCACTGCGGGATGAATGCTCGAGGCAACATTCTTGATTTCACTGTCTCTGCCGATAATTCGATCCTCGTTCGGAACGAGGTCGATATCGAGGAGTTCCTTGCGGCTGAATATCGGGTCTTCCGTTGCCCAGAAGTCCTCGAGAGACTCGTTTTCGCTACCGGTGCCGTCTTCCATACCCGTCACGTACCGATGGGGGTTATATATAGACTAGTGATTGAGAGACACCAGTTGTCGGATGTAGAGTGCATAAATCAGCGCAACGAGGGCTTTTACGCACAATATAACACACAGACTGGTTTCCTCGTGTCGAGTGAAATTGGATTGTGACATAGCTGTGGGGTTCTGCGCGCTTATCCAGTCGTCACACGAGAACGCCTCGTGAGAACGCGGTGAAAGAGATACCCACACCCCGGGTGTCGAGTGTAGATTGCCGAAAACTACCGTAAAAACGCTAAACGGCGCTTCTAGAAATCCACACCCTCTTATCTCACCTTCAATATTTATGGAGTACGGATACTGTTTCTAACTATCAGTTATAAATCTTCCCCATCTAATTCATGTCATTTGATGCTAACCGATCAATCGATATCCGAGCGATTCCTAAATCTGCCAGATAGTGCCTCTCTCATAGCCTTTCGTCCATCTACACTCGACGCCCGGGGTGTGGGTGTATTGTTGTATTCTCGATAGATAGTGCAAAACCGACAGCAAGAAAGTGAGGCCAACAGCAACAACCCAAGACCGACAGCAACAAACGATCGTCTTCAGCAGATATTGCTCCCGAGTCGTGATTACTCGAGCGCCTCGGCCACGACTTCGATCGGCGTCGGTGGCTCCTCGGACACGTTGGGCCTGTTCTCGAGTTGCGTGCGACAGGAGGCTCCGGGGGCGACGACGCGCTCGCCGCCGCTGTCGTCGACCTGGTCGTACAGGATCGAGGCGATGGCGTCGCTCATCGAGGCGTGTTCGGACTCGTAGCCGAAACTGCCGGCCATGCCACAGCAGCCCGAATCGAGCGGGTCGACGGCGTAGCCGGCCCGCCGGAGGACCCCGACTGCGTGGTGGTCCTTCGCGACTGATTTCTGATGACAGTGGCCATGGTAGACAAGCTCATGCGTCACCGCATTCGCGCCGAACGTAATCTCCTCATCCAACCGGAAGCTGTCGATGTACTCGCAGACGCCGTAGGTTGCGTCGGCGAGCGTTTCGGCCGCATCCGAGGAGAGCAGATCGAGGTAATCGCTCTGGAACATGACCGCGTCGGAGGGCTCGATGACAACTACGTCCCAACCGTCGGCGACCCGCGGCGCGAGTGCGTTGACGTTCTCACGGGCCGCGTCTCCCGCCTTCTCGAGAAACCCCTTCGAGAACGCCGGTCGGCCCGTGTCGCCGAGTTCGTCGGGGACGGCGACGTGGACGCCGGCGGCCTCGAGCACGCGGACGGCCGCCTTTCCGGCCTCGGGGTGGCTGTAGTTAGTGTAGGTGTCAGGATAGAGGACGACCTTCCGGGTGGCATCAGCCTCCCTGACGCGAGCGCCGCCTCGCTCGTGGAACCAATCCCGAAACGTCTTCGCGTGAAACGTCGGCAGCGGCCGGTCGGCATCGATCCCGAGGGTAACCTCGAGTGCCTTGCGCGCGCCCGGCAGCTTCGGCAGGGCGTTCGACAGCGGGGCGAACTGACTCCCCAACTTCGAGAGGGTCGCGACGTTGGCGAAGAGCCGATCTCGGAGCGTCGCGCCGTTGCGCTGGTGGTACTCGTGGGTGACTTCGGCCTTGAGCTTCGCCATGTCGACCTCGCTGGGGCAGTCGATGGCACAGCCCTTGCAGCCGATACAGAGCCCCATCACCTCCTCGACGAACTCGTCGGAGACGGCCTCGTCCGGATCGAGATCACCGCTCATGGCCTGCCGGAGCGCGTTCGCCCGGCCCCGGGTCGCCGTGATCTCCTCTTGGCTCGCTCGGTAGGTCGGACACATCACGCCGCCCGTGGTCTCTTGCTCGCCGCGACAGCCCCCACAGCCGTGACAGAGCTCGACCATGCCCTGCATGCCGTTATCGTTGTTCCATTCGAGTTTGGGTTCGAACCCCGTCTCGAACTCGTAGTCGGGGTCGAACCGCAGGTGCTCCCGCAGATCAGTTGGATCACCGTCACGGGTTTTCCGTGACGAGCCTCCGCTCGCGCTGCTCGCGGAGACGTCTTCGCGGAAGACGACCTGCCCCGGGTTCAGAATCCAGTCGGGGTCAAACGCCGTCTTGAGGTCCTGAAAGGTCTCCCAGAGCTCGTCGCCGTAGAGTTTGTGATTCCACTGGGTTCGGGCGCGGCCGTCGCCGTGTTCGCCGGAGACCGACCCCTCTAACTCGACCACGAGATCCGTCACGTCGTCTGCGATGCCGTGGAGTTGCTCGAGGCCCACCTCGGTCTTCGTGTTCACGAGCGGCCGGACGTGGAGGACGCCGGGGCCGGCGTGAGCGTAGAAACTGGCGTAGGTGTCGTGTTTCTCGAGGATCTCTTCGAAGCCCTCGACGAATTCGGGGAGCCGCGCTGGCGGGATCGCGGTGTCCTCGATGAAGGAGATGTGCTTCTCGTCGGTCGTCCGCGAGAGCAAGATTGGCAGGCCGGACTTGCGGAGCTTCCAGAGCTTCGCGCGCTCGGTGTCGTCGTAGGCCTCGAGGGCCTCGATCGCGAGCGTCTCGGCGTCACTGCTCGGGGCACCGTCGGTCGGCTCCGCCGCGGGCGTCGCCGACGGCACGCGGTCGGCCAGGAGCCCGGCGACCTGCTCTTTGCCGTGGTCGGCGTCCTCGGCATAGAATTCCACGAGGAGGACGGCGTTCGTCCCCTCGGGGAGCATCTCGGTAACGGGACCGAACTCCGCAGTATCGCTGGCGAGATCGATCAACACGTCGTCGAGGACCTCGACCGCCGCGGGGTCGTGTTCGAGGATCGGGACGACATCCCGCATCGCCTCGTGGAGGTCGGGATAGCAGAGTAGGGACACCGCTTTCGTCTCGGGCACCGGCTCGAGCGAGATGGTGGCCTCGGTGACGATCGCCAGGGTGCCCTCGCTGCCGGCCAGCAGGCGCGCGAGGTTGACCGTTCCGGGCTCGCCGGTCTCCTCGCCGCCTGGTAGTTCGTTCCCGCGGGCCTCGGCGACGAGTCGGTCGAGGTTGTATCCGGAAACGTTGCGCTTGAGATCGGGATACGTTTCTTCGATGCGATCCGCATCCGCTTCGAGGATGTGCTCGACTTCGGCGTAGATTCGGCCCTCGAGGTCGCCATCAGGATCGGCCTGCTCGCCGATCTCCGCGACGGTGACCTCGCCGAACCGGGTGACGGTGCCGTCGGCGAGGACGGCTTCGACCTCCTCGATGTAGGCGTCGGTCTTACCGTACTTCAGGGAGTGCGAGCCGGTCGAGTTGTTCCCGATTGCGCCGCCGATGGCGCTCTTGTCGCCCCACGCCGGGTCAGGTGCGAACTTGAGATCATGGGGTGCGAGAGCCTCGTTCAGCGTCCCAAGGATCGTTCCGGGTTGGGCAGTCGCACTGCGGCCGTCCGGATCGATCTCGAGGATCTCGTTCATGTGGCGGGTAAAATCCAGCACGACGGCCCGGTTAACCGTCTGGCCGGCAAGGCTCGTCCCGCCACCGCGCGGGAGGACGGGAATCTGCCGTTCCGCGCAGTACTCGAGGATTCCCGCCACATCGGCCGTCGACTGGGGGAAGGCGACGGCGATCGGCGTCATCTCGTAGGCACTCGCGTCGGTCGCGTACAGTTCGCGGGAGTAGGAGTCGGCACGGACCTCGCAGTCGACGATCGTCTCAAGGTCCGCGACCAGGGCCGGGCGATCGACGTCGTCGCTTCGATAGTCGTAGTTCGCTCGCCGGTCGGCGGCCGGGTCGGCGCTCGGCTCCAGGGACATACGTCACCCTTGCTCAGGGGCGGCTAAAATACCCGCATTCAGACAATCCGGCGACACCCCGACCCCTAATGCCGGTTCCGTCCTATCTAGTCGACGGGTCCGATCACCGCTCGAGGGGGAGTGGTAGTGACCGGGTGGCGGATCTCGAACCACCCGGCTGGCACGTGGGCGTTCCGATACTGGGGTGGTGACCGAATCTGAAAGTGGCCCCGTCGAATCTGAAAGTGGCCCCGTCGAATCCGAAAGTAGCCCCGTCAGTTTTCCACGTGCGCCCCCGGGGCCGCCGCCCGAGTCGTCGGGCGGTATTCTCTCGTATCAGTGGCAGCGAAACAAACGGCTCGCCTAACGAGTTGGGTATCGGTCTCCGAACCGGTCCTGTCTCGTGGATCGAAGCGGACGATGGCGGCCCCTACGTGTCGTCGCCCCATTCGCCGCTCATGCCGACGCGCTCGCCATCCGCCCAGACGTAGTAGCCCTCGCCGGTCTTCTTGCCGAGGTTGCCCGCCCGGACCTTCCGGCGCAGGGACTGGGGCGGCTTGAACCGCTCGCCGAGCTCTTCCCGGAGGTGTTCCGCGATGTGCAGGCGCACGTCCAGCCCGACGTGGTCGGTCAGCTCGAGGGGCCCCATCGGATGGCCGTAACCGATTTCCATCCCCTCGTCGATGTCGGCCGGACTGGCGACGCCCTGCTCGACCATCCGGATCGCCTCGAGGCCCAGTGCCAGCCCGAGCCGCGACGTGGCGAAACCGGCCGTGTCCCGAACGACGACGTCCTCCTTCTCGATCCCCTGGACGTAGTCGACGGCGAACGCCTCGGTGCGCTCGTCGGTCTGCTCAGCGATGACGATCTCAACAAGGTCCATGATGTGGGGCGGGTTGAAGAAGTGGAGGCCAACGGCGCGTTCGGGGTGCTCGAGCGCGCTGGCCATCTCGGTCACCGACAGCGAGGAGGTGTTCGAGGCGATGACCGTGTCCTCGCTCGCCGCGTCCTCGATGTCCGAGAACACGTCCTGTTTGAGATCCATGTCCTCGGGCACCGCTTCGACGACGAGGTCGGCGTCCTCGACCGCCGCCTCGAGGTCCGTCGTCCCCTCGATGCGCTCGAGGGTCGCTTCCATCTCGCCTTCGGTGAGCTTGTCCCGGTCGACGCCGCCCTGGAGGTTGGTTCGGATCCCCTCGAGACCATCCTCGACGAAGTCCTCCTCGATGTCCCGGAGAACCACGTCGTGGCCCGCCATTGCGGAGACCTGTGCGATTCCGTGTCCCATACTACCGGCTCCGAGGACTGCGATTTGCATGTGCGAAGCCTCTGCGGAAACGATCAAAAGCGTTCCCTTTCGAACAAACCGCGCTCGTACAGTATCGGATCAGAATCGCTACGATCTACTGTGTCTTCCGGTGGACGAGGACTACAGCGACGGAGGGAGCGAGGACCGCAGTCGGGCGGTGAGGACGTGTAAATCCCTCGTTGCCAGTGTGAGCAGACGACCCGAAATGCGTTTCTCATACACAGAAAGCCCCGAGAGCCCCTTTCAGTCCCGCCCGACACGGCACCACGTCCTCCCCAGCCGACTCGCACGGCTTCGGACCGCGGCTCACACGAGTTCGCCGCGGCCCAGTGCGCGCCACCGCACGTGCATCACCCTTCGTTCCGAGCCGAGGCCGAACATTCCCGACTGAATAGCAAGGAACGGAGTTACTTTAGTACCGGAGCGCGAGCCACTCACTACCAATGAGCGATCGGCAGCCAGTTATTGTCCAGGCAGTCCGGACTCCACAGGGGAAACACGGTGGCGTCTACGCCGACACAGGTAGCGAAGAGCTCTCGGTTCCGCTGGTAAACGAAATGCTCGAGCGGACGGGACTCTCGGGCGCGGACGTCGACGACATCAGGTGGGGCTGTGCCAAGCAGGTCAACGAGCAGAGCAATAACATTGCACGGGTCATCGCCCTCCTGTCGGACCTCGGCGAGGAGGTGCCCGGCACCACCATCGACCGACTCTGTGCCTCCTCAGCGGAGGCGATCATGAGCGCGAGCGACGCGATTCGGGCGGGTCAGCGCGAGGTCATCGTCGCCGGCGGCGTCGAGAACATGTCCCGCAACGAGCGCCGGAAGGGGATCGACTCCTATGCCGGGATCGCCGAACAGTACGATGCGGCCGGCCTCGCGATGGGCCAAACCGCCGAGAACGTCGCCCGGGAGTACGACGTCTCCCGCGACCAGCAGGACGAGTACGGTGCCCGCAGCCAGCAGCGCGCGGTCGAGGCCACTGAGGCGGGAACGTTCGACGAGGAAATCGTCCCCATCGAGACCGAGGACGGCCTCATGGAGGAAGACGAGGGGCTCCGACCCGGCACCACGAAAGAGAAGATCGCCGGTCTGCCGCCCGCATTCCGGGAGGACGGCACCGTCACCGCCGCCAACGCCTCGCAGGTCTCCGACGGCGCTGCGGGGGTCCTGATCACGAGTAAGGAATTCGCCGAGGAACAGGGCCTCGAGATAATGGCGGAAATCGAAGATCACAACGTCGCCGGCGTCGACCCGACGGTGATGGGGATCGGTCCGGTGCCCGCAGTGCGGGGCATCTGGGAGCGAAACGGACGCGACGCCGACGACTACGATCTCGTCGAACTCAACGAGGCGTTCGCCAGCCAGACGATCTACTGCCGGGACGAACTCGGCTTCGACGACGATACCTTCAACGTCAACGGCGGCGCAATCGCTATCGGCCACCCGCTGGGTGCTTCGGGCGCTCGCCTCCCCGTCACCCTGATCCACGAACTCCAGCGGCGGGGCGGCGGGCTCGGTCTCTCGACGATGTGCGTCGGCTACGGACAGGGAGCAGCCGTCGAGTTCCGCGTACCGGAGCAGTAGGGACGGGTGGGCCGGACCCGTTCGGTCGAGTCGCGGTTCGTCTCCATTGGTACTCGTCGCTTGCGACACGTCCACTGCAAAAATACTGCTACGTTTCGCGTCGGGTCCGCGGTCTCGAGTCCCGCGCTACAGGATCTGGTCGGCGATGATGTTCTTCTGGATCTCGCTGGTGCCTTCGTAGATCTTCGTGATGCGGGCGTCGCGGTAGTAGCGCTCGGCGGGGTAATCCGTGACGTAGCCCGAGCCGCCGTGGACCTGGATGCCCTCGTCGGCGACTTCGACCGAGATTTCGGAGGCGAACAGCTTCGCCATGCTCGAGTACTGCGCGGCGACGTCCTGATTGTTCTGTTCGACCTGGGTCGCGGCGCGGTAGGTCAGCGAGCGGGCAGCTTCGACCTTGGTAGCCATTTCGGCGATCTTGTGCTGGATGGCCTGGAACTCGGAGATTTTCTGGTCGAACTGCTCGCGCTGGGTGGCGTACTCGATGGCGGCGTCGAGCGCACCCTGGGCAGCACCGACGGCCTGGGCGGCGACGCTGGTGCGGCCGGAGGCGAAGAACTCCATCAGCTGGTAGAAGCCCTTGTCGACGTCACCGATGACGTTCTCCTCGGGAATGCGGACGTCATCGATGACGACCTCGGCGAGGTCGGAGGCGCGGATGCCCAGCTTGTTGGTGATTTTCTCGGTTGTGATGCCGTCGCGGTCCATCTCGACGAGGAAGGCGGTGATACCCTTATGACCCGCATTGGGGCTCGTCTTGGCCATCAGGACGCCGACGTCAGCGACGGTCCCGTTGGTGATCCACATCTTGTTACCGTTGAGGACGTATTCGTCGCCATCTTTCTCGGCGACCGTTTCGATGCCAGCGACGTTCGACCCGTGGGCGGGCTCGGAGATCATGGAACAGGAGGCCGTCTCCCCGTTGGCGATCTTGGGCAGCCACTCCTCTTTCATCCACTCATCGCCGAACTCGATGATCATGTCAGTCCCGAAGCCGGCACTGCCGACGGCTGAGCCGATACCGGGGTCGGCTCGCCAGAGCTCTTCGGTGACGATCGTCGAAGAGATCTTGTCCATCCCGGCACCGTCGTACTCGAGCGGGATGTTCGGCGCGACGAAGTCGTATTCGGCGGCCTTCTTGCGCAGTTCTTCGGGGTACTTGTGTTCGCGGTCGTGTTCCTCGGCGACCGGTTTCAGCTCGTTTTCGCCGAACTCGCGGACGGCGTCGCGGATCGCGTTGTGTTCGTCTGACAGCTGGAACGTCATAATAGATTGCTTGGTGTCGTCTTACAAAGTAGCTTCGGATATCCCATCTTTTTGGTATTGTTAACTCAACCGTCCGATAGACAGCCATGATGGAAACTCGCCGGCAGACATCGATCCGATAGCCCGCCTCGTCGGGTCGCGATTACGCGTCGCCGCCCTCGTCGCGGAGTTCGAACTTCTGGACTTTGCCGGTGGTCGTTCGCGGGAGTTCCTTGACGAACTCGACCTCACGCGGGTGTTTGTACTCCGCGAGGTTCGTCAGGCAGTACTGTTTGATGTCTTCCGGCGTCGCCTCGGCGTCAGGCGTGGGAACGATGAAGGCCTTGATGGTCTCGCCGCGGCGCTCGTCCGGAACCCCGACGACGGCGGCGTCGGCGACGTCCGCGTGCTCGAAGAGCAACTCCTCGACCTCGCGCGGATAGACGTTATAGCCGCCGGTGACGATCATGTGCTTCTCCCGGTCAACGACGTAGAAGAAGTTATCCGCGTCCCAGTAGCCGATATCACCGGTGTGGAACCAGCGTTTGCCACCCTCCTCGGTGAAGGCTTCCTCGTTTGCTTCGGGCAAGCCGTAGTACTCCGTCATCACGTTGGGGCCGTGGATGACGAGTTCGCCCGTGATTTCGTGGAGGTCGGCCGCTCCGGCGGCGTCACCGCCTTCGCCTCGTCGCGTCTCCGACGCGACGCTCTCCTCGTCGATCGGGCCCTCCTCGACGCGCGGGACTTCTTCGAACTCCTCGGTGACGATCTTCGCCTCGACGCCCTCGAGTGGCTGGCCAATGCTCCCCTTCCGGCGGTTCTCGTTCGTGTTCGCGTGCGTGACCGGACTCGTCTCGGTTAGGCCATAGCCCTCGTTGAGCTGGATCCCCCACAGCTCCTCGAACCGCTCTAAGACCTCGCGGGGGAGACTCGAGCCCCCGGAGTTGGCGAAGCGCAGCGCCTCGAACTCGTACTCGTCGGCGTCGGGCTGGTTGATCATGTCGTTGAACATCGCGGGGACGGCAAACATGATCGTGATCTCGTCGTCCTCGAGCTGGTTCATCACTGTCGGGGCATCCCATTCGGGGACGGGGTAGTAGGTGCCGCCGCTGTACATCGCGCCGTTCATGACGACGGACATGCCGTAGATGTGGAACAGCGGGAGCGTGCCGATGAGTCGGTCGGAGGCCTGGAAGCCGCCCGGCGGAACGCTGGCGTTAGCCCGCGTCGTAAAGGCCAGATTGTGGTGGGTCAGCAGGACGCCCTTCGGCGTGCCGGTCGTCCCCGACGTGTAGGGCTGGACCGCGACATCGTCATCCGCGCGGTCGACGATTTCTTTCGTATCGTCCGCGAGGAAGTCATCGAACGCTGTCGCGCCATCGGCGTCCGCGCCCACGCTGACGATCTGCTCGACATCGGTGTCGTCCTCTACTTCGAGGACGGTGGGAACGAGGTCGGCCAGCGAGACGACCGCCTTCGCCCCGCTGTCGCCGAGCATGTGGCTGATCTCGCGGGCCTTGTACTGCGGGTTCATCGGGACGATGATCCCGCCAGCGCGCAACGTGCCGTAGAAGGCCGTGACGAATTGGGGCAGGTTCGGCAGGTAGATGCCGACGCGGTCACCCTCGCCGATGCCGCGGTCCTCGAGCGCCTGCGCGAACTGGCCCGCTCGCTCCCAGAACTCCTCGTAGGTCAGTTCGGTTCCCCGATACGCGATCGCGGCCGAATCCGGGTTCGCTTCCACGGTCTCGCCGACGTCAGTCACGAGATTTGTCATACCTTGTGTAGCGTCGTTTGAGGGCCACAAAAGGGTTGTTACTTTCGAAGTCCATTTATTTCGGTTGTTCCGAAAACTGGTCCTCGCGGGCAATGACGATCGCAGGCAATGGCGAGGCGCTGCTCACTCGAGCGCCGATGCGCCAGTCGGGGTCGCTGGCGAGACGGGCTCCGGTCGCCGCTCGGAACCGAACCCCGTCGCCGTCGTGACGTCGACCCATGTGACAACCGGTATCGCAATACCTATTGTGCCATTTGTCTAGGTCCACGTATGCTGGATTTCGTTCAGCTCGAGGAGGACCTCGGCCAGGAAGAACGGATGATCCGGGACACGGCCCGGGAATTCGTCGACGAACATGTCAAGCCCGACATCGGAGAGCACTTCGAGCAGGGAACGTTCCCGAAGGAACTCATCTCGAAGATGGGTGAACTCGGCTTCTACGCCCCCAATCTCGAGGGCTATGGCTCACCGAACGTCTCGGAGACGGCCTACGGGCTCTTGATGCAGGAACTCGAGGCAGGTGACTCGGGGCTGCGCTCGATGGCGTCGGTCCAGGGAGCGCTCGTCATGTATCCCATTCACGCCTACGGGAGCGAGGAACAGAAAGAGGAGTGGTTGCCGGACATGGGAGGGGCAAGGCGATCGGTTGTTTCGGTCTCACCGAACCCGAACACGGCTCGAACCCGTCGGCGATGGAGACCCGCGCCGAGCGCGACGGCGACGGCTACGTCCTCAGCGGCTCGAAGACGTGGATCACGAACTCGCCGATTGCCGACGTCGCCATCGTCTGGGCGCGCGATACATCGGCAGAGGACGATCCCGTTCGCGGGTTCCTTGTCGAGACCGACCGAGACGGCGTCACGACCAACAAGATCGACGACAAGCTCTCGCTGCGTGCCTCGATCACGGGCGAGATCGGTTTGAACAACGTTCACGTGCCCGAGGAGAACGTCCTCCCCGGTGTCACCGGCATGAAGGGGCCGCTGTCCTGTCTCACGCAGGCCCGCTACGGCATCGCTTGGGGCGCGGTCGGCGCGGCGCGAGACTGCTTCGAGGAGGCCCGCCAGTACGCGAAGGACCGCGACCAGTTCGGCGGCCCGATCGGTCGGTTCCAGCTCCAACAGCGCAAGCTCGCGGAGATGGGCACCCAGATCACGCTCGCTCAGCTGCTGGCCCACCGGCTCGCTGAACTCAAAGAGCGCGGCGAGATGCGACCACAGTACGTTTCGATGTCGAAGCGAAACAACGTCCGGATGGCCCGCAACCAGTCTCGGATCGCCCGCGAGATGCTCGGCGGCAACGGCATCACCACTGACTACTCGCCGATGCGTCACATGGCCAACATGGAAACGGTTTACACCTACGAGGGCACCCACGACATCCACACGCTCGTCCTCGGCGAGGAGTTCACCGGTATCCCCGCCTACCAGTAGCGACGCGAGCCGACGGTTCAACCCGTTTTCTTCGCTTTTCGTCTCCGTTTGTCTCGTTTCGTCCCTCGTCCGCGTTCGTCTTTCGGACTCGTCATCCGACTCGTCCCCTCGCCACGCTCGCTCGAACTCGAATCCGGGACGACCGTTCCGCTTGACGACACCTGTGTTTCAGTATCCGGAACATTGATTGTGGCGTGTGAATACCTCCGGATATGGGTACGGATCGGGACGAGACCGAGGCCGACGGGGTTGGTGTCTCAACGACGCGGAAAACGTTCGCACTCCTCGAGGCGCTCAAAGACGAGGAGGGGTCACGATCGCAGCGCTCACCGAGCGGACGACCCTCCCCAAGAGTACCGTCTATCGCCACCTCCAGACGCTGACCGATCTAGGCTACGTGATCGAGCGCGACGGGGAGTACTACCTCGGCTTCCGGTTCGTTGAACTCGGCGAACGGGCTCGATCCCGGAGAGTGGGATACACGGCCGCCAAGCGAGCGGTGTTCGAACTCGGGCAGGCGACCGATGAACGCGCGGTGTTCGTCGTCGAAGAGGACGGCGAGGCCGTCTACGTCCACCGCTACGGCAGCCTCTCGAACACGATGATCGGTCGCCGGCGGCCGCTCCACTCGATGGCGTCGGGCAAAGTCATTCTCGCGGAGTGGGATGACGACGCGGTCGCCGACTACATCGACACGGAGGGACTCGAGGCGAACACGGCGAACACGATCACCGATTCCGAGGCGCTATTCGACGAACTCAAGGGCATCCGCGAGCGGGGATATGCAGTCAATGATCAGGAACACATGGATGGGCTTCGGGGCGTCGCCGTTCCCGTCTATACGCCCGACGACGAATTTCTCGGTGGACTGGGCGTCTTCGGGCCGACCAGCCGGTTCACCGACGAGTGCGTCCACGACGAGCTTCCGACCCGGCTTCGAGACAAAGCCGGTGAGATCAAGGTGACGCTCGCGTACGGCTAACAGATCGTATTTCGCTAGGCGAAATACTGGCCGTGCAGGTCGAACGTGAGAGCTGCACGATCGGTATCAACCGCTGAGAGACCATATATCGGGATAGAAATCTCGGTTTCCGAATTGTCTGTTTCGGAAAGAGAAACGATCGAAAACATCATCGAAACGACTTTCATCGTCTTCTGGAATGTCCCATCCGATGACCGAGCAGCACACGGCTCCGGGACCGGATCCGAAAGTCTTGCGTCTCATCCGGACGTACAACCTTGAGGGCGTCGGCGACGAACTCGAGGCGCAATGGACTCATTCGGAGAATCGAACGAGTCTGCGGGCGCTCGCCGAGTCGTTCAATGAGCGACTCCTCCGGACCGTACTCGCCGACGCCGACGTCGATCCACTCACCGACGACGTCGGCCGGCTGTACGCCCTCCTCGAGGGGGAGGAAGGCACCCGTGGCGAGCAAACTGCGGCCAGACGCCGACTCGAGCGAGCAGGTATCGATGTCGAGACGCTACGATCGGAGTTCGTCTCCTACGGCGCGATCCGGTCGTATCTCACGGGCTACCGGGACGCATCGCTCCCGGACACCGACGAGAATACCCGGGAGACGGAGTCCCGAACGATCGAGGGCCTCCGCCAGCGGACGGTCGCCGTGACTGAGAGCAAACTCGCTCGGCTGCGAGACGCCGGGCACTTACAACTCGGCTCACACCGCGTCCTCGCCGACGTGCAGGTCCTCTGTGAGGAGTGTGGCCGACAGTACGACGTCGCCACGTTGCTCGAGACCGGTGCCTGCGACTGTCGCGATCCGTAGTCGCTCGCCTCCGTCCGAGCGCTCAGTCAAAAAGCGTGACAATCGTACCGCTGTTATGGGTTCGGGACAGTTCGCGGCTCTCTCCCCCATCGGTCGCTCTCGTCCGAGTTCTGATTTCCATAATATATCTCTCACTGGTAATTTTGTAGGCCGACGATGGAGTCATTGATCATACGGAAACTTCACGAACTCCCTCAAATTGGGGTCCGGGGCGCTTGTACCCAGTCTTAACTGAAAACCTGAGATATGCCGCTCGAACTTTCGATCTTCTTTCGAAGCGGAGCATATGGGCTTGTGATTCGGTAACAAGCACATTTCGAGTTACAGACGAATACCGATGCAGTACAGGAAAGAATACATTGGATATAAAATAGTTCTATGAACATATAGAATTGAATAGATCTTCGTAAAGAAGTCGCCCGAAAGACGGGTTCGGTCGACCAGGTAAGCGAGAGCGATCGGATCGTCCGAGGGTTTATCAGTCAATCCGCGGCCAAGGATGGTATGTCGGATCAATCCCGACGACCGCGACGGACAGTCCTCCGAACAGTCGGCGCACTCTGCATGGGAGCGATCGCCGCAGTGACGACCGCTGGTGCGAGTCCCGGGGAGTTGCCTGACCGACCCGATCACGCACCGAGTGCAGGGCGCACACGGCCCCCATCTCACGGCACGTCTTCGGCGGATGGCGCGATCAGCGATATCCTCGAGGGCTCCGATCTGTACATCGGCGTCGTCGACCGGATCGTTGACGGAGAGCACGTCGTCCTCCTGCTCGAGGACGGCGAAGCGGTCGTCGAGCAGCTCGTATTATCAGTCGACCGGTTCGACGATATCGAGCCGGACGACATCTTGTTGACTGCCGCCACAGACGGCGAGTTGCACGCGTATCGACACGTTCCCTCGAAACCCAACGGGTGTCCCGACCCCGATTTCCAACGCCTCTCAGCCGATGAGTGAGACGAACGCCGTGTGAACGGTCGACCGAAGCGAGGCATTTGCCACCGCTCGAGCCCGTTCATGGCGGTGGCGTCCCCGCCACTATTGCTGGTTGTGAACCCATCGCACCGGCCGGAATCAGCAAGTACAATGCGTAATGCTCAGAGTCGCATTGATCTAGATACGATGGCAGAAACGTCCTCGTTCGGGATCAGGTTAGATCGACCAGGTACTACTGGCCTCCGCGCCGCGTTTTTCGGTGTCTGGTTCGTCGATCTCGTCGCGACGATCCTGTTTTTCACCGTCCCGTACGCCTACGAGATCAATCCCGTTACGGTTTGGCTTCACGGCCTCTTCGGACTCGCTGGCGTCGTTCTCGCGGCTCTCATCTATGCCGGGTTCGTGCTCGTGATCGGCTATATCCTTTCGAGGCCGTTCGACGTCGGCTTCGTCCTGACCGTCGTGGTCCTGTATGCCCTCTTCGCGAGCAATAACGTCGTTCTCCTGGTGTCTCGCGAACCATTGCTGGCACCGATCGTACCGTAATCGAGACGGATTTCTCGTGTGCCAACCCGCCCGCTCGAGGAGAAGACCGAGGCGAACGGCCCTCGAACGGGTAGCTGTGAACGCGTCACTGGTGGCCCCGCGACAGCATCGATCGGGGCGTTCCGGGACAAGGTTGAAGCCCTTCCGTGCCGATGCAACGGGCGGTTCACAGAGAACGTTCACTCGTGTTACCGCTCGAGCCCGACGAGCAGTGGGACCTCGCGAAGCAAGTCGGCGTCACCAGTGCCGTCGTCCACCCTCAAGATTGGCGATGGGAGTCGTCCCGCCGACGAGACGCTCTTGCGCTGGACGGAGCACTTCGCCGATGCGGGGATCGACGTGGCCATCGTCAAGAACGTATCCCACTGACGGACACGACGCGACTGGGCAAACCGGCCGCGATGAGGAAATAGTGCAGTTCTGTTCCTTCCTACCCACTCTCGGCCGACTTGGCGTCTCGGTCGTCTGCCGTGACTGTGTCTATATGGTAGTGACAACGTGACGCGGACCGAGCGTTGTTGTTGTCGCCAGCCCCTGCTCAAGCGAGTGGTCGGAACGTCCGCCGTTCTCTTGAACCGCGACTATCCGGTCATATCCCTCTTGCGGCGGTATGTTTTAATACTGACGAGTGGGCAAGGATAGGTATGCGTCGCCATACCGGTCCGCCGTCGAGGGTGAGACGATGAACGCGTCCGAGGAGTTCTGGGACATCCTCTGTGGCCATGCCTCGTACTTCTATCTCATGCTCGTCGTCGTCACCGTGATGGGCGTCCTGAATGGGGCGGCGATGGCACTCGGTGAGCAGTCCGAGGGCGCGTTCGTCGTCTCGTTGCTGGTCTTCGGGATTCTCGGGCTCACGGGAGTCGGCCTCGCCGTCGTCCTGTGGCAGTGCAACCGACGGTCGCCGTAGCGTCTTCTATCTCCTGCCACAGTCTCTCACGTCACCGTCAGCCGCGCCACCGCCCGCTGTGCCGACTCGAGTCGGCCGGGTGACCGGTGCATTCTTTTGCTTGTCGATAATGGGTGTTAGCCATGTCCATGCAGGCCCCGGACGATCAGGTACTCCTCGAGACCGCACAGAACGACCCTGAGAATGTCGATATCGATGCAGTCGTCGCACTACTCGATGCTGAGCAGGGGCAAGTTCGCACCACCGCGTTGCAGTGCTTGCGCGTCGTGGCCGCCGACGATCCGGGCCGCGTCGCTGCGGTCAGCGACAGTGTCATCGAACGACTCGACGACGAGTTTCCTGTCGTGGGGAGCATCGCTACCGCCGTCCTCGCACCCGTCGCGGACGAACATCCGGATGCAGTCCGTCCGGCACTCCCGCTGTTGGTCGACAAACTCGACGAACACCCGCCACAGACCGGTCACAGAGCGGTGCGAGCGTTGACGCCGTTGCTCGAGGCCGATCCGACCGAGCTCGTCCCAGCGGCGGACGCCCTGCTCGACGTGGTAGCCGATCCGCCGGCGGTCTGGGCACCAGAGTCAGCGGAACTGCGCGAGCGACCCAGTGAACAGCGAGACGCAATTACGGACCTCTTGGCGTCCCGGCGAGACGAGATCGCGAAAGACAGAGCGCGCGTAAACGGGATACGGGAGTTCGCGGCACACGCACTCGTCGAGGTCACGGCGACTGCACCCGATGCTATCGCCGACCGTCTCGACGAGCTTTCGCCCGCCCTCTCGAATGACCCGCCGCTCGCTCGCGCGGCGACCATCGACGCCATCGCGAACGTCGCCGCGGATAATCCCACGGCTGCGACGCCGACAGTCAACGCATTGATCGACCGACTCGCGGACGACGCCGAGTTCGTTCGCGCACACGCGGTCCGCGCGCTGGGGTTCGCCGAGGCGACCGACGCGATTCGACCACTCCGAGAACTAGCCGACGAGGGCGACGATGAGTTCCACGACCTTGCCGAGGAAACAGCCGACTGGCTCGCCGAGCGGACCGACTGGTCGGCCGATTGAAATCGCATCTTCTGTCGTTCGGTGCTCTCGTCGTTCGGATCGCGGATTCCCAGCATAATCACTCCGGGATGTATTTTCCCTCCCAGAACGTATATTTACTCCGGTTGCTAGTTCACATTAAATACATCCCTACACTTATGTATGTGCGTCATTGACTAGGGATGTATGGTCGCCAGTCCAACAAGTGGGGGCTATAGCGATATAGTATCCCGCCGCGAATTCGTATCGTTCGCTGGTGTGACGGGGGTTGCCGCGGTCGCCGGCTGTCTCGGTGGCGGCACCGACGACGGCAACTGGTTCCTCGCCACTCAGACTGATTTTCCCGCCAGCAACTACCACTGGAACCTCCTCGTCGGCTGGGAGATCCCACACGACCAGTTCGGTCTGTACGCCCAGTGGACCCAGTACCTGATCGAGGACGACGAGTTTCACCCGCATCTCATTCAGGAGTGGAATCACGACAACGGGGAGATGGCGCTGTCCCTCTCCGAGGAGTTCACCTGGGGCAACGGTGACGACGTTACCGCAGACGACCTCGTCTTCCAACTCGAGGTCTTCGAGGCGGCGGACCAGCCGATCTGGCAGTTCATCGACGACGCCGAGGCGACCGGCGACTACGAGTTGACGGTCTCCTATCCCGAGGGAACGAACACGGATCTCGTCGATTACGCGCTGCTGGGCGAATTAGCCGCCTACTCGCCGGACGACTTCGAGGATGAGAACTGGGAGGACGACCCCGCAGGCGTCGATATCGAAACCCCCGATCCGTCGGGGCCGCTCGCGTTGACGGAACACAACGACACCTACTCCCAGACCGAACCTCGAGACGGCCTCGAGGACTACGCCGATCACCATCTAGCGGATCGCTACAACTGGGACGGCTACCGGGTCGAGTTCCGAGACGGCAACAACGCTGCCCACGAGTCGCTGATCAACAACGAGACCGACGGGCAACACAGCCTGTTTACCCCGCCGGACGTCCTCGAGGAGTTCCCCGACGACGTCCACGAGTTCCAAGTTCCGGGCGGTTTCGGCATGGCAATCTGGTTCGATCACGACGTCGAACCCTGGGACCAGCGGGCGGTCAGACAGGCGTTTTACCACTCGATCGACCGCGAGTCGGTCATTAGGAGCGTCGGCGAGAGCACGAAGATCAGCCACCATCCCGCGCCGACCGGGCTCACGTGGGCGAGCGTCGAGAACTGGCTTGGATCCACCGAACCCGAGGGCTTCACCGTCTACGACCACGACCCGGAGCGGGCCGAAGAACTGCTCAACGAGGCCGGCTACGAGATGGGTGAGATCAGTGTCGAACTGACCTATCCACAGACCTGGTCCGACTGGGCGAACGCCGCCCAGACCGTCGTTGACCATCTCAACCAGACCGGCTGGGACGCGTCCGGTGATCCCCGGTCCGAGGGTCCCGGGAGCTACGTGGGCTCCGGCCCCGAGGTCTTCATCGACCAGCACACGGAGGGCGGCGCACCCCGCATGAACCATCCGTACTTCTCGCTCGACTACATCCTCCGGAATCGGCTGCGCGACACCGAGAGCCACTTCGCCAACTACCCGACCGAGGTCGAGATCGACGGGGAGACGATCGACGTCGAGTCGGACCTGCAGGCACTCGCGACGACCACCGACGAGGCCGAACAAGAGGCAATCGTCGAGCGGCTGGCCCGAGTCGTCAACGAGGACGTTCCCTGCGTCTACATCATGGAGAAGTACGAGCAGTCGTTCGTCAACGGTGCCCGATTCGAGATTCCCGATGACGACATTTCCCACTTCTACTCCTACTGGCCGATGTGGTGGCTCCCCAAGATCGACGAGAGCCTCGAGGGATACGATTCGCCCGGGCTGTTGAAGTTCGACGACTGACCGGATCGCACATTGTTTTTGCTATGAACTGGTACATCAAGCGGACCGGACAAGCACTGTTCACGCTCTGGGCGGTCGTCACGATCGCGTTCGGGCTGGCCTGGAGCGTTCCAGGATCGCTCGTCGATCACATGGTTGATCGGATCGTCCAGAACAGCAACATCGACCCGGAAGTCGTGCGTCAATCGATCGAGAGCCGCCTCATGTTCGACCCGGACGCGTCGGTGACCGAGGCGTACGTGACGTACATGTCGGAACTGCTCGACGGAAATCTGGGCTACTCGTTCGTGGCCGGCCAAGACGTCAGTACGACGCTCGCCGAGGCCGTCCCGTGGACGCTGCTCGTGATGTCGCTCGCGACGCTGGGCATGTTCTCGATCTCCCTGGCTCTCGGCGCGATCATGGCCTACCGGGAGGGATCGACGTTCGATCTGGCGAACACGATCGTCGGCATCATCACGACCTCGATTCCCTACTTCGTCGCTGCGTTTCTGTTGATCCTCTGGGTCGGCCACAGCGACGCACCGATCCTCGACCTGTTCCCGCCGCGCGGGCGGCAGCCACCACGGGTCGACCCCGGCCTCACCCTCGAGTTCGTCACGGGTGCGCTCAGACACGCGACGCTACCGGCCCTGTCGTATATTATCACCGGCTACGGACTGCTCGCCCTCTCGATGCGGGGCAACAGCATCCAGACGCTCGGCGAGGACTACGTCCGGGTCGCCGAACTCCGCGGCCTGCCCTCGCGGCGGATCGCGCTTCGCTATGTCGGACGTAACGCCGTGTTGCCGCTCTACACCAGCCTGCTCCTCTCGATCGGGTTCATGCTGGGGTCGTCGGTCGTGCTGGAACAGATCTTCCAGTACCACGGCGTCGGCTACTGGATGTTCGAGGCGATCAACGACAACGACGTCCCGCTGATGATGGGGACGTTCATCGTGATCACGATCTGCGTCGTGATCGCGACGTTCGTCGCTGATATCACGTACAGCATGCTAGATCCACGGATCAAATCGGGTGATGACGGTGAAGCGTACTGAGGACGATACCCACACCGACGACGATTGCCGGACGGACGACGGCCCCCGAAGTGATGGGAGCCACGGCGACTCTCACACAGACGATGGCCCGCGTACTGACGGCGGGACCACCGGAATGTTCGGCGAGTCGGAATTCACGGAGATTACCCGCCGTCAGCAGGCACGCGAGCTACTCGAGGAGTCGGTCGTCGCCCCGTTCAAAGTGGCGTGGTCCGATTGGCGAACGAAGGTCGCGTTGATCCTCCTCACGACCTTCGTCGCGACGGCAATCCTCGTCTGGCTCCACCAGCTGAGGTACACCGTGTTGAACGACGTGCTCCGACTCCTCGGCTCGCCCTGGCAACTCGAGGCACCGCAGAGCCCGGTCTCATTGGAGCAAGATCAGGTGGGGGTCAGACCGTTTCAGGACTGGCGCTACCCGCTGGGGACCTTCGACAACGGCGTCGGGATCCTCTCGGGGCTGCTCTGGGCGACACCCGGAATGCTCCAGATGATCCTCGCCGGCGGGGTCTTCTCGACGGCCATGGCGACTGTTGTCGGGACGGTTTCGGGATACAAGGGCGGTACCGTCGAGTCGGTGCTGAACACGATCGTCGACGTCGCGATGTCGATCCCCGGCCTGCCGCTGGTCGTCGTGCTCGTGGCGATCATTCAGCCCTCTTCGCCGTACGTGATCGGGATCCTCATCACGGTCAACGTCTGGGCGGGGCTCGCGCGGACGATCCACTCGCAGGTGCTGTCCCTGCGCGAGAAGTCCTACGTCGAGGCGTCGCGCACAATGGGGATCTCGTCCCCACAGATCATCCGGAAGGACATCCTACCGAACCTGATGCCGTACGTGACGGTCAACTTCGTCTACGCGGCTCGCCGGGTCGTCTACGACAGCATCGCGCTGTACTATCTGGGGCTACTCGGCGGCAGTACGGCCGAGAACTGGGGCGTGATGCTCGACTGGGCGTACAACGTCAACAACGCCCTGTCCGTCTCGGGTAAGTCGTATATGATTCTCTTCCCGATGCTCCCGATCATCGTGTTGTCGATGGCGCTGATCCTCCTCTCACAGGGACCGACCGCCTGTTCAACCCGCGGGTCCGTACCCGCCACGAGGGCGAGACGATCCAGGAAGACGATACCGACCACGAGGTCAACCCACCGGTATAAGCAATGACTGAACGAGACACCCAACCCACGTACACGCAGACGACGACACGCGGTACAGACAGTACGACCGATCGAACGCGCGATGCGGACGGCGCGACCGACCGAATCCTCGAGATACGGGACGCCGAGGTCGCCTTCGAGATGGATCGCGGTGTCTCTCGCGTGCTGGACGACGTCGACCTCGACGTTCGGCGCGGCGAGATCATCGGCGTCGTCGGCGAGAGCGGCAGCGGCAAGTCGATGCTTGCCTCGTCGATGCTGGACGCGGTGGTCGACCCCGGCGTCCTGTCAGGCGAAATCACCTACTATCCCGAGGATAGCGAGCCCGTCGACGTCCTCGAACTCAGCGATCGAGCGCTGAAGGGACTGCGCTGGGAGGAAATCTCCATGGTGTTCCAGGGCGCAATGAGTTCGTTCAACCCGACTATGGGGGTCCGCAAGCACTTCGAGGAGACGCTCGAGGCCCACGAGTACGACGTCGAGGCCGGAATGGATCGCGCCCGCGAACTCCTCTCGGACCTCTACCTCGAGCCCGAACGCGTCCTCGATTCCTACCCGCACGAACTCAGCGGCGGCATGCAACAGCGGGCGCTGATCGCGCTCTCGCTCGTCCTCGAGCCGGCAGTGCTCGTGATGGACGAGCCGACGGCGGCGCTGGACCTGCTGATGCAGCGCTCGATCCTCTCCTTGCTCGAGGCCCTCCAGGAGAAGTACGATCTGACGATGGTGTTCATCACGCACGATCTGCCGCTGGTCGCCGAACTGGCCGACCGGATCGCCGTCTTGTACGCCTTCGAACTGATTGAACTCGGCCCGACCGAGGAGATCTTACACCGCGCCGCGCACCCCTACACGCGGGCCCTGCTGAACGCGACGCCGAACCTCGACGCGCCGCTTTCCGAGATGCGACCGATCGAGGGCTCGGCCCCAGACCCGGTCGACGTCCCCGCGGGTTGTTCCTATCATCCGCGCTGTCCCCTCGCCGACGAGACCTGCGTCGCCGACGACCCGGCCTTCCAGCAGGCCAGTGAGGACCACGAGACCGCGTGCTTCCACTGGCAGGACGCGGCCGACGAGGTACCGTTCACTGTCGACGCAGCGGACGGGGATCCGCAGGCGTCGGTCACGGAGGAGCAGCGATGACCGGGGAGCCGCTTGTCTCGCTCGAGGAGTGCGAGGTCCACTTCGAGGAGAGTCAGGGGCTGCTCGAGTTCAGCGATCCGGAGACCGTCAGAGCCGTCGACGGCGTCTCGCTGGATATCGGGGAAAACGACGTCGTCGCCCTCGTCGGGGAGTCGGGCTGCGGGAAGACCACGCTCGGAAAGACGGCGATCGGACTCCAGCGGCCGACCGGCGGTAGCGTCCGGTATCGCGGACAGGACGTCTGGGACACGAAGGACGGCCGCGGTGATGTGACGATTCCCCACGACGAGATCCGCCGCGCGCTCCAGATCATCCATCAGGACCCCGGGAGCGCACTCAACCCGAACCGCCGGGTGCTGAAGATCCTCGAGGCCCCGCTCAAACGCTGGCAGGCCGACATGAGCGCCGGTGACCGCCGCCGAGAGGTGCTCTCGATGCTCGAGCGCGTCGGGATGACGCCGCCGAGCGACTACGCCGGCCGCTACCCCCACCAGCTCTCGGGCGGCGAGCAACAGCGCGTCGCGCTCGTCCGTGCGCTGTTGATGGATCCAGATCTGATCTTGGCTGACGAGGCCATCTCGGCGCTGGACGTCTCCCTGCGCGTCGAGATGATGGACCTGCTGCTCGAGTTGCAGGGACAGTTCGATACGTCGTTCGTGTTCGTCTCGCATGACCTCTCGAACGCGCGGTATCTGGCGTCCCACGCCAGCGGTCGGATCGGCGTGATGTACCTCGGCCAACTGGTCGAGATCGGTCCCGCCGAACGGGTGATCAACGACCCGAAACACCCCTACACGAAGGTGCTCAGGTGGGCGACGCCGGACCTCCACGCCGGCACCGACGCCGCGGAGCCGCCCGTTCGAACGATCGACATTCCAGATCCGACGGATCCGCCAAGCGGCTGTCGGTTCCACACACGGTGTCCCGAGGCCCGCGAGGCATGCCGGCGCACCGACCCAGACTCCGTCCATCTGGGGACGACCACGAGGTAGCGTGCTTCCGTGAGGTCTCCGACCACGAGTACTGGTCGACGCCGCCGCTGGCCGACGACGGCGACCCGAGCGACGGTGGGTCCCAGTCTCCATCCCAGTCTACGGACTGACCGCTCTCCGTCGCCGTTCGATTCGACTCGCGTCGTCCCTTCTCTCGAGCACCTAATTTTAAGAGGTGTCGAACCAATTAAACGAAGGAATGACTGGTCGAGAACGACCTTCCGAGAGCGACGACTGTCCGATACCCGATCCCGAGAGCCTGACGCTGACCGAGAAGGTTGGTCAGCTCGTCGGGGCGTACGTCGGATCGATGGGTGATACCGAACTGAGCGTCGACGACACGGCGGCGCTCGTACGCGATGAGGGCGTCGGGACGATCGCGGCATTCGGGATCGGTATTTCCCCGCATCGCGACCCCCGACGAGTCGCCGAGATCGCCAACCGATTACAGCGAGTCGCGATAGAGGAGACGCACCACGGAATCCCGTTGTTGCTCCCCGTCGACGCCGTCCACGGCCACGCGTACGTCGACGGGGCGACGGTGTTCCCTCACGGTCTGGGCGTCGCAGCGACCCGAAACCCGGCGAACGCGCGTCTGGCCGGCGAGATCACAGCTGCGGAGATGCGTGCAACGGGTGCAAATCTGAACTACGGCCCAACCTGCGACGTGGCTCGCGATCCGCGCTGGGGCCGCACCTTCGAGACCTTCGGCGAGAGCCCGCTGCTCTGTGGCGCGTTCGCCGGCGCGACCGTTCGCGGACTCGAGTCGGAGGCGGACGGCCCGCGGGTCGCCGCGACGGCGAAACACTTCCCCGCCTACGGCGACCCCGCGGGCGGCGAGGACGCCGCGGCGGTGGATCGCTCGGCGAGCACGATCCACCGGCTGTTCGTCCCGCCGTTCGCCCGGGCCATCGACGCCGGGGCGTCGGTCGTGATGCCGTGTTACAACTCGATCGACGGCGAGCCGGCCCACGGTTCCCGGCGGTACCTCATCGAACTCCTGCGCGAACGGCTCGGGTTCAACGGTGCCGTCGCCTCGGACTGGGGCGGGATCGACCATCTCCACGAGGACCACCGCGTGACGGCGTCGCAGCGGGATTCGGCGCGAACGGCCGTTGACGCGGGGCTCGACCTGATCTCGATCGGCCGCGACGAGTACACCGCCCACATTCGGGACCTCGTCGAGGCCGGTGACCTCTCCGAAGCGCGCATCGACGACGCGGTCTCCCGAATCCTCGAGCTGAAGGCGTCGCTCGGCCTCTTCGAGGACCCCTACGTCGACGTCGAGCGGGTTCGGACGACGGTCGGCGCGTCGGCCCACCGGCGGGCCGCACTCCAGGCGGCCCGCGAGTCACAGACCCTCCTCGAGAACGGCGGCGTGCTTCCGCTGGCCGACGACCTCGATTCGATTCTCGTCGCGGGGCCGAACGCCGACTCCCTGTGCAACCAGTACGGCGGCTGGAGCGTGCAGGATCCCGATCCGGACTCGGGGACGACGGTGCTCGAGGGGATCGCGGGCCGCGCCGGCGACGAGACGACGGTCCAATACGAGCAGGGAGCGACGCTCAGTGAACGAGGGACCTTGAGGCGGTCGCGGATGCAGCGGCGGACGCGGACGTGGCGGTCGTCGCCGTCGGCGAGGGCTGGTACTACCACGAGTTCGGCCCGAAGAGTCTCGTCGGCCCGACCGGGGACTTCCCCACGCGGTCGCGACTCGAACTCCCGGCCGCCCAGCGCGACCTGCTTGAGGCGGTCCACGAGACCGAGACGCCGCTCGCGGTCGTCGCGATCGCGGGCCGGCCGCTGGCGCTCTCCTGGACCGCCGACAACGCCGATGCGCTGTTGTACTCGTACTATCCAGGAAGCGAGGGCGGTGAGGCCATCGCTGACGTGCTGTTCGGCGACTTCGATCCGGCGGGTCGGCTGCCGATTAGCGTCCCGCGCTCGGCGGGCGATCTCTCGTCGACGTTCAACCACGTCGCGCATCCAACGCCGATCGGTGCCGACGAACACCCCGATACGTACGATCCACTCTATGCGTTCGGCGACGGCGGGAGCTACACCGAGTTCGCGTGTTCGAACCTGTCGGTCGCGGAATCGCAGATCGGGCCCGCCGAATCGATCACCGCGTCGATCACCGTCGAGAACGTCGGCGATCGGCCGGGGAATCGATCGGTCGATTTCTTCCTGCGAGACGACGTGAGCTCGCGAGTTCGGCCCGTCCGCGAGCACGTCGGCTTCGCGCGAGTCAGCCTTGAGCCCGACGAGTCGACGACCACCGAGGTGACGATTCCGAACGACGCACTCGCCGTGACCGACTCCCGCGGCCGAACGGCAGTCGAGCCAGGCGCGTTCACACTCTCCTGTGACGGTCTCTCGACGACAGTCACGGTCAAGCGGTCCGACGAGCGCTGCTAACTGACGACCGCCGTTCGAATCGCGGTGGACCTCCCACCCGTTCCTCGCCACCGCCGGATTACCAGCGCAAGCGTCACCGGTCTCCTCGCGCTAAAGTCGCCCCTCAGCGGCTGAATCGCTTTGTTCCCCTGCAGAGAGCGAATCGATACTGACAACGTGTTTGTGTATCGGCTAGTGAACAACGAATGCCCGCTTCGAAACCATCGGACAGAAGTACGTTCTACCGTGGAGTGATTTGTGCAGTTATATGTCTCTGTATTGTGTAATTTTATTGTCTAATGGCTGCACATACGTTTTTGTACGATCATGATACAGGGACAAGTATGAACACAGAGACACTCCGACGGGCGCTCGAGGATGCCGGGTTGACCGGCCAACAGGCTGAGGCGTACCTGACGCTCCTCGAGTCGGGGACCGCCCCTGTGACCGAGATTGCCCAGCAGTCGTCGGTCTCGTCCTCGCGGATCTACGACGTCGTCCGCTCGTTAGCGGAGGAAGGATTCGTGGAGACCCTCGAGCGCGACCGGTTGCACGCCCGGCCGCGCGAGCCGGTCGACGTCCTCAACCGACTGCGTCAGAAGAGCGAAACCTTCGCGGACGCCGCCGCCGAAATCGAGGACCGCTGGGAGCGACCGGACCCGAGAGAATCGCGGATCAGCGTCCTCAAGCGGACCGAAACGGTCCTCAGGAGTACCGGGGACGCAATCGCCGAGTCGAACGTCTCCGTCGCGCTAGCCGCCACGCCATCCCAGCTCGAGGAGTTGCGGACGACGATCGAGACCGCCGCGATGAACGGCGCTCTGATACAGATCGCTGTCTATGACGCCGGCGAAGCCGATGTTCCCGACATCGAGGGCGTCATCGAGATACGACGGTGTCCCATTCCGGGGCCGTTCCTGGCGATCGTCGATCGTCGGTACGCGTTCTTCGCTCCAAACGTCCACAGCGACCGCTCCTACGGGATTACGATCGGTGACGAGATTCTCTCCTTTATTTTGCACTGGTACTTCCGGACGTGTCTGTGGGCACAGAACGAACGACTCCATCTCGATCGGGACCAGCCCCCGACCTACGTGAGCATCGAAGGGTTTGTCTACGATGCCGCGTCGTTGCTCCGCGACGGGACGTCGATGACGCTGCAGGTGATCGGCCGCCGGATCGAAACCGGCGAGCGAGTCGAGATTCGCGGTGACCTCGTCCGGGCGACGTGGGGCGGGCAACTCGAACCGCCGCGAAACCCCACGTATACCGACCTCGCCGGGCAGGTGACGCTCTTCCTCGAGACCGGCGACGGACTCGTCTCAATCGGTGCGTGGGGTGCGCTGTTCGAGGACGTCGAGGCCGAAATCATTCGCGTGACTGGCATCGAATTTCCGGAGCTGTGAGTCCGCGACCAACGGGCCGGTCACTGCGACCGTCTCGAGCGACTCAACACTGTGTTACAAACATATGGGTGTAATTCGATGGGTCCGGGAACGAACGTTATCCTCCGATCGATCCCGGTACTCGGTCCGGGGTTATCGCATACCATCGTGATCTCGGTCCGCCGAAATCGTTACCAGCGACCACTCAAGCATATTATTCGTAGGATATCAAATAGAATACTGGGGTATACTATAGATATATTTGAATAGTGGTAGTTGAGATCGAAAGCAGTAGGGACTACCGGTCTATTCCAATATCGTTTCCAAACAGCCAATCTCAGCCGTTCTCGGACAGATATCCGGAGGCACAGTGCAATTTCTATTTCTGAATCTGGACCACAGTTCTCGCGTCGATCACCGGCGCATCCAGAGACTGTCCCCCCAATCGAGTAATACGCCTCTGAGGTCGCAGTAATCTATTTTTCAGTCGAAATCTGTAGAAGTGACCGTTCGAATCGGACTCTACCGACCGTCAGCTGCTGTGCCATCATCTATATGTAAGTGTCTACTCATGTATTGTTTTATAGTATTATGTCCGCCAGGTACATCTGGCTGGGGTCTGGCTTTCGGTTCGCATGACGGCCCTGGAAGGCGACGGTTAGTTTCACCCTTCTGACTAGGTATAGAAGCGGTCACAACGTGTTCGAACACATGGTGAGATTCGGATGGTTCGCCTCTCTCGAGGAGTTCTCGCCCGCGGAGTGTCTCCGCCAGGTCGAACTCGCCGAGGCGGCCGGCTTCGACACCGCGTGGGTTAACGACTACTTCCACCCCTGGTTCGATCACCTTGCGGACGGCTCGCCGGCCAATGGTGGCAACTGCTGGACGTGGCTGCTCGCCGCGCTCGAACGCACCGATGATCGCGATGACGAGTGAGAGCAAACAGGGCTCAAACGGCCCTCAATCTCCGAAACCTCGAAGAGGTCGATCATCGGTGAGACGAGTCCGGTCGTCCGGATGACGAATGCGAAGATAGCGGCGGTGACAATGCCGACGCCGAGCCCGATCGCCTGCAGCCTGATCCCCTGCAGCAGCACGTATTCACGGCACACGATGTTGCTTACCGGAAACATATGAGCCAACTCGGATTTGAACCACCGGAAGACGGTCTCGCTCGTTTACTCGCGAGCATGCGTCTTCCGTAGTTCAAACCCTCGCGGCAGCACGTACTCGCAACTCACGAGTTAGTTCATCGCGAGAAGTGGGCCAACTCGGATTTGAACCAGAGGCAGACGGTCTGGTTCACTTCGTTCACCAGCTGCGACTGCCAAGGCTCAAATCCAAGTTGATTGTATTTCTGTTGCTCACGGCTCACTACGTTTGCGTTGTTCGCAGCAGAAATGGGCCAACTCGGATTTGAACCGAGAGCCTCCACCTTATCAGAGTGGCGCTCAACCTAATTGAGCTATTGGCCCGCGTTGTCGTCTTCTTCGCACTCGATAGTTGCTCGGTGGGACGTTTAAGCGTTTCTTTCTTTGGGACCCGTGCGAACCGCTACCGAGCGAGGGGGTCGTCGTCTCGCTCGTCGTCCGCGTCGTCTGTCCGTTCGTCGCCGAAGTCGATTGTGTACGACTCGTCATCGTTTCCGTCGACGGTGTAGTCGTCATCGCCGAGATCGTACGTCCCGCCGTCGGTCGGCTCGGTGGCTCCGCCCGACGTCTCATCGTTCGGGAAGCCAACCGTCCAGACGTTGCCGCTGGCGAATCCGCCCGTCTTCTTGTCCGCGTAGGGAACGATCACGAACCGCTTGAGGGCGGCACGGATCGGGATCCGCGTCAGCGGAACGGCGAGCAGGAAGCCGATCAGGTCGGTCACCAGTCCGGGGGTCAGCAGGAACGCTCCGGCAGCGATCAGTAGCCCCCCGTCGAGCAGTTCGTTGGTCGGCGGCTTGCCAGCGGCCATCGTCCGTTGCATCTTCCGAATCGTCCGCCGCCCTTCCGCCCGGACGAGGAGCATCCCGACCAGTCCCGTCAGAACGACGAGCAGCACCATCCCGACCCAGTTGACGAACCCGAATTGGGTGACGATCACCGCGAGCAACACGGCGTCGAGAAACGGGATGAGCAACAACGCGAAGATCCACCGGAGCATACCCCGATATAGCCACCGAAGGGTGAAAATCCTTTACTCTCGTTCCACGAACGGAATTACCGTCCGCTCGCGGCCCACTCGACGATCCGTAAGCGAACGAAGGGCTTACGCCGCGGACTCACGTCGGTCCGGTATGGACGATACGACCCGCGTCGAGTGGCGCGAGTGGGGACAGGACGCCTTCGACGAGGCAGCGGAGGCCGACGTTCCCGTCTTGCTCTCGCTGACCGCGACGTGGTGTGACCACTGCCACGAGATGGACGACGAAACCTACGCGGAGCCCCGCATCGCGGCCAACGTCAACGACAGCTTCGTTCCCGTGCGGGTCGACGTAGACCGCTACCCGCGCGTCCGCGACCGGTACAATATGGGCGGGTTTCCATCGACTGTCTTTCTCGCACCCGACGGCAAAGTCCTGACCGGTGCGGGCTATCTCGGCCCCGACGGGATGCGACAGGTCCTCGACAGCGTCCGAACCATGTGGGACACGAAAGGCAGCGGTGCAGCGCGCGTCCCGCGGCCGCTCCGGGATGACAACCCGCCGGCCGGCGAACTGACGGCCGATATCGAGTCGGCCATGCTCGGCCAACTCTCGGAAAACTACGACGAGACCGCCGGCGGCTGGGGCGAGAGCCCGAAATTCCCGTTGCCCGATACCCTAGAGTTCGCGCTCAAACGTGACCGAGAGATGGCATTGCGATCGTACGATGCGGTCGGCGCGAACCTGTTAGACGAATATGACGGGGGCTTCTATCGCTTCGCAACCGATCGCGACTGGTCGGGTCTCCAGCGCGAGAAGCTCTTGGACTCCAACGGCGCGCTCGTGCGCGCGTTCGCCAACGCCTATCTTCACACGGGGAAGGACGAGTACCGCGACCCCGCCGATCGGACGGTCGAGTTCCTGACGACGACGCTGTGGAACGCCGATGCCGATGCCTTCGCGAACAGTCAGGCCCCCGGCAAGGACGATGCCCACAGCCTCGACGCGACCGAGCGAGCGGCCGCAGATGAGCCGCCGGTCGATCGAGGCGTCTTCGCCGGCTCGAATTCGCTGGCGATCGAGGGACTACTCACCTACTATGCCTATACCGACGACGATCGAGCCCGCCGATACGCCGAACGCGCGCTCGCGACCCTCCGCGAGGACCTGCTTGAGGAGGGTGTCGTCGCCCACGTACGCGACGACGCCGTCGAACGCGATGCCGACGGCGATGCGGTCCCGCTGCTCGCGAATCAGGCCCGCGCGCTTGCAGCGCTAACGACGGCTGCCAGCACCCTCGAGACGGACGCACTCGCAGACGCGACGGCGGTCGCGGAGGCGACGATCGATCGGCTCCACGACGAGGACTCATTCCTCGACGGTCCTGCGGAGGGCGTCGGTCTGTGCGAGCGGCCGCTCCGGCCGCTCGATTCGAACGTCGCGTTCGCGGACGCGTTGATTGATCTGGCCGTCCTCACCGGTGAGGACCGCTACTGCGAGTTCGCCCGCGAGACCCTCGAGGCCTTCGCGGGGGCGAGTGACCGGTTCACCGTCCAGGTCGCCCGCTATGCGACGGCTGTCTCCCGGCTGCTCGAAGAGCCGCTGGTGATCAGGGTCGCCGCCGATCCCGGATCGGACCTCCATCGAGCGGCGCTCCGGATGGCCGACCACGAAAAGGTCGTCATCCCCGACGCTGACGACCTCAAAGCGGGAACGGCGCGGGCCGAACGCGGTGATCGTGTGTCAGAGAGTGCCGAAACTCCGGACGAGTTGGGCGAACGGATTCAGTCCGTTCTCGACTGACGTTCGGCCCCGAAACGGCCGAGACCGGTTGTATGTCAAACTACCGCAGCGTTTATGACGCTTCGGTCGATTCTTTTCAGACATGGCCAATCTCAGGGATCTCGGGCTCTCCGAGTACGAAGCTCGAGCCTACCGATCGTTGCTCAGCACCGGCCCCACGACGGCCAAGGAACTGTCACGGGCGAGTGACGTCCCGATGGGGCGGATCTACGACGTGTTGAATAGCATCGAACAGTACAATCTGGTCCGGAGCCAGACAGCGAGCCGGCCGAAGAAGTACGTTGCCGTCGAGCCGTCGACGGCGCTCGATCGGCTTCTCGAGGACAAGAAGCGCGAACTCGAGGAGAAAGCCGACCAGTACGAGTCGATCGTCGACGATCTGGCCAACGAACTCGACGCGGCCGAGCCAGTCGAAGAGCAGTTCTGGACCGCTGCCGTCGGCCCCGAGGAAACGATCGATCTCCTCTTAGAGCGACTCGCGGCCGCGGATCGCGATATCGTGATGGTGTCATCGCATCCGTCCCCGCAGTGGGACATGCAGGCGGTCAGCGAGGAGATCAACGCCCAACTCGAGGATGCCATCGACCGCGGCGTTTCGGTCGATCTGTTGATGACTCGTGAGATGGTCAGCTCGATGTCGGAGGAAGTGGGTCGGCGCTATCGGGAGACCTTACAGCAACGCGACGACTTCGACGTCCGCACGCACGACGACGTCACGGGCTCGTTCAACATCATCGACGGCGTCGAGATCTGCATTCAGGTTCCAAACCCGCTCTCATCGGGCGAGGCCTTCGGCATGATCGACCTGAAAGACCCCGAGTTCGCCGCGAACGTCCACGATGAATTCGTTCCGCGGTGGGAAGAAGCAGAGCCGCTCGAGTTCTAGTTCTCGATCTCGTCGCGCAGCGTCTCCATCTCGACGATGCGCTCGGCGTGGGCGTTGTGCTGGTGGATCGACTCGTCGTTGGACTGGCTCATCGTGATCACCGCGTCGTCGGCCAGGTGGTCGAACTCCTCGACGACGCCCTCGGCCAGCGCACGGACGCAGTCCTCGACGAACTTCGCGTCAGCATGGGCCTCGTAGGTCATGTGATCCTCGTCGGGCCGCTTCGCGAGGTTGTAGATCCGCGCGCTCATCGAGTCCCGTGCGATGTCGATGATGTCGTTCAGATCGACCGACGGGTCGCCGTTGGCCTCGACGGTCAGCGTCGCGTGGCCCCGCTGGGAGTGACCCGGCTGTGGCACTTCGTCTAAGAACTCCGTGATCGTCTCCTCCTCGACGCCGAGATCCTCGAGGGTCTGCTTTGCGCGGGCCGTGGACATCCCCTGCGAGCAGGGACAGACGGTCATGCCAGTGACGTTCGCGCCGATCTCTTCGCGGGTGCCCTCCTCGGTCGCCGTCGCCGAGGCCACGATGTCGACCATGTGCTGGGTCTCGCGGTCGCTCGCTGGCGTCTGCTCGCGGCGCATGAACTCGGCCTCCATCGAGACCTCAGCCTTCGACGTGTAATCGTGGCGCTCGAGCAGCCGTTCGGCGGCTTCGCCACAGACCTCTTCGACGCCGTAGGCCTCCTCGCGGGTGGCGTCTTCGAGGATCTCATCGATGACCTCCATGTTGCGGCTCATGTCTGCGCCCTTGCGCCAGCCCGGGAGGTCGACGAAGACCTCGAACTCGGCGGTGAGGACGATCGGGCGCTTGTCCTCGCGGGCGATCTTGACGAGTTTGTCGACGCCGGTGACGCCGACCTGACTCAGGCCGACGGTCACGTCGGGCGACGTCGCCTGCACATCCGGCAACTGATGACTCATTGCCCGCATTCAGGGCAGCGGGCGATTCAACCTTTCGGAACCAGTAACTGGCTCGACGAGTTCCCGATTTCCGTCACTGTCTCGAGTGCCGTCGTTTCTTTAAGTATCTCTGGTCACAAGGTAGAGATATGACGGGAAGACCGCCGTTCTCTGGTGTGCTAATTCGGTAGTTGCGACGTTCTCGCTCTCTGCGTACTGCGGCGTTCCGACCTCGCTTGTTCTTTCCGCGTCTCTGGTTACAAGCTATAGTAGCCACTGAAAGTCACTGCACACCCGATCGCACGACGGCTGTGCGATCGGCGCGTAAATCGTTTCAGTTGTTCCTATAGAGCTATGACGGGAAGCTGGTCGTTCTCGTCTCGAGGAAGCGATCCGGTTCCGGCGGACCGGTCCACTGGAACTCTCGCTCGGATTCCTTCCGGAACGACATCGACCGATCCATTCGCTCTCGCTGCCGACCCAGCGAGCTGAACTCCTGAGAGAGTGCCAACTGATTGACCGATACGACGAGCGTCATCCCGGTAATGAGGACGCCGGTGAGCGTCTGAAACAGCGTTTCGAACGTATCGGTCTCACTCAATATCGACTTGAGTGGAAGATCGAGCGCTCCGAAGACAGTCAGGAGAACGAAGGAGGCAATCGTCAGGAGTCCCGTCACGGTCAGGCGACTTGCATCGAGCACGAACCACTTGACGATCGATTCGTCCCCCGTTATCGCGGATCGAATGCCGGAACGGCTCATAATCGAGGAGAGCGGTCGCTCTCGAAGCGGTCACCTCTGCGTCGCTTGGTTTCGGAACCGTGATCTATTCGCGACTGTCTCGTATGGCAGACGATGTGAGCGCCCTCGTCGACGGGCATCACCGTTCGACCGTCCGAACTCGTCATAGTCTGTTTTCGGACGATACAGGGCTAAAAACCCGCCCTGAACGGCGAGGTGACTGTCGGTAATCGCACCGCTGACCGCGTTCGGTGGTCGGTCCGGACCGGCCACGTCTCCAGCGGCATCCATTTAAGTATCTCTGGTCACAAGGTGAAGCTACGAAGGGCATTCGTCACCCAGTCTTCTCATATTTCCCGGTCTTTTCACATTTCGTTCTAGGCGCACACAGCTCCAGCCATGTCTTCAGTTCCGAACCACGCCGACGAGACCGTCGATGATCACCTGACGGCGATCGAACGCGAGCACGACGTCGCGGTCGCGCTGGCGGTCGCCCGCGGGAGCCGTGCGTGGGGCGCGGCGAGCCCCGACAGCGACTACGACGTCGGGTTCGTCTTCGCACCGACCGATCTGCGGCGCTACGCCCATCTCGAGACGGCCCCCGAAACCATCGTCGAGGACCGCGGCGAGTTCGAATATCAAGGGTGGGACGTACGGACGTTCGCACGCCTGCTCGCCGACTCCAATGAGGGCGCGATTGACCTGCTGCGGAGTCCGATCCGCTATCGGCTCGCGTTCGATCCTGCCGGTCTCACTGCGTATATCGAGCGGACGTACAACCCGATCGATATCTACCACACTTGGCGCGGGATCGCGACGAGCAACTATCGCAAGTACGTCTCGCACCATCTGGTCCGCACTGACGACGAAATCTTCCCAATCGTTGATGCTGGTACCGGGGAATACACCGTCGAAACTGACGACGGGACGATGACGGTTCCGGCCGACGACGAGCGGTTCAGCGAGACGCAGACGAAACCCACGGTCAAGCGAAACTTGATGATCTACCGGGCGTCCATGTCCGCATACTACCTCAAAGAGACCGGTGAGCGCGGCGAACACGACCTGCCGGTCCTCGAGTTCGGGACATTTCTGACCGAGCAGGCACCCGCGGTCTTCGACGCCGACCGGATCAAACGCGCTCGCGAGTTGCTCGAGCGGAAACGGGACGGTGACGGCGATGCCGTCGTTGGCGACGCCGTGGGTCGCGAGTTCGCCCACCCGCCGAAAGCGATCGACCCCGAGATCCACGCCCGAGACGGGCCCGATACCGAACGGCTAGACAGGTTCATCGACGAGATGATCGCCGCGATCCGATAGTTCGTGCCGGCGTCGTCCCTTTAAGTGGTTCTGGTCACAATGTGTAGCTATGACGGGAGAGCGGATCCTTCTTGAGTGCGTCTCAACCGGATAGCGGCGCATCTCACTGGATACCAGCGGTCGAACCGGTCCCTCCCGGTTACGACGGTACTCGCGGTTCTGACCGGCATCCCTGGACTGAGGTAGCGAGGATCGGTCGTGACGGAGGCCGATCGAATCGAGCGATCTTCTTTAAGTGCCTCTGGTCACAAGGTAAAGCTACGAAGGGCTTTTTGCGGACCGATCATATCGAGCAGTGAGCGATAGCGCCTGATATTGCTCGAGAGACGCGTATCGCCTGATTCCTGTTAGAAAGGCTGTCTGTCCATCGAACTGGTGTACTGAACGGAGCGAGCCTTTTTCACTCTCCCTCTCCGAGCGACAGACGATGCAAGACGACGGTGCCGACCCTGGTCCAGATTCCGAGCGAGCCGCGGCCGTCGCGGCCGGCGTCGAACCTGATCCCGACAGCGAGCGCCGCCTCGAGACCCGGCCCGGCTCCGGGTCGCTCTCACGGGCCGACGTGCAACGCGATTCGACGGTCCGCCAGTGGGGCGTCGTCACGCCGAGTGCGACGGTCATCGGCCGTGCGGACTCGCCCGACGCGGACCTCTCCGAGAGCGTCCGTCGCCTCCACGACGAACAGCACGCGGCGACGCCGGGCTACGGCGAGCGCGCCCACCGCCTCGACCGGTTGCGAACGACACAGGCGCTGTGTAACGCCCTCGAGGTGACGCCGTGGCAGCGCGACCTCGCACTGGGCGTCATGGACGAGATCGACCTCACCGAGTTCGGCAGTCAGCGCGCGATTGAGAAGGTGGCGCTGGTCGTGATCCGCCACGTCGTCGACGTCGACCGCCAGCAGTACTTCGGGTTGGACGATATCGACGTACAGACGCTCTCCGCCGACCGGATGGAGGAACTGTTCGGCCGGTATCGTGCACACGATATCACTGATGAGGAGACGTTCGAGCGACTCGCGGCCGAGTACGGGCTGGACACGACGAGCCTAAATCGGCTGCGTCGTGTCCTCAAGTCCCAACTCGAGGACGACCTGCCGGCCTACGGGCGCAACCCCTACCGGGATCCGAACCTGCCGGACGTGACGGAGTCGGAAACCGAGGCCGCGGACGCGGCCGCCGGATCCGAGAGCTAACGACGCGGTTGCCGGCCAAATTCTGGACCGGGCCACACCTCGTCTCGACGTCGACTGCCGGTGACCGGCGACTTTTCCGTATTAGGTTCCTATCGGTGCTATGGCTGACGCTGACACCGGATCGACACCGGAAACGACCGACCGAATCGAGATCTACGCTGACTACGTCTGCCCGTTCTGTTATCTGGGAACACGCTCGCTCGCACAGTACCGCGAGGACCGCGACGAGCCACTCGACGTCGAGTGGCATCCCTTCGACCTTCGCAGCGGGAAGCGCAATCCCGACGGGTCGATCGATCACGACGTCGACGACGGCAAGGACGAGGGGTACTACGAGCAGGCGAAACAGAACGTTCGCCGACTCCAGGAGGAGTACGACGTCGAGATGGCCCAAGAGATCACGACCGATGTCGACTCCTTCGACGCACAGGTCGCGTCGTGGTACGTCAAGCAGGAGTATCCCGAGCAGTGGGAGGCGTTCGACGAGGCGATCTATACGGCGCTATGGCAGGACGACCGTGACATCGGCGATGTCGATGTGCTGGTCGATCTCGCGTCGAACATCGGCCTCCCGACGGACGAGATCCGCGATGCGGTCGCGGATGAGGGCATCCGTGCGGAACTCGAGGACCGATTCGCGGAGGCACAGCAGACGGGCGTCACCGGCGTCCCGACGTTCGTCTCGGACGGCCACGTCGCCCGCGGCTCGGTCCCACCGGAGCACTTAGAGCGGCTCGTCGAAGGCGACAGCTAGGGCTCACTCGAGCTTGTCGAGGCCGTCGAAGAAGTTCGCCTGCGGGCCAACCAGCCTGACGGACTCGGTCGCGAGCGCGATCGAAACCGTGGCGGGTGGCTCGAGGCGCTGTCGGTTCCGCCCGTCGCTGATCGCGTAGGCGGTTTCGGTTCCGGAGACGGTCAGGGTGATCTCGGTCTCTGGTTCGACGACCAGCGGGGGCATCGACTCGGTCGCGGCCATCTGCGCGACGACGAGCGTCTCGGCGGACGGATGGACCAGCGGTCCGCCCTCGCTCAAATTGTACGCGGTCGATCCCGTCGGCGTGGCCACGAGGACGCCGTCCGCGTGGCTCTTGGTGTACCGTTGCCCGTCGACGTCGATCGCAACGGTCGCGCCGCCGCCGTTCCCTCGTCGCGGTCCGTGGACGACGACCTCGTTGAGAGCGGGTTCAAGCGTCCAGTTTTCTTCGACACCGGTCGCCTGCAGTCGTGCGAGTTCGCGTTCCTCGACGCTCCCTGTTTCATCGAGTTCCGCCACGAGTTCAGTGACGACGCCGAGCGCGTCGTCGGGCGCGACGGCGTTGAGAAAGCCGACTTCGCCGAGATTGACTCCTAGAATCGGCGTCGAACCGACTTCGCGGGCGACGAACAACAGCGTCCCGTCGCCGCCGATGCTCACGACGAGGTCGCGGCCTGCCATCGCGGTGACGGGGACGGCATCCGCCTCGACCGCCCCGCCGGTCGCTTCGTCGACGACGACGCCGGCTCCCTCGCGCTCGAGGGCGTCGACGAGGCTCGCGGCGAGTGCCTGTGCACGCTCGTTATCACGTTGGGCGACGATTCCGACGGCGACGTCCATCGACGGCGGATACCCGCCCCGTCGTCAAAAAGCCACGCTTGTCCGGCTGCCGGCAACAAGCTTAATCCGGATGGGATGACTCCGGACAGGTATCCGTCAGCGACGACCCCGTCGCAGTATCCAGTATGGCGCCTGTCTATTCGAATCCGCTCCATGTCATATCGCCGTCGGTGCCAGCGGCTCGGCTCGCTGGTGGCACCCGTTCCGCTCTCGCCTCTCACCTCGGCGGCCAGCGGGTGATCGCCGTGAGTGATGACGACAACGACGACTGGTTCGAACGCGCTCTCGAGAACGAGGCCGACGACAAGCCGACGCCGCCATCCACGACGGCTGACTCGGCGGCTCCCGAGAGCGACGATGGGGCTGAATTGCCCGAGTCGGGCGCGGACCCTCGCTCCGATTCGGAGTCGGACTCCGACGCGTCGTCTGACGCTGCCGAGTCGATTCCCGATCCGGCAGACGACTCCCTGTTCGACGAGGGCTTCGGGTCGGCGTTACAGGACGTCGAAACGCCGACGACTGCCGATGAACGCGACGATACCGACTCGGCCGCCGGCCCCGAGGGGTTCGACGACCTCGATTTCGTACTCGAGGGCAGCGACAAGCCCGACTTCGACGAGGAGATCGACTCGGATCTCCCCCGACTCGATCTCGGCATCGACGGCCTCGATCGGATGATTCAGGGCGGCGTCCCCGAACGCTCACTGATCGTCGCAATGGGCAGCGCCGGGACCGGCAAGACAACTTTCGGGCTCCAGTTCCTCCACCACGGCCTCGAGCAGGGTGAACGCGCGGTGTTTATCACCCTAGAGGAGAGCCGCGACCAGGTCATCAACAGCGCGACCGAGAAGGGGTACGCGTTCGATGAGTACGTCGCCGACGGCCAGCTCGCCGTCGTCGATGTCGACCCTATCGAGATGGCCAACAGTCTGGCATCGATCCGCGACGAACTCCCCGCGCTCGTCGCGGAGTTCGACGCCTCGCGGCTCGTGTTGGATTCGGTCTCCCTGCTCGAGATGATGTATCAGGATCGGGCAAAACGCCGCAACGAAATATACGATTTCTCCCGGAGTCTGAAAGAGGCGGGCGTTACCGCACTGTTGACGAGTGAGGCTTCAGAGGAGACGCCCTACGCCTCACGGTACGGCATTGTCGAGTATCTCACGGATGCCGTCTTCATCCTGCAGTACGTCAGGCCCGATGACTTCCGCGAGACGCGGCTGGCGATCGAGATCCAGAAGATCCGCGACGCGAATCATTCTCGGGAGAAAAAACCATACGAGATCACGGGCGAGGGGATTTCCGTCTATCAGCAGGCGAATCTGTTTTGAGTCGCCGCTCGTCCCGATTCCGCCTAGTCGAATGTTACAACGGTCCCTAATCCAGTAAACAGCACTTATCGACATGTTCAGGGCCCATACTTTTGCGGACAGGCACCCGATACTCCCGTATGGCCCAACGGACGACAGCCGATGAAACACTGCCACGAGAGGAACTCGCCGCGTACCTCCAAGAGCTCGCGACGGAGTTCGGGAGCGAGAATGAGGAGGTCACGATCCGGGTCGGGAACAAGAATGTATCGCTCAACCCGCCCCACAATATCGATGTCTCGGTCGAGACCGTCGAGCGATCCTCGATGCTCCGGGGGAATCGTGAGACAGTGGAAATCGAACTGAGCTGGAAACCCTAATATGGCCGTCGCGGACTCCATCCTGATCTTCGTCCTGAGCTTACTGGTCGGAACGATCGGGATTCTTGCAGGCGCGCGGCTGGTGTTAGACAGAGACGCGAGCTTCGTGAACGCAGCGGTCACCGCCCTCATCGGGGCGGCCGCGTGGGCGATCACGAGCTTTTTCGTCGGCTGGATCCCCATCCTCGGCGTCTTGTTGATGCTGGTCATCTGGGTCGGCGTCATCAACTGGCGCTATCCCGGCGGCTGGGGATCTGCGGCCGCGATCGGGTTCGTCGCCTGGATCGTCGCGGTCGGGATTCTCTATGCGCTCGCGGTGGTCGGCTTCGTCACCCCCGACGCGCTCGGCATCCCGGGTATCTAGTCTCGTTTGGGCATTCCCACCGCAGAAGACGGAGGGAAACCCCTTTTTTGGTCCGCGTGAGTGGTTCACGTAGACAGCAATGTACGAGACGATCCTGCTTCCGACGGACGGCAGCGACCACGCGGCGACCGTCGCGGACCACGCCATCGATGTCGCGACCACGCGAGACGCGACCCTCCACGTTCTCTCGGTCGTTGACGACCGTGCGTTCCTCGTCCTCAACGACGACCGCATCGAGCAGGTCCGTGACGACCTCGAGGAGACCGCCCACGAGGCGGTCGACGATGCGGCAACCCGTGCCGCCGACCACGGGATCGAGACGACGACAGCGGTCGACACCGGCAACCCCGCCGAGTGTATCGTCGACTACGCCGCGACTGCCGACGTCAACCTGATCGTCATGGGAACCAGTGGCGACGAGTACGAACGCAACGTCGTCGGCAGCGTCTCCCAGCGCGTCGTCCGCGAAGCCCCCGTTCCCGTCACCACCATCGGTCCTGACGTATGAGTGGAACCGAATCCGCGCAGCAATAGCGGATCGTCCACTCGAACGGGGTGATCGATTTGCTCGAGTAGACGGGTCGGTTCACGACCGCGTAACCATAGATAATTCTGCGACCGTGATCCGCTCGTCCACAGTCATCGTGCGCGAACGGGATACATTGGATCCGTTACACACGGTTTGATGTGTGCGCCGTCACTAATGATGGAGAGATGCGCCGTTCGATCGTGATCACAGCCGTTCTGCTCGCTCTTGCGTTCGCCCTCGTCGGCGGGCCGTCGCTGTTGCTGTCGCTATCGACCAGCCAGATAGCGTCGGAAGCGCCGGCCCAGCCGGAGCAGCGGACGCCGGAACTCGTCTCGTTCGATGACTCCGAGAGCAGTTTCTGGGAGTATCTCAGTCCCACCCAGCAGTTCCAGAAACGGAGTCCGATCAACGTGGTCGTCCGTGGTGACATCGACGACATTGAGCGGGTACTGACTGAGGCAGACGGCGGTGACTGGTCGGAGATCAACGAATCCGAGGAGGAAGCGCTGCCGGATACGTACTCGCTTACCGGCGGGAACGCCTCCGACAACGAAACGCAACCGGCTAACGCGACCGCTAACGGAACGCAACCAGCTAACACGACCGCCGACGAAACGCAATCGGACGCCGAGACCGACACCGAAACGACGGCGAACAACTCGTCGGCAAACGCAACCGACGAGGAAGCGGCGTCTGAGGACTCGCAGGGTCCCATTCCCAACCTGAACTGGGGGCAGGCCGACGGCGGCACCCGCTACGCCTACGTCGATCCCGGCCCGAACGAGAGCGGCTACTGGACGACCGAAACGCGCCAGCTCGAGGACGGCGACTACTTCGGACAGCGATACCACATCCGCCTCTACGAGAGCCCCAACGAGGATGACGACTGGGTCGCCATGCAGACCCACTCGGAGCACTTCGACTGGTTCACCCTTCGACACCGCGTTCACGGCTCCCAGGACGCCCAGACGAAAGTAGAGACTGACTTCATGAAACACCCGCGAGTCGACGTCCAGGACGATGTGAGCCGCATCTACCTCGACAACAGGAACTCCGCCGACGCCGACGGCTGGGCGACCCTCGTCGAACTCGCCGGCCTGCTCGTCGTCCCGACGCTCATCGGCGTCCGAGCCGGGAGACGCGGTATCAACGCATCGAGCGGCACCGAGCGGTCCACGTCCACGGGGGAGCGCATCGCCGAGCGGACGCCCGACGCGATCGACGACCACCTCACCGATGTCGACCGCCAGCGGCTCGCCGCCGCCTACGCCCGCCTCGAGGCCGGTCACGTCCTCCTCGTCTTCACTATCCTGGCGCTGTATCTGGGTGTCCGGATAGGCGGCCTCGCCCTTGAGCGCCAAGCCACGTTCCTCACTCCCCACCAGATCGCCGCGATCCTCTATCCGGTGATCGGGGTCGGGATCCCGGTCGCGACCTATCTACTCGCACGCGGGCTCACGCGACGGCTTGACGCCGCCATCGTCGCCGCGGGCTCGCTCGCGGTCGCAGTCTGGCTCGACTATAGCCTGCTCGGCGTCTCCTCGCTGCCCGTCGATGTCGTCGTCCAGCGGATGCTCGTCGTCGTTGCGCTCGGTCTGATCGCCGGCGGCGCGGCCAAACGCGCGTCTCGGAGCACGAAGTTCAACGACATGTTGGTCGTCGGTACTGCGATGTGGCTGCTCGTTCTAGTCGGAACGCTCTTTGGCTACCTCTGAGACGGCTGATCGCGCTGTTTTTCGTCAGAACCGGGAGTCATATGACAGTTGAAGAGTGGTACTTCGGTGGCGAGCCCTTAAGTCCTTGCAACATCGTTATCAACATGAAATGGCAAGCCCCACCCGTCAGCGCGAACGCGATCCTGAAACGACAGAAAAAACGCAGGAACCGGAGCGCGAGCGGGTGTGTGACGAGTGTGACGGTGGAACGCTCGTCAAAAGCGAAGATCAGGGCGAACTCGTCTGTGATCAGTGCGGGCTCATCGTCGAAGGAACCAACATCGACCACGGTCCTGAATGGCGCGCGTTCAACCACTCCGAGCGCCAGAACAAGTCCCGCGTCGGCGCGCCGACGACCCAGACGATGCACGACAAGGGCCTGACGACCTCCATCGACTGGAAGAATCAGGACGCCTACGGCCGGTCGATCTCCTCGGACAAACGCAATCAGATGCGTCGCCTGCGAAAGTGGCAAGAACGGATCCGCACCAAAGACGCCGGCGAACGGAACCTCCAGTTCGCCCTCTCCGAGACCGATCGGATGGCCTCCTCGCTCGCCATCCCCCGCTCGGTCCGCGAGGTCGCCTGCGTCATCTACCGGCGCGCGCTCGACGAAGACCTCATCCGCGGGCGCTCCATCGAGGGCGTTGCGACCAGTACACTCTACGCCGCCTGCCGCATGGAAGGCATCCCCCGATCGCTCGAGGAAGTCGCTGCCGTCTCCCGCGTCGAGCGCAAGGAGATCGGCCGCACCTATCGCTACGTCGCTCAGGAACTCAACCTCGAGATGGAGCCGGTCAATCCCAAGAAGTACGTGCCCCGGTTCTGCTCGGAACTCGAGCTCTCCGAAGAGGTCCAGGTAAAGGCGAACGAAATCATCGATACGACGACCGAGAAGGGGCTCCTCTCGGGCAAGTCGCCGACCGGCTACGCCGCGGCCGCAATCTACGCCGCGTCACTGCTCTGTAACGAGAAGAAGACCCAGCGCGAGGTGTCCGATGTCGCACAGGTGACCGAGGTAACGATCCGGAACCGGTATCAGGAACAGATCGAAGCGATGGGCATTCACGAGTAGGCCGGGCCCAGTCCCATTTTAGCGTCAAACGTAACGTGCTACTGAGTTCCCACCGATAGATTCTACTATCGGATCATGGGCCACTCGAGAAGTGCGCCGGCCGGGAATTGAACCCGGGCCGCGAGCTTGGGAAGCTCGAGTCCTACCACTGGACCACCGGCGCTCATTTCATTCGCGCCGTGGATCGCAGTTCCTTTGGAACTGCTCACCACCGGCGCACTGCGCTCACTTCGTTCGCTTGCGCGCCGAGCCCCGCCTCACTCCGTTCGGCGGGACACCGGCGCACGTCCGACACTCGAGAATACTCACCGGCTACACTTCAACGTAGCGCTCTCGAGCGATTCCCCGTCGCCACCGCTGCCACACAAGAATCCAGCCTTACGTTGCACTCGCTGCAGACTGTCAGTACATATTACGTGTCCACCGTGGTAGCGAGACGTGCGGCAAGACGCAGTGTGTCCGGGTTGGGGTAGTGGTAATCCTTCAGCCCGTGGAGGCTGAGACGCGTAGTTCGATTCTCGCACCCGGACCTTCGGTCCCCGTTTTCACGATAGCCGTACCCGGAAACTGAGCAGCACGTCAGACCTCGAGCGATCTCTGAAACCGACCGCCCGGTCACTTTTCCCCGGGGAGGGGAGGCTATTAGGTCACGCCGCCCATACCTGCTCCCATGATCGACCTTCGCTTTTCGGAGGCGGAACTCGAGCAGCGACGCGAACACATCACGGGATTCATTCGCGACCGGGTCGACGCCGCGAGTGCCGACGGTGCGGTCATTGGCCTTTCAGGCGGGATCGACAGTACGCTGACCGCGAATCTCTCCGTCGAGGCGCTCGGGGCCGAGAACGTCCACGGGCTCGTTCTCCCGGCAACGGTCAGCAGCGAGGAGAACATGAGCGACGCCGAGTTGGTCGCCCAGAACCTCGAAATACCCTACGACGTGATCGAGGTTGAACCAATCGTCGACTCGCTTCTGGCGGCCTATCCCGAGGCCGAGGGCGACCGCGAGGCGGTCGGGAATGCACGCGCTCGCGCCCGAGCGGTCCTGAACTACCTCGTGGCCAACCACGAGGACCGGCTGGTCGTCGGGACCGGCAACCGCAGCGAGGCCGCGGTCGGCTACTTCACCAAGTACGGCGACGGGGCCGTCGACTGCCATCCGATCGGGAACCTCTACAAGGGGCAGGTCCGCCAGCTCGCCCGCCACGTCGGCGTCTCCGAGGAACTGGCGGCCAAGACCGCGACCGCGGAGCTGTGGGCCGACCAGACCGACGAGGATGAACTCGGCGTTAGCTACGATGTCCTCGACTCGATTCTAGCAACGCACATCGACGGCCCGCTGTCGATCGCCGCAACCGCCCGACTACTCGAGGTCGACGAAGCAACGGTCGATCGAGTCCGCGGGATGTACGAACGCAGCGAACACAAGCGAACGGCCCCGCCGGCACCGGACCCGCTGGACTGATTTAGCCTGCTGTCGATCACTCCCGCCACTCGTCCTCTAACAGCCCGTACCAGTAGACGTCTTGCCACTCGCCGTCGACGAATTCAGCGTCGCGATGGACACCCTCCCGCGTGAACCCGACCGACTCGAGGAGCCGGACCGACGGCTCGTTGAACTCGAAGACGCGGGCGGCGATCCGGTGGAGTCCGAGTTGGTCGAAGCCGTGTGCGACGAGGAGCGCCGTCGCCTCAGTGCCGTAGCCCCGTTCGTGGTGGTCGGGTGCGACCCAGTAGCCGATTTCGGCGTTCCGAGCCTCCCAGTCGAAATCGTGAAGGCCGACGATTCCGACTGGCGTCGCGTCGGCGACGATCAGGAGGCCCACGGTGTCGTCGCTACACACGTCGTTCTCGAAGAACTCGCGCTCCTGCTCGCGGTTGATGGGTCTTGATCGGCCGATCGGCCGCCGAATTCGCGGGTCGTTGACCTGGGTCTGCAGGAACTCGAGGTCCGCCTCTTCGATCGGTCGCAGTGTAATGCGGTCGCCGTCCAGAAACATTGGTCCAGGCATACCTTCGCTGTACATGTCACCGGATAAATCACTTTGCACCGGTCCTCGCCGATCACCACTGCTCGAGCGATACCGGATCTCGAGTCCGCCTACTCGAGCAGCGCGTCGATATCGTCGGCGTGGGCAGCGACGAGGTCGGCGAACGCCTCGGCTTCGCGTCGTTCCTGTGTAGCGCGATCGCCGTCATCCCGAACCCGGCGTTTCAGGGCGGCGAGTGCGTCGTGGGCGTTGTCCGAGATTTCCGCAGCGACCGAGTGTGGATCGTCCTCGATTCGCGAGAGCAGGCCGATTCGCAGCGCCTCCTCGGCGTCGATCGACCGGCCCGAGAGCGCGAACTCGAGGGCATCGCCCTCGCCGAGGATGCGGGGCAGCCGGACGGTCCCGCCCCAAGCACCGAACAGCCCGAAGTTGACCCCCGGTTCGCCGTAGGTCGACTCGGGCGTGCCGACCCGGATGTCACAGGCCAGTGCCAGCTCGAGGCCGCCTCCGCGTGCGGGGCCGTCGATCCCTGCGACGACGACTGCGGGGGAGTCCTCGATCGTCTGGGCCACGCGCTGGCCTAGGCGCGCGAACTCGGCCGCGCGGTCGCGGTCTCCCTCGAGCGCCGCGACCTCGTTCAGGTCGGCTCCCGCGGAGAAGGCCGGGCCGCGTCCGCGGAGGTAGATCACCGGCTCGTCGGCGTCGTCGACCGCCGTTTCCAACGCTTCGAGTCCATCGACCGTGAGCGCGTTGCGTGCCTCGGGGCGGTCGATCGTCAGGGTACGAATCGATCCGTCGGCGTCGACGTCAATCATGGCAGCAGTCGATCGGGCGTTTCCAAAGGTCTTTGCCTCCCCCGTCGTAACCCCCCGCTAATGGAGAAGGCCGATAGCTGTCGGCGTGCCGCCGCCGAGGCCGTCGCGGACGTCGAACCACAACAGCTACACGACTTTATCGAAGCGACTCTCGAGCGTGCATCGATGGTTCCCGGAACACTCACACTCGAGAGCGCCGCGATGATGGCATCCGAGGGTCACGTCATCGGAGACGATCACAAGCAGTCCCACAGCACTGGGTCCTCGGCCGCGGAGAGAGGCGAGCGAACGGACGATTGTGACCCCGACGGTGTCGTCACCAATGCGGCCGGCGTCCAGCTTATCTACGAGGGACTACGCTTAACCCGCTCACTCGCCCACGACGAGCCTTGGACGACGACCGATGCCGACGCGGGCGACGGCGACCTCGCAATCCTCGCGGCCGATATCCTCGTCGCCCGCGGGTTCTACCTGCTGGCTCGTACCGACGCCGCCAACAAAGCGGTCCGGACCGTCCAGTCGTTCGGTCGCGATCAGACCTGTCGGACCGAGCACTCGGCAGGCGGCAGCGACCTCGATCCGACGCCGTCCGATCTCGACGCCGCCCTCGAGCGAGACGTACTCGAACTCGCCGCCCTTACTGGGGCCGTCGCCGTCGGCGAAACCCCATCGCCACACCTGTTGGCCATCGTCGAGACGCTTGCCGACACTGTCGGCACCTCGTTCCCACCGGTCGAGGAGTCGCTCGGCGACCTCGAGCCCGCAGTTCGTGAGCAGTCACTCGAGGACCACGCGATCGATCGAGCAACGTCGGCGACCGATCCCTGATGTCGCTTCGACGACCGCGGGACGGGACTGCGACAAGCCGGCGCATGGCTCGTTCGAATCGAAACCCATAAAGACATCTCCGGTCAACGAAGAAGTACGCGCCTGGGTAGCTTAGCGGTAAAGCGCGTCCTTGGTAAGGACGAGAGCGCGGGTTCAAATCCCGCCCTAGGCTTTTCCTGCCGTCCACTTTGCTGTGGCGTACTTCGTTGCTCTCGAGCAATAGCGTCCCTCAAACGCCTGATTCTACCGGTAGGTCGTCGATCCGCCGGCCGCGAGTTCGGCAGCGAGCCGATCGGCGAGTCGCTCGAGCGTCCGCCGTCGACGCCAGGCGGTGTACCGACTGAGAAACGAGAGTGGTGCAGTCGGTTCGACCATACCGTCTCCGACGGCTCGAGCCGCGTTGGATATATGAATACGCTCTCCCTAGTGGTCGACAATGGGACTTCTCAGGAACAAGTGGCTATGGCTATCCGTTCTTGGCGTCCTCGTCTCCGGTGGATTGCTCCTCGCCGTCGTCGGTTACCTCGGTATACTCGTGTATTCCGGGCTCGCAAGCGGGACGCCCATCGTGACGAGGCTACTCGAGATTGCGGTGCCCGTTCTCACAGCCGTTACCCTCTTGGTCGGCCTTCTTGCGGTCTCGACCGTCGGCGTGTTGTGGGTGCTCGTCCAGAACGCGTCATTGCCACGGAGCGATCGGATGGCGACGCTTGCCGAGCGGCTCGAGCGCGAGTATACGCCGCTGCAGCACCTCGGGCTCTCGGAGTTCTTGTCACCGCCAGAACCGTCAGCGGACGAACGAGCCGAGCAGGCACTCGCCGACCTGAAACAGCAGTACGTTGCGGGCGACCTCACCGAGGCGGAGTTCGAACGGAAAGTCGATCGGCTCGTCGCGAACGATTCGATCGACGAAGCACGTGCCGCCCGCGAACGGAACCGAATTGTCGACGGGGAGGCGGACCGTCACTGACCGGACGGCTATCCGATGAGCGAGACCGCTCGAGGCCGAGCGAAACCTGTTCTCACTCGACCGACAGCCGCGCTCACTCGAGTGCGACCCGACAGCCCGTCTCGGCCGACTCGTAGGCGGCCTCGATAGCCTGCAGATCCGCAAGACCGTCCTCGCCGTCGGGTTCGGGATCGGTCCCGGTCAGCACGCAGTAGCCGAAGTAGTCGAACTCCTCGCAGACCTCGTCGACCGGCGGGCCGGTGTACTCCATGCGAACGTCCTTGCTTTCGACGACCATTTCCTGCGGAACGACGCCGCCGAACGGTGACTCGATGTCGATCATGCCCTGGGTGCCGACCAACTCGAGTGCGCTCCGGGCGTGGGCATCAAGACTCGCCGTACACGAGGCCGTCGCGCCGGTCTCGAACTCGAGTTGAAACGCGATCTGTTCCTCGACTGCGTCGAACGGCTCGCCGCTCGAGTGAGTCGTTGCGTACACCCCTGTCGGTTCGCAGCCGAGGAGGAATCGGGTCGTGTTGAGCGGATAGATTCCGAGATCGACCAGCGTGCCGCCGCCGGCGAGGTCGGGGTCAAGCCGCCACGTGTCGAGGCTCGCGTGCTCGAGCAGCGGGTGTGAGAAGCCGCCGTGGACCTGGACGACGTCGCCGATCACACCCTCGCGGACGAGTTCCCGGGTGCGACGAACCGTTGGCTCGGTCTGGAGCCGATAGGCCGTCATCAGCGTTACGCCGGCGTCGGCACAGGCGTCGACGACTCCCCGAGCGCGTTCGGCGGTGATCTCCAAGGGTTTCTCGCAGAGGACGTGTTTGCCAAACTCGGCCGCCGCGGTCGCGTACTGTCCGTGATAGGCGTTCGGTGTCGCGATGTAGATCCCGTCGTAGGCGTCCGTCTGTTCGCCTGCGAGGAATTCGTCGTAGTCGATGACATGTGGGATGTCGTACGTCTCAGCGACATCCGTCGCCCGATCGGGCGAACTCGTGACCAGCACCGTCGTCTCGCAGTAGGACCCCTCCGCAATCGCGGGTAGCGCGCGCTGGCGCGCGAAACCGCCGATCCCGATGACCGCGAGCCGGACCGTTTCCGTGACCGATTCGCGCTCCCAGTCCCGACGCATGAAGTTTGCGAATGCGTCCTCGAGTGCCATACTCGTCCTACGGCCTGCAACAAAATGGGCTACACTGAACGGAATCGTGACTGTCAGCGCTCGGAATCTGTCGATCCTAGCAAAAACTGATGGCGGGTTTTCGAACGCGGTATACGTCAATGGTATTCCCCCGGAATCGCCTTTCGAAGGAAAAAGTTATTCAATAGCCCCTACTGATATGCAAACATCAACAGGTGACGGAAGATGGTCAAAATGGAAACGGCGGAGCTGGAAACCGATCTGAGTCTGTTCAAATACGACAACCTCGAGCAACTCCCATCGCGATACCGGGAGCTCGAGGCTGAGGAACGGACCGAACGTATCGAGACGGCGCTCGAGGAACTTGGCGACGATGTCGTCATCCTGGGGCATAACTATCAGCGACGAGAAATCGTCGAGCACGCTGACTTCATCGGTGACTCCTATCAGCTCTCGAAAGAGGCGGCCGAGGCCGATGCCGAGTACGTGATTTTCGGCGGCGTGACGTTCATGGCCGAGAGCGCGGACATCATCACGGACGACGACCAGTCGGTGATTCTCCCGAGCATGGAGGCGTCGTGTCCGATGGCAGGGATGGCCGAGGCCCTGCAGGTCGACAGCGCGTGGGCCGAGATCACGGCGGCCGCGCCGGACGCCGATATCATTCCGATCACGTACATGAACTCGTATGCCGACCTGAAGGCCTTCTGTGCAAGCCAGGGTGGGCTCGTCTGTACATCCTCGAACGCCCACAAGGCGTTCGAATACGCCTTCGATAAGGGTGACAAGGTCCTCTTTCTCCCCGACAAACACCTCGGGGAGAACACTGCCCACCGACTCGACATGGAAGACGAAATCGCCGAGTGGGACCCCTGGGATCCCGAGGGCAAGGACGCCGACGAGGTCGCAGAAAGTGATATCATCCTCTGGGACGGCTACTGCCAGGTTCACGAGCGGTTCCGCGAAGACCACATCGAGGAGATCAGGGCGGACGACCCCGACGCCAACGTGATCGTCCACCCCGAATGCCGGCGCGAAGTCGTCGAAGCGGCGGACAAAGCCGGTTCGACAAGCACGATCTGCGAGACCGTCGCGAACGCCGATCCCGGCGACACCTGGGCCATCGGCACCGAGATCCACCTCACGAACCACCTCCAGCGCTGGCACCCCGACGTGAACGTCGTCCCACTCTGTGGTGACGCCTGCATGGACTGCAACGCCATGCGCCAGATCGACCCCAACTACCTCGCTTGGGTGCTCGAGGAACTCGCTGAGGGTCGCGAACACAACGTGATCGAGGTCGCCCCCGAGGAGAAGGAACTCGCGGGCGTCGCGCTCGATCGGATGCTCGATATCTAATTCATGACCGAGACAGACACCGGGACGGCGACGACGACCGACGGCGAACGCGCGGACGTCCTCGTCGTCGGCAGCGGTATCGCGGGCTGTGCGGCCGCACTCGCGGCGGCCAGAGAGGGCGCGGCGGTCCTCCTCCTGACGAAGGCGACGAAACCCGACGGCGCCAGTACTGACTGGGCGCAGGGTGGCATCTCGACGACGCGGGGCGACCCTGAGTCGCTCAAAACGGACATCATCGAGGCCAGTGACGGCACCGCCGATCCCGATGCCGTCGACGCGCTCGTCGAGAACGCCGACGACGCCGTCGAGGACGTGCTCGTCGACACCCTCGGAGTCGACTTCGACGAGGGCGACGACGGCACGTTCGACTACACGCGGGAGGCGGCCCACTCCGAATACCGGATCCTCCACGTCGACGCCGCGACCGGCTCGCACATCCTGCGGCCGTTCCTGAACTACGTCGACGACCACGAGCGGATCGAGGTGCGGCAGGATACCGCCGCGCTCGAGTTGGTCACCGATGAGGGGCGCGTCCACGGCGTGGTGAGTGATGAAAAACCGGACGGGAACCCGATCTACGCCGGCGCGACGATCCTCGCGACCGGCGGCGTCGGCGCGCTCTACGGCCGGTCGACCAATCCGGACGACGCCACCGGCGACGGCATCTCCATGGCCGCGCTCGCGGGTGCAGATATCGAGGACATGGAGTACGTCCAGTTCCATCCGACCGCCTACGCCGGCGAGGACCCGTTCTTGCTCTCAGAAGCCCTCCGCGGTGAGGGCGCAGTGCTGCGCAACGGCGATGACGAGCAGTTCATGGAGGACTACCACCCGCAGGGCGACCTCGCGCCCCGCGATGTCGTCGCCCGCGCGGTCGCGACCGAACGCGAAGCGACCGGCGAGGTCGTCTTGGACGTGAGCCCCCTCGAGTTCGCGGCCGACTACCCCGCTATCGCCGAGAAGTGTCGCGACCGTGGGATCGAGGGCGACGAGATCCCCGTCGCGCCCTGCGAGCACTTCCTCTGTGGCGGGATCGACGTCGACGAGAACGGACGGACCTCGCTCGATCGGCTCTATGCCGTCGGCGAGTGCGCCCGCACCGGCGTCCACGGCGCGAACCGGCTGGCGAGTACGAGCTTGCTCGAGGGACTGGTCTGGGGACTCCGCGCGGGCGAAGACGCGGTCGGATTCGACCCCGAAGCCGTCGAGGCTCCCGAACTCCTGAACCGGGACCCAGACCTCCCCGAACGCTTCGCTGCCGAGAAGTTCACTCGACTGACGCAGACGATGGACGAGTCTCTCGGCCTCGAGCGCGATCCCGACGAGATCGCCCGCGCGAGCAGTGTTCTCCGGCGACTCAAGGGCGAGGTCGACGCCTACATCCGTACGCGGACGGCGCGGGACCTCTACGAACTGCGAAACGCCAGCGTCGTCGCGCTGTTGATCGCACGAGCGGCGGGCGAGAACACCGAATCGGTGGGCTGTCACTATGTCGCGACCGCCGCCGACGACTCAACGGCAGAACCGCCGGCGGACGACTGAGATGATTACCGACGCACAGATCGAGCGCTGGCTCCGTGAGGACGTCGGCCACCACGACGTAACGAATCAGGTCCCCGGCGAGACGACGGGCCGTCTCGTCTCGAAGGAGTCGGGCGTCGCCGCCGGCCTCGAGGCCGCGATGGGCGTCTTCGAGTACCTCGACGTCGCCGTGACCGATCGGATCGCGGATGGGACCGAGATCGATTCCGGCGACGAACTGCTCCAAGTTGAGGGAGCTGCACGCGACGTTCTCCGGGGTGAGCGCGTCGCCGTGAACCTCGCGGGCCACGCATCCGGAATCGCAACGCGGACGCGGACGGCAGTCGACGCGGCCCGCGAGGCGCGACGGGCCTCGGAAACGCGAGCAGCCACGGCCCGCGAGCGCAGAACGGAATCGGATACCGTCGCTATCGCCGCGACCCGCAAGACCACACCCGGCCTGCGCGGCCTCGAGAAACGCGCGGTCGTCGTGGGCGGCGGCGACACCCACCGGCTCGACCTCTCGCATATGGTCATGGTCAAGGATAACCACGTCGCGGAGATGGGACTCGAGAGCGCTATCGCCCATTTTCAGGCCCAGACCTCGTTCGCAACGAAGATTGACGTAGAAGTCGAAACCGTCGCGGACGCGCCGCGGGCAGCCGAGGCCGGTGCCGACATCGTCCTGCTCGACAACATGACCCCGCCGGAGACGCGGGCAGCCGTCGACGAACTCGCCGACTACGAGGGCGTCCTGGCCGAAGCCAGCGGCGGAATCACCGTTGGGGACGTTCCCGACTACGCCGCGACCGGTGTCGACGTGATCTCGATGGGGTCGCTGACCCACTCGGCACCGTCGCTCGATCTGTCCTTCCGGACCGGCGACTGATCCGGTACCGGCTCAGTTCGCCTTCCACGCTCGAACGTCCGACTCCTCGAGAAAGAGCGACGGATCGTCGTGGGAGAAGCTGACCCACCGGTCCGTCGAATCGGTCGTCACGTGGGTCAGGAGTTCCTCCTCCAGAAGCGCCGGTTCGAAGATGTCTCGACAGGCCGAAATATCGTACGTGAGCGGGACGAAGATCGCCGTCTCGCTCGATTCGTCGCGCTCGACCGTGAGCGCGACTCGCCGATCGCTTCCGTCCGCCGCGAGCGGGCGGTAGTAGACGTTCGCCGACGTGATCGTGACGTCTCCCTCCTCGATGAGGGTCTCGACGACCTCGTACTCCTCGGCACTGACCGTCACGTCGAGTCCGATCCGTTCGTCCCGATCGACCGGCGAGACGCCAGTGGGATCGAGGACGACGGCGTCCCAGCCGTCCTCGCGGTACTCTTCGGCGATGGCGCTCGCGTCCGCGAGGAGGTCCTCCCAGAGCGGCCCCGCCGGCTCCGCGCCGTCAGCGACCACCGACTCGTCCGTCGGCTCCGATTCGTCCGCCGGTTTCGACTCGTCCGCCGTCATCGCGTCCCCTCCGACCGCACTCGTGTCGTCATACTCGAGGTCGACGACGCGGAGCGAAAAAACGTTACCTCACTCTCGGCTCGAGACGCTCGGGCTCGGGGTACCGGGCTGGGACCGATGGCCAGCCTCGAGAGACGCGCTCGCTCGGTAATCGTCCTCGTCTACGTCCCGCCGTCGTCTCCCGTTTCCGACGGCGGCAAATCGAGCCGTTCCAGCGCGTCACGCCAGATATCCGCACCGTCGGGGTCACACGCCGCCTGCCACTCCGCCGGTGGCAGTATCGTCGCGTCGATCTCTCCCTCTTGGGCTGCTACCGGCGGATCTATCCGAACCAAGTGGAGCACCACCCCAACACCGTTCGTCTCTCGGATCCGGGCCAGCGCGGCCGTCGCTTCGTCGACGTCCAAGAACGAGAGCATGCATTCAGTGACGAAGATATCGATCTCGTCGATCCCGAACGCCTCGCGCAGCGACGTGACGAGATCCTCGTCGCGAATATCCGCCTCGAGCAGCCACTCCCGCGTCGACGGTGCCGCCGTCTCCAGTATCGACTGGGAGGCATCGAAGCCGTACGCCGCCACGTCGTACTCGCGGAGCGACTCGACGGTCGCCCCCGCGCCACAGCCCGCAACGACGACCACCGGCTCTCGATCGGCGTCCGCGACGAACTCGGCGAACGCGGCGAGCTCCCGTTCCTTATCGTATCTCTCTCCCATGCCACACTGCCGGCCCGCGCGTCGAAAACCCTCTCGGTTCCGTCCGGGACGGCGTCAATTTGGGGTCTCCGTTCCGGTTACTGGACGCCGGACCACTCCCGACCATCACCGATGCGTTCGATCGAAACGTCGCTCGCGTCACTGATCAGGGCCTCCTTGAGCGCCACCCGGACGGTGTCAGGATCCGACGGCCCGCCCGCGGCCGCGATGGTCCCGACCGATGCCGGATCGAGCGGCACCGCGAGCGCGTCGTAGACCGCCTCGAGCACGTCCGTGAGTTCCGCGCGGTTAGCCACGAGCGCGATGCCGGCAACGAGGGCGGCGTCGCTCCGAACGCGCTGGGCAATCCCGACGAGTTTCCGCCGTCGTCCATCGGCGCTCGCGTCCGTGACCGACAGCGAGTGCGTTCCGGGGCAAAACGAGTCGTCGGGCTCACCCCGACTCGGCTCGAGACCGAGCGTTCGCAGCGCCCGCTCGAGGGAAGCAGTGGCGCGGTCGTATCTCTCGGTCGTGCCGGCGCGGCGGTCAGTAACGGGTTCGGCGCGAGCGAAGGCCAGCGTCGTCGCGCCGTCGTAGGCGACCGCTCGACCGCCGACGCTGCGCTCGATCGACGGAAACCCGCGTCCGTCGGCGGCCTCGAGAGCACGGTCGTACCCCTCGAGGCGGGCATCCCGGCGGCCGAACGCGACCTGCCGGTGAGGCGTCCAGACGCGGATGGCCTGCTCGCCGTCGGCAGCCACCGAGAGCAGTCGCTGGCTCGCCTCGCGATCGGCCGCGATAGACGCTTCCCGCCCGCGAAAAACGCGCATGTCTGTCATTTGACTCGGTGCATCTAAACCTTCACGCCGCCCAGACTGGGACGACCGATGGCCGTCATGCTCTCCGAGGCCGTGTTGGCTCGCTACGAGCGCTTCTCGCTGTACAACTCGCCATATCCCGCCCATGACGGCGGCTGCGCGATCGATCTGTATCCCGGGACCCTGATCAACGGCCGGACGACTGCCGCGCCGAGTCCAGTCGCCGGCACCGTCCGCGAGACCCGGACCGTCCGCGCGCCGCCGAAATCCTACGCGCCCGATCACGACCATCTGATCCTGCTCGAGCCCGCGGACTCCAGCCCGTTTGCCGGGCTAACAGTTAGAATCCTCCACGTCGAACCGTCGGTCGCGGCCGGCGACCGCGTCGACCGGGGCGACTCGCTGGGTCGACTCGTCCGCGCGGGCTTTTTCGCACCGTGGGTCGACAATCACCTCCACGTCGGGTTTCGCGGACCCGACCAGAACCCCTATCGGGCGTCGGGCTCGCTCCCGATCGAACTCGAGGTTCCGGTGCGCCCGCTCGAGTGGGACGGCACCGGCCGGGTTGTCTCGACCGGCGATACCTACGCGATCCTCGATGCGCCGCCCCATCCCGATCCCGGAACGGCGTTCGTCGGCGTGCGAGCCGACGACGGCGGCGTCCTCGACGGCGGGCTCCCGCACTACGACGGTGGCGGACTGCTCCAACGGGGCGGTTCGATAGAGCGGGACGGATCGTCCGAGAGGGTTGTGTCGCTGAACGGCGACCGCCTCGGCGTCGCCGACGGCCGCACAATCGCGTGGGACGATGTGACCGTCACGGCCAACGGCGAGCCGATCACCGGGCTATCGTTGTTCTGCGCTCGAGACAGCGACTTCGGCGCGAAACTGATCTGTCCGGAGCGTTCGTTCGAGCGCGGCGAGCGGGTTCGGGTGCGGGTTCGCTCGAGCGGGGCCGTCTGAGACGAGCCGTCAGTCGTCCTGCAGCGTCTCGCCGTCGACGACGCGGCCGACGAACAGCGGCGTCTCGGTGGGCCGATCTCGGATATAGAACAGGAACGGGCGATCGACGGTGAGTTCGACCGTTTCAGACGGCATACTCGTCACTTCCACGACGACTGCTGTCGCGGCCGCCGCTTCGGTCCCCTCCTCGTCGACATCGACGAAGCTCTGGTGGACGATATCGTCGACGACCAGGTCCGCGTTGTCGCCCTCGACCATCCCGCTGAAGTCCGCGCGCGAGTCGAAGGCTCGCTCCATGCCCAATTGTTCCATGATGGCGACGAGGCTGAATTTCGACTCGATACCGAATTTCGGGAGTGCAAGGTCGACCCGGGTTTTTGAGCCTGCCTCGAGCATCGTCGCGAGCCGGTCGACGGACAGGTCGGATTCGAACGTCTCGAACTCGCCTTCGGCGGGGAGGACGACAACCATGCTGGTGTCGCCGTTGGCGTAGGGGAGTTCCACGAGCTGATGGCCATCGATTTCGGCGTACTGGAAATCCGCGGTCTGGTGCATCATCTCAACGTCGGTTTCACTGCCGTCGAAACTCGTGAACGGTGCCGGTTCGGTTGCGTCCGGATCGAATTCGCGTTTCCAGGCCGCGAGGAAGTACACCGCGTTCGTCAGGACGAGCCGGGTCGACTGCTTGATCGAATCCTCGGGCAGGAGGTCCTCGATCCGGTCGTTCGTCCGCTCTTCGATCCACGCATTGATCTCTCGACGGGCTTCGTCGGGGCTCCCTTTGAAGTCGACCAGCCGCTCACCGACCCCGTAGTAGGTCTCGAGCAACTCGAGATACGCCGCGTCGAAGTCGTAGCTCTCCTCGGCCCAGACCGAGTTGGCACTCGAGAGTTGGAAGCCGAGTTCGTCTCCGTCTGCGTCAGCGTCCTCGGCGTCCCCGTCGCCACTCTCGCCGCCGAGCGGATCGTCGACGTCCGCACCGTCCTCGTTGCGCCGCTCGAATTCGGCCTCGAGCGCGCCGAAGGCCGGGTGGAGGTCATCGCGCTCGAGTTCGTACTGGAGCGCGTCGGCCATCTCGGCGGCCGTCTCGCCGCGGGCACCGGCGTACGTCATCGCCAGCGCGACCGAGACACTGTACGGTGAGCAAAACAGGTTCGCCTCGGGTTGGTCGTCGCGGAGCTGTCGGAGGAGATTGAACGAAAACGCGACGTTCCCCCGGACCTGCTCGGCGAGCATGGCGGGCTCGATTTCGGGATCGGTAACGGGATCGATAGTCGGGAAATCAGGCGTTGCGTACCCGTCGAATCCGCCGCCGTTCGTGTCCGGGTTATCGGTGTCGGTCTCAGCTGGATCGCCGCTGTCACGATCCGCTGGCTCGTGGCTCGTACATCCGGCGGCACCCGCGAGGAAGGCACCGGAGAGCGCCAGAACGGTTCGCCTGTCGTGTCCGCCAATTGCCATACTCGAATGGCCGCCGGGTAGCGATAAACCCTTTCTGGAGAGTGAAACAATCATTTGAGCTTCCCCGTCGGTAGCGCCGTCGGGGTCCAGTCGATGAACGCCGGACAACGGACACGCCGGGAAACGTAGCTGTCAAGACTGTCGCCGACGGACAGGCGGCCATGACCGAGGAGACGCCGACGATGGACGCGCTCGACGAGTTCGACGACCTCGAGGGGATGCTCCAGTATTTCCTCGACGAGAATCAGGAGTTCCTCTCGTGGCTCGGGACGACCGTCGACAACGTCGGCGACGGGACGATGACGATGTCGATCCCCTACGACGAGAAATTGACGAACACGCGACCCAATGCCGCGCCCAACGAGGAGGCGGATCTCCACGGTGGCGTCGCGGCTACGCTCATCGACACCGTTGGCGGCCTCTCCTTGCGGACGGCCATGGACGACCCCTTCGGTGCGCGGATCGCGACGATCAACCTGAACGTCAACTATCTCCGCCCGGCGACGAGCGACCTCGTGGCGACCGCTGACGTGATTCGCGTCGGTGGCAGCGTCGGCGTCAGCGAGATTACCGTCGAAAGCACGGCCCCCGACGGAGCGACGAAGCCGGTGGCAATCGGACAGGGCGCGTACCGCGTGTTCCGATCCGAGTAGCGACGGTCGTCGCGTTCGACGTCGCCGCGTCTCGATACATCTCTCGCGTTCCGTCTCGCTCGACGGAAATGCTCGACCTTCTGCAGAGTGGATCCGTGACTGATTCTCTCGATGCGCCGATGCCAAATATTCGGAGGTGTTGGGGCGCTCGGTGCGAGCGGCGACAGCCATGATCGTCAGGAGTCGCCAGTCACCATCCGGAGCCGAACGATGAGGGCCACCGTCGCGACGCCGAACGCGGCAGCGGTCAGGTTCGCACCGAACGAGATGAAGTACCAGAAGGCGTACGCGCATCCCCCAACTCCGATCAGATACACCGGCCGCAACCGTCGTTCGTTCATTCGTCAGGTCCCTCCGTCCGCGTGCCGAGTCGCGGTTTTCTCGTCGGCACCGCGTGCCCCGGTCGAATCCCGTTCATATCCGCTCGTCGGATGGACAATAGTAAAAGCTACTCACTGGCAACCGGACCCAGCGACGCGCTCTCGGCCGTCCCGTCGTTTGCCGTCCTCGAGTACCTACGCTCGGCGACGACCTATGTGTCGGCAGAGAGCATCCGAAGGCGTACGACGAGATAGACCGCCACGAACACGAACGCGCCCGCATACAGCCATGTTCCGTTCGTGACCGCATACGTGAACGCGACCACATTCAGCGCGATGCCCACCAGATAGACCGGTCGCAACTGCCGTCTGTTCATTTGCTCTCACCGTCGCTCGTCCGCTCGAGGCCCCGGTCCCCCGACGGAGTCGGGCGTCGTGAAATGGACGTATTCATGCACGCTCCTTGGAGCGGCACGGTTAAAACACCTCAATCAGGATCGGACACCGATCGCGGGCCATCTCGGCGTCGCGCTACCGATTCCCGCCGGAGCGACGTCACGTTCGGACGCTCGGTTGGTGGGAGTCGGTGTCTGCGTGGTCTGTAGCCGACGCGCCGCGCTCGCTCGAGGCGGCTGTCTGCCGGCGATCGCGAACGCCGACGATCGTCCCCGCGGCGAGATCGCCGAGGCGTTGCCCGCGCTCGGTGATGGCGATCGCGAGAACGCTCGGGAGATACAACAGCGAGGCCTCGAGCAGGCGGACGAGGTTACGGACGAGTACTTGCCGGCCGCGGGCGGGGCCGCCGTCGGCGTCCGCGACGGCGAGTCCGAGGAGGCGCTTACCGACCGCCGTCCCGGTGGCCCCCTCGCAGACGACGAAGTAGCCGATCCAGCCGACGACCGGTGCGCCGACCCAGATCACGTTGGTTGCCTCCTCGAAGGACCCCCAGGCGATCTCGTAGCCCATTCCGACGACGAACAGGACGGCCAGGGACGCCGCGATCGCGGCTATCTAGTCGACGATCGCCGCGAGGACCCGTTTGCCGATCGCGCCCTCGGTGCCCGGAGCGACGATCGGTGGCCGCTCCTTGTCGGCCGGTCGGGGATCCTCGACCCGATCCGAATCGGTCGTGGTGCCGTTCGGGGCGGCGCGCCTGCCGACGACCGTCCCGGCGACGACGTCGCCGAGGCGCTGGGTGCGATCCGTCCAGACCATCGCCAGTGCCCCGATGGCGTACAGACCGAGCGCGTCGATCGGCCGGAGAAGGTTCCGAACGAGCGCCTGGCGTCTCGAGAGTCGGCCGCCGTCGGCGTCGACCACGACCCGATTCCCACAGATGTGTTTCCCGGGCGTCGTTCCGTATCGGTACTCGAGTATCGCGTAGTAGGCCACGGAGACGAGAAGGAACAGCGCTATCCTTATCTCCTCGGGATACGCGAAGCCGTCGGCGCTGGTGAGCCACTGCTGGACACCGACTCCGAACACGACGGCGATCAGGAGACCGCTGGTGAGGATCGAGATCAGACATGCGTCGATGAACGCGGCTATCGCTCGGGATTGCAGTCCCTCTCGTTCGCTTTCCGGATAGATCGCACGCGACAGACGCCAGTCGGCACGGTCTCTCGGATCGATCGAGGCGACGACGGTATCGGCGGCGAGATCACCGATGCGCTGGTGGCGATCGGTGCCGGCCATCACGGCGCTGCCAAGTGCGTACAGGCCGAGCGCATCGACCGGCCGACATAGATTCCGAACGAGTACCTGGCGAGTCGACGGGCGCTCGCCGTCCGCGGTCGCGACCGCCAGACCGGCCACGTGTTTGCCGACGGTCGTTCCGTATCGCGATTCCGCGATCGTCGGGTAGCAGACGAGTGCCAGAAGGGCGGAACCGGCAAAGATAGGGAGGGAGGTGTTGCCCGTTCCGATCCCGTTGATTCCCTCGTACGCGATCGCTACGGGAGCGTACGCGACGAGTGCCAAAAGCGGAAGAAGGGCCAGATCGAGACAGGCCGCACCGATCCGCCGACGCGTCACTCCCCGCTCGCTGCCGGCGACCACTTCGGGATAGCGCCGTCCCCCATCGGTCGTCCGCCCGAACTCACGGAGATCGGACGGATCGAACTCGGTGAGCATCTCTCCGGGTTTGCGCCACATGGAGGTGTGGACCGCCGCGACCGTCAGCCCTCGCTCGTCCGCCAGTCGGGCCAGGCCGCCGAGGTGGGCCTTCCCGGTGACGAGGGCGACGTCCCCGTACTCGCGGTCGGCGGACACCGCCGCGAGGCGATCGAGCATGACGCGGTTTCGATGGCCGATCGTCCAGTAGATCAGGGCGTAGGCACCGAACAAGCCGGTCAAAACGAGCCACAGGGAGAACAGCCCGATAATGAACAGCACGGCCGCGGCAGCGAGACCCGTCAGACCCAGACAGACGGCCGAATAGCGTCGGCCGCGCCGATGGAGAACCAGCGCTCCGAGCATCCCGCCGAGGACGACGGCAGCGGTCGCAACCGTCGCGACCGGCGACTGCCATGCGATGTACCCGACGAGGAGCCAGTTCGCCGCGATCATCGCCGGTCCCGCGTCGAGCAGCCGTCGCAACGGTGTGTCGTCGACGGTGTGGACGGCGATCTCGTCGCCGGCGACGCGCTCGACCGCGATCCGTTCGGTCGGGATGATGTCGCGGTTGAACAGAACGAACAGTGGCAGTTGCGACAGGAAAAACAGCGAGTAGAGACCCACCAACAGCAGCGGGGCTCTACAACCGATCCTGCAGAGTTCCCGCAGCGTCAGGGCGTCTGCCTCGAGGAAAATCGCGTCGACGTGGCCGGCGAACTCGTCGAGTTCGTCGGTCACCTTGTCCGGCTGATCCGCGTGGATCACGCCGAACAGCCCGATCCGTTCCGGTCCGTTCATTGATTGTTCAATAACAAAGCAATATAAATAAAAACGTTTCGAGATGCAAGGGATTCGCCGGACCGGAACGGGGAAACTCGCCCCGATCACCTACTCAGGCGAACTCGATATCGTCGCTGGGTTCGACCTCGCCGAACAGCCACGCGGCGTGGTCCAGGGCGTACTCGCGGTGATCGTCCTCGATCGCGCCGATGCAGTCCTCGACCATGATCGGCCGGAAGTCACGCAGCCCCGCGCTCCCACCCGTGTGGAGCACGCAGACGTTTGCAAGGGTGCCACAGATCACCAGGTCGTCGATCCCGCGGGCGTTGAGCCATCCCTCGAGTTCTGTGTTGTAGAACGCGTCGTAGGTGTGTTTCTCGACGACGTTATCGGCCGCGTCGACGGGGAGTTCCTCGACGATTTCGGCCTCCCATGACCCCTCGAGGACGTGCTCGCCCCACTGGTCGAACTCGTCGTAGTAGTGGGTGTCGTCGAACTGTTCCGGTGGATGGACGTCGCGGGTGAAGAGCAGTCGTGCCCCCGCCTCGCGAGCGCGATCGACGAGCGCCGCGATCGGTTCGATGACGTCCTCGCTGCCTGGCGCGTACAGCGAGCCGTCCGGGTGACAGAACCCGTTTTGCATGTCGACGACCACCACTGCCGTGCTATCTGGCTCGAGGCGCATGTCTATGCAATGGTACGAACGCGATCGTAAAAACGTTCGCGCCGCGCTCGAGCGCGGTGCGTGGGTGTTCCATCGAGCGGATCGGCCTTCGGCTGCTGGCATCGAGTGGTCACGTTGGCGGCGTAGTGTTGCTCGCTCCGAGCCGCCCGTTCGGCGTGTGGTGGCGCGCGCTGGGCTGCGGTGAGTCACTGACGAACCGCAGTCGGAAGCCGTGCGAGGGATGAGCGAGTGGCGCGAACGGGTGCACCGCGCCCGTGAACGAAACAAGTGAATCGGTTTGGGAGGGCGTGGCGATTCCCTGCTGCCAAGAGAGCGGATCACTTCGGAGCAGATCGCTTCGGGTTTCTTTGCCCTCGCGTTCCGCCCATGGCCGATACCGAGCGACAGCCACAGGTCAGTCGAAAGGGCGCTCCTCCCCAGCGGCGTTCTCGAAGCCCCAGTTCGGCAACCGGTCCGTCGTCCCGGGACACAACTCTCCCACTCGAGCCTCGGTGCTCCGAACGCGTCCGGAGGTCCGCTCCTTGTACTTGTGACCGAGTCACTTTCAGAATTATAGCAGTAGATATAAGTCATAACGAGTTGGAATTCAGAATGGAAGCCGCTCTCCAAAAATAGGGGGCTACATCGAAATGCCCCGGGTGGTCACGCACCCGAGACGTGCTTCCAAATCCCGACCAGGGATTTGCAAGCAATGATTGCGTTCATTCTACCGGGATATAAACATCCCGCACGACAGCGGAATCGCCCGACTCGAGTAGCGTCACTGCCGTCCCGCCGAGCGAGATGTGGTCGCGATGGGTAGCGACGCCGACGCGGTCGACGATCCCGACGACTCATCACTGCGGCCCGACTGTCCGCGTTGCGGTGCCCCGGTCGGATTCGTCACCGCTACCGGCCCCATGACGGCCTCGGCCAGCCCCTGTGGCTGTACGGTGCCGCCCAATCTGGTCCAGCGCGACGACTAGAGTAGCCACTGAACGTCACTGCACACCCGATCGCACGACGGTAGCGCGGTTCGGAGCGAGCGACGTGAGCGAGAACCGCGGACTATGCGATCGGCGTGTAAATCGTTTCAGTTGGTACTATAGGGGCTCGGCCAGAGCGCTCGAGGGGGCCGGTTCGCCAATGGCCGGAGTCGCGGTACGGGGCTTCGGTTCCGTTGTTCCCGTAATCGTCGTCCTTTTTACATCCCTCTCCTTACGAATAGTTATCCGATTCAGATGAGACCAATGTGCACCCGCACGTCCGTTGCCCTCCTCGCAGTGGTGCTCGCCGCGGTCCTGGTAACCGGCGGGCTCACTGGCCCGGTGCTCGCGGCGAGCCCGGCCGCGGGCCAGACCGATTCCGCCGTTCAGACCACAAACGCGACCGCCGGGCCCCCCTTCGACTCGATGACAGCCTCGAGTACGATGGGGTCGAGTACGGCCGCGTCTCTACAGGATGACCGCCCTGAAAATCCCTCGACCGAGGACACTATCGGCTACGTCGAGGGCTACTGGTACGACGACGACTTGTCCGTTGACAACCAGTCCGACGCAGTCGTTGACGAGAATGAACTCGACCCCGTTGTCTACCGATCGATGGCTCGCGTCGAGCAGATCCGCAACCTCACGTTCGACGACGAGGTCGCGGTCGACGTCATCTCCCGCGCGGAGTACCGGGAGACCAACGGCGACCGCTTCGCGAACATCACCTCGGAGAACCGCCTCGAGGCCAACGTCGGCTACGAGGCGCTGTTCATGGTCGACCGGGAGACCGCGGCGACCGACGCCACCGAGACGGTCTACGGCGGTGCCGTCGGCGGCTACTACGACCCCGAAACCGACGAGATCGTTATCGTCTCCGAGAACCCCGACAATCCCGAGTTAGACGAGATCACGCTCGGCCACGAACTCGTCCACGCACTGCAGGATCAACGCTTCAACCTGTCGCGATTCGAGGGAACGACCCAGGATGAGGAGACCGCCATGAACGGGCTGATCGAAGGCGACGCGAGCCGCGTCGAACGCGAGTACGAGGGGACCTGTAATCGCGAGTGGGACTGTCTCGCGCCCGCTGACGGCGACCGAGACCAGCCCCTCGACATCAACTGGGGCATCTACTTCAGCGTCTACCAGCCCTACAGCGACGGGCCCGCCTACGTCAACTACCTACGACAGCAGGGCGAGGACTGGGAAGCGGTTAACGCGGCCTACGACGACCCGCCGCGGACGACCTCTGCAGTGATCCATCCCGGGTCGGAGCGCGAACCCGCAAACGTCTCTGTCCCCGATCGCTCGAACGAGGACTGGCGACAGCTTCAGGCTGACGGCGAGGTCGCCACCGATACCGCCGGCGAGGCGGGCATGGTCGCGATGTTCGCCGCCGACGGGATTGAGGGGGACGTTCCCTCGGTGATCGAGACCGCAGACCTCTTCGAGGGCACGGAGTACAACTACAACCACTCGTACACGAACGGCTGGGCCGGCGACGAACTGGTCGTCTACACGAACGACGAGGCCGACGCCGCGAGCGACCCGGCTGAGGCGGCCGGCCACGCTGGCTACGTCTGGTGGACCCAGTGGCAGTCCGGGACGGACACCCAGCAGTTCGTCAACGGCTATCTCCAACTGCTCGAGAATCACGGTGCCGACGCCGTCGACGGGCGGCAAGACACCTACGTGATCGAGGACGGCGGCTATTCCGGCGCGTACTATCTCAACCGGTCTAGACAGACGCTGACGATCGTCCGCGCACCCTCCGTCGACGAACTGTCGAACGTCGAGGCCGGTGCCGCACCCGAGGGCGAGGACACCCTCGAGATCGTCACCTTCGGCGAGAGCGATACCGTTCCCGGCTTCGGCCCGGTTGCAGCGGTGAGCGCAATCGCGATTGCCCTCCTCGGGACGGGGGCCCGGATCGTCGTCGGCCGCCGTGATCGCGACTGACCGCAGCGATGCGACCGATCGACGCCCATTTCACCGTCTCGGCGAACAATGAGTCAATGAGCCGGCTCCGGCTGTTCGCGGTGCTCGCGCTGGTCGTTCTCTCGGGCTGTGCACTCCCCGGGAGCCAGAGCGGGTTCGACACTGACCGCGATCTCGGGCACGTCGGCGACTACGCCCACGACGATACCTTCGCGTTCGATGCGGACGACGGACTCTCCGAGACACAACTCGAGGCGGTGAAATACCGTTCGATGGCCCGGATCGAAGTCGTCCGCGGGCTAAAGTACGACCGCGACGTCTCCCTCGAAATCGTGAGCCGAGCCGAGTATCGCGACCAGCAGGCGGGTGGGACCGGAAACGCGTCGACGTTTAGAAACGAACTCTGGCGGGGTGCGTTCGTCGTCGACGGCGAGACGGACGTCAAGCGGGCGTTCGACGACCTCTACGACGATTCGGTGCAAGGCTACTACGTGAACAACCGGATCGTTATCGTTGCAGACGACACCGATGACGTTCGGATCAATCGCCAAACCCTAGTCCACGAACTGACGCACGCGCTACAGGACCAGCACTTCGGCATCAGACGCGAGAGCGAGACAATCGACGGCGTCCGCGCCGAAAACGGGCTTCTCGAGGGCGAAGCGGGGTACGTCCCCCAGCAGTACGATCGCCGTTGCGGGGACGAGTGGCAGTGTCTCCCCGACTACCAGCCGCCGACGTCTTCGGGCGAAGCGCTAACCGAGCGCCCGTTCAACGTCGGGCTCTTCCTCTCGATCTACGCCCCCTACGCCGAGGGTCCGCCGTTCGTCACCGACCTCTACGAACGCGGCGGCTGGGACGCTATCGACCGCGCCCACGACGAGCCGCCCCGGAGCACCGCACAACTGATCCACCCCGACCGCTATCCCGATACCCGCCCGGCCGACGTCACTATCTCTGACCGTTCGAGCGACGACTGGCGTCCCATCACGGACGGTGAAGGCAGTGGCAGCGACGGCGGAGACGATAGTGACGGGACCGGTAACGGCGAGCCCCGGACGGAGACGATCGGCGAGGCGACGCTGTTCGCGACGCTCTGGGCCAACGGTGTGATCGATCGCCCACTCACCGCGGGCGCGACCGACGACTCGTACAACTACTCGCATCCCGCGACTGAGGGCTGGGCCGGCGACAGCATTCAGGTCTACCGGAACGCAGACGAGCCGACTTGGACCGGCCACGTCTGGCGACTCGAGTGGGACCGCCCGGCGGACGCGACTGAGTTCGCCGACGCGTACCGCCGGCTCCTCGAGACCCGCGGAGCCGAGCGGGTCAAGTCTGCCGGCGACGGCGTCTACCGGATTCCGGACGGCGAACCCTTCGCCGGCGCATATCGCGTCTCGGGAACCGGAACGACGGTCGAGATCGTCGGCGCGCCGGCCGTTGACGACCTTGCAGCGATTCACGCTACGGAACCCGAATCGACGCCATCGCCCGAGACTGCGGCCGCTCTCGAGCCGGCGAGCACTGTTGACTCGGCGGCGACTGCCGCTCCGTAATCGGTATCGACTGCCGCGTTGCCGGCGACGATCGTCCCACCGGCGCTGGGCGCGTACCGCAACCGCCGCACTCATCGGTAGACGGGTAGTTTTTTTGCCTCCCACGGGAAACCGGCGATATGTCAAATCCGTTCGGAACCGTTCCTCCGGCAGCGATTCTCGAGGGGGAAGCCACGGACGCCTACTTCGAGCGCACGCGGGCCACGCTCGAGCACGCGGGCAAGAACCCCCACGTCGTCGCCGAAGTGACCGCCGACCAGTTCCCGACCGGCAGCTTCGACGTCTTCACCGGCGTGAAAGACATCGCGACGCTGTTCGAGGGACGGGACGTCACCGTCGATGCGCTCCCAGACGGCCAACTGTTCGACGGCGGGCCCGTTCTCCGGATCGAAGGGTCGTACCTCGAGTTCGCTGAACTCGAGACCTCGCTGCTGGGCTTTCTGTCACAGCCGAGTGGCTTTGCGACGGCCGCGCTCGAGGCCCGACTGGCTGCGCCCGACTCGCTCGTGCTCTCCTTTGGCGCGCGTCACGTCCACCCCTCGATCGCGTCGACGGTCGAACGCGCCGCGCTGCTCGCCGGGTTGGACGGCTTCTCTCACGTCGCGGCGGGCGAAATTCTGGGCCGGGAGGCGGGCGGCACGATGCCCCACGCGCTCATGTTCTGCTTCGGCGAGGGGAATCAAGCCGCGGCCTGGACGGCGTTCGACGAGGCTGTCGGCGAGGACGTACCCCGAATTGCGCTGGTCGATACCTTCTGGGACGAGAAGAGCGAGAGCCTGCTAGCCGCCGAGACGCTCGGTGACGACCTCGACGGCGTCCGCATCGATACAACGAGTTCCCGCCGCGGCGACTTCCGACACATCATCCGCGAGGTCCGCTGGGAGCTCGACGCCCGCGGCCACGAGGACGTCGACATCTTCTGTAGCGGCGGGCTCGAGCCAGACTCGATCCGGAATCTATGCGATGTCGCCGACGGCTTCGGCGTCGGCAGCCACATCACCGGCGCTGACTCGGTGGACTTCAGCCTCGACATCGTCGAAATCAGTGAGGGATCGGAAGATCTCTCGAGCAGCCGGACACAGTCCGGCGACGAGGGCGAGCCGATCTCCAAGCGAGGCAAATTGTCGGGGGTTAAGGATGTCTATCGCACACCCGCGGGCGGCCACCACATCGCGCTCGCCGACGGCGACGGGCCCGACGAGGGTGACTCCCTGCTCGAGCCCCTCGTCTGCGACGGTGAGATCGTTCGGGAGTTCGATCTCGAGGACGCGACCGAGCGCTGTCTCGAGGACGCCGACGCGGTCGATTTCGACGGATCGACCGCGTAAATCGTGGTCGGCCCGGCCGACTATTGCCTAGAATCGTTGACCATTTTTGTCGCCGGAACGAAGCGGTCTCACTGATGAGTACACCGGTCCCGCCCCTGATCCCCACTCCGAAATCGCCACCCAGTTGGCGATTCGTCTCGTTCTCGTCTTCGCGTTCGCCGGGCTCTGTACGTGGATTCTGCTCCCGTGGTCCTCTGCCCTGTCGGTGCCGCTCGTCCTCGTCGTCGATCTGAGCGCCCTCTGGATGATCGTCCACTACGTGTTCGCGGCCCTGAATGACCTGCTCGAGGTGAAACTCGACGAATTCGACCAACCGTCGCGATCGGACGACTGATTCGGTGAGTCTGACAGCAGTTGCGCCGCTCGCCGTTCAGTGATTGTCGATCGCCAGAAATTGGTGGTCGGTTAGACTTCCTCGATGCTCCCGTCGGCTTCGCGCTCGCGGAAGACCTGCCCTTCGAACAGCGTGACGACGACGTCGTCGTTCTGCCAGGCCCCCGGTGCGAGTTTCGCTTTCCGGCAGGTTCGATCGAGGTACTCCCGTGCGCTCCAATTGTTCTGGACCGGGACCGTCGGGTAAAGCCAGCCGCCCTCGCCGCCGTCGATGGCGACGCCGTGTGTGCCGAGCTCGAGGTCGGCTAGCGGATCGTCCGTCAGGATGACGTTCTTGACGGTACAGACCGAGACCGTGAGGTTCGGTAGTTCCGACGGGCTCACTTCTGAGCCACAGGAGTCCTCGCTAGCGGCCTCGATCGCCGCGTCGACGATGACGTGGCCGAGCTGGTCGTCCGAGCGGTAGCCGCCCGCACAGCCCCGCAGGCTCCCCCGGCCGCGGGTTGACTCGAGACGAACAAACGCCCCGGTTCGCTCGTAAAAGGCTTCGCGCATGCTGCCCGGTTGTTCTCGTTGCCCGTGTTGTACGTAAGATTCGACGGATTCACGCGCGAGTTCGACTGCGCGAGCCCCGTCTTCGTAGGAGAGGTCAGCGCCCTGTCGCTGGGACATACAGATGGACAAGGGGATAGTCGTCCTAAAACGCTTCTATTCGGTACGCGCTCTTTTTGTCGTTTCGACCGGGGGACTTATTCGACCCACGCACCTACGACGAATGGGAGAGAGAGCCCGGCTGCCGCGATGGTCCCGCCGGCAACGGTGGGACCACCTACCGTGATCCGTCCTTCGGGACGATCATGCTCTACCGTTGTTCGTCCCTCGGGACGCACAACGCGCGTAACGTGGGCCGTCCCTTCAGGACGCCCTACGCTCATAACGTGGCCCATCTCTTCGAGATGCGCCACGCCCGCGAGGAAAGTCCCCCCACCTGTTCGGGCAGGTGACCGGACGCAAGTCCGGAGCGGGAGACCGCTGGCGCTGGAACAGAAACGACACGTCTCGGCCCGACCGATGATGCGTGCGAACCCGACCGAGAGGAAGGGGAGTTGACCCGCTGAGGGCGTGTGGTCGGCTGATCACGGTTCGAATCCGTGTGATCACGAGCGCGGTTCGGAGCGCGTTCGGTGCGAGAACCGCAAACGGCGTGATCGGCCACACAGAGACGGCCGAGGATCGATGGAACGGCGAATCCTCACCGGTGCAAGTCCGTGCCGTGGTAGCCCGAACGCCCCGCGGCTCCGCCGCGGACGGCGCGGACGCTCAGCCGAATGCCGGGCCGAACAGAAGGGGCTTACTCCTCTCACCCAGTTTTTCGTGCTCGAGTCCCAACGCCGTCTTTCGATCGCTCGATCCGCTTTCACGGACGATCGACGCGATCACTTCGATCTCTCGGTGATTCCGTTTCTCGGTGACCCCTCTCGGCTTCGCTCGCCGCCCCCGCTACGAAGAAACCCAACGGCGTGTCTCGGATATGGGCGGTTCTGCCTTCGACGCCATCGATCGAGTGAGGAACAACATTGATGTCGAGTACGATCGAGCAGGCATTCAACACTCCTCCGTGTTCGTCTGTTCAGTCCGCGTCAGTGGGTGGGAGCGGCTCGTCGATAAGGCCCCGTCAGTTACCCGCCGTCAATTTCGAAAAATGCAGCGCTTTTACACGATGGGTGATGTTTTTACCTACTGAGAAGCTATCCTACCCGTGTCTACTCAGTACGACGTCACTGGTTCCCAGCAGGTGACCGCCCAGATCGTCGAGGCAGTCGCGGCCCAGAAGGAGGTCGACCCACTGGATCTGCAGCCGCTATACGAAATCGTCGATCCGGAGGCCCTCGAGGCGTTGTTCGCACCGACATCGGCCGGTACCGAACGGGACGGGCGGATCGAGTTTACGTACGCCGGCTGTCGGGTCACGCTCGCCGCTGCGGGGGAGCGAACGATTACCGTCGGGGACGCCACCACGTCGGGACAGGATCACAACAACAGTTTTGGCCGACAGGAATTACTGGACTGACTATGGTCGTCGACCGTTCCACGCGCAATCATGAGTTGAGTGTATGAGCCTCTTCGGCGAGTTTCACGTTCCTGCCGAAGCCTTCGCCCTCGCCGACACGCTCGAGGCCGCCCCCGAACTCGTCATCGAAACCGAGCGCGTCGTCGCGACGGACGAGGTCCTCACGCCGTACTTCTGGGTCTCCGGGGAGGACGGGGTCCGATTCGAAGACGTCGCTGCGGACGATCCATCGATTCGGAACCTTCGCCACATCGACGACGTCGACCGTGCAGCCCTGTACCGAGCCGAATGGACGGCGAACGTCGGGTCCATCGTGTTCGCCTATACGACAATCGGCGCGACGATCCTCGAAGCCGCCGCCCAGCACAAGGAGTGGGAACTCAGTATGCGGTTCAACAATCGGGATCGCCTCGACCAGTTTCGGGAGTACTGCGACGACCACGACGTCCCCTTTCATCTCAACAAGTTGTACGAACACGCCCACCCGCGTGCGGGCGGCCAGTATGGACTGACGAAGAAACAACACGATGCCCTCGTTACAGCCTGGGAAATGGACTACTATCGGTCGTCCGATGTCTCGCTCACGGACGTCGCCGACAGTATTGGAATCAGTCAGCAGTCGCTGTCTCGCCGCCTGCAGCGCGGCTACGACAACCTCATCCAGCACGCACTGGCCGTCACACCGCCGACCGAGGAACCACAACTCGAGGACTGACTCGCGGCCCCCGATCACGGACTGCTCACAGGTACCTGCGAACTCGAATACCGAAATCGATCCGTCTCGTATCGGCGTTGATGACGCCGCGCACGGAGTGAGCGACAACGGCCAGCAGTAAGCGAGTACGTGCCAGCTGTAGGACCCCTATCGCCTCATTTCGGCACATACACGTTCGTATCGACTCGAATGGGTACTTATACCCGTGTATATACAGACACTCGAGTGAACCGCGGGAGGAGCCTATAGAGAGTACTCGTGTCCTACAGTTCAGCCGCAACCTATCGAGCCTGTCGCGTTCTGAGTCATTCCTATCGCCGGTCTGCCCTCACCGTGCTCGGAAATACCGAGGCGACCATGACGGTGCGAGACGTAAGCAACGAGGTCGTCGCTCGAGAATACGCCGCTCCACTCCCCGATGTGCCGTCCGCGGACGTGAAACGGGTGTACCTCTCTTTGCTCCACGTCCACCTTCCCCTGCTCGCAGACGCGAACGTGATCAACTACGATCCGGACCGCGGCGTGATCGAAGACATCAATCTCGAGGCCGTCGAACCGCTGCTCTCGACGGTCACTGCAGACGAGTCATCGACTGAACCTGCTCGCTGACCCAGACATGGGGCCGCGCCCGATTCAACATGAATGGTCCCGTAGGCCGAAATATCCGAACTATAACGTGTTGTAATTCGATGGTGGTGTCATGAGCAATGCTCAACTCGGGGAACAACTGGTCGGTGCGTATCAGAGACTGGTGAATCAGTGCGAGGTTGTCAGTTACAACGAATTTTCCGAGAAGGTGGGTGACCAGATGGAAATCGACGTTCTCGCGATCAAGACGGTAGATGGGGAGCAGTCTGTACACGTGTGCGAAGTGGTTACCCACCTCGATGGGATACACTACGGCGGAAAACCGTCGGATGACTACTGGAGCGAGTTCGGTAGTACGTCGTATCAAGGGACGTTAGACACGATTTATCAGAAATTTCTCGTCGATCACGAATACGTGAGCCGCGTCTTCGACGACGCCGATGAGTATCAGTTTCAGCTCTGGGCCCCGTACGTTGCGAAAGGGAAGCTAACGGCCGGACTGGAGCAAATGATCACTCGATTCCACGAGGAACGAGATGAGCAGTTAGAGCTCAAAATCAACGAGGAGTATACGGCAGAGATAGATGAGCTACGGGAGAAGGCCGGAAATGAGACGAAACGCTACGGAGAACCGGCGTTTCGGTTTCTACAAATCTTGGAACATATGCGACGATGAATTCCGTCACCGGACGGAACATCCCGACAGAACCGTCCTGACGGAGTCCAACGCGAACCGGGCGAGACCATAGGTTCCGCTGGAAACCGGCGGCGAAGTCGCCGGTAACAGCTATTTGAACACGCCGAGATGGTCCGGGTCGCTCACTTTGTTCGCTCCCGGTCATCGGCGCGAAGCACCAATTGCTCGAGAGATCTTTGATCCCCCACTGACTGCGACTCGTCTGCTCAACTCTTCCGGGCCCGTTTTCCAAACACAGATGACTCGCTTCGCTCATGGTTTCGCCGGCCGCTATTCTGTGGCGCTTCGTGCCATGCTCCGCTCGTCGCTGGTCTGGAAACACGTCCTGACGGAGTCCAACGCGAACGAAGTGAGCGTTGGGCACGTCAGGACCGAACGACGCAGCGAGTGCTGAACAACGTGAAGCACTCGTAAGGAGTGAGCGTCCTGACGGAGATTTGAACTCGTGAAGACGGTCGGCCTCACTTCGTTCGGCCGCTGCGACTTCCCTGCTCAAATCTCCGTGTCCGTTTTCGCGCGACGGGTACTCGCACCGCTACGCGGTGCTCGTGAGTTTGTCGCGCAAAAAACGTCCTGACGGAGATTTGAACTCCGGTCCCTGGCTCCGCAAGCCAAGAGGATAGTCCACTACCCTATCAGGACTCATATCTTCATACCCCGGTGAACATTAAAGCCCTTTCGAAAGACGCCCGCCGGCACAGGGATTCGATGCAGCCGTCCGACAAATCCACGGCCTCGAGTATCGGTCCCCGCCCGGGTCCGTAATACGCCGTTTGAGTGAGGGGACGGATTCGATGTGTCGTCTCTGAACGAGCGGTTGCGATGACGGACGCTGCTCGAGCGGGTAGGTGCCAGTGCCGGAGCAGTAACAGTGGGGACGGTTGCGGGGTTCTCTAGGACGGCGACCGGGGTTCGGAACCGGAAGCAGAACCGAACCCCGGATCGGTATCGAAACCGGACCCCGACGAGTCGGGGACGATCGTGACCAAGACCATCACGTCCACCGGTGTCTGTGCCGAGGGGATCGAGGCCGATCAAGAGGCGTGCGTTGCCTTTGCAACGAACAGGATCGAACCAGTGAGTTCGATCCCGGTACTGACTCCATGTTACGATGCGGTGCTGTCGACCGTCGAGTTTGTGACTTCGACCGAGCTCGCGATGACGCACGATCACGCCGCCGGCGAGACAGAAATCACCGAGGAGATGACTGATAACGGGACTGAGACGACTGTGGTCGGGACGACGAGGTGAGGGTGTCGGTTTCAGACGGCTACCGTTCCGCACGGCGACCGACGGGCGGACGGCGCGTGGCGGTCCCCTGACGTTTATATATCATGGGGCGGCCAGCGTGGCGTATGAGTCCCCGCTTGAGCGCCGTCGAAGTGCGGCCGAGACGACCCGTTTTCGCAGGGCTGAAACGGGCCAGTACGACACGGACGAGGCCTATCTCCGACGGTCACGACGAGATTCTGAGACACCGAATGGATAACGCTTATGCGCAGGCTGACCATGCACGAGCATAGAATGAGCGACATCGAGGGCGTATATGAAGACCTCGAGGCCGACGTTTCTCTCGAGAAGTTTCGCGAGGCCGTCGAGGCGAAAGTCGAGCAGATGGGGGGACTCGCGGACGAGGAGACGGCGGCGATGCTCGTCGCTCACGAAGTCGGCGAGAGCGAGGTCGGCGGCATCGCCGACATCGAACCCGGAATGGAAGAGGCCAAGTTCGTCGCCAAGGTGATCTCGATCGGCGAGAAACGGACCTTCGAGCGCGACGACGAAGACGAGGACGGACAGGTCGTCAACGTCGAGGTCGCGGACGAGACCGGCTCCGTTCGAGCGGCCTTCTGGGACGACCACGCCGAAGCCGCCATCGAGGAACTCGAGGAAGGGCAGGTCCTGCGGATCAAGGGCCGACCCAAGGAGGGCTTTAGCGGCGTCGAGATCAGCGTCGACAACGTCGAACCCGACCCGGATACCGAGGTCGACGTGCAGGTCTCCGATACGTACACCGTAGAGGACCTCTCTCTTGGCCTCTCGAACGTCAACCTCGTCGGCCTACTTCTAGACACTGACAGCGTGCGCACGTTCGACCGCGACGACGGCTCCGAGGGGAAGGTCTCGAACCTCGTACTCGGTGATTCGACCAGTCGCATCCGCGTCACGCTGTGGGACGAGCAAGCCGATCTCGCAACGGAACTCGAGGCCGGAACGACCGTCGAGGTGATCGACGGCTACGTCAAGGAACGCGATGGCAACCTCGAACTCCACGTCGGTAATCGCGGTGCCGTCGAAGAAGTCGACGAGGAGGTCGAGTACGTCCCCGAGAGCACACCGATCGAGGACGTCGAAATCGACCAAGTGGTCGACATTGCGGGCGTCGTCCGCTCGGCCGATCCGAAGCGGACGTTCGACCGCGACGACGGCTCGGAGGGACAAGTCCGCAACATCCGCGTCCAGGACGCGACCGACGACATCCGTGTCGCCCTCTGGGGCGACAAGGCCGACCTCAACGTCGGGCCGGGCGACGAGGTCGCACTGGGCGATGTCGAGATTCAGGACGGCTGGCAGGACGACCTCGAGGCCTCCGCGGGCTGGCAGTCGACGATCACGGTCCTGGAGTCCGACTCGTCTGGGTCCGGCGCTGGCACGGACGATGCGGATGTCTCGAGCGACGAGAACGCCGGTCTGTCGGCCTTTGCCGGCGACGAAGACGGATCGGACGAGGGGACGACTGCGGACGGCACCGGTTCGACCGACTCGCCGGATTCAGCCGATGGAACTGGTGGGGCCACGACCGAGGCGGACGACACTGCTAGCGCCGATACCGGCGCTGACGACCCGTCCGACGGCGAGGAACTCGAGTTCACGGGCGTCGTCGTCCAGGCGGGCGACCCGATCGTTCTCGACGACGGTGAGACAACGATGAGCATCGCGACCGACGTCGACGTCGGCCTCGGTGAGGAGGTAACCGCCCGAGGGGTCGTCCGTGACGGCCGCCTCGAGGCAAACGACGTATTCTGAGGTCGCGAGCAACCTCATCGTCCGTCTAGGAAAAGCGTTAAGGGAGTTAGCTTCGCCTATCATTATATGAACGTCGAACTCCCGTTCGCCCCGGTGGATACGATCATCCGGCGAAACGCGGGCGATCTTCGGGTGAGTGCCGACGCGTCGAAGGAACTCGCAACGCAGATTCAGGAACACGGGAGCGAACTCGCGATCGACGCCGCCGAGGAGGCCACGGCAGACGGCCGAAAGACGCTCATGGCCCAGGATTTCGGCGTCGAGACGGTCGTCGACAAGGATGACCTCGAGTTACCCGTCGCCCCGGTCGATCGCATCGCCAGGCTGGAGATCGACAATCGCTATCGGGTCTCGATGGACGCCCGCGTCGCGTTGGCCGACATCCTCGAGGACTACGCGGACAACGTCGCGCAGGCGGCCGCGATCCTCGCACACCACGCCGACCGACGAACGATCACCGACGACGACATCGAGACGTACTTCTCGTTGTTTGAGTGAGCAGATGCAGTTCGGCTACAGCGAGCTCTGTCTCGCACACGATCCCGGTTCGCGCCACCCAGAGTCGCCGGACCGGCTACGGGCGATCCGGGAACGACTGAAGAAGAAACACGGCGTCGAGTACGTCGAGGCTGACCCCTGCGAACTCGACCGAATGGCGGCCGTCCACGAACGCGAGTACCTCGAGTCGGTCCGGGAGTTCTGTGCCGACGGCGGCGGCAGCTGGGACCCCGACACGACCGCCGTCGAGGAAACGTGGGACGCGGCCCGTCGGAGCGCGGGGCTCGCTTGCTGGGCCGCCGAGGAAGCCCTCGACGGTGCGACCGGTCGCGACACGCCGTTCTCGATCGGTCGCCCCCCGGGGCATCACGCCATCTACGACAACGCAATGGGGTTTTGCTTCATCAACAACGTGGCCGTCGCGGCCCAGCATGCCCTCGATCGCGACGCGTCTGACGTCGATCGGGTCGCGATCCTCGACTGGGATGTCCACCACGGCAACGGGACGCAGGACATCTTCTACGACCGCGGCGATGTCTTCTTCGTCTCGCTTCACGAACAGGGGCTCTATCCAGGCACCGGCGACGTCAACGAAATCGGCGAGGGCGACGGCGACGGAACGACGATGAACATTCCGATGCCGGCCGGGACGGACGACTGCGAGTATCTGGCCGCGCTCGAGGGGCCGATCACCGCCGCGCTCACCGACTTCGATCCGGATCTGCTGTTGATCAGCGCTGGCTTCGACGCCCACCGCCACGATCCGATCTCGCGAATCCGCCTCTCGACGGAGGCCTACGCCCTGATGAGCGACCGCGTTCGATCCCTCGCCGAAGACACCGACGCGGCACTGGCGTTCGTCCTCGAGGGCGGCTACGGGCTGGACGTCCTCGCCGACAGCGTCGCGCTCGTTCACGAGACCTTCGACGGCCGTGAACCGATCGAACCCGACGACGAACCCGGCGAGAAAGCAGAGTCGGCGCTCGAGGACGTTATCGACGCGCACAGCCTCGACATTACTCCGGACGATTTCTAGACGCCACCGTCGCTGGCCTCAGGGACGCGGTGTGAAGTAGTCCGCGAGTTCCGTCCCGAACTCCGCGAGCAGGACAGTGATCTCGTCATCGACCAGTACCTCGTAGCCGTCCTCGAGTGTCGTTTCGACATGCGCGCCCAGTCCCACGTCGAAGAGCCGGTCGCTTTCGAGGAACTCGCGTGCAGTGGTGAACTCTCGGTCGCGTTCGGTGACGTATCGGTCATCCTCAATGAAGGGACCGTAGGCGTCCGGGTCGTCCGCATATGCGTCGTAGAACCCGTTCGCGTGGTCACGAACGTGGATCGGCGGCCCCTCGTGGCGCTCGACTGCGGGGCGCTCGCTGATAGCGAGCTCGACGAAGATGACGGCGGTCTCGCCGGCGATCGCCGTCGCCCGAAAGACGTCGAAGCTACGATCGTTCAGCCCCCGGGTGATTCCCTCGAGAGATTTCTGTAGTTGCGGGTAGAGCTGATCTTCGACGAGATCGGGTGCCTCGAATCGGATGGCCACGGGAGTAGTGGCACGGCGCTCGAGATGCTCGCGTAGCTCTGATTCGGACAGCGGCTCCGACTCGTCGTATTCGAAGGGGCCGAGCCGGGGAGAGTCGAGGAGTTCCCGGGCGTAGTGCTGGAAGCGAGCGACGTTCGCCCGCGAACAGACGGCGGCGACGTTGCGCTCGGGGTCCGTCGGATCGATGACGACCAGCGGATCGTCGAACTGGAGGCCAGCGTCGTCGCCCTCTTCATCTCGAGATGGCAGTGCCATCTCGCGCGCACTGGCGTGATCCTCGGGATCGATTTCGACCGGTGGACGCCAGTCGGCCGCGGCCTCGAGCAGCGGCCGAAAGCCGCCATACTCGCAGACGAGCAGTTCCGTGAGATACCCGCTGAATCCTCGCGTCCGGAGGTCGCTCCCGTAGACGCCGATTCCCTTGAGAAACTGTTTGGTGACGCGAACCTCCCCGGCGAGGTCGTCATCCAGTCGCTGTTTGAGGTACTGGGTATGAAATGGCGTGCGATCGACCGCCGAGCGAATCTCGGTGGCCGACTCGAGCCGAAAGCAGGGGACAACATCGATGTCGAACCCATCTATTTCGCCCTTGACATAGGGATGTTCAGCGTACTCTTCGTGTCCGTTGGGGAGGGTCGCGTGACCGACCTCGAGGCCGTACTCCTCGAGCGTTTCGCGGTCAAGCGCCGACGGAAAGCGAACGAAGATATCGATATCGCGGTCGCCGCTGATCCACGTGTTTCGGGCGGTCGAGCCGACCTGTAAGACGTCGGTGTCGGCACACAGCTCCGTCGCCGCTGCTTCGGCACGGTCCATGAGCCGATCGGCCACCTCGCGGAGCCGTGCGCGTTCGTCCTCATCCGGCGTGACCTGTTCCCGAATCTCGGCGACGACCCGCTCGAGATCGCTATCACCGTCTCGATCGTCGGACTTGTCGCCATCATCAGTATGTGTCCCGCGCTGATTGCTCGTGGAACCGCAGTCAACGCCGTCGCCGTCCTCCTCGCTCATTGGGCACCCGTACTCGAGCAGTGCGTGAAAGAGTATCGAACCCAATGCAGGAAAAACGAAAGTCCTATTAAATACACCCGACTACCAGATGATAAGCCGAAGTAGCTCAGATGGTAGAGCACCTCGCTGTTAACGAGGTTGTCCCAGGTTCGAGTCCTGGCTTCGGCGCTTCTTCCTGATTTACGTCTCGAGAGTAATATACTGCTCGTAGTCACTTTTGCAGTCCGAACACGTGACAATCCGAGGGCATCCGGCAGCCGTAGTTGCGCTCGGTCCGCAACCGACGACGGCCAGGCGGAATCGTCGCGTCCTTCTTCGCCATTCGGGGGAGGGATTATCGTGCTCCGCCAGTGACGTGAGTACATGACCAACGATAGCGACGAGCGACGGAGTACCGACGATCACGGTCACGACATCATTGACCCGCTCTATGTCGGAATCGTCACCGTCTCAAGTTCGCGCGCGGGCGAAGACGACCCGGATGATCCGGGCGGGGATACCATTCAGGACTGTTTCAAGGACGCAGGTCACGAGGTTCGAAAGCGATTGCTGGTCCGGGACGACTACTCGGCAATCCGGACCGCCGTCAGAGGCCTCGTCGCGCGTCAGGATATCGACGTCGTCTGTACTACCGGCGGCACCGGCGTCACCGTTGACGACGTCTCCCCCGAGGCGACATCGTCCCTATTCGAGCGGGAGCTGCCGGGATTCGGCGAATTGTTCCGCTCGCTGTCGTGGGACGAAGTCGGAACGCGAGCCATGGCTTCGCGCGCGACGGCAGGGATCGCCGTCGACACGCCGGTTTTCTGTCTGCCCGGGAGCAAGAGCGCCTGCGAAACCGCCTGCGAGGAACTGATCGTCCCCGAGACGCCACACCTCGCTGGACTGGCGACGCGTCATCGCACCGGGACGACCGACCAAACGCTCGCGGAGTATCAAGACGAGTAGTCATCGATACGATTCCCTAGTCAGATTCACACCTCGCGTCCGCTCGAGATAACGACGTGAGCAGTCAGATCGCCTGAACCAGCCTTTATTGAACGCGGGTACGTCCTACCGAATGCTATGTGCCACCACTTCGAATCCGTCTCCGACCTCGAGGCCGAGGAGCGCGAGGACGTCCTCGAATCTCATAGCGAGGACGAACTCAAAGCCGAACTAAGCGAGGACGAACTCGAGGCGTTGACCGCGTAGGCGTCACCCATATTTTTCTCGAGCAGACTGGACAGCAAACGTTAATTAGCACGCACGATTTTTCCCGATTGAAGGGCCCTTAGCTCAGTCTGGTTAGAGCGCTCGGCTCATAACCGAGTGGTCGATGGTTCGAATCCGTCAGGGCCCATCCAGAAACTACACGGTTCTGAGCAACGGAACCGTATGATTCCCCGTCTATACCCCTTATTTTCGAGATTTCGGTGGTGATTGAGCCTCGAGTTGAGATCGTGGGTGAGAGCCAGCAGACGATCTTGGGGGATCCTCTTGGATGGTCGGAGTCGACCGAGGAGAGTATCGAGACACCTCGGCCACGACGACCATCCGCTCAGAAGCGGGGCTGCATTGCTATTCGAGTACGTTGTCTCTTCCGACCTTGATGACGTGGCCACCGACTTGACTGCGATAGGCGCTCGCATTCTGGAACTGATCGATGACGGCCACTGTCGCGTTCGCCAGGTAGCGGTGTCGACCAGCACTCTCGGGAACGTGATCGAGGAAGCGCTGGGCGACGGCTCGTTCACGCCGAAACCGCGTTCGTGGCTCGTAGGGAACCTCACCGAGCATCTGCGAGACCCTGAACCCATCGTCCAAGCGCGTCGCATCCCACGTCAATTCGAATGGCGTTGAGTTGCCGCCGGCTCATCCGGAGACGTCGGCTACAGTGGTGACTCTCGTCGTCACCTTCGATGACGAACTGATTGCATTTGTACCGAACCGTGACGCGATGATCCTACGGTATGGCGCTCTCCGTATATTTTGCCTTCGCAGACGACGATCAGTAACCAGGTGTCGACCAGATCGAAGCGATCAGTGATCCCTCGACGACGAGAACAGGCGCGTCAGATCGGTGGCGGTCAGACTGGTGACTTTGCTATTTGAAGACGATACTATCGACCTTGAGACAGCCGCTTCGGACGTAACCGGGGCATTCGAAGCAGGTCGATTCCCGCACCGGAGATACACACGCGAACGTTCGCCGTTGACGGTGCGCTTGCGTACTGGCAGCTGCCGACACCGTTTAGGCGAGCTTCGAAGGGGTCACAGCCGAACGAACCGACTATACGCACAGGTTCAGCGGCCAACAAACGGTTGGGGTCCTCGCAACCCCCGTTCAAGAGGACGATCACACGGTCGATCCACTGGTCGCGCTCGCGCCCCATCATCCGGTGTTCGTCGCTGATCAACTTCGATCGGATATCAAAAAATCGACGACGATCTTCGAGGGAGAAATCGGTTCGACGAGCATCTCTTCGCCGACGTCGCACGAGAGCATAAGCGGGCGATAGACAGGGTCCCGAAAATACTGCTATTGGCCCTAGGAAATCGATAGTTACTCCGAACGATGTATTCGCTGGCGGAGGGAGTGTTCGGTGCAGGTCGCTGATGGGTTGCTAACTATTCCTTTATCGATGCAATAGCAAGTTCGTAATACTCTAATTCCTATCTGCGTCACAACGACCTTTCCATCCCCCATTTGACCGGGTAAGCACACCAGTTACTATCATTTTACTTCCAGAACCATGATTGAGGACATCTCACACAATCCCCAGTAATATGATGCAGTTCAAATACGCAGCGAGAAGTAATCGATCGAGAGTTCTCTCAATAGGACTCATTAAACGATTGTCTGACCGATAATAGTCATTCACTATAATTTCGAAGCTCTCACGATCGAGATGGTGATATCATTCTATTACTGTGTGTCACTAACTACCTTCGGACCTATGGTTCGTAGGCCTTAAGTAGTGATCGGCGATTCTGTATATATACGAAGAAGGAGGCGGCGTGTGTGATGCACTCCGCCACCTCGGATGGTTCGAGTCCGAAGGGGTTATGTACCCCGGAGGGAGTACGAATACATCCGACGGAAATGAGGATCCTACCCCTGCGGTCCGCCGTACAGATGGGATCTGATGTTAGCCTTGGTAGTTCGGTGACGCCCGCTTGGTCATCCGACCAGCGTCATCGAACGTGGACCATTTATGTGTGAGTGTGTTTGCAACATTCACCGCCAACAGACCCTCCCCACTATGGGGAGTACATATATAGCATTCCGGTTGATCCTGCCGGAGGTCATTGCTATTGGAGTCCGATTTAGCCATGCTAGTTGCACGAGTTCAGACTCGTAGCAGATAGCTCAGTAACACGTGGCCAAACTACCCTATGGATCCGAATAACCTCGGGAAACTGAGGCTAATTCGGAATAGAGTTCACCACCTGGAGTGGTGTGAACTTGAAACGCTACGGCGCCATAGGATGTGGCTGCGGCCGATTAGGTAGACGGTGGGGTAACGGCCCACCGTGCCCATAATCGGTACGGGTTGTGAGAGCAAGAGCCCGGAGACGGTATCTGAGACAAGATACCGGGCCCTACGGGGCGCAGCAGGCGCGAAACCTTTACACTGCACGCGAGTGCGATAAGGGGACTCCGAGTGCGAGGGCATATAGTCCTCGCTTTTCACTACCGTAAGGTGGTAGTAGAATAAGTGCTGGGCAAGACCGGTGCCAGCCGCCGCGGTAATACCGGCAGCACGAGTGATGACCGCTATTATTGGGCCTAAAGCGTCCGTAGCTGGCCACGCAAGTCTATCGGGAAATCTGCGCGCTTAACGCGCAGGCGTCCGGTGGAAACTGTGTAGCTTGGGACCGGAAGACCAGAGGGGTACGTCCGGGGTAGGAGTGAAATCCCGTAATCCTGGACGGACCACCGGTGGCGAAAGCGCCTCTGGAAGACGGATCCGACGGTGAGGGACGAAAGCTCGGGTCACGAACCGGATTAGATACCCGGGTAGTCCGAGCTGTAAACGATGTCTGCTAGATGTGGCACAGGCTACGAGCCTGTGCTGTGTCGTAGGGAAGCCGTGAAGCAGACCGCCTGGGAAGTACGTCCGCAAGGATGAAACTTAAAGGAATTGGCGGGGGAGCACTACAACCGGAGGAGCCTGCGGTTTAATTGGACTCAACGCCGGACATCTCACCAGCATCGACAATGTGCAGTGAAGGTCAGATTGATGATCTTACTGGAGCCATTGAGAGGAGGTGCATGGCCGCCGTCAGCTCGTACCGTGAGGCGTCCTGTTAAGTCAGGCAACGAGCGAGACCCGCACCCTTAATTGCCAGCAGCACCCTTGTGGTGGCTGGGTACATTAAGAGGACTGCCAGTGCCAAACTGGAGGAAGGAACGGGCAACGGTAGGTCAGTATGCCCCGAATGTGCTGGGCGACACGCGGGCTACAATGGCCAAGACAGTGGGATGCAACCCCGAAAGGGGGCGCTAATCTCCGAAACTTGGTCGTAGTTCGGATTGAGGGCTGAAACTCGCCCTCATGAAGCTGGATTCGGTAGTAATCGCGCCTCAGAAGGGCGCGGTGAATACGTCCCTGCTCCTTGCACACACCGCCCGTCAAAGCACCCGAGTGGGGTCCGGATGAGGCCAGCGCAACGCTGGTCGAATCTGGGCTCCGCAAGGGGGCTTAAGTCGTAACAAGGTAGCCGTAGGGGAATCTGCGGCTGGATCACCTCCACAGATCGGGATCGGGGCGTCGCCCCGACCCACCTTAGCGGATTGCGGTTCCACGTTCGATCGACCACCGTATGGCCGATCGGGCACCTTTGAACTACCGAGGCTAACGTGATACGCTTTGTCCGCCCTTCGTGGGCGGACGTGGGCCCATAGCTCAGTGGTAGAGTGCCTCCTTTGCAAGGAGGATGCCCAGGGTTCGAATCCCTGTGGGTCCATGTCTCGGAAGACGACCGAATCGTGCCCCTTAAGTGGGGCAGACGATTCTGGTCTAATCCGAAGAAACCGATGCACCACCCCGTGTAAACGCGGGTGGGAAGGGTTAATGCATGCCGCGTCTACGGCGTGCAGATGAGACCGTGTGTACGTGTAGTCCAGGCGTCCACTGGACCCGTTCCCGGGTCACTACGTGGTTGCTTTGCAACCGCCGATCCGATGAACGTGGCTACTGTGCCAGCTGGTGGATCGCTCGGCTTGAGAGCTGATGAAGGACGTGCCAAGCTGCGATAAGCCCAAGGGAGCCGCACGGAGGCAAAGAACTTGGGATCTCCGAATGGGAATCCCCACCGCAATTGCTTCGCGCAATGGGGAACGTCGAGAATTGAAACATCTTAGTATCGACAGGAAAAGAAAGCAAACGCGATGTCGTTAGTAATGGCGAATAAACGCGACACAGTCCAAACCGAAGCCTTCACGGGCAATGTGGTGTTCGGACTGACGATCACTCTCCGAAAGTCGACACGAAGTCTCTTGGAATAGAGCACGAAACAGGGTGACAGTCCCGTATTGTCGACGAGTAAGAGACGAGTCAGTTCCAGAGTATCGGGGGTTGGATATCCCTCGTGAATATCGCGGGCATCGACCGCGAAGACTAAACACTCCTCAAGACCGATAGCGAACAAGTAGCGTGAGCGAACGCTGAAAAGCACCCCACGAAGGGAGGTGCAATAGGGCGTGAAATCAGTTGGCGATGGAGCGACAGGGCATACAAGGTCCCGGACAAAATGAATCAGGTGCGAACCTGTAGTAAGAAGTTTGGGAAGCCGGTGTTCTGTCGTACGTTTTGAAAAACGAACCAGGGAGTGTGCCTGTTTGACGAGTCTAACTCGCTTATCGAGGAAGGCGTAGGGAAACCGATATGGCCGCAGTGCTTTGCACCAGGGCCACCGTGTTCAAGCGCGGGGAGTCAAACGGGCACGACCCGAAACCGGACGATCTAGGCGTGAGCAAGATGAAGCGTGCCGAAAGGCACGTGGAAGTCTGTTAGAGTTGGTGTCCTACAATACCCTCTCGTGACTTACGTCTAGGGGTGAAAGGCCCATCGAGTCCGGAAACAGCTGGTTCCAACCGAAACATGTCGAAGCATGACCTCTGCCGAGATAGTTTGTGGGGTAGAGCGACGGATTGGGGGACCGCACTCCGAGAGGAGTGCGCCCCCCTGTCCAACTCCGAACCTACAAACGTCGTTTGACGCAGGGAGTCCGGTGCACGGGGTAAGCCTGTGTACCGTGAGGGAGACAACCCAGAGCTGGGTTAAGGTCCCCAAGTGTAGACTAAGTGCGATCGAAGGTGGTCTCAAGCCCTAGACAGCCGGGAGGTGAGCTTAGAAGCAGCTACCCTCCAAGAAAAGCGTAACAGCTTACCGGCCGAGGTTTGAGGCGCCCAAAATGATCGGGGCTCAAGTCTACCACCGAGACCTAGCAGTGCGGATCAGACCGCAATCTTGTAGGTTGGCGTTCTGTTCGGGTGGAAGCACGGGTGAGAACTCGTGTGGACCGTTCAGTAACGAAAATCCTGGTCATAGTAGCAGCGTTAGTCGGGTTAGAACCCCGACGGCCGAACGAGTAAGGGTTCCTCAGCAATGCTTATCAGCTGAGGGTTAGCCGGTCCTAAGTCTGCCCGTAAGTCGAAGCAGACAACAGGGAAATAGGTTAATATTCCTATGCCAGTGTGCACTCAAAGCCGACGCTTTGGGGCCGCCTGAGCTGGGCCTTCGCCCAGTCTAATTGTCGAAATTCGTGGAAGCCGTAATGGCACGAAGCGAACGAATGGCAAGATAGCGCAAGTCAGGCCAACCTAGAGCCCGTGAAAAGGCGAGCACACTGTTCGTACCGAGATCCGACACAGGTACTCATGGCAGCGAAAGCCAAGGTCTGTCGGGATCAACCGACGTTAGGGAATTCGGCAAGTTAGTCCCGTACGTTCGCAATAAGGGATGCCTGCCTCGCGAAGAGGCAGGTCGCAGTGACTCGGGCGCTCCGACTGTCTAGTAACAACATAGGTGACCGCAAATCCGCAAGGACTCGTACGGTCACTGAATCCTGCCCAGTGCAGGTATCTGAACACCCCGTACAAGGGGACGAAGGACCTGTTAACGGCGGGGGTAACTATGACCCTCTTAAGGTAGCGTAGTACCTTGCCGCTTCAGTAGCGGCTTGCATGAATGGATCAACGAGAGCGCCACTGTCCCAACGTTGGGCCCGGTGAACTGTACGTTCCAGTGCGGAGTCTGGAGACCCCCAAGGGGAAGCGAAGACCCTATAGAGCTTTACTGCAGGCTGTCACTGAGACGTGGTCGCCATTGTGCAGCATAGGTAGGAGGCATTACACAGGTAGCCGCGCTAGCGGCTCACCGAGCCAGCATTGAAATACTACCCGATGGTGACTGCGACTCTCACTCCTGGCGGAGGACACTGGTAGCCGGGCAGTTTGACTGGGGCGGTACGCGCTTGAAAAGATATCGAGCGCGCCCCAAGATTTCCTCACCCGAGTCGGAGACTCGGGGAAGAGCGCAAGAGCAAAAGGAAGTCTGACAGTGTCGAACACAACGATCGACGCTGACGCGAAAGCGTGGTCTAGCGAACCAATTAGGCTGCTTGATGCGGCCAATTGCTGACAGAAAAGCTACCTTAGGGATAACAGAGTCGTCACCCGCAAGAGCACATATCGACCGGGTGGCTTGCTACCTCGATGTCGGTTCCCTCCATCCTGCCCGTGCAGAAGCGGGCAAGGGTGAGGTTGTTCGCCTATTAAAGGAGGTCGTGAGCTGGGTTTAGACCGTCGTGAGACAGGTCGGCTGCTATCTATTGGGGGTGTTACGGTATCTGACGGGAACGTTCGTATAGTACGAGAGGAACTACGAATGGGTGCCACTCGTGTACCAGCTGTCCGGAAGGGCACGTGCTGGGCAGCGACGCACCACGGGGTAAGAGCTGAACGCATCTAAGCTCGAAACCCACCTGGAAAAGAGATACCATTGAGATCACTCGTAGAAGACGAGTTCGATAGACTCGGGGTGTACGCACCAAGGCAACGAGGTGTTGAGCCCGCGAGCACTAATCGATCAAGCCACACATTCATACATTACATCGCATTGGATCCGTGACGCGAGAACGGGTCCGGACGTAAACTGGACTACACGTACACACGGTTAGACACGCCACCGATATTGGTATGACAACGGTTCGATCCCGTTGATCGGCATTAGGGCGGCCACAGCGGCGAGGTGCCTCCCGTACCCATCCCGAACACGGAAGATAAGCTCGCCAGCGTTACGGTGAGTACTGGAGTGCGCGAGCCTCTGGGAAATTCGTTTCGCCGCCTCCACTCATACTACTTTCAACCCCACACAGCCGGTGCTGTGTGGGGTTTCTGCGTATATGGACAGCATAGTGGCTCCAACAATGGTTGTGCCGTACCGCTATGCTTAAACGAACGCAGCATCAACGATAGGATGCGCCAAGGTGGCAGAGTCCGGCCGAACGCAGCGGCCTGCAGAGCCGCCTACCGCCGGTTCAAATCCGGCCCTTGGCTTTCTCTTTCACGATTCGTGAGAACTACCAGCTCTGCTTGAGAGACAGACCGTTCATTTTTCTTTAACTAATCACTCCCGCGATGAGTAAGGATCATACGACCAGTTACGAATCAGGAAGTCTTGAGAACTGGTTCTCGTCGCTCATAGAGCTCGGTCTGCTGGAGATTCCGATAGAAGAAGACCGAAACACGCAGTTATTTCCGCTGCTCGCACTGTGGTCCTGATTCAGATCACGTTGGTTCCAAGGCTACTGATACGAATTTCGAGCGCATACCTGCGTCTTCAGGCGCAGGTCGAGCGGTAGGCGCAGCGTGTCACCCGCAGCCGGTGATCGGGACGGATTTCCATCGTAATCGTTTTAGTGTGATAGCACGTAACATAGGGTGCTACGAATACCGTGAGAGGCCGTTCCCGAACAGACAAGGGATGGTGAGGAGCGCGGTCTGTTCCTCACACGGCGATGACATGGTATTCGATGGGGCCTATTTGACCGGGCCACAGCCCTATACAGGGGAGGAAACGAGAGTTCCCCCGGTGTGTCGCCGGTTCCCCTTGAGTGCGGGTTGGAACCTCGAACGTCGCACTCGGCGGAAATCCGATGGTCGGATTCCACGTCCTTCAGGGCGTGGAGGAGGTCAATCACGGTTTCGTTCGCCGGTAGAAGTGGATCGGGCTTAATATGAACGACGTTGAGACGTTACCGGTCCTTCACTTCGCACGCTTCGCGGACTGTGACTCGTCTACTCCAAATTGTTTCGGATCCGTTACTGTCGACTCACGACGGTAGTCGGTGACAGAAAGCGGGCCGGGCGCGATTTGAACACGCGACCGTCTGGTTAAAAGCCAGACGCTCTGCCAAACTGAGCTACCGGCCCCATGGTTTCCCTTTTCGGTGAGTGGCGGTTAAACGTTTCTTTCTGCGTCGCCGACTGGGCGACCTCACTCGAAGTACTGTTTGAGCGCATCGGTAACGATTTCACCGGGCTCAACGCCCTCTGTTGAGGCACGTCGCCGGAGGTCGCGGTAGGTGGTCGATGAGAGGGAGAGTTCGAGTTGGCCGAGAATGACGTCATGCTTGGCGAGAGCCTGGTCGATGGAGGTGCCGTCGTTGATAGCACTGGCGACGCTACGGACGTCGCGGACGGTGAGATTTCCGTCGAGGGTAGCCCACGCGAGGAGGAGCCGTGCTTCGCCGCCGACGCGAGCGATGTGTTTGGCGGCGGTCGGGGCGATCTGGCCGATTGCGACCTGTTTGCGGACCGAGCGCGGGAGGTCGTGGACGCGGGCCCACTTGCGGATGAACGAGACGGTGGCGTCGCCGCCGGCACGTTTGGCGGCGGCCTTGTAGGAGCCCTCGCCGCGGACGAGGGCAGCGCAGGCGGCTGCACCGCGGAGCATGTAGAGATGATCATCGTTAGTATTTCCGGCGGCGAACTGGCGGACGGTTTCGGCGGCGTCCGCGAGGCTCTCGGGATCGTCGGGATCAAATTGAACGGCTTCGCGGGCACGGGTCCCGGCGACCGATTCGTCGCCCCGGATAACTGGTGCACCGACGGGTGATTCGCGGTCCGTCGGAATCGAGCGGCCATTCTCGCCGCGGCGATGCGAACGATCATCGGGCCGGTTGTCGGACATGCACCTTGGTACGGGTTTCGGCGTCAAAAAGGTCGTTGCCGGGGCGAAATTCTCGCTTCACTCCTCGCGTTGCTCGGCGAGGTGCTCCCAGATTTCCGTACAGCCGGCACCTTCTTCGATATCGTCGAGGTGGGCGTCATCGCGCTCCTCCGCTTCCTGCTCGATCGGCTCTGGTTTGCATTCGGCTGTATCAGTCATTGGCGGCTATTCGAACTCCGTGGGTATAAGTATCGCTTCGGCTGCAAACGATACCCGTGCTCTGTCTTATGGGTTGATTATGCCGCTATCTCTGACGAGAATGTAGTTTGATACGTCCGATTGTCGGACGGACCGCGTCGAAACAGACGGCGTAAAACGATAGAAGCTGTCGGGATGAATGCAGAACCGACTGGTACTAGCTGACTGGTCGAGAAGATAACAGCTGTTACTCGAGTCGAAGCTACCGAATAATTGTCAGATAAGTCGAGCTACGAAAGCGACGGGTTTCGTCTCTGTGGGGCATCAGCGTTCGAATCAGCGTATTCAGTGGGTCGAAGGACGACAGTACTCACGAGTGAGACGGACCATCGGGTACCGACCGTCGTTTATCGGCGGTAGATATGCGGTTAGGTGGTGTCCGTTTTCAAACCGATATTCGTGTCGATTGGGCGGACCAACCGCCGTTGTACTTCGATCTAGTTGTGGCAAGAACTGCTGGTAAGTGTGGCGATCGTTCCAGTCCTCCGTTGCGCGACTCACGATCGGTGACAGTGATGCATCCGTTCGAACGTCGGGTCCTCGTTATTACTGCCGATCAAATGCCTGATCGAACTTGCCCGGGGGTTGGGTTCCGTTCTGCAGCTCGAGATTGGCACTGGTTTCATGGAGCACGTCGACGATTGCGCGCATCATAGCCGTCGCATCGTCCTTTTCGACGTCGGCACGGGCTGCAATTCGACCGAGGACCTCGTCTCGGTCAAACTTGAGTGCCATCTCGTCGATATCGGTTAGCGGCGATCGAAGGTCCCGTGGGAGGTCAATCGCGAGGGTGCCGGCTTGCTCGCCGGCCACGCGGTCGGCGATTGGATTGTTTCGAGCATGGCATCGATCGTCTTGCGCGGTGCGACGTCGATCCCGTCGAAATTGTCCACGCCAGTCTCGAGGAATTCGTTTCCAGTCATCGGCTGGCCAGATTCGAAGATGAGGATGAACTTGCTGGAAGCTGTTCGCGAGTGTGCTTGAGTTCGGTCTCGACGATATCTCCGACGCTGGTCACCGCGGAACGTGCGAGTTCGATCGGTCCGATTGCATCGTCGATAGTGGTATCCGTTCGCACGTCAATGCGCTCGGCGAACTCGGCCAGCGAGAACTGCTCGGCCTCATCGGGGGTGGCGTTTTCGAGTGGGTCGGCTGCAACGTCGGGGAGCGATTTAATTAGGCTCGTGTCCGTGGCCATGTGGATCACCGGCGCGGTGGCGGTGCGACCTTGCGGACGTTCGCGCCATCCGGAACTGGCAGCGGGGCTCGAGTGAGTACATTGCGTGCATGGCCAGGGTGTTTCGTACCGATCGAGACGCTCGATCGACGGCTATCTGTATAAGTGGTCGGAGCGTGAGGATCGAACTGACATGTCTGATCGACTGATGACGGTCAACGCGGACACGACACTGGATTACGTCGAGGGAAAAGCAGTGGGTGAGACCTTCGAGTGGGAATCCGTCGCCGTCATGAACGCGACAGCCGACCGCAAGGATCCAGATGCGGTTCGTCTCCAGTTCGAACTCGACAATCTCTCCGAGGAACAGTTGCCTAAACACATGGAAGAACTCGAGTTGACGCCGACGCAGGCCCGCGCGCTCGCCGCGGATCTCGAGAAACACGCCGAGCGCGTCGAAGGCGCGACGGAGTAGCTGCGGATCTCGAGAAAGCGGAGATGGCTCGCCCGCTGGCACCTGCCGTCGCAGGCTCCCGTCTTTTTCACCCGGCTGGTGAACGATCGAGTGGGTATACGATGAGTATGGACACCATTCAGGATCTGTTCGAGCACGGCCTCGAAGATATCTATCGCGCGGAGCATCAGCTCCTCGATGCGCTCGAGGAACTCGAGGGAAACACCGAACGCGACGAAATCTCGCAGGCGTTTTCGGAACACCGCGAGGAGACACAGGAGCAGATCGACCGGCTCGAGGAGGTCTTTGACATGTTCGGTGAACCACCGGAGAAAGAGGAATGTGAGGGAATCGAAGGGCTTCTCGAGGAGTACGAGGAGTTCACGTCGATGGACCCTGCACAGGACGTGATGGATTACCACAACATGGCGGCCGCCGAGAAGACTGAACACTACGAGATCGCCGCCTACGGGAACCTGATCCCGCTCGCGGACCAGCTCGGGATGGGCGAGGCAGCCGATCTCCTCGAGGAGAACCTTCGGGAGGAGCAAGACGCCCTCGACGAGCTGACGGAACTGACCGAAGGCTTCGAGATGGACGCGATCCCGGCCGAGTGATTACCGTGACTGACGAGAGTGACGGGAACGAAACGGAGGACGAACAGTACGGTGGCACCGAGGATACAGAGCCGACGACCACCATCGACGAGGATGAGGACGAGGATGCAGACGATGACGCGGACGACGGCGCGGACGGGGCCACTGAGTAACCGCAGTCGACCGTTTTTCTCTCCTCCGTTTCGACGAGGTGCGGTCAATAGAAGCGGAAATCAGTTACGACGCGAATGTTTCTCGACGGCGTATATCGTACTTATACAGCGTTGCGAACCGTGGAGTCAGTAGTGATCCGGCGATGGGAGACGTTCCGACGAAAACGGCTCGAGCGGAGTGGGGAACTCGATTCGGGTTCCTAATGGCAATGATCGGCGCGATGGTGGGTGCCGGGAACATCTGGCGGTTCCCGTATGTGATGGGGAGCAACGGCGGTGGCGCATTCGTCCTCGCGTTCCTCACGTTGTTGATCGTCCTCGCGGTGCCGGGACTAATGGCGGAGGTTGCGTTGGGTCGGTACGCGAACAGGGGGTCATCGGTGCCTTCCGGGAGGTTATCGGTTCCGGTGGACTGGTTGGTCTCGGCGTGGTCGTATTACTGGTGAATATCGCGCTCATGTCGTACTATTCGCCGGTGGTCGGCTGGACGCTGTACTACGCCGTCCACTCATTGTTGTTTACGTTCACCGCGAGCGGGTTCGAGGCGGAGCCGTTCATGAACGAGTTCTTCGCGAACTCCCTGCTCATGATCGCCCTCCACACCATCGTGATGGGGTCGATCGCGGCGATCCTAGTGCTCGGCATCCGCCGGGGCGTCGAACGGATCGTCGTCTACGCGGTACCGGCGCTTGTGCTCTCGCTCGTCGTCATGGCGATCAGGGGGCTCACCTTACCCGGTGCGAGCGAGGGACTTGCCTTCGCATTCGGGATTCAGTGGGAGTTCCTGATGGACAGCGACACATGGATTACTGCACTCGGACAGGCGCTGTTCTCGACTGGCCTCGGCTGGGGAATCGCGTTGACCGTCGGCAGCTACCTTCGAGAGTACGACGACGTGCCGCTGGGTGGTGGCCTCTTTACTGCGATCGGCGAGTCAAGCGTCGGTATCCTCGCAGCGCTCGCGATTTTCCCGATCGTCTTCGCGGTCGAAGGTGTCGAACCCGATGCCGGTGCCGGACTCGCTTTCGTCTCGCTCGTGCAGGTCTTCCCCGAAATCCCACTGGGCGGGCTAGTCGCGATACTCTTTTTCGTCGGCTTCTTTCTCGCGACGTTCACCTCGGGGCTGCTAATCACTGAAGTAAGCGTTACGACGCTCAGCGAGGAGACGCGGTTCGATCGCACTCAGACCACGCTCGGTGTCTGTGGCGTGATCTGGTTGCTTGGGATCCCGAGCGCCTACTCCGTCGATATCCTCGATTATCTCGACTTCGTCTTCGGGAACTGGGGGCTTCCCCTCGCGACGCTCGCCATCATCGGCGTCATCGGCTGGGTCATGGAACCGGAACGTCTCCGGCTGCTCGCGGTCAACCGCAACGCCGGAATCCATATCGGTCGCTGGTGGAATCCAGTGATCAAGTTCGTCATCCCCGCCGTGATGCTGTTCATCGTAGCCTACTTCGCCTACGAGAACTTCGGAAGTCCCGAAATGATCGGCGGTATGTTCGTTCTCGTGGTCTTCCCTATAGTCGGCTACGCGCTCATGAGCGTTCTCGAGAGGCGAGGCGGTCAACCGGGTGGGGCCGAAATCTCCAGGGGTGACGACTGATGGCGGCGCTGACGGGCGAGGTGCTCGGAATGCTCGCCTTTACGCTGGTCGCCTTCTACGGTGTCGCTGGCTGGGCCTTGGTTCGAACGCTGCGCCAGGAACGTCGAAAGGTCGAGATCCTCAAACAGCAGGATCGAATGGACACCTATTCACCCGAGGCCCTCGCGGAACTGCGCGAGTGGATCGAGAATAACCCCGACGATCCGCTGGTCGACGAGGCTCGCCGCCAGTACAACGAGTGTGTGACGGTCCTCACGCAAACTGACAACCACTTCTACGACTGGTCGGATGGCGAGATCGACCGCCTCGAGCAGGTCTAACCTCTAATCTACTCGAGCCGGCGATCGGATTCGAACGCGAGTAGATCTGCCGAGACGCGTACGGCTTTTACTGTTCGGTGTATTACCTCCGCGTGTGACAACGCCCGTGCCAGAGGACGGCGAGGAAGTGACGGTCCGACCCGCGGAGCGTGCGGATCTGCTCGCGGTCGTCCGCATCGAGAACGTGTCGTTTTCTCAGCCCTGGCCCTACGACGCGTTCGAGCGGTTTCTCGGTGAACCGGGCTTTCTCGTCGCCACGACTGACGGCGAGATCGCCGGCTACGTCGTCGCCGATGTGACCCAACAGATCGGCCGTGCGCTCGGTCACGTCAAGGACATTGCCGTCCACCCGGACCACCGCAGTGAGGGGATCGGATCGACGCTTCTCTCCCGATCGCTCGGCGTGCTTGCGGCCCACGGTGCGGGGACGGTCAAACTCGAGGTTCGGCGGTCGAACGACGGGGCGAAACGGCTCTATGGGGAGTTCGATTTCGATCCACTCCGGCGAGTACCGGAGTACTACGCCAACGGCGAGGACGCGATCGTGATGATCCGGAAACTCGGATAGCCGGGTGCGGGACGTTTTACCGTTCGCAGCCGGTATCGTCCCCTATGGGATATGCCTGTCCGGTCTGTGATGTCGAGGAGGCCGACGCGGTTCATCTCGCGAACCACCTCGCGATCACTGCATCGCTCGGTCGCGAGGACCACCGCGAGTGGCTCGAGGAACACGCACCCGACTGGGGGGAGTGCAGCCCGGAGGAACTCGGGGAGATCGTCAGCCCGCACGCGACGGAGATTGAGACGCCCGAGTTCGAGGAGTCCGGCCACGGGCACGAACGCGGCCGCCCCGACTCGCTTGAAGAGGGAATTTCCCGTCAGAGTCGCCAGCCCGGCCGCGGGTCGATGACTACCGAAGCCGAGAACGTTCTCCAGGAAGCCGCGGAGCTAACGCAGGAGATGCAGTCATCGAGCGGAGGAAGTGAGGACAACGGGGATGTCGAACCGGCGTCGAACGCCGACGCCGAGGAGACGGACAGCGACCCCGATGGGAACGAAAACGCGTAACTGCCAGTCCGCCAACTAGCCGAGTATGCACACGGTGGGGACGTTCACCTTCGAGTCGGCTGAAGACGCACGCACACAGTACGAGTCGGTCGGCCCAGCGGCCCAGACGGTTGTCCGAGAGGTCGCGAAGGCCATGGAGTTCGACCGCGAGGAGTACGACGAGCGCGTCACTGGCGATGTCATCGAGACGGCCCGGGACGCGCTGTTCGCGAACCTACTCGAGGTACAGGTCGGGAACCACGAGGAGTTCGAAGACTGGCGTGAGACCTACGACGGCGAGATGACGAAAGTTGGTCACGAGGATGTCGACCGCGTCGTCTGGCACGCGGGCCCGGAGGGTGAGGCCGTCGCGGCGACCTTCCAGAACGAGGAGGACGCGGCGGTGGCGACGCTTCGTCGGCAGGCGTTTGGACGGTTGTATCGGGACCTCGTCGATCGATCGTAACACCAATCGATCCGCTCGAGCGGTCAGTGCCGATCCATCGGTTCGGAAAAACGGCCACCTATTACCGCCTTGAGCTCGCAGTGGGACGCGATGACTGTACCCGATGAGTGGGACTTACTCGAGGAGCGGACCGAGTACGAGACGGGCTGGTACGACGGCGGCTACGACCTGCTCGAACAGCCCGACGGGACGGAAAAGCGATACTACTGGGCGGATCTGCCGGCCGCGGTCGTCGTGGTCGCGCAGATCGACGGGAGCGTCCTCGAGGATGCGGACAGCGATGATAACGCCGACAACGGAGACCGAATCCTGTTCGTCGAACAGTACCGGCCCACGATCCGCGAGACCCACCTCGAGCTCCCCGCGGGAATCGTCGAGGACGGCGAGTCCTATACACAGGCAGCGACGCGCGAACTCGAGGAGGAGACCGGGTTTCGACCGTCGAGTACGGCGCTGCTACAGGAGTACGCGGTCGCGACCGGCGTCCTCCGGCACGACCGCGCCATCGTCTACGCCGAGGGGCTCGAGCCGGGCGACCGAGAACTCGACAGCAACGAGTTCCTCGAGGTGACGACGGTGCCGGTGAGCGAGGCGCTCGAGCTTGCTCGCGAGCAGCCGACGAACGATGCGACACTGTCGGGGCTGTTGCTGGCGAAGGAAGACGGCCTGCTCTGAGCAGCGAGCACGAGAACGCGGTTTCGCGGATGCAGTGACTGGACGTCCTAGAACTGCGTCTGGTGACTGGAACGCCCTCTTTGCTCCCCTCTGCCAATGAGGACATAGAGCAGCAGACCCAGAAACCCACCGAAGAACACGACGAGCGTCCAGAGCACCGCGCTGTGGGGGCTGTTCGTCTGTGCATCGCCGTACACCCACACCAACGCAACGATCTGGAGGATGAACAGCAGCAGGCCGATGAGCAGTATTCCGCCGGCGGCGGCTTGCATCGGGAAGAGGGCAGTCAGTGGGACCATTACCGGAAATATACGACAATATACGCATATGTCTTCTGTTCTTATCATCCGGCCCTGATCTACCGATCAGAACCGGTTCGTGGCTGAATCGCCAACGGGTCCCGCTACCGGTCCAAACCCCTGTTCTTATTCGCGTCGATACGCAATATCACGGTAATGGACGGTGAAATCTCTACCGACGAGGTCAAGGAACTCCTCGAGGAGGATGCCGACGTTCGCATCGTCGACATCCGCGATGAGCGGAGCTTCGAGCACAGCCACATTCCAGACAGCGAGAATATCCCCTTCAACAAGCTGATGGACCGCATCGACGAGCTCGATGGTGAAGATCACATCGTCACCGTCTGTCCCCACGGCAAGGCGAGCGTGCAGGCCGCACAGCTCATCGGTTCCTACGAGGGGACTGCCGACGCGCGCGTCGAGAGTATGGAGGGTGGCCTCGACAAGTACGGCATGAAGTTCGGACTCATCCGCGAGGCGAAAGATGAGGATGAATCGGCCGAACGCGAGTCACCGTTCTGACCGTCCGTCGATTTGCGGTGCGTTATCTGCTTTTGAACGGCAGCGGTGTGTTTCCGTCGCCGCACAGTACCCCGTTATTCGGTTCCCGCGGTGACTCGACTCTCGACGGATCACAGTCGCTCGAGTCGGCGTCGAGAAGAAGACAGTGACGAGACTAGGCGATAGCCGGGCGAAAAAACGAATTGAAGAACGCAACGCGGTCGTGGGTTCGGAAGTCGTCTCAGAGCATCGCGGGCATTAGGCGACATTGAAGCCGCGGTCTCGAAGGAACTCTTCGATGCGGCCGGTGTGGTTACCCTGGAGTTCGATCTGGCCGTCCTCGACGGTCCCACCACAGGCGAATTTGGACTTGAGATCCGACGAGAGACTGTCCAGATCGACGTCCTTCGGGTCGAATCCTTCGACGATCGTTACCTCTTTCCCGTATCTGCGCTCGTCAATGCGGATGTTGAGTTGCTGTTGGCCCTTTGCCACGTCTTCGCAGACGCAGAGTTCTTGGGGCAGCCCGCACGTCGAGCAGACTTCCGACATTACGTTCGTAGCTATGAAACGGGCATATTAAACACTATCGGGACCCGCATGCCCTTGCGTGGTTCTTTTTGAGTGGCTGGTGTGATAGATCGTCGGAACGTCGCCGTTGAACGAATGTGGACGCCCGATGGTCGAATCCGCTTCGTTCGGGACGGTCGACAGCGTCATCGAAGTCGACCGACGATCGGCAACTGATTGCGGGCGAGCTCGTCGACAATCGCGATTGCCTCGTCGGCCTCCGCTCGGCTGACGCCGTCGCCGTAGGTTGCCCGTTCGTAGTACTCGAGGACCTGCTCGGCCCATGGATCGAGCGTGTCCTCGCCGTCCGTCTCGGTTGCCGAAAGCGCCGTCAGATACGCTCGAGCTGACTCCGCGGGACGGCGCGGCCGGTACTGGTGTGCAAAGAGCCGCTCGAGTCGGTCGAAGGCGCGTTCGGCGTCCCGGTCGGGATCGGTCCGGAAACCGTGCCAGTAGATCCCGATCCCGCGACGGAAGCGTGTCGCCGCGCCGGTCCGGTGTGCGCCCGCGGCGAGACCGACGAGGAGGACGAGCCCGATTGCGCCCGTCTCGCGGACGACGGTGACGAGGCGTTCGCTCAGTGTCTCGCCGGTATCGGTTGTCTCGCCGGCCGTGCGGTCACCGGTATCGTTCGGGTCCGTCTCGTTGTCCGTGTCATTGGGGTCCGGGTTGTCGGCCGGCTCGTTACTCGGATCAGTTTCGTTGGGCGTGTTCGGAACCGACGGCGAGTTGTTCGGATCGGTGGAATCGGACTCGGGCGGTTCGACGGTGTCGTCCTCGTCGTTGATCGGAACGTCCGCGCTGTCCTCAGTGTCTGCCGCCTCGTTACCGTTCGCACGGGCTTCCTCGAGGCGGTCGGTGTGAACGTCGGCGCGGCTGCCACCGGGCGTCGGGTCGAACCGGACCCAGCCGTGGTCGGGGAAGTAGACCTCGACCCAGGAGTGGGCGTCGAGTCCGCGAACGACGTACTCGTCGTCATCGACCTGCTGGCCGGTCGTGTAGCCGGTGACGTAGCGGGCCGGGACCCCTTCCTCGCGGAGCATCTGCGTCATCGTCGTTGCGAAGTAGACGCAGTAGCCCTCGTCCATCTCGAGGAGGAATTCCTCGGCGACGTTGCCGGCGGGTTGGGTGACCTCGAGCGAGTATCCCTTCGAGGTGCGGAGGTGGTTCTCGATCTCGGTCGCCGTCTCGTACGGATTGTCGGCGTCAGCCGTGATCTCAGCGGTACGGGTAGCGAACTCGCTCGAGGTGTCTTCCGGCGTCTGGAGGTAGTGTTCGGTGACCTCGTCGGGATAGTCTGTCCCCGCGGACTGGAGTTCAGACCGGCTCGCGTCGATGACCGCGCTCTCGACGGTGTAGCTTTCGCCCTCCTCGAGTGGCGTTTGGGGCCGCGGCTGCTCGTGCCTGGAGACAGTCGTTTCCCGGGTTACGTCGCCGTCGATGGACAGCGGCTGCGGTGCGACGGGCATGATGCCGAGTCTCGTCTCGGCGGTGACGGTCTGCTCGACAGTGTCATAGTTCCCGGGCGGGTTTGCGAGCCGACCGTCGTACCGGTTGCTCTGGCCGGTTCGAATCCACTCGTTGCCGGTGAACCGGTCGTAGACCCCCGTGCGCCAGTAGGATCGCTGATCGGACTCAACGGTAAACCGGACCTCCGGTGAGAGATCTACCTGGCCCGAGATCCCCGACCGTTGGGGCGCGGAGTCGATCGTCGCCTCGAGCGAGCCAGGTTCGCCCTGGACGAGGTGGGTCGGCCCCGTCGGCTCGCCGGGAACGATCGTCACTGACAGCGAGAGTGCGACGATCACCGCGAACAGGACGGCGAGCAGGTCCGCCTGCGCGATCGAACCGCCTCGCCGCTCGAGTTCGCCGAAGGCGATAGCGCCGATGGCGGCGAGGGTGCCGGTCAGCGTGACGAGCGTCCCCGCGTCGCTGGTCAGGACGAGAAACCCTAACGCGATGCCACCGGGGATGATACTGAGTCCGTACCGCCCGCGGACGGCGAGATACCACGAGAGGAAGACAGGGGCAGGTGCGAATCCGAGCGTCCAGATGCCGGCCTGGACCATCCGGAGCAGCGGGAGGCCGGTCGCGAGCGCAACGGTATCGGAGAGGATGGCGTTCGTTCCCGTGAGGACGGCACTGAGTTCGACGCCCGCCGACGTGAGGTAGTAGGCGAACCCAAACCAGGCCGCCAACAGCGCGAGTACTCCCGCGGTTCGGGGCCGGATCACTCGCGCGAGTACCGTCGCGGCGAGCAGCATGAGTCCGACGAGTGCGAACAACGATCGACTGCCGCCGACGACCTGTGTGATGTCGTACAGCACGGACACGTACGACCCGGTCAGGGCGAGTATGCAGCCGAGAGCGAGCAGACGGATGCCATCGGTACCGACGGTTCCGTCCGTACCCAACGATACCGTTCGATTCCCAGTGTGACTGGACGATTTCGTGCTCATGCGCTCATCCCCGGCCGTCCGCCGGTGTCGCGGTCACGTCGACCGTCGCTTGCGGTTCGATCCCGATCGCCCCGTCTCTCTTCGCTCTCTCGGCCGCGGCCGCGGAGTCGGTCGAACGGAATCTCGCGGTCGTCGACGACGACTGTCGTCCCGTCTCCGTCGGTTCGGACCAGGACATCCGCGTCCCGTCGGGTTCGGTCCGGGAGTTCGCCGGGACCGGCGACGGCCAGTAGCTGTAGTATATCGCGATGGTGTGCTCGGCCCGATCCCGGCGGTCGCGTTCCGTCCGGGATGGTGACCGCGACCGTCGCGCCCTGCTCGAGGAGGTAGGTCGCGACGGTCGCAACGGCCGACGCCATCTCGTCGTCGCCGTCGGTGAGACACTCGGCGGCGACGGTGACGGCCCCGACGTCCTTGTCGTCCGCGTACTCCGTGACGACCAACTCGTCGTCGGGTCGCTTGGCCGCGGTCTTCCAGTGGACGTCGCGCAGTGGGTCTCCTCGGTGGTATTCCCGGAGGTGGTCGAACTCCTCGTCGACGTGGCGGTCCGCGACGCTGGCGAGCGTCTGGATATCGGTTGCGGGTCCGCCGCCCAGTTCCCGGACACGCGGGTAGACGACGACCGGCGTCGTCTCTTCGTACTCGAACCGTCGCTCGACAAGGCCGATGAGATCGCTGACGGTGATCGATAGCGGACCGGCCCGGCGTTCGCCCCGTGCCTCGAGTCGCACGTCGTACGTAACGGTGTCTTCGCCCGCGAGGGTCGTTTCCGCGAGCGGATCCGTAGTCGAAGAAAGGCCGTCGCCGACGGTATCGCGGACGGTCGCCGCGGCGGTTCCGTCGGTCTCGATTGCGACCGCGACCGCTCGCTCTTCGCCGATGAATCCCTCTTCGACGGGCCGACGGGTGATGCGGGGTCGGTCGGCGCGACCGACCGTGATCAGGCCGGCGAGCAACACGACGACGAGCGGGACGACGACGGCGTTCAATGCTCGCGGGCCGAACTGCCAGCCCAGAACGACGGCCACGAACACGACGGCGACGACGGTCCAGCCGCGGTGCGTGAGTCTCATTCGACGGGAACGCGCTCGAGTGCGTCCTCGACGACCGCGGTACCGTCCCGGTCGTGACCGTCCGTTTTGATCCGGTGGCTCACCACGACCGGTGCCTCGGTCTGAATATCGTCCGGAATCGCGTAGTCTCGGCCGTTCGTGACGGCGCGTGCCTGGGCTGCTCGGAGCAGCGAAATCGTCCCGCGGGGGCTGACGCCGATGTGGGCGTTCTCGCGAGTATAGGCTGCGAGCCGCGTGGCATACGTTCGAACCGGTTCCGCGACCTGTACCGTCGAGACGGTTTCGCGGGCGGCGACGAGCGTCTCGCGGTCGGTGACCGCCTCGAGTGATTCGATGGGGTGGTCGCCGACCGTCCGGCCGAGCAGTTCGGCCTCTTCGTCGGGTGAGGGGTAGCCCAGATGGAGTTTCTTCATGAAGCGGTCGACCTCCGCGAAGGGGAGGTCGTAGGTACGGTTAGGCTCGACGGCGTTCTGGGTTGCAATTACGGTAAAGGGCGTCGGGAGGTCGCGCGTCGTGCCATCGGTGGTGACCTGTTCTTCCTCCATGGCCTCGAGCAGCGCCGCCTGGGTCTTCGGCGGTGCGCGGTTGATTTCGTCGCCGAGGACGATGTTGCCGAAGACGGGACCGGACTGAAAATCAAACTCGCGGGTCTTCTGGTTGAAGACGTTCACGCCGGTGACGTCGCTCGGGAGGAGATCGGGGGTGAACTGGACGCGGCTGAACGTACAGTCGACGGACTTGGCGATCGAGCGCGCCAACATCGTCTTGCCGACGCCGGGCACGTCGTCGAGGAGGACGTGGCCGCGCCCGAGGACGGCGGTGATGACGTGTTCGATCACCTCGTCGTGGCCGACGATCACGCGCGAGACGTTCGTCTCGATCTCGTCGCACAACCGTTCGACCGTCGAAATTTGGAGGGCATCGTCGGCCGTCGATTCGGTACTCCGTTCCGGTATCGGGTTGGTATCAGTCATAGTCTCGAGTAGTGGGGACCCGGGCGAACCATTCGTTACTACGTCATGAGGGGTTCCGGAACATAGGTTTGTGTCACATGAAATATTCGTACCCTGAGACGTATCGGTCAGCGCCGCCGAGATGGCGATGCGTGGCGCTCGAGACGATTCAGTCCAGTGAGTGACCAGCTTCACGTACCAAGGAATACGTCTCCATCACGACGGCGCTGTCGCTAGCAGCGAAGTAATCAGAAAACGATACCACTCTCGGGAACAGCTTAGACTCGCTCGAGATTTGTCGCGCGTGGGCCCTTCTCGGCCTCCTCGATGTCGAACTCGACTTCCTGACCCTCTTCTAGGTCAGGACCGCCGATGTCCTCCATGTGGAAGAACACGTCCTCGTCTGCGTCGTCAGTCTCGATGAATCCATAGCCGCCAGTGTCGTTGAAGAAGTCGACCGTACCTTTCGCCATTGCAACTCAACAAAGCCACGACGAAAATATAAAGCTTCGGGAGTACGCTCGCAAGCATCCCGCGAGACGCATGCTGTTGCACACACCAATAGGAAATCACCACTCCTTGCAGTCGGGACAGACTAGCGAGCCGTCGGCACGCCAGACGCGATCAGTCGTCGCCGCGCACTGACTGCAGGTGTACTCGCCCCACGCATACGTCGAAAGCCCGGTCTCGTCGGACGGCGTCGCCTCCGGAGCGTCGTCGGTATCGGCCGTTTGTGCGACGGTTTCACTGTCTCCGGATGCCGCTTCACCGTCCGTTGACGACGCGTCGCTGTCTGCCCGAGACGCCTCCATCGCGCTGTCCTCGTCGGAAGTCTCCGAAGCAAAATCCGAAAGTATCGCGTCGTCGGTCACGGGCTGGGGTACGACCGGTAACTGCTTAATCCCCCCTCATTCGGGACCGGCACGGCCAAGTAGCACCGGTAACAACCCCCGCATATGGATACCATCACACCGGCGAACATCATCGTAGACAACATCTCGGAAATGATCGGCCTCTTCACCGACGTCGCGATGGGCGCGGGAGCTGCACCGCTACTGATCCTGATCGGTACGCTCCTCGTTGTCTTCTCGATGGGTGTCTTCGGCATCCTCACCCTCGGCGCCGTCGGTGACCTCTTTACCTCGAACTGATCTTCGATCTGTTTTCGGCCTGTTACGTCTCGGTCGCACGAGCGAGCGCCTCGCTCGCTCGTTCTACCGCGTCCTCGAGATCCGGCCCCAGTGGCGAGCCCACGACGATCCCATCGACGTAGGAGAGCACTGCCTCGAATCGATCCGCGACGGTCTCCGTCGTCCCGGCGATACAGAAGGCGTCGATCATGTCGGGCGTGACGCGACCGAAGGCTTCGGGGAGATCGCCCCGCTCGAGCGCCTCGCTGACTGCACTCGCCGCCTCACGGTCGATGTCGTGGCGCTCGAGGACTGGCTCCGCGGCTCCGCCGACGATGAACGCGACGGGTGGTCGAGCGGACTCGCGCGCCTCGCTTTCGTCGCCGGCGACGCTGACGCTCGCAAAGGCGAGCGACTCGAAGGGGGCGGATTCCGCAGGTCGCTCCGCGAGTCCCTGCTCTATCTGGCCCGCCGCCCACTCGAGATCCGTCGGATGCGCAGCGTTTATCAGCACGCCATCGGCGTGTTTCGCGCTCATCCGGAGCATGTGTGGGCCCTGTGCCCCGACGTAGACCGGGATCCGCTCGGACGGCGGCTCGAGGTTGAGCGCCGCGTCCCGTGCGGTAAAGGTACCCTCGTGGGTGACCGTCTCACCGGCCCAGAGGTCCCGGGCGAGGTCGAACGTCTCGAGGATGCGCCGGAGCGGGCTGTCGCGCTCGATCCCTAGATTCGACAGCGAGGAGCGGTCGCCCGCGCCGACGCCGAAGACGCCGCGGCCGTCGCTGATCTCGTCGATCGTTGCCGTCTGTGCGGCGAGTTTCACGGGATGCGTTTCGTAGGGATTGACGACGCCCGGTCCCAGCCGAATCTCGTCGGTGGCATCGGCCATCCGCGACAGTACCACGAACGGGTCGCGATTGAAGTAGTGGCTGCTCGTAAACGCGACGTCGAACCCCTCGTCTTCGGCGAGCGCGGCCAGACCGGCCACTCGATCTGGCGGATGCTCGGGCGTGAGCTCGATGCCCCACGTAGTGTCAGTGTCTTTCTCCGCTCGGTTCTCGTGGCTCTCGGGTCGCTGTGCTCCCCGCTCGCTTCCTCGAGAATCTCGGTTCCCTCGATTCTCACTCGTCATCCGTCGAACCTCCACTCTCGCAGCGCCTGTCGAATCATATCGTTGTCGACCGAGCGGAACAGTTCGTCGCTTCCCTCGTGGTTCCCAAATTCCCAGTCCCGGACGACCACGGCGGGTGTCCCGCCGGCACCTTCGCCAGTCACGAGGTTCGCGGCGGCGGCGAGTTCGTCGATCACCGACTGAACGGTGACGCCGAGTTCGTGACCGTCACGGTCCGCCTCGCCGCGCCAGTCCCGGCTCGCGGGTGTGCCTGCCCAGCCGATCGCGACTCCGGTCTGTCCGTGACGGAACGGCCGTCCGCAGGTATCGGTCACGACCACTGCGACGTCTTCGATCCCGCGCTCGGCGAGTCCCGAACGGATCCGCTCGGCGCTCTCGCTCGGTTTCCTCGGCAGGAGCAACAGGTCGTGATCGGGCACGTTCGAGCGGTCGATCCCCGCGTTTGGACAGATGTGACCGAAGCGAGTCTCCGTCAGCAAGAACGGACAGTCGATCAGCAGTTCCGAACTCTCCTCGATGACCGCCTGTGCGAATCGGGGATCTTTCTCCTCGCCCGCTATCTCCTCGATCTGGTTGGCGATCTCTTGCGCCCGTCCGCTGACGGGGTAGTCCTCGAGGTCAGCCATCCGGCCCTCGGCCTTCGAGACGATGGTGCTCGCGACCGTGAGCACGTCGCCCGGCTCGAGGTCGGCCCGATCCGTGATGAGGGCGGCGATGTCGTCGCCCGGGCGGATTTCGGGCAGCTCCGCCACGCCGTTAAGTTCCATACCGGAGGGTGGGGAAGCGGCGTCAAAAACGCACCGTCACCGGAGACTTCGGCCAGCGATGACGACGGCTACCGACGGAAGACGGACGCGACGAATCAGCGACCTGGCCCGCAACCGAATCCGGTAGCGGGCTACCGGTCGCGATCGAACAGCGTTCCTGGGCCGTCGACCACGAAGCCGGCCGTGCCACAGACATCCCACAGCGTCGCGCCGTTGCTCGTGATCACTGGCACCCCCAGTTTCGCCTCGAGCCCGTCAACAGCGGCGAGTGACCGGTAGTTTGTACAGGAGACGAAGACGGCGTCGAGGTCGTCGTCGCTGCCGACGTACTCGAGCACCTGTCGGGACGCGTCGTCGGGAGTCAGCGCGCCGATGTCCGTGTTCGCCTCGAGTCCCCGGCCATCGATCGACGCGACGTCGAAGCCCGCTTCTTCGAGGAAGTCCCGTTCTTTCTCGTCGAGTTCGTCGGTATACGGCGTTACGACCGCGACCCGCTCGGCATTGAGCGCCTCAAGCGCGCGGACGACCGAGCGGGCGGTCGCGACCGCGGGGACGCCAGCCGCGTCCGCCAACCGGTCCTCGAGCTCGGCGTCAAACCCCGGGCCGTGGATCAGGCTGCCGGTCGTACAGGCGTAGGCGACCGCATCGACGTCGGCATGGCCGAGTAGCGTCGCCGCCCGTGCTGCGTCGTCGCTCATCGTGTCGAGTTCGTCGACGGTGACCGACTCGAGGGCCATCCGTGCACCGTGGACAGTAATCTCGTCGGGGAGACACTCCCGGAACTCCGGTTCGGCCGCCGTGTTCGAGGAGGGGACGATCAGCCCCACTCGCCCTTGTTGACTGTTGGGATCAGCCATCGTCCCCGTCCTCGTCGCGTTCGTCCGGATCGCCATGGCCGCCACCACCGGGCGTTTTGACAGCCACCGTCGTTCCGGCATCGACGTCGACGGTCGTCTTCGCGGGAACTCCCTCGCCGTCGATTAGGTTCTCGCCGGTCGCGCCGTTCCCGCCGCCAGCGACGCCCTTGGGTGCGTGCCGCCGACGTTCAGTCAGCAGCGACACCGTCGCCGGTTCCTCGACTGTCACTGTGCGCTCGAGGCCGAGCCCGCCGCGAAATCGCCCGCGACCGCCGCTTCCGTCCCGGAGCGCGTAGCGTTCGACCTGTAGTGGATACTCGGTCTCGAGCGATTCGATGGGCGTGTTGAGCGTGTTGGTCATGCCGACCTGCACGCCGTCCATGCCGTCGCGGTCGGCGCGTGCGCCGAAGCCGCCGCCGATCGTCTCGTAGTAGGTGAACGACCCATCGCGAGCGCCGATGGTCAGGTTGTTCATCGTACCCTGACCCTGTGCAGGCACGCGGTCGGGTGCGGCCCCCGCGAGCGCGGTGAAGACGACATCGGTGACCCGCTGGCTGGTCTCGACGTTGCCGCCGACGACCGCCGCGGGGGGTTCGGATTGAGCAGCGACCCCTCGGGTGCACTGACGCTCACCGGTTCGTAGCAGCCGTGGTTCGGCGGTATCTCGGGATCGGTGATACAGCGCACGACGAAATAGACGGCGCTCGTCGCGACCGCCAGCGGTGCGTTGAGATTCCCCGCGAGTTGACCGTCGGTCCCCGAGAAGTCGACGTCGATCGTCTCGCCGTCGACGGTCACGGTCACCGCGATTTCGATGTCCTCGTCGGTCACGCCGTCGCCCTCGAGGACGTCGGTCGCCTCGTAGGTGCCGTCGGGCAAGGCCGCAATCTCCTCAGTGATCCGCTCGCGGGAGTAGTCGATCACGGCGTCGAACCCCTCGAGGACGGTGTCTCGGCCGTGTTCGTCGAACAGGTCGGCGAGCCGTTCTTCGGCGCGTTCGTTCGCCGCCTGCTGTGCGCGGAGGTCGGCCCGGCGCTCGCCGGGGTTACGAACGTTGGCGAGCACGAGCGAACGGACGTCCTCCCTGAGCTCACCGCCAGCGACGAGTCTGGTCGGCGGGAGCCGCAGTCCCTCCTGGTAGATCTCCTGTGCGCCGGCCGGCATGCTTCCAGGGGTCATCCCGCCAACATCGGCGTGGTGGGCGCGAGAGACAGCGTAGCCGACGATCTCTTCGTCGGGCGCGATCGGCGAGACCATCGTCACGTCCGGCAGGTGCGTGCCGCCGGTAAAGGGGTCGTTGAGCAGGAACACGTCGCCCGGCTTCGGATCGTGCTCGCGCACGGCGTCGACCGCGGCGGGCATCGCGCCGAGATGGACCGGGATGTGCTCGGCCTGGGCGATCATCCGCCCCTCGGCGTCGAACAGCGCCGTCGAGCAGTCCCGGCGCTCCTTGATGTTCGGCGAGTAGGCCCCGCGGATTAGGGTCTGGCCCATCTCTTCGGCGACGCTCTCGAGTTGGTTGCGTAGTACCTCGAGGGTCACCGGGTCGATGCTGTCATCCGTGTTGTTCGTCGAATCTGGCGTCATTGTTTGTCCTCCTCCGTTCGCGTCATGACCAGCGTTCCGTCCGCGAGAATTTCGCCATCCCAGGTCGGCGGCACGACGGTCGTGCTCTCGGCCTGTTCGAGGACCGCCGGACCCATAATCGACGCGCCCGCTGCGAGTCGATCCCGATCGTAGACGGCCGCCTCCCGCGCGCCAGTGCCGGGGAAGTGGGCCTCGCGGGTCCCGATTCGGGCGTTCCCGGCTCCCTCGTGGCGGATGGCCGGCTCCGATCCGGGTATGGTCGCCGTCGCGCGGAGATTGACGACTTCGATCGATTCGTCCATCGCGTAGCCGTAGGTCCGCTCGTGAGCGTCGTGGAAGCGGTCCGCGACCGCCGCCGCGTCGAACTCGTCATCGACGGGCACGGTCAACTCGAAGCTCTGGCCCGCGTACCGGCAGTCGGCCGCACGCTCGACCCGCGCCGCGTCCGGTTCGGATGCGTCCGCGAGCACGTCAGCCACGAGGTCGTCGTAGACGTCCTCGAGTTCGGCGGGATCGGCCCCCTCGAGAGCCACGCCGACCGTCCGAACGGCGTCGTAGCTCTCGTCGGCCGCGAGCAGGCCGAACGCGGAGAGGACGCCACCCGGTCGCGGGACGACGACCCGATCAACCGACAGCGAGTCGGCCAGCGCCGCGGCGTGCATCGGGCCCGCGCCGCCGAAGGCGACGAGCGCGAACTCGCGGGGGTCGTGGCCCCGCTCGACGGTAACGGATCGGATCGTCCGCGTCATCGTCGCGTTCGCAACGCGGTAGACCCCGCGGGCCGCCTCGAGTGCGCCGTCCAGTCCGGCCTCGCCGGCTAGTCGTTCGAGCGCGTCGCGGGCCGCATCGACGTCGAGCGTCATCTCGCCGCCGAGTGCGGTCTCGGGGCCGATGTAGCCCAGCACGACGTTGGCGTCGGTGACGGTCGGCCGCGTCCCGCCACGTCCGTAGCAGGCGGGGCCGGGTTGGGCACCCGAGGACTCGGGACCGACCCGGAGCGCGCCGCCGGCGTCGACCCACGCGATAGAGCCGCCGCCCGCGCCGACGGTGTTCACGTCAACCATCGGCGTTCGGATCGGTATCCCGTCGATTTCGGCGTCGGTGGTCCGCTCGGCCTGTCCATCCCGGACGAGGCTCACGTCGCTCGAGGTACCGCCCATGTCGAAGGTCACGAGCCCCTCGACATCGTCGTCGTCGACGGTCGCCGCAGCGCCGACGACGCCGGCGGCCGGGCCGGACAGCGTCGTCGTCACAGCGTGCTCGCGTACCGTTTCCGGGTCCGCGATACCGCCGTTGGCCTGCATGATTCGCGGTGCCGGAATCCCGGCATCGCTGGCTTCGTCGACCAACTGGCCGACGTAACTGTCGATCGCCGGTCGGACGTAGGCGTCGACCGCCGTCGTCGACGTGCGCTCGAACTCGCGGAACTCCGCGAGTACCTCGTGGGAAGCCGAAACCGGCACCTCGAGTTCCTCGCGCAGCGTCTCGGCGACGACGCGCTCGTTCTCGGGGTCGGCGTAGGCGTGCAGCAGAGAGATCGCGACGGCCTCAACGTCACGCTCGCGTAGCGTCGCCGCGAGGTCGCGGACCTCGTCGGCGTCGACCGGTCGCTCGATTCCCGCCGCGGTCGTCCGCTCGGCGACCTCGAACCGTCGGTCTCGAGGAACCAACGGCTCGGGCTTTTCGGCCTCTAAGTCGTACAGGGCCGGCCGGTCTTGGCGGCCAATCTCGAGGACGTCCCGGAACCCCTCGGTCGTCACGAGCGCGGTCTTCGCACCGCCGCGCTCGAGGAGGGCGTTGACCGAGACGGTCATGGCGTGGGCGAAGCCGTCGATATCTGCGGGATCGATGCCGGCGCGGTCGCAGGCCTTGTCGATTCCCTCGAGGACGCCGACATGCTGGTCGTCGGTCGTCGGGACCTTCGCGGTGACGAGCCGGTCGTCGACGGACAGCGCTACGTCGGTGAAGGTGCCGCCGACATCGACGCCGATGCGCGTGTCACCGCTCTCGTCTGTTCGGTCGTCCGTATTCATTGCGTCCGAATTCGCGTCGTATGCGTTTGAATCTGTCATTCAAGAACTCAGTTAGAGGAGCAACACGTCGTAGAGCGTTTGCAGGCCGATGCCGATCACGACGAGCGTGACGATCCCGCCGAGAACGTTTTGGAGGGTGCTGTTCGTGTACTCGCCCAGCAGGTCGCGGTTGTTCATTGCGTAGATGAGGAAGACGGCCAGGATCGGCAACAGGAGACCGTTGGCGACCTGGGCGAAGACGATCACCTGTACGGGGTTGTAGTCGAGTGCCGAGAAGACGATGCCGACGCCGAGGATCGTCATCCAAATCGCCCGGAACCGGGTCGAGGTCAGGTCCCGCTCCCAGCCCAGCACGCCGGCGGTGGCGTAGGCCCCGGCCAGTGGTGCGCTCATCGCACTCGTGAAGCCGGCCGCGAAGAGGCCGATCGCGAAGAACGTGAGCGCATAGCCGCCGAAGACCGGCTCGAGCTGGTCGGCCATCTCACCGACGTTGTCGATCTCGGTCCCCGCGGGGAACACTGCGGCGGCCGTGACGACGATCGCCGTTGTGATTATCCCGCCGACGATGACCATCCCGATCGTGTCCGCGCGACACTCGGCGAGGTCCTCAGGGCCGTCCCAGCGCTCCTGGACGGTGCTCGCGTGCAGGAACAGGTTGTAGCCGACGACGGTGGTCCCGACGAGGCCAGCGATGAGATAGGCAGATCCCTCGGGGACGGTCGGGACGAGCCCGTCCGCCAGGGAGCCGAGATCAGGCCGGACCATGATCGCGTTAAGAACGAACGCCAGTCCCATGACGGTGACGAGGCCGATGAAGACCCGCTCAATCAGCTTATAGTTCCCCGTCCACAGCAACCCGGCGGCGACGAGGCCCATAATCGGCCCCCAGACGTTCTCGCTGACGCCGGTGATCGTTGACAGGCCGGCAGCGCCGCCGACGATGTTGCCCGTCTGGAACGCCGCGGTTCCGATGCCAATCGCGCTCACGACGAGCACGACGGTGATCGCCCGCGGAATCGGGTTGTCGAACTCGTTTCGGAACGCTTCCCCCAGTCCTTCCTGCGTGATCAACCCCAACCGCGCGCTCATCTCCTGAAGAACAATCGTCGCGAGAATCGAGAACGCGATCGTCCACACCAGCAGATAGGCGTACTCCGCCCCGATGACGCTCGCGGTCGTTACCGTCCCTGGACCGACGAACGCCGCCGCGACGAGCGCACCTGGTCCGATCGCCTTTACTCGGTCAATGATCCCCATGATGTGTATTCACACACATACCACTCGCCGAGATCCCCAAAAGGGTTGTTAAGAGTCGAACATACTGATACTCTGATCATTCCAGATACTGTGTTCAGTGTATGAATTCGTCGGAACTCGTGTGATCATCAGTCGACCGCCCGCTCGGTGACGATCACCTTCGAGACGCCCCCGTCGAGTTCGATCTCCATCGGCAACTCGACGGTGCTGCGCTCGATGAACCGGGTCATGAACCAGCGGACGGCCTCCGAGGGAAAGACGAGGTGATAGACGCCCTCGTCCTCCTCGCGGACGTCGAGGAAGCCACAGAAGGCAAGCCACTCGAGGAGGTCGCCGACCTCGTCGAACCGGGCTCCGTACTCGCGAGCGTGGTAGTCGGCGACGCGGTCGGCTGCTTCGACGAACTCCGGATCGGGATCGCCGCCCGCGTAACAGGACTCGAGGAAGGCGTGCAGGAAGTCGATATCGAGCAGGACGTGCTCCCCCGAAGAGAGCATCCGATAGTACCGCTCGAGGTTCTCGCTCGGCCGTTCGTTGGCCGCTTCGAAGTTCGCCGCGTAGAAGGTGAGTGCGCGGCGGACGACCGCGCTCTGTCCGTTATCCGTCTCGGCGACTAGCGTCTCGAGGGCCGCGGCCGAGTCGTCGTCGAGCGATACAGTCACACGCTGTGTCATAGTTTCACGGGGGTTCCCGAGACGGGTATAGTTCACGCACTCGGGGCAAGTCAGGTGGCCAATCTCCGACGGGAATTCACTCGGTTCGCAGTTCGACCGTCAGCTCCCCGTCCTCGACGGTCGCAACGTACATCGTCGCGCGGTCGGCCGGAGCCGCACCGGTCGCGCTTCCCGGGTTGAGAACCCGAATACCCTCGACGGTTGTATCGACGACGTCGTGGATATGGCCCCCGACGGCGACCGGATCGCTGTCGGGCACTTCGGACCGGGCGATCTCCGCGACCCGCCGGTGCCACCCCGTCGGCGAACCAGCTCCGTGGGTCACGACGAACGTCACACCGTCGGCCTCGAGCGTCGCGGCGTGGGGGACGTTGATCGTCGGCGGGTCCGTGTTTCCGCGGACGGCGATCAGGGAGCCGTTCGCCAGCGCGTCGATCCGACCGTGGGCTTTCCTCGAGTCGAAATCACCCGCGTGGATCGTCCGGTCGGCCGCCTGAAGTTCCTCGACAACCCACTCAGGGACGGCGTTCTCGCGGGATGGAACGTGCGTATCAGAGATAATCGCGATCCGTTGCATGGCCGGGGATACGGCGTCCAGTCCCGAAAGCGATTCCCTGCGGGCGAGTGTTCTCCCTGTATGAGCGATGCACCGACAGGTCGTGACGAAACCGGGGACGATGACGCGAGCGCGAGCCACGTCGTCACCGCCTTCCTCCGCAATCGCGGCGAGGTGTTGCTGTTGCGCCGCAGCGACGCGGTCGGCACCTACGTGGGCCAGTGGGGCGGCGTCTCCGGCTTTGCAGAAGGGCGACCGGACGAACAGGTCCGCGCCGAGATTCGCGAGGAAACCGGCCTCGAAGCCGATGCCGTCTCCCTCGTCCGCTCCGGGCGACCGGTCGAGTTCACGGACCCAGCCCTCGAGCGCGAGTGGGTCGTCCATCCATATCTGTTCGACTGCGAGATCCGCGAAATCGAACTGAGCGAGGAACACGACGAGTTTGAGTGGGTCGCCCCAACCGAGTTGCTCGAGTCGGTCGGGGACGACCGCGAGACGGTGCCCGAACTGTGGACTGCCTACGAGCGCGTCGCGCCGACGGTCCGGTCGATCGCGGCCGACAACGAACACGGGGCCGCATACCTGTCCGTGCACGCACTCGAGGTGTTGCGCGATCGAGCGGGACTACTCGTGGCTGAGCGAGAGGAGAGCGAGGCGACATCGTCGCCTCAGAACGGCGAACGGGCTACCCGTGAGACCGGTGTCGATCCGGCAGCAGAATGGGATGAACTCACCGAACTCGCCAGTCGGTTGCTCAAGGCCCGGCCGTCGATGGCCGTCCTCCGGAATCGGGTCAATCGGGTGATGGCCGGCGCGGGTGGGGTAGACGACGGTGCACCGGCCGTCCTCGAGTCGGCGCTGTCGAATATCGACCGTGCGCTGTCCGCCGACGCGGACGCCGCAGCGACCGCGAGCGAACGCCTCGAGGGCAACGTCGCGACCCTCTCGCGATCGGGGACTGTGCTCGAGGCGCTCGAGACGGCCGATCCATCGCGCGTGTTCGTCGCCGAATCTCGGCCGGCCCGCGAGGGAATCGGCGTCGCGGAACGACTGGCCGAAACGACTGCCAGCACCGTGACGGTTCACACCGACGCGGCGGTCGCGCACGTGCTCGCACGCGAGGATATCAGTCGAGTAATGGTCGGTGCAGATACCGTCCTCCCCGACGACTCCGTCGTGAACAAGACGGGAACACGCGCACTGGCTGTCGCCGCCGATCGAGAGGGGATTCCGGTGTCCGTCGTCGCGGCGACGGACAAAGTCTCGACCCGCGAGGACGTGAACCTCGAGTCCGGCGAGCGGTCCGCGGTGTATGACGGCGACGCACCGATCGACGTAATGAATCCGACGTTCGACGTGACGCCCGCCGACTGCGTGACTGAAATCGTGACCGAGCGCGGGGCACTCGCACCTGACGATGTCGCGGCCGTCGCCGAGGAGTTGCGCGGACTCGAGACCTGGCGAGCGCCGTGACCTTCAGGATACGGTGGTCGCGCTGTACTCATCCGGTCCGCTCACTTCGACCCGTGATCGCGAAGAGGCCGAGGGTGCTGACACCGAGTAGCGAATCGAACAGGAGACGGATCTCGCCGAGCCAAGGGATCCGGACCATTGCTTTGCCCGCGATCCAGTCGGGGCGAACGACGGTCGTTTCCGGCTCGCCGTCGATCTGATCGTAGTTGCCGTTCGCGTCACCCTTTGTGATGAACCCGTCGTGAGATGCCGGACAAGACTGGATCTCCACACAGGAGCGACCACCCGTGTACGCCGGATCGGCATCGTTCTTGACCCAGTTTTCGCCCGCTTCGACCCAGAAGTGGACGCGATGGATGATCGGTGTCTCCGCCGGATTCCCGTTCGGCGCGTATACGATCACGTCACCGGCTTGCCCGAATTGCTCATGACCGGTCGCTCGACCGCGTTCGGCAGTCACAATTCCCGTCCCCGCGACCGGGTCATCGCCGACGAACCGGTCCTCCTGGACGAGGAAAATCATGTCTCCTTTGTGCATGTTCGGCTCCATACTCCCACTTTCGACGGCGACGAGCGGCGGCAAGACGCCGCTGGTCGCGAAGAGACTGAGGATGACGAGTGCGCCGATCGCGACGACGGTCACGACATCCCGGACGAAGACGACAGTCTCGTCGTCACTGTTCAAAAATCCGCGAACGAACCCGTTCTCGTCGTCCGCGTCCGCGCGAGCGGCGGTCTCAGTGTGTTCGGGACCGTCCGACGAGCCATCACCGCTGGCGTCCGTCATCGTTCGCCCAGTCCGCCGTTCGAGTGGGACTCGAGGCTAATCACCGATACCATTCGTACGAACACATTCGTGTCAATGATGCTAAAAAGGTACCTATACCCCGCGTATTCGGTCGCGGACGGCGAGGGAGTCGGCCGGGTCGTTGGGTTTTTGCGTGGGACCCGCATACGCTGACACGGTGGCGATGACGAGAGTTACCCCCGCTTAGCCCGTGTGATGATACCTTTCACTGAGCCACCATCGTTCTACTATCCGTAGCCGCGCCGCTCGGCAACCGTCGCATGGACCCGTGACTCAAAGCGGTGCGAGCGTTCGGTCGAGATCGTCGAGGTGGACGTTACTGCTCTTGATACTCACCGGAACACGGACGAGCGATGCGGAAATACTCGCTACTAGCTGTTCTTCGGGTGAGACGAACGATGCAGACATTGTCCACGGCCGCCCGAAATCGGACTGGGATCGGGGAGCGAACGGGTGGTGCGTTTCGAGTTCGATTTGACCGTGCAAACCTTCAACCTTGATTCGTGCGTAGCGACGCTCATGGAATTCGAACTCGAGCGACTCGGCGTCCACGAGTCAGTTGATGCAGTATTTCCGCCGGGGGAGCTGGCAGCGTCTCTCGCCGACCTGCCGATCGAGGTCGCGGTGATCGACGACGACGGGATTCCGTCCTGCGACGCAGTCGTCACCTTGGAGCACCGGGAGGCCTTCCTCGAGGTGGACTGGGTCCACTCGATCCAGGCGGGGGTCGACCGGTTTCCCTTCGACGCGTTCGAGGCCGCAGACGTGATCCTCACGAACAGCACGGGGATCCACGACCGAACCGTCGGTGAGACGGTCGCTGGCTACCTGCTGCTATTCGCCCGGCGACTCCACGACTACGTCGCGAACCAGCAGGAGCGCCGGTGGGACCGCCCCGAGTGGGACGAGGCGTTTACGCTCCCGGGATCGTCGGCCTGCGTCGTCGGCACTGGGACTCTCGGGCGCGGCGTCGCGGAGACCCTCGGCGGGCTCGGCGTTCGCGTGACTGGGGTCCGGCGCTCCGGCGATCCCGTCCCCGGGTTCGACGAAATTTACGCGAACGACCGGCTGTTCGAGGCGATCGCCGACGCCGAATTCGTTATCGTTACCGTGCCGCTGACCGACGAGACGCGCCACCTCTTCGACGCCGAGGCGTTCGATGCGATGCGCGACGACGCCTATTTCGTGAACGTCGCCCGCGGGCCAGTCGTCGACGAACCGGCGTTGATCGACGCACTCGAGGGCGACGCTCTCGCGGGGGCAGCACTGGATGTCTTCGAGGAGGAACCCCTGCCCAAGGACTCGCCGCTGTGGGGGATGGACGAGGTAATCATTTCGCCCCACTGCGCCGCGTACACCCGTGATTACTTCCGTGACGTGGGCGAGATCGTCCGCGAGAACGTCGACCGACTCGCGGCCGATGAGGAATTCCACAACCGAGTTATCTGACGGTGAGTTCGACTCGAGATCGACCCGCGACTGGCTGTTTGTGACGGCTCCTGATCGCGACCCGAGGCGTGGCCGACAGCGTGTAGTCACCGTTTTATCGCTCGAGGCGCTATCCGGAGCCATGACTGACCCCGAGACGCTGTCGGTGACGATCGTCGACGGCTACGTCGACGAGCCCGCACACTTCGGGGTGCCGCCGTACATCTCAACGTACCCCCGGTACGCGGCCGGCGCGCTCGTCGACGCGGGCGTTCCGCGCGACCAGATCACCTACCACACGATCGACAGGCTTCGCGACGAACCCGACTACTGGCGGGACGTCGACGAGGCCGACCTCGTAGTCTATCTGGGCGGGATGACCGTTCCCGGCAAGTACGTCGGCGGCACGCCGGCCGAACCCGACGAAGTCCGCAAACTCGCTTGGACCGCCAACGGGACGAGCCTGATGGGCGGCCCCGTCAAGTTCGGCGTCGGCGACGAGAACGCCGGCGCGACCGAGACCGAGCGCCAGGACCTGGACTTCGATTTCGTCGCCAAGGGCGACGTCGAGGCCGCCGTCTTCGACCTCGTCGAAAGCGGCCTCGAGGGGTTCAACAACCGAATGCGCGATATCGACGAGGTGTCGCGGTGGGCCCAGGAGGGCGCGTTCATCGTCGAGCAACACCCGAACCATCCGGAGCATCTCATTTGCGAACTCGAGACCTCGCGGGGCTGTGCGTATCGCTGTTCGTTCTGTACGGAGCCGCTGTACGGCAACCCCGAGTTTCGGCCGCCGCCGACGGTCGTCGGCGAGGTCGACACCCTCTCGGACTACGGCGTCAAACACTTCCGGATCGGCCGGCAGGCCGACATTCTCGCCTACGGCGGCGACGGCGAAGCGCCGAACCCGGCCGCCCTGCGCCAGCTCTACAGCGGGATTCGAGAGGTCGCGCCTGACCTCGAGACGCTCCACCTGGACAACATGAACCCCATCACGATCGTGGAGTGGCCCGAACAGAGTCGGGAGGGGATCCGGATCATCGCCGAGCACAACACGCCCGGGGACACAGCCGCGTTCGGCCTCGAGTCGGCAGACCCCGTCGTCCAGGAGGAAAACAACCTGAACGTCACTGCCGAGGAATGTTTCGAAGCAGTGCGGATCGTCAACGAGGAGGCCGGCTGGCGGCCCGGTGAGGACCCCGCGGATGCACCCACCTTCGGCGACGACGCGCCGCGACGGCTCCCCAAGCTCCTTCCCGGGATCAACCTCCTGCACGGGCTCAAGGGCGAGCGCGAGGAGACCTACGAGCGCAATCGCGAGTTCCTCCAGCGGGTCTACGACGAGGGCTATATGCTCCGCCGGATCAACATCCGGCAGGTGATGGCCTTCGACGGCACCGACATGAGCGATACTGGGGCTGAGATCGCAAACGAGCACAAACAGCTGTTCAAACAATACAAGAAGCAGATCCGCGAGGAGATCGACAACCCGATGCTCAAGCGCGTCGCGCCGCCGGGGACCGTCCTGCCGGACATCCACCTCGAGTACCACCAGGACGGCAAGACCTTCGGCCGCCAACTCGGAACCTACCCCCTGCTCGTCGGGATTCCGGGCGAACGCGAACTAGGCCAGACGACCGACATCGCGGTCGTCGATCACGGCTACCGCTCGGTGACCGGCGTCCCCTACCCGCTCGATCTCAATGCGGCCTCGATGAACGAACTCACCGCCATCCCCGGGATCGGCGATAGCACCGCCGGCGACATCGTCGTCAACCGCCCCTATGGGTCGATCGCCGACGCCGACCTCGGGACGGAGTTCGACCTCTCCCAGTTCGTCACGACGCAGCCGCTCGAGCCCGCAGACTGACGTCACAGTCGCTCGTGGACGACGACTCCGTCGTTCCCCGGCCACAGCCGATCCGTAGAAAAGACGATTTCCCCGTCAATTGTCGGCTCGGTGTCGGTAGTTCTATTATGGAGGCGAATCTGAGGTGAAACTGAGGGTCTGCCTGTGGAAATATCTGACAAACTGCTGTGTCTGTTCAGTACGGACGTTTCGGAAGAGGAGGATCGATACGTTATCGAGGTACCTCGTCAAGAGGTCGAGACCGGCGACATCGACCCCGGCGAGGTCTATCGCGTCGCGCTCATTTCGCGGGAGGACGAGGAGGACGGCGAGGACGGCGAGGACGTCTCGGCGACCACCAAACCCCAGAGTGCGCCGTCCGAACCGCAGCCGCCGGTCGATGTCGGGGAAACCCGCTACGTTGAAATCGAAGACATCGGCAAACAGGGCGACGGTATCGCCCGCGTTGAACGCGGCTACGTCATCATCGTTCCCGGGGCGGACGTCGGCGAACGCGTCAAAATCGAGGTCACCGAGGTCAAGTCGAACTTCGCCGTCGGCGAGATCATCGAAGACACGTTCTAAGAACGACCTTTTTGCGTTCGGGTCGGCTTCGCCGATCCCTCACGCAAAAACCTTGACCAAAAAGGCAAGCACGCCGTACAGTGACTGCTTTCTCGGCCAAGCCGTTAGCTATCGTCCGGTTTCGTCACTTGAGTCGCGACGATTCGGACCCGCCTTGTGGAAAACAAGAATCGACCGACCAGTCGCGGCTCCGTATCACTCCTCGAGCGGCGTCCCGTCGACCCGTTTCGCGCCCTCGGAGTCATGGACGACGACCTCGCTGGGGTCGGGATTGGCGGGTTCATACTCGTCCCGGACCGCGATAGCCTCCTCGAGTTCCCGGACGGCGCGCTCCTTCAGTGCTCGAGCTAACTCCTCGGCGTCCGCGCGGGAGATGTCACGCCCGAGTCCTTCGCACTCATGGGCCTGAAGCACGCCCGCCTCGTCGCCGGCTTCGCCGGTTTCCCGTTGCGCTTCCAGCGCAACGCTGTCGACGGCCTCGCCCATCGGCTGGCTAGTCCCCGCGAGCGCGACGCTGAATGGGTAGGTCTGACAGATCAGCGGGCGGTCGTCATGAGCGGTGCAGGCTCCTGTTCCCGACTCGTCTTCCTCGTAGAAGGTACAGTCGCCACAGCTGTCGGTCTGGAGCGCCCACTCGAAGGTCTCGCCCTCGAGGCCGCCGTCTCCCGTCTCTGAGAGCCCGTAGGGCATCGGCCGGGCGACGTCGCGCCAGTCGTAGTCGCCATCGTAACTGTCGCCCTCCTCGATATCGCGCACCTCGTCGGGAAACACGGTCGCCGTGTGGTCGTCCTCGGCCTCGCCCTTGCAACAGGCTCCACAGCGAGTACACTCGAAGCCGATCGATTCGATTGCGTCCGCGAGGTCGTTGACCGCGAGTTGGCGTGCGTCTTCGATTTCAGCTTCGAGCGATTGCACACCGGAGGGGAGGCAGTCGATGCGGAAAAGTCAGTCGCCCTCGAGCGGCGTCGCCCGTTCGCCGTCCCAGGCGACGTGTCCCTCGACGGCGAGTTTCTCGAGATGGGCGCGGACCGTCGCCCGAGCGAGGTCGCGCACGCCCGAAAGATCCTTCTTATAGGCTGACTCGAGGATTTCCTCGAGCGTTTCGGCACCCCCAGTGACGGCCTCGAGTACCCGCCGTTCGCGCTCGGCCCGGTGAGTGAGCAGTCGCTCGAGGGCCGCTCGAGGCTCATCGATTTCGGGACCGTGGCCCGGATGCAGTGCGGGCGGGTTCATCGCCCAGAGGCGGCGTAATGTCGTCACGTACGCGCGCATGTCGCCCTCGGGCGCGCCGACGACGACGCTGCCCTCGCGGACGGCACAGTCGCCACACAGGATCGGCCCGCCGTGGCCAGCCGCGATCGCGACGTGATCCGGCGCGTGGCCTGGTGCGTCGAGGATCCGAACGCGATCGTCGCCGAGCGGGATCGTCGTCCCGGGCGCGAACGTCCGATCGGGCTCGCGACCCGTCGCGTCGCGGAACCTGTCGACGCGGCCGTACCGGGCCCAGACCGTCGCACCGGTCTCGACGGCGTAGGCGTCGACCGCGCCGACGTGATCGGGGTGGGTGTGGGTGACGAGGATGTGCTCGACGGATCGCTCACGGACCGCGCGGTCGAGGGCGTCGGTTCGGGCTGCAGGGTCGACGAGGATTGCCGGTTCAGTCCCGGACTCTCGGCGTTGCCGCGTATTGTTCGGAGACGACGGAGTCTTCTCCTGGATTAGGTAGGCGTTGGTCTCGCCGGTCGGCGCGCGCGTCGCGACCGGGACGGACCACCGAGTGATATCCATGTCCTGACAGTGCGACCGAACGAAAAAAGGCGTATCGACGGATGGCCAGTGTGCGAGTCCACCCCTGTACCCCCGAACAGTGGAGACGAGACCGGCAGCGAGAGGGTCAGTGTTTGAGGAAGTAGACCTGTTTGCGGGCGTCCCGGAAGCTGTACCGGGAGCCAACGAGACCGACGTCCTCGAGTCGGTTGAGCGCGTAGCGAACGGTGCGGTCGGGAAGCAGCGATTCTTCGGCGAGTTGGCCCTGCGAGAGCGGCGAGTCACTCTCGAGCACTTTTGCGACGAGTTTGGCACTCGGTGGCAGATCGCGGAGCCGGTCGCGGTATTCGTCCTCCGAGAGGGTTTCCTCGGCGGCAGCGGCGCGGTCCTCGGCTGTACTCATGCTCATACCTACGTCAGCGGAAGCGCCGATGGTAAAGCTTCCCTATATGTGGATACGAATAATGCAGTTTGTATAAGGCATATGAATGGGGTATTAACACGATTAGACCATATATATTTTCTGAGCCGGTCTTCCCGTAAGATGGACAGCGGTGAGTCGGAATTCGACCCACCGTCGTCAGCGGACTCCAGTATCGTTTTATCCTATCGCAACAGTAGATTCGCCCAGTGTGAAAGGACAGGAGTGGTACCAAGCCGACGACATCGCCGAGGAATACGACGACAAGCGGTTCTCCCGGGGTGGCCAGTTAATCGACCGCCGGGAGAAGGAGGCCGTCCTCGAGGCCATCATGCCCGTCGAGGACCGAAAGGTCCTCGAGATCGCCTGTGGTACCGGGCGATTTACTGTCATGCTGGCCCATCAGGGGGCCGACGTCGTCGGACTCGATATCTCGGCAGCGATGTTACAGCAGGGACGCCGGAAGGCCAAAGACGCCGACCTCACGGGAACGCTCGAGTTCCTCCGCGGTGATGCAGGTCGACTACCGTTTCCGGACGATCACTTCGATACCGTGGTCGCGATGCGCTTCTTCCATCTCGCAGACGATCCCGAGGCGTTCTTGGCGGAGATGCGGCGGGTCTCTCGCGATCAAATCGTCTTCGATACGTTCAACCGGTTTTCGACGCGAAGCGTCTACAACTGGGCGCTCCCGATGGGTTCGCGGCTCTATTCGAAGAGCGAGGTCGCAGTCCTCCTCGCGAAGACGAATCTCACCCTCGTCGACGTTGAGGACGACTTCCTTCTGCCCTACGGGCTCTACCGGTCGATCCCTAACGGGCTCGCATCACCGCTTCGCGCGCTCGACAAGGCGGTCGGCGAACTCCCGGTCTCCGACCACTTCGCGTCAGTGTCGTACTGGAACGCAAACGTTCGCTGATCGAACCGACTGGAATCCCATCTATTTACTATCAGGAGCCCCTATCGGGCGGTATGGAGCTCTCGGTAGTCGTGTCGACGCTCAACGACCGGGAGCGGTTGCTATCGTGTCTCGACGCTCTCGCGGAGCGAACGCCGTCCTCGACGGAAGTCATCGTCGTCAACGGCCCCTCCTCGGACGGGACGACCGGCGTCGTCCGTGAGCGCGACGATGTCGATGTCCTCGTCGAAATCTCCGAACGGAACCTTGGTGTCTCCCGAAATGCCGGTTTCGAACTCGCGACGGGGGATGTCGTCGCCTTCCTCGACGGCGAGTACGCGATCGATCACAGCTGGTATTCGGCTATCGACGAGTCGATGGCCGACGAAACGGCCGTCGTTACCGGGCCAGTCACCGGCGGCCCTGTCGGGCCGGATCTGCGGTCGCCCCGACGGGTCGCCGGACAGACGGTCTCCCTCTTTCACGGTGACAACGTCGCGTTCGAGCGGTCCGTCCTCGAGACCTTGGATGGCTTCGACGAGTACCTCGAGGAGGCGAGCGAACGGGATTGCGCCCATCGCGTGGCCGGACTCGGACACGACGTCTCATGGTCGGCGACGATGGCCGCCCGGTGTGAGGTCGGGACGGACGGCGGTCGGGCCGACCCTGACTGGGGGGCGACCTACCGGTCGCTATCCTACCGGCTCGCGAAGAATTACGGGCTGCGACCGACCGTTCTCGCTCGGACCGCCGGGAGCGCGCTGCGGGACGGTATCAGTGGCGTTCGCCGGCTGGCGTCCGGCAAGGCAACGCCGACGGGCTGGGTCTCGGACGGCACTGACGTCATTACGAACATTACGCGCGGGCTGTGGGATGGCGTTCGTGCCCGGTATACCGATCGCTCGAGCCAGCGCAACCCACACGGGCTCTCGGAGCGCCACGACCGCGCGGTCCGGATCTACGACCGGCGCTGACTCGCTGTTGACTCGGCGTTCGATTTCTCACCCGCCGCGGCACTGAATCTCTCTCCTCGAGTCGCGTTGTGCCCTGTCCGTTCGCACGGTCCACGAGACCGAGGGTCCCGCGCTATTCGCCTATCGAGGTCCTGCTCGCGGTCGTCGTCAGGCCTCCTCCCAAGGCTTGGTCTCGGCGTCGACGAACTCGAACATGTCTCCGAACTCGCCGGGTAACTGCTCCTCGGCGTGAGCCAGTTCCCCGCCGGGAACTCGTTCGCTGAGGAGTTCGACGGCGGCCTTGATCCGGTAGACGGCCTCGGACCGGTCGATATTCGACGGCCGGCCGTACGACGCATCGAGGTCGAGATCGTCGTAGTTCAGCCGCTCGAGGACCCGGTCGACGAACGCGTCGTAGTCGTACGTCTGGCCGTGGTCGGCGGCCAGCAGGTATCGATCGATCTCCATCGGGAGCGGGCTCGCAATATCCGTCGCCCCACCTTCTCCGACGCGCTCGCCGAGGGTCTCGAGGACCGCACGCGTCGTTCGGACGGCTTCGGCCTGTGTCCCGGCTTCGATCCGGTGCTGTACCTCGCCGACGAAATCGGTGTAACTCGCACTCATGATCGTTCCACTGTCGAGACTGTCGGGCGTGACCTCAAAAACACTGTCCGCGGATTCGCAAGGGCCGCCGACAGTTGCGGTGCTTCGACCGGGTCCCCGACGCAAACGCTACAACTGGTCCGGTGCGAGCGCGTCGATCGTCGTCTCCGTGACCTCGCTCGAGGCCGGTTCCGGAACGACGACGATGGGGTGGTCGATCCCCGTTTCGGCGACGAGTGTCCGTAGTTGGTCGCACGCATCGTCAGGCGTTCCGGCGACGCCGAGGTCGGCGATCATCTCGTCGGTGACGGCACTCGCGGCCGCGCCCTTCTCGCCATCGCACCACGCCGCGGCGATCCGTTCGGCTTCGTCCGGGAACTCGGTCGCGACCGCCCGACGGTAGCCCTCGCCGCTCCCGACGTAGTAAGCGATGTGTCGCCGCAGCGTCTCGCGGGCCTCGGTCGGGTCCTCGCTGACTGCCGCGGGCACGTAGGGCGCGATCGTAATTTCGCTTGGATCGCGATCGCGTTCCCGCGCGGCCGTTGCGACTTCTTCGAAGGCGTCCTCGAGCCGCGAGAACGGGATGTTGTGCGGGATCCAGCCGTCGCAAAGTCGACCGACGACGCGGCGATTCGCCGGCCCGAGCCCGGCGTGGTAGATCGGCACCGACGTCTCGATCGACGGGAAGTTCGCCGCCTCGAGCAGTTCGCCGTCGTAGTCGACCGGCTCGCCGGTCCCTGCGGTGAACTCGCGGATCAGTTCGATCGTCTCGTGTGCGCGTCGCACCGGCCGGTCGAACGTCATCCCGTGGAGGCCCTCGACCGCCGTGGCCGTGCTCGTGCCGAGGCCAAGCGTGAACCGGCCGTCGGATGCGTCCTCGAGTGACGCCGCCGTCATCGCGAGGACGGCCGGTGACCGAGAGTAGACGTTCAAAATCGCGGTCCCGATTCCGATCTCGTCGGTCCGACAGGCCATCTCGGTCGCCTGGACGACGCCGCTGGCCCCCCAGAGTTCACCGACCCAGACGGTGTCGTATCCCTTCCCTTCGGCGCGAACCGCGACGTCCGCGAGAGCCACGTCGCCGAAGGCTGTTACCATGAGTCCAACGTCCATGCACCTCTCGTTGCGCTCCAGTGGCAAAAATCGAATCCCCGGTATAGTCGCGGAGACGGGCCCGACTCCGATAGTAGTCACTGGAAGTCACTGCATACCCGATCGCACGATAGCTGTGCGATCGTCGTGTGAATAGTTTCAGTTGTTACTATAGCTGCGACGGTCAGGTCGGTCGCTGCTCTCGACCACAATCCGAGGAGACGAGCCGGCTGGGGAAGCGAGACCGACTCCGTCACTTCGAGTTCAGCATCTGTCTCGGTGACGGCCCGGATCGTCGGCGTCAACACGAGCTTTGGATAGACGAGGGGGATATCTCGGCGATCGATCTCGCGTCGCTCAGAGGTGTCGTTCGGCGGCGGTCGCAATGAACCGTGGACGTGGTAGGCGCGTCCGCGACCGCTATTACATCTCGCGTCCGTCGAAGACGATCTCGCCATCGACGAGCGTCATCGCGATATCGATCTCGTCGATCCGATCCGAACGCTCCCACGGTGACTCCTCGAGCACGACCAGATCGCCGCGTTTGCCGGGCTCGAGCGTCCCAAGCCGTTCGTCGTCAAAGCCGGCGAGGGCTGCACCCCGCGTGTACGCTCGCAGCGCCTCGGTGACCGATAGCCGCTGTGGGTCCGTCGGCGCGTTCACCGCGTGGTGAATTCCCAGTAACGGATCCAGCGGCATACAGTCCGAGCCGAAGGCGAGGGGAACACCGGCCTCGAGCACCCGGCGGAACCGGTTCGTCCGCTCGCGTCGCTCCGCGCCGAGGCGCTGGTCGTAGAGCCCGTCCTCGTCGGCCCAGCGGTGGAAGTTCGGCTGCATTGAGGCGACGATCCCTGCGTCGGCCATGCGCTCGAGGTGGTCGTCGGTCGCTAGCTCCGCGTGTTCGATCCGGTGGCGCGACCCGCCGGGATCGACGGTCGCCTCGAGGGCCGACAGCGTCTCCTCGATCGCTTCGTCGCCGATGGCGTGGATGCAGACTTGGTACCCCTCTCTGTCGGCTCGCTCGACGAGGGCAGCGAGGTCGGCCGGATCGACGACCCACTGCCCGCGCTTGCCGCTGGAGTCGGACGATGCGTCTTCGCCGTCGCTGTCGCCGCTGTTGCCGCTTTCGCCGCCGTCTCCGTCGACATCCACGTATGGCTCCGCAAGTTTCGCCGTTCGACTCCCGAAACTCCCGTCCGAAAAGGACTTGATTGCCCCGGTCTGGACTCGCTCATTGCCGTCGTTCGTCCCGACGCCGACGTCGATGAGCGCCTCGAGGTGGTCGCTCCAGTAGTCGATCCGCACGCGCAGAGGGAGGTCGCCGTCGGCGGCCATCTCGCGGTAGACCCGCGGGGCGACCGAGCCGCGGACCTTGTCGTGGACGCCGGTGACGCCGCGCTTGACCGCGTACTCCGTCGCGGCCGTGAGCACTGTCCGCATCTCTTCGCGATCGGCCGTGATCCGTTTCCTGACCGCTTCGGCGGCGTCCTCGACGGCGACACCGGTCGGCTCGCCGTCCTCGCGTCGGAGATCGCCCTCGGGAAGGTCGTCAGCGAGGCGCTCGAGCGCGACCGTGTTCAGCGAGGCAGTGTGCAAGTCGACTCGCATTGCGACGACCGGTCGATCCTTGCTGACGCGGTCGAGTTCCGCCCGCGTCAGTGGAGTCGACCGCGCGTCGGTCCACTCGCTCTCGTCGTAGCCGAATCCGAGTATCCACTCGCGGTCGGGGGCCTGCTCGGCCCGCTCGCGGAGCAGTCGGACGCATTCATCGGGACCGTCGGCGTCCGAGAGATCCGCGTGGACGAGGTGTTGGCCCAGTTGCTCCATGTGCGTGTGCGCGTCGATGAATCCCGGGAGGACGACTCGTCCGCCGCAGTCAATCACGTCGGTTTCGACGTCCGCGAGGAACTCGATCTCGGACTGTCTCCCGAGGCGGACAATTTTGCCATCACGGATCGCCACTGCCTCGAAGACGGTGTCGGGGTCGGTGAGGGCATGAACCTCCGCGTCGACCAGCAAGCGGTCAGCGGCCGCAGTCATGCGAGAGTTCGCGCGGTCGAGTGACAAAACAGTTGGGTCACCGATCTCACTGTCCGGTTCGCGAGTACTGGCCGGGCCAGTAGGGACCGCCAAACGCCGAAACGAGATCGTACGGCGGCCCTACGACCGTCTCTCGAGCGCAAGGTTGACTTGTCCATCCGTTGACCGGCCTGTATGATCGATCGCGAAGGCCGCGTCATCTTCGGCTCGCTTCTCCTGGTCGTTCTCGCGCTCGCCGGCTCGATCGTCGTGGATCGCCAGTTCGGGGTCGCGATTCGGGACCGGCCGCTCCTCGCCTTTCTCCTGTTCGCCGGCGTCGCCGTGGCGTTGCCGCAGTTGTACCTCGCGGTCACCGACGACGACGAGGACCGTTCCCGAAGCAGGCTCCGGTTCGCCGCGGTCGCGATGGCGACGTTCGCGATCGCGTTCGCCGCCGACGCGGACGGCGGACGACATCTGTTGATTGCCCTGATTGGAATCAGTTCGATCGTTGCGCTCGTCTGTTATGAGGTCCTCACTGACTACCGTACGACGAGCGACGAGTCCGTGACGAGGGTCTCGTGACCGGACCGATGCCGTGATCGGGTGACAACGGACAGGAACCGATCCGGCAGCTGGCTGCTACCGGATCTCCGAGGCGACGGCAACCGCGCGAAATCGGCTCTTCGATTCTCGCCATTACAGTAGGAACCATTACCAGTCTGCGATTGAATGGATAGCTGTGCTCTCACGCGAAAACCGCGTTATCCTCGGATCGTTTCTCCTCGCCGCGGTCGCGTTCGCTGGTGTCGTCGTCGCGGAGTCCCGGTTCGGAATTACGGTCAACGACTATTCAGTGCTCGAGTTTTTCCTCTTCCCCGGCCTGTTCGTCTGTCTCCCGCAACTGTACCTCGCGAAGACCGACGCCACCGTCTCCCCCCGTAGCAGAGTCCGGTTCGCCGTCGTCGTAACGATGCTCTTCGCAGTGGCGTTCGCCGGGGACGCAGGCCAACTTCAGGAGAAACTGATCTTGGCGATCGGTGGCGGCGCGTTCCTCGGTCTCGTCGGCTACGAGTTCGTCGCCGGCTACCGACGTTCGGTGACGGGGATGGAGAAGTCACAGACTGACCCCGGTCGCTGACGCCCCGGTGACAAGCGGTCGCGCTCGAGTCGCGATGATCAGCAACTGTTAGGGCCCACCACCCTCTTGACCCATCCATGACAGACCCCGAGGACCTCGCCGAGCGAGTGCGCGAGGGCGACCTTCGCATTCACGAACTCGAGGAGCACGCCGACTATGATACCGCGGCCCACGCGCGTCGGCTACTCGTCGAACGGGAGACCGGCGCGGAACTCGAGTCGATCGGCGACTACGCCTTCCCCGCCGAGCAGGCGGACCCGAACATCGAGAATATGATCGGCGCGGCGCAGGTTCCGATGGGCGTCGTCGGCCCCGTGCCCGTAGCGGGCGGCGCGGCCGACGGCGAACACTACCTCCCTCTCGCGACGACCGAGGGCGCGCTGCTGGCGTCGGTCAACCGCGGCCTCAGCGTGATCCGGTCCGCGGGCGGCGCGGACGCGCGCGTGACAAAAAACGGAATGACTCGAGCGCCAGTCTTCCGAGTCGCCGGCGTCGTCGAGGCCGCCGAGACCGTCGAGTGGGTCGAGGACAACTTCGAGGCACTTCGGGAGGCCGCCGAGTCCACGACGAGCCACGGCGAACTGCTCGATATCGAGCCCTACGTCGTCGGTGACTCCGTCTACCTGCGCTTTGCCTACGATACCAAGGACGCGATGGGGATGAACATGGCCACGATCGCCACCGGCGAGGCCTGCGAACTCGTCGAAGCGGAGACGCCCGCCTCGCTCGTTGCGCTCTCGGGGAACCTCTGTTCGGACAAAAAACCCGCCGCCGTCAACGCTGTCGAGGGACGGGGCCGCTCCGTAACCGCGGACGTTCTGCTCCCCGGCGAACTCGTCGAGGACAGTCTCCACACCACCGCCGACGCCATCGCCGAGGCCAACACTCGAAAGAACCTGATCGGCAGCGCCAAAGCGGGAAGTCTGGGGTTCAACGCCCACGCCGCCAACGTCGTCGGCGCGGCCTTCCTCGCGACCGGCCAGGACGAGGCCCAGGTCGTCGAGGCTGCCAACACGATCACGACCATGGACGCCCGCGAGCGCGAGGACGGCACCACCGATCTCTACGCCAGCGTCTCGCTGGCTTCGCTCGAGGTCGGTACCGTCGGCGGCGGGACGAAACTCCCGACCCAGGCCGAAGCGCTGGACATTCTCGGTATTCGGGGCGGCGGCGATCCACCGGGCTCGAACGCCGACGCGCTCGCCGAGATTATCGCCGTCGGTGCACTCGCCGGCGAACTCTCCCTACTCGGCGCACTCTCCTCGCGACACCTCGCGAGCGCACACGAGGATCTGGGCCGGTAGCTCCGGCGATCCCTTTGTAGCGGACCGCTCCCGACGTTCAGTTTTATTGTCGGACCCCTCGAGTGACCGCCAAAAGCGTCCAGAAGGTGGTCGGTAGTGAGTATCAGTCCGCCGGAAACGCGACCGGTTAGCTCCCCGCTGCTGGCTCCTGAGAATCGCCGCTGCGGCGTCGCTTCGTTCTGATCGCGATGTACCCGCCCGACAGGGCAAGCAATACCAGTCCGAGCGCGACGTGCGCTCCCGTCGACCCGAGGAGGACGAGTAGCCAGCCGACGGCACCGCCTCCATGTCCGAGCGTGAGATCGTACTGGCCGACGCTCGCGTGGATCACTGCGAGAACGGCGAACGTCGCCGCGAGGATCCACGTCGCTCCGGTGGAGGTGTCGATCCCGACGAACGTCTCGCCGATGACGGTTCCGTAAACGAGCAACCCGATCGCGACCACCAGCCCCGCACCGACGACGGGCATCTGAAGGTCGACCGTCTCTGCCATACCCTACAGACCCGTCGAGACGGGATAGCCGTGGCGATACGATCCTGCCGACCTACAGCAGCCGGTAGCGCCCGCGACTCTCGCTGACGACTCCGCGTCGTGTGAGTTTCTCGAGCGCGTCACTGACGTACTCGGCAGAGATGCCGCGCTCGCCGGTGTATTCGATCACCTCGTCTTCCGTCGGCTCGTCGAGAGCCTCGAGGGCTTCCTTGATGATTTCTTTCTTGCTCCCGCTACGGCTCGGCCCGCGCGGGTCGCGGTCGCCGGCCGCGTCGACTTCGTCGACATCCAGTCCAGATTCCGAGAGGTACTCGTCGTCATCGACGACGCCGTCGGCGACCTCGTCCTCGAGGGCGGCAAAGGAGTCCAGTTCGGCGAAGGCCTCGCCCTGGCCCTGACGGTTAGCGAGCATCGACGCGCGCACGTCGCGGGCGTGAGCGGCGTCGTCGGTCTCGACAAACTTCTTGCGCTTTTCGTAGGCTCGGCGCGAGCCACAGCGGGGACATTGGGTCGTCTCAGAGCGGCCCTTGATGATCCAGAGGTTCGAACACTCGCTACAGCCGACGACGGCGTACATGTCTCGGAGTGGCCCCTCGCGGTAGTTCAAGGTTCGGCAAGCGCGGCGAAAGTAGTCAGGTGCTATGACACCGTCAGAGCGGCAACCGGAAACGGGAGACCGCGGCTCAGTGCGCGGACACGTCGGACAGGATATTCAGACAGTAAACGCCGGCGAGGATGAGCCCCATCCCGGCGACGGCTGCCCCGTCGAGGGGCTCGTCGAACGCGACCACGCCGATCGCCGCGACGCCGATGATGCCGAGCGCGGCCCACGTCGCGTAGACGATGCCGACCGGCAGGTCCTCGAGCGTCAGCGAGAGCAGATAGAAGGCAAAGCCGTAGCCGACGACGACACCGAGACTCGGCAGCGGCCGCGAGAACCCGTTAGAGAGCTTGAGCGCCGTCGTTCCGAACAGCTCCGACAGGATCGCACCGCCGAGTATCACGTACGGGTTCATACCTCTCAGTTACGTTAGAAAATTAATATTTGTTTCGGACTGCCGTCGAAACCGCTGCGACGGAACCCGCGACGACCGAGAGTCACCGCCGGTATCCGCGGAATTATGTGCCGCGTTGTCGTTTCCCCGCGTATGGAACGCGTTTCGCTTTCAGACCTCGAGCCGTCGGAAGCCGCCGACGGCGTCCACTTGGCGCTGCTGGCCGGCACCGACTCGATGAACGTTCAGCATTTCGAGATCGAACCCGGCGCGGTGGTCGACGAGCACAGCCACCCTCACGAGCAGACCGGGTTCATTGTCGAGGGCGAACTGGTCTTCATCACTGACGGCGATGAACGAAGCTCATCGGGCAATCAGGAATCGGAGAGTCCCGATGGCGGCGAGGAGATCGTCTGTGGCCCCGGTGACTCCTACGCGATTCCCGGCGACCAGCCCCACGCTGCCGAGAACCGCGGCGACGAGACGGTCCGGGGCATCGATATTTTCAGCCCGCCCCGGGAGAACCCGAGCTGGCAGTCGGAGTAGCTCTCAGAGGGCTTTCGCCCGTCTAGCACCGACGAATACCACGCAGTTATATAGTTCAGTTCGCAAGGGTTCCCGATGGCAACCGAGCAGGGATCGGTGAGACTCGGACGAATCGAATCGTTTCTCGAGCGACTGGGGCCGACGTGGCTCGCCGGTGCGATCGCGGCGGGGCCGGCGACCATGGCCAGTCTGCTGGTCGCGGGCGCGAGCTTCGGCTACGCCTTACTGTGGGTGGTCGTCCTCTCAGCCGTCCTGGGTACTGTCGGACAGTACCTCTCGATGCGGCTGGGGCTGCTCACCGAAGCGGGCATCGTCGCGGTCGTCGAACGCCACCTCGGCTCGGTCTGGGCCTGGGTACTCGTCGTCGACGTCGTACTGGCCGCGGGATTAGCACAGCTCGTCATTATGAAGACGCTGGCGGGCACGAGTGCGACGATCGTCGACAACGCGGGTGTCAGTATCGCTGCACTGACCGACCCGCGCCTCTGGGGTGTAGTCTGGGCAGTGATCCTCGCTTTGGGGCTCGCGGGTGGCGGCTATCGCCTTGCGGAGGTCGGCGCGAAGGTTCTCGTCTCGATCGTCGTCGTCGCGTTCGTCGCCTCGGTGTTCGTCGTCCCGATCGACCCGGCTGCGGCGGCGAGTGGACTGAAACCCGCGATCCCGGCCGGCGTCGACGGGGCGCTCGTCGCCGCGGGGATCCTCGGCGGTGCGGTCCACATCACGCTGTTGACCATGCAGAGTTACACGATGCGGGCCCGCGGCTGGACGGGCCGCGACGCGGATATCGCGACGTTCGACGTCATCAGTTCGATGTTCGTCGCCTTCGGAATTTTCAGTCTTGGAGTCTTTCTCGTTGCGGCGAGTATCCTCCCATCGGCCGGCGTCGATCCGGCGACGATTGACGGGGTCGGAGCCGCGCAGACACTGGGGCCGATCGCCGGCGAGTACGCCATGTGGCTGTTCCTCGCCGGCCTGCTGGGCGCGGCGGTCTCGACGCTCGGGGGCAACACGATCGTTCCGCCATACCTGCTCGCAGACAAACTCGGCTGGGAGCAGTCCGTCAGCGACGGCCGATACCGGGCTGCGATCGTCGCCGTCGCGCTCGCCTCCGCGATCGGCCCGTTCCTCGGGGAACCTTCTTCCAACTCCTCGTCCTCACGCTGGCGTTCGGGCTCGTTGGGACGCCCTTCGCCATCGCGGTGATCCTCTCCCTGCTGAACGATCCCGCGGTCGTTTCCGAGACGAATTCGCTGCCGGCCAACGCCGGCGGCCTCGCGCTTTTCGCCGTCACAGCCGTTCTCGCGGGCGAGTTCGTCCTCGCGGAACTCGAGACGGTGACCGAGCCGCTCTCGGCGTTCGTCGTCGTCTTCGCGGCGGCGATGGCGCTGGCGATCCTCGGTGTCGCCGGGAGAGACGTCCGCAAGCGGATCGACGCTCGCTGAGTTGGGCCGCGTTGATGCTCGCTGAGTCGGGTTGTGTCAACGCTCGAGATCGCGACCGAGCCGTCAACCCAGAACGGCGGTAACCAGCGCGAAGAAGACGAACACGCCACCGGCAGTGACGGCGGCCGATATCGTCAGCGGGAGGAGGACGCGGGCAGCCATCTGTACCGTCTCTGTGGCCGCGTTTGCAGGACCGTGACTGTCATGTGCCATACTATTGACGCCCACATACTGACCCTTGAAAGTCAGTCAGACAGTCGACAGACACCGACACGAGCTCACTCGCCGTATTGCTCGAGCGAGCAACGCCGTCGTCTACGTCATCCCCGCCGCCGGCGACACCCTCGGCGTTGGTATCGAGGTCGGTTCGGTCCTCGAATCGCTGTTCGACGAGGATGCAGCGGCCCACCAAGAACGAGTCGCGTTCGCCCACGAGTTGGGGCGTCCGAAGCGCGATGATCGCCGCTGTCCGCGACCGCTGGGACGCCCGGATCTACTCATATGACGACTGCGAGGAGCTGTGTCGACAGCTCCGTCTGTTCGTGCGAGATTTCATTCGTCAGGAGCGGACAGGTGACCTGCCGCGACTCGAGTGAGGGCCACGACCGATTTCCGATTAGGCCAGTGATTTCCGCATCTCGACGTGTGGGATACCGGCCTCCTCGAACTCCGTCCCGCGGCGCTCGTAGCCCAGACTCCGATAGAAGTCGGCGGCTCGTGTCTGTGCGTGGAGCTTCAGCGCCGCAAATCCCGAATCGATGGCCCGCCGCTCGAGCGCCTCCATCAGCGCGCGACCGACGCCCTCCGCTCGGCGGGACTCGAGGGCCGCAACGCGTTCGACCTTTCCTCCGCCCGCCTCGTACTCACGAAGTCGCGCCGCGCCGATCGGCTCTCTGTCGTCGTACGCGACGAAGTGGACGGCGGTCTCGTCGTGGTCGTCGTACTCCAGTTCCTCGTCGACGCCCTGCTCCTCGACGAACACCGTCCGTCGGACCGCGAAGGCGTCCTCGCGCGCTCGTTCCGTGTCGGCGACGCGTACCTCGACCATGGCCTCGAGTACGCGTGGCCGCGACGAGAACGTTACGACAGACGGCTCTCGTCGCGCCGACGGCGTCGTACAGGTTCAGCGCGCTTTCCCAGGAGATGAGATCGTTGCTTGAGGCGCGGATCACGAGCGTCGGATCGTCATTCTGTCGCGGATGGGACTCGCTAGATTACACTGGCCACGCATCGACACCGCCCCGAAACGCTACTGATCGCGATCAATACCGTCGCTCCGAGACGGAGGCAGTCGATCCCGTCTCGTTCGGTTCGGACGGTAGCCCGCCGACCATTCGCGGCACTGTCACGTTTCGGCGACGGTCTTCCTCCCTCGCCAACGGGCCGACGACGCTTCCCACCTCCGTTTCGCGGCGGTCTCGAGGTCGAGCGATCGGGGACAGCCCCCCGATACCACTCACTAGTGAGTCAATTCGGCCGGTGCGTCTTTACGCTGGCCTCGTCTTGCGATGAGACGAAGCGATGAGCGCCGAGCCACACACGGACGTATCCGATTCCTCGACATCCGAGCTGGACCTCGAGTCGAGCGCGCCGTTCCGATTGGAGCCCCACCAGTTCCGACGGGCGTGGATCGCCGCGGGACTGTTCGTCCTCGGATCGATCGGCTGGATGCACTTCTCGATCGGGGGCCCTGAGGGAATCCTCCTCTTCTCGAATATCGTCCTCACGAGCAGTGCGACCGCGGCCGCCGTCGCGCTGGGACTGCTGGCCCGCCGGAGCGAGCCGCCGGACGCGCTCGGCTGGGGGCTCATCGCGGTCAGCGCTGGACTGTTCGCGGCCGGCGAGTTCGCATGGATGTGCTACGAACTGTGGCTGGGCGGCGTTCCGTATCCCGGCGTGCCGGATTTGTTCTATCTCGGGGACTACCTCTTCCTCACAGGCGGACTGCTGGTGATCGCCGCTTCCCAGCACCGTCTGGGATCGGCTCTTCGCATCGCCCTCGACGGACTCCTCGTCGCGGTCGCACTGTTCACAATCAGCTGGCAGTTCGTGCTCGAGTCGATTCTGGCGACCAGCGATGCCAACACCGCGACGATCTTGGTGTCCGCGGCGTACCCGTCGCTCGGTATCGTCATCGGAGCGATCGCGTTCATCGTCGCGGCCTACGAACGCGGTCCGCGACGCGTCCCGATTACGCTCTTCGCCGCGGGCACTGTCGTCTGGGCGCTCTCCGACAGCGTATTTGCCTACCTGTCGGTCACGGGGGGATACGTCTACAGCGAGTTCGACATGATCTGGCTCGCTGGCAATCTGATGGTCGGGCTCGCCGCGCTCCATCCGTCGGCGGCAACACCACCGCTCGATATCGACCGACGCCGGTACGCGTTCAGGGAGGCGATCGCCCCCTACGTGCCGTTCCTGCTCGCGATGGCCGTCACCGGGTACGCCGCGTCGACCGGCACCCTCGACCGGGTCGGACTCGCGCTCGGCGCGCTCGTGTTGCTCGCGCTCGTCGCCCGGCAGTCGTACGTCTTCTTCGATGCAGCGGCGCTGAGCCGACGACTCGAGCGCAACAAGGCGACGTTGTCCCGCCGCAACGAGGAGTTGCTGCTCCTGAATCGGATCGTCCGCCACGACATCCGCAACGACATGGCGGTCGCCCTCGGCTGGGGCGAGGAACTGAACAACCGCGTCGACGGCGACGAGCGTGAAATGCTCGAGCGAATGCTCGACACGACGCGGCACACGATCGAACTCACCCAGACGCTGCAGGCCTTTACCGAACTCTGGGATGACGACGATCGTGGCACGGAATCGGTCCCGCTCGCGGCGACGCTTATGGAGACGCTCCGACGCCGCCGCGAGGCGTACCCCGACGCCGACTTCGTCGTCGACGGGGCCATCCCACCGGTCGCCGTCCGTGCCGGGCCGCTCCTGTCGACCGTGTTCAGGAACCTCCTGAACAACGCGGTCCAGCACACCGACGCAGCCGAGCCGCGCGTCGAGATTTCTGTCCGAGCCGAGGCCGAGAGGGTGAATGTCCGCATCGCGGACAACGGTCCCGGGATTCCCCCCGATCGCCGCGACACCGTCTTCGGTCGCGGCGAGAAGGGCCTCGAGAGCGAGGGATCGGGAGTCGGTCTCTATCTCGTCGACACGCTCGTCTCGCAGTACGACGGCGACGTGTGGATCGAATCGAGCGAGCTGGGTGGAGCCGCCTTCGTCGTCGAACTGCAGCGCTATCGCGAGTGAGGTTGAGCGGAACCGATCGACTCGGGAGTACAGCAGCGATCGACTCGCGATATCGAACGACGAGAGAGAACGAGAATATGCGGGTGAGACGTGTTCAGCGAACGCGTCTCGATATTCGCACGGAGAACCGCGCGAGTGCGAGAAACTGTCTTACGACAGCTTTTCGATATTCTTGACGACTTCCTCGGCGTACTTGCTGGTTGCGAGCTTCTCGGCGTCCTCGAGGTTGCGCTCGAGGTCGTAGGTGACCTTGCCGGAGGAGATGGTCTCCTCGACGGCGTCACGGACGAGGTCGGCGGCGTCGTCCCAGCCGATGTAGTCGAGCATCATGCGGCCCGAGAGGATCATGGCGGTCGGGTTGACCTTGTCCTGACCCTCGTACTTGGGCGCGGAGCCGTGGACGGGTTCGGCCAGCAGGAGGCCGTCGCCGAAGTTCGAACCGGGGGCGATGCCGAGGCCACCGATCTGTGCGCCGGCGGCGTCGGACATGTAGTCCCCGTTGAGGTTCATCGTCGCGATGACGTCGTAGTTATCGGTCCGGGTCAGCAGCTGCTGGAGCATGTTGTCGGCGATGCGGTCGTTGACGACGACCGCGTCTTCTGGCGCTTCGCCGTCTCGCTCCTCCCAGAGGGTATCCTCGGTGATGACCTCGTCACCGTACTCCTCGTTGGCGACCTCGTAGCCCCAGTCGCGGAACTGGCCCTCGGTGAACTTCATGATGTTACCCTTGTGGACCAGCGTGACCGAGTCGCGGTCGTGCTCGAGGGCGTAGTCGATGGCGCGGCGGATGAGGCGCTTGGATCCGAACTCGGTGATCGGCTTGATGCCGATGCCGACGGGACCGTCGTGGATGACGTCGTCGTCGCCCATCTCGTCTTCGACGAATTCCTTGACCTGCTGGACTTCGTCGGTGCCGGCCTCCCACTCGATGCCGGCATAGACGTCTTCCGTGTTCTCACGGAAGGTGACCATATCCATCTCGCTGGGGTCCTTGACCGGTGACGGGACGCCGTCCATGTAATAGGTCGGGCGGACGTTCGCGTAGAGGTCGAGCTTCTTTCGCAGGGCGACGTTCAGCGAACGGAAGCCGGCACCGACGGGGGTCGTCAGCGGGCCCTTGATCGCGACGCGGTGTTCCTTGATCGCCTCGACGGTCTCGACGGGCAGGTTCTCGTCGTACTTCTCGCGTGCGGACTCGCCGGCGTAGAGACGCATCCAGTTGATGTCGCGGCCGGTCGCCTCCGCGGCTGCCTCCAGAACCTTCTGTGCGGCGGGACCGACGTCGCTCCCGACACCGTCACCGTAGATAATCGGGATAATCGGGTTGTCAGGTACCTCGAGTTCGTCCTCGGTACCCTCTTTCAGCGTGATCTGCTCCCCCGCTTCGGGGACCTCGATCTTGTCGTAGCTCATCTCGTCTGTACGGTTCTTCGACGGGGGTAAAAGGTCTACCATTTCCATCGCGGGCCGGCAAAAGTTGAACGATACCCATTCGTTCTATATCCCCTCATTGTCGTGAAAACGGTCGGCTGAACGGTCTAATCGACAAAATACGGTCACTGCCTCGATATAATAGTCCGTCAGATGATAGTGTGTTCGCCGCAAAATCAACACTTTTGACTCTCGATGCGCCCACACGACCGGGGACGCTCCCAAGCGAACGGCCGTAACGGAAAGCTGCCAGTGACTGCCACTGCGAGACCGCGGATCCACCCGCCGGATGCATCGCGTTCGTGCCCTCGTTCTCGCAGTGGCGTCACGGTGCTTGAGTCGGTGTCAGTGACGCCGACTCGGATCGATGGCGTCTCTCACGCCAGTCATATCCAGACGCGCGCCGGATATAATCTGTGGCGACCGTTTCACAGGTCCCGGTGTCGTTACGCATCATTTCTTTCGCAAACGGTCGGTTCGGGGAGACGTTCAGTCACCGCTCGAGTACACCCCCCGTTGCTCGATGTCGTGGGTTCGACGATCGTCGTGAGGAACATTTATTATTGACGTATCCGTGAGGCGAACTATGTTGCGAGCGCCGCAGTACGCTTCGAGCCGGTGTCCGCGCTGTGACGTGACGCTGTCGAACGTACAGGGAATCGTCGCCTGTCCGTCGTGTAACTGGGTCGACGGGGAGCCCGCGAATCGCTGACTCGGAGACAGGGACCGGCCGCGTCGACCGTCGGAGAGACGGAACCTCTTTTTGTCGACCTGTCCAACCCGGAGACATGGCCGAAACCGAGGTGGACCTCGAGTCCGAGCAGTACGAGAAACACCGCGAAGCGGGGGAAATCCTCGCCCAGGTACGCGAAGAAACCGCCGAACGCGTCGAGGTCGGTGCGAGCCACCTCGAGGTAGCCGAGTGGGCGGAGGATCGCATTCAAGAACTGGGCGGACAACCCGCGTTCCCCGTCAACATCTCTGTCGACGAGGAGGCAGCCCACGCGACGCCGTCGATCGACGACGAGACGACCTTCGGTGAGGAGATGATCAACCTGGACATCGGTGTCCACGTCGACGGCTGGCTGGCGGACACCGCGATTACCGTCGACCTCTCCGGTAACCCCGACTTGGCCGAAGCCTCCGAACAGGCCCTCGAGGCCGCGCTCGACATCATCGAGCCCGGAATCGGGACCGGCGAGATCGGTGCCGAGATCGAGGACATCATCGACGGCTACGGCTACAACCCCGTCGTCAATCTCACCGGTCACGGACTAGGTCACTGGGAGCAACACACCAGTCCGAACATTCCGAACCGCGCCGTCTCGCAGGGAACGACGCTCGAGGTCGGCGATGTCGTCGCGATCGAGCCGTTCGCGACCGACGGCGGCGGCAAGGTCACCGAGGGGGCCAGCGAGGAAATCTTCTCGCTCGAGCGCGAGGGAACCGTCCGAAACCGACAGGCCCGCGAGGCACTCGAACAGATCACCGAGGAGTTCCGAACGCTACCGTTCGCGACGCGGTGGCTCGAGACCGATCGACCCGAGATGGCGCTGCGCCGACTCGAGCGTAACGATATCGTCCACGGCTATCCGGTGCTCAAGGAAGACGACGGCTATCTCGTCAGTCAGAAAGAACATACGATCATCATTACCGAGGACGGCTGCGAAGTGACAACTGAGATGTAATTCGCCGAAACTGGAAATTCGTATTGGTAATAGTTCGGACGGCCGAACGCCCGACGTGCGAGTCGAGCGCCGGCCGCGGGAGACCGGGCAACGAGGGTGATTTGTCGTCCCGATTCACAACCGGCGGAGGCTTACGCGTTATTCATCCGCTGACTCGAGCGGTCACCACACCGCTGACACTCGCTCACACGGTACGGTTCGCGAGAGAACTGTGCGTTTTCTTGCTTGAGGCTCTCAGTTCTGATCTGGACGGATACCTCGTGAAGTGTTTCCAAGTCGCATTCCTCGCAGTGCTCGGTCATCCCGTTAACAGAGTCGTCAGTCGTTGCCATTACCGGCTTACTTGCGGTAGCCCTATCTTAAACCCACGTTTCATTTTGAGCCGTGAGCCGCCAAAACCGCAAGAGGGCGTCGCCCTCCTCGCGAAATCGTCTGAGAGCGTTCGATACCGTTTAGATCCTGTTTTCGTGGCTTTATAGCGCAATTATGAGTCACTTTCGCATGGATTTACAGTAATATTACCAGTAGGATCCGACCTGATCCGGCGGACTGAAACGCTTTAGGGGCACCTCGAGTGGTATCGAACATGGAGCAGGTGTTCGCACCGTGGCGAATCGAGTGGATCCGACGCGACAAAGGAAACCCCGACATCGAGGAGTGCGTCTTCTGTGAACTCCCCGATCTGGGTGACGATCGGGAGAACCTGCTCGTCGCGCGAAGCGACCACGCGTTCGTTATGTTGAACAACTATCCGTACAACCCGGGACACCTGATGGTAATCCCGCACACCCATACCGGCGAGTACACGGCTCTCGCGGACGATATCCTGCTCGATCATGCCTGCTTGAAACAGCGAACGTTCGATGCACTCGAGGCCGCACTCGAACCGGACGGTTTCAATGCCGGCTTGAACCTCGGTGATGGGGCCGGTGGCTCGATCGATGACCACCTCCATACTCATGTCGTGCCGCGGTGGGAGGGCGACACCAACTTCATGCCCGTCCTCAGTGACACGACGGTGATCGTCGAGGCGCTCGAGGCGACATACGAACACGTCCACGACGCGTTCGCCGCACAGGAGGGAGCGACGGTCCCCGACGAAGACAGCGCCGTCGTCGTCGAGTAACGGCGCGAATCTGCGCGACGACGGGACGCCCCGGCGGTCGGTCCGCGCCGCGAGCGCGACTGCCGGCCCAACCCTTGTACGAGTCTCCGTCGAACGCCGGCCGTGTGCGAATTAACTCGTCTCGAGGAACTGATCGTGCGTATCTCTCCCTACTCGACAACGTCGCGACCTTCCTGCTCACGTTCGCGCTGGTGTACGCGATCGGTCGGTTCGCCGTCCGGCCGCTCGTCCGCGCCACGCTGGACTACCGCGATACCGAACCGCCGCTCCAGCAGGGACTCGAGGAGTCGATCAGTATCGGCCAGGGGGTAGCGTCTCGGAGCGGAGACAACGATCCCGATGGGCAATCATAGCAGTGACCGCTCGAACGGTGAGAGGCAGACCGAACGACCCGTCTTGCCACAGCCAGCAATCTGGAACAGCTGACGGGACACTTTTGGTGGGCGTTATTGTGCGATGAAGTGGCATGGAATACGACGTGGTTCAGATCGACGACGTACCGATGACCGACCTCTCCGACGTCGACGAGATTCCGCCGGATCTGCGCATCCGCGCGCTCGACGAGTTCTTCGAAACCGACGCGCTCAACGTCAAGCTCTGGTATTTCGAGCCCGGCGAGGAGATCCAGTACCACGCGCACACTGAACAGGAGGAACTCTACTACGTCCTTGAGGGCGAGTTCTCTCTGAAACTCGGCCGTTCGGGCGAGGAGGAGTACGTCGAGGCCGGTCCGGGAACGTTCTGGATCGCCAAACCGGACATCGGGCACGGCCACCGCAACGTCGGCGACGAGGAGGGAGTCGTGCTCGCGATTGGCGCGCCCGCGGTCGAGGATCCGGGACTGGACCCGCACGGACTCGAGGAAGACTGACACGGACCCGGACCTGAAGACCTCAGGCGTAGGTCGTCTCGAGGTAGTCGAGGATCCGCTCGGATTCGGCCATCGTCACGCTGGACGCCTCGTCGACGACGACGGGAACCTGTCGCTGGCCCGAGACGCGCTTGACCTCGTTGCGCTTCGAGTGGAGCCCCTCGACCCAGACGCTCTCGTAGTCAAGATCGAGTTCCTCGAGGCGATCCACGACGTGTTCGCAGTACGGACAGCCCTCCAGCCGGTAGAGCGTGAGCATGGTGGTTGTTGTGCGGTATCACTGAAAAGGGTACGCCGAACGCCGGCTGCTCGCCATCGCTCCATTCGACTGCGAGACGGAGTTTTTTCTATCCGCGCGAGAGTCCTCGGGTATGCCACCGACCGAGGGCGAGACCGTTGCCGACTTCGAGGCGCTCCTCTGTGACGGCGAGACGTTCCGTTCGACGCCCCTCTCCGAGGCGCTCGGGGCTCGCGGCGGCGTCGTGGTCTGTACCGGTTTCGCGTTTAGCGCGATCGCACAGAACTGGTGGAAACAGTTCGTTCGCGCCGGCTGGGGGGAGTTCGAGGGCGTTCCGGTACTCGGTGTGAGCCGTGACGGCCCCTACGCGCAAAACGAGTTCCTCCGCTGGCTGGATCGGCCGGATTTCTGGTTCTTCGCCGACGTCAACGGCGACGTCAGCGAATCGCTCGAACTGCTCGCCGAGCGATCACACATGGCGAACGTCTCGACGCCCTGGCGGTCCGCGTTCGTCCTCGACCCGGATCGCGAGGTCAAGTACGCCTTCGTCGCGGACGACTGGATCTCGCCGCTTCCCCGCAAGGAGATCGAAGACGCCGTTGCGAACCTCTAACGGCGGATTTCGTGCACTCGAAGCCGGATGCAGAACAGGAAGCGACGACGGCGACCCGTTAGACCGGCTCACCGAACGCGTACATCGTCTCGTGGGCCGTCACCTCGAGATCGACGAAGTCGCCGGGCTCGATACCGTGTTCGCTGGCGTTCTGGATGATGATCTGGCGATAGGCCGAGTCACGACACTTCACGGAGTCGGCGGTGCCCTGCTCGACGACGAGACAGTCCTCGCGACGCTCGCCGACCATGTCCGCGTAGGCCTCGCGGACGATTTCGCGCTTGACTTCGCTCATCTCCTTGGACCGCTCCTTCTTGATCGTCCCACCTAGGCCCTTCATCTCGGCGGCGTCCGTGCCGGGACGCTTCGAGAAGCGGGTAACGTTGATCTTCTCCGGACGGGTCTCGCGCAGCAGCGCCATCGACTGCTCGTGGTCGTGGTCGGTCTCGGTCGGGAAGCCGACGATGAAATCGGTCGATAGCGTCCAGTAGTCGAGGTGCTCGTCGAAGGTCTCGACGACCTCGACGTACTCCTCGACTTGATGTTGGCGGCGCATATCGCCGAGGACATCGTCGCTCCCGGACTGGACGGGCGCGTGCAGGAAGTCATAGAGTTCGTCGTTCGCGGCGAAGACCGCGGCTAGTTCCTCGCTGATGCCATGGACGCCCTTTGGGTTGGCCATCCCCACGCGGACCCGGAAGTCGCCTTCGATCTCGCAGATCTCCTCGAGCAGCCGGTGGAGCTTGCGTTCGCCCTCGTCCCAGCCGTAGACACCGGTGTCCTGGCCGGTGATGCGGATCTCCTTCGCGCCGGCGTGGATCAGCGCGCGGGCCTTCTCGACGTTTTCCTCGATTGAGGGCGAGTCGATCTTGCCGGTCGCCTGCTTGGTGATGCAGTAGGAACAATCGGACATACAGCCCCGTGCAATCGGGAGGATGCCGACGACGCCGTCGAGGATCGGTTCCGCATCGGGGGTTGTCGTCGGACACTCGCCGTTGGTGACGGCTTCGGGAACCTCGTCCCAGTGGAGTACCTGTCCGTCGACGTCCGCCCGCGCAAACTCCTCGCCCTGGGCCAGCGCCATACAGCCCGTGATGAAGAGGTCGGCCGTCTCGTCGGCTAGTTCTTCGGCCCGCCGGAGCATGTTGCGCTCGGTCTTCTCGACGACGGTGCAGGTGTTGAGGATGGCGACGTCGGCCTCCTCGGCCCCGTCGACCTGATAGTGGCCCGCATCGCGGAGCCGGCGCTCGATCTCACGGCTCTCCCCGCGATTCGACGTACAGCCGTAGGTTTCGATGTGATACCGGGCCATTCGCTTGGACCGTTCTCAGGGCTGGTAACGCAAAAACTCGACGGATCGGGGCCGCCGTCAGTTACCCGCCGTCCGTCTCGGTCTCGTCGTCCAGTTCCTCGAGCGCGTCCGCTCCGATCGTGAGGGTCCGACGCCCGGTCGGCGCTTTAGTGACGAGGACGCCGGCCGAAAAGTCCGGGTTTCCGTCCTCATCGTAGATTTCGTCTGGATTCGTGCCGATTCGGACTGACTCGCGGACCGTCAGCATCGCCTCTCGGATCGCGTCGTCCCGGTCGTCCGCCGCAGCGATATCCAGATAGTCGATCGACTCGTCGCGATCCGACAGTCGCTCGAGGACGGTCTCGACGTGCTCCGCGGCAGTCTCGCTGTTGTATATATAACTCTGAACGCGCATGGGTCTCCTTCGGTCGGCTGTTCGAAGCGGGTACAGTACTCGAGTCTTCGTCCCCGAATTCCGTCACAGGGGGACTATAATTAACCGCGCGAGCACGAGTACCATGGCGATCGCCCCCAGAACGACGAACAGCGCGTTCTCGAGGTCTGGATCGCCGGGTTCGATCGGCGTCGCACTGGATTCGGGTGCGTACTCGTCCTCGCCCTCGTCGTCACCGTCCGACGTATCCTCGCTCGAGCCGGAGAGATCGAGCGGGATTCGGTCCCGCTCGTCGTCGCGGTCATCATCCGGGTCGCCGCCGACCGTCGGTCGGTCGGCTCGATCGGTTACGCCCCACTCGTTGCTCGAGTCGACGCTGTTCGAACCGTCTCCTCTGTCAGCTCCCGGCTCCGTCCCCGAGGGATCGTTCCATCGGTCGTCGGTGGCGTTGCCGTTCCCGGGGGCTCGTCTGCCATACTCGGTCGTAATGGATCCGTCGTCAAAAACCCGCGGTCCGGTCGCGGGTCGCCTCACGTTCAGTTCAGAGCCGCTCGGTTCGATTGCCAATCTCGCCGCCGTAGATGACGCCGCGTTCGGCGTCGACGGTAACGGTGTCGCCGTCCACGAGGTCCGCGATGTCCGCATCGCTGATCATCGGAATCCCGAGTTCGCGTGCGACCAGCGCCGGATAGCCGGTCATGCCCCGCTCGGCGTTGACGATACCGCCGATTCGACTCGTGTCGCCGGAAAACTCCTCGTCGAAATCGGTGGGAAGCGCGAGGATCGCCCCGTCGGGAACGTCGGTGAGGTCGCCGTCCGTAACGCGGACGACGGGACCGGTGGTCCGCCCTTCGACGACGACCCGTCCGGTCGTCAGCGCGTCCGCGGCGACGTGGACCTTCAGCATGTTCGTCGTGTTCGCCCCCTCGAGGTCGGTCATCATCCCACAGAGGACGACGACGGTGTCCCCGCTCTGGGCGACGCCAGCGTCCAGTGCGGCCTGGACCGCCTTCTCGACGACGGCGTCAGCGCCCTGGTCCGAGACGGGCGCGTATAGCGGCGTCACGCCCCAGGTCAAGGCGAGCTGGCGGCGAACCGTCTGGCTCGGTGTCGAGGCGACGACCGGGACGCCCGGTCGGTATTTCGCCGTTTTCAGCGCCGTATAGCCGGACTCCGTCGCGGCGACGACCGCATCCGCGCCGATGTCTCGTGCCAGGAACCGTGCCGAACGCGCCAGCGCGTCCGTCCGCGCCTCCCCCGACGCCGGCACCCGCTGCTCGAACAACTCGGCGTGCTCCTCGGAGCCTTCGACCTCGCGGACGATGCTGTCCATCGCGTCGACGACCTCGACGGGGTGGTCGCCGACCGCCGTCTCGGCCGACAGCATGACCCCGTCGGTGCCGTCGAGGACGGCGTTTGCGACGTCAGAGGCCTCTGCGCGCGTGGGCCGGCGGGCGTGGACCATCGAGTCGAGCATCTCCGTCGCCGTGATGACCGGCCGGCCGGCCTCGCGACACTTCCGGATGATCCGCTTTTGAATCATCGGGACGTCCTCCATCGGACACTCGACACCGAGGTCACCGCGTGCGACCATCACGCCGTAGGCGGCGTCGATGATCTCGTCTAGGTTTTCGACCGCACCCGCTCGCTCGATCTTCGCGATGATGGGGATATCGGCATCGTTCTCTTCGAGAACCTCGCCGACCTCGTAGACGTCCTCGGCGTCCCGGACGAAACTCGCCGCGACGAAATCGACGCCCTTCTCTGCGGCCAGTTCGAGGTCTCTGCGATCCTTTTCGGTGACGATATCGAGTCCCAGCTCGACGCCGGGGACGTTGACCCCTTTTCGACCGCCCAGTTCGCCGCCGGTGTCGACTCGCGCCCGAACCGCGTCGCCGTCGCGCTCGAGAACAGTTGTCTCGATTAATCCGTCGGCGAGCAGGATGCGATCCCCCGGCTCAACAGCGTCGATCGACAGCGAGAGGCCGACCGTCTCCGGCGTCGTCTCCTCGCTCTCGACGAACCGAATCTCGGAGTCGGTCTCGAGGGTCACCGTCTCGCCCTCGGGCAGCGGCGCGGTCCGGATCTCTGGACCCTGCATGTCGAGCATGACCGCAACGGGCTCCGTTCGCTCTTCGTCGACTTCGCGGACGCGGTCGATTACGTCCGCGCGGTCCTCGGGGCTGCCGTGGCTCGCGTTCAGCCGTGCAACGGACATCCCAGCCGCGGCGAGCTCTCGGATCGTTTCCCGGTCGTTCGATGCCGGTCCCAGCGTACAGACGATTTTCGCATTTCTCATGTCGGAAGATACTGCCAGCATTGCCTAAAAGATGGTCACTTACTCGAATTCGAGTACCAGCCTCGTCCGCCGAGTATCGATCCCGTCGTCTGCCACGTTAACCGTTTTCCGCGGATCGCCCCTTTCAAACGACATGCCGACCTACGCAACGCTCGTCGACCTCGCCGATCGCGATGTCCAGAACGCCCAGGAACTCGCGACGATCTGGGGCGAAATCCGGACGGAGTTCGAGGACCACGGCGCGGACCTCCACGACTCCTACGCCGCTCTCGGCGAACACGACTTCCTCATCGTATTCGAAACCGACGACAACGAGGGAGCGTTCAAGTCGGCGCTGACGCTCCACCGACACGGTCTCGAGGGAAAGACGATGGAAATTGTTGACACCGACGACTTCGCGCAGGTCGTCGACGAGGTCTGATCGGGACCTGCGACGGGACACCGTCGGCGGTGCTCAGTCCGCCGGCCGCTCGACGAGCCGCGTCACGCGCTCACCGCTGACGACTTCGGGGATGACGACCTCGTCGGCCCCGGCCTCCTGCGCGACCGACTCGTACATCTCATCACCGACGCGAACGATGATTTCGGGCGCGGACGTGGCTGTCCCGCTGACGATCGCGATCTGGATGTTGACGTTCGAGTCGTCGATCGCGGCGACGAGTTTCTTCGCCCGGCCGACCCCGGCAGTTCGGAGCACCTGCTCCCGTCTGGCGTCGCCCTCGACAGTGAGATGGCCGTCCGCTCGAGCGCGCTCTGCATTGTCCGCGTCTATTTCGATGACGACGACCGTCCGATCGGCCTCCGCGAGCCGGTTGGCAATCGTGCGTCCGAACATACCGTAGCCACAGACGATGACGTGATCGTCGCTACCGTCGATGCGTCGTTGCATTGTTGCTCGTGATATCTCCGTGGAAATCCGTCCCCCGAACACCTTGGTGACGACCGTTTCGCCGATCCACAGCCCCGAGAGGACGAGGCTGGCCGTCACCAGAACGGCGTAGGCCTTAGTCGCTCGTTCGGGGCCGGCGTGCTCCTGGAAGTGCAGATCGATACTCGTCAGGTCGACCAGCCAGAACGCCGCCTCCACGAGGCCGACGTTCCCGAGCACTGCAAATCCCCCGACCCCCGCCGCGACAATCGCGACGAAGACGCCGATCGGAGCGACCGTGTGGCGCACAATCGGTCGATCCTCGAAGTGTGATACGCTATCAGGGAACACAGTTGGCAATCAGTGTGGGTATATAAATAGCTATCTGAGAGCATTTTTAATGCACGTTCGGCTGACTTAATTCGAGAATAGGGAACAGTACGCCATAGAACGGGAAGATAACAGACCGCTTCGACTATACAGGAACGTTCCTAGCGAGGAGCGGCGAGTCCGCTACTTGATCTTCTCGCCGACGTCGGCGTCGCCGTGAGTCGTCAGCAGGTCCGCCTCCTCGCCGGCGGCGAGGATCATCCCGTTGGATTCGACGCCGAACAGCTCCGCTTTCTCCATGTTCGCGAGCAGGACGCACTTCGTTCCCGGCAGTTCGTCGAGATCGTGCAGTTGCTTGATCCCCGCGACGATCTGCCGCGTCTCGAAGCCGATGTCGACCTCGAGGCGCGCGAGATCGTCCGCATCTTCGATCCCCTCGGCCGATTCGATCCGGCCGACGCGAATGTCGAGTTCTTGGAAGTCGTCGAAACTGATGCGCTCGTCCGCCAGCGCTTCGAGGTCGTCCGTGTCTGCCATACCCTCGGATTCACCGGCGTCGGTATCGTCGCTTTCGGTTTCGGCCGCGTCCGCCGCTGCTGTATCGTCGTCGTCCGACGCGGCGTCGACGCGCTCCTCGAGCTTTTCGGTGAGTTCCGCGACGCGGTCGTCCTCGATCTTCTCGAAGAGTTCGCCAGGTTCGTCGAAGTTGCGGGGCGGGGCCTCGAGTGCGTCCTCGAGGCGAGCGTCCGCGATATCGCCGTCCTCGTCGATCTGTGCCCACAGCTCTTGGGCCTTGTCGGGGGTGATCGGCTCGAGCAGGACGGCGACGGCCTTGGCGATCTGGACGCAGTCCCGGATGACCTGTGCGGCTTTCTCGGGCTCTTCGTCGGTGAGCTTCCAGGGCTCGTTGCGCTGGATGTACTCGTTACCGAACTGTGCGAGTTGGGTCGCGGCCTGACCCACCCCGCGCATGGAGTAGTCGTTGACGTTCTCGCGTACGTCGCCGATCGCGCCCTCGATGCGCTCTCGAACTTCCTCGGAGACGTCAGCTTCCGGCGTCCCCTCGTAGTTGCGGTAGGCAAAGAGCAGCGAGCGGTACCAGAAGTTACCCACGGTGCCGACGAGTTCCCCGTTGACCTTCTCTTGGAAGGCGTCCCACGAGAAGTCGACGTCCTGCTGGAGGCCGCCGGTCGTCGTCAGGTAGTAGCGCAGCAGATCCGGGTGGAATCCTTCGTCTAAGTACTCTTTCGCCCAGATCGCGCGGTTACGACTCGTCGAGAGCCCCTTGCCGTTGATCGTGATGAAGCCGGTCGCGGCGATCCCGCGGGGCTTGTTGTAGTTCGCCCCCTCGAGCATCGCCGGCCAGAAGATCGAGTGGTGCTGGATGATATCTCGGCCGATAATGTGCATGATCTCGCCGTCACCCTTCCAGACCTGCTCCCAGTCGTACTCGTCCGTGCCGACGCGCTCGGAGTACTGCTTCGTGCTCGAGATGTACTCGACCGGGGCGTCGACCCAGACGTAGAGGACGAGGTCGTCGCCGCTGTCGTCGGTCTCTCCGTTGGGGTAGTCGATCCCCCAGTCCATATCTCGCGTGATACACCAGTCCTGCAGGCCGTCTTCGATCCACTGGCGGGGCTGGTTACGTGCGTTCGACGTTCCCTCGAGCCCGTCGAGGAACTCGGTGAGGAAGTCGGAAAACTCCGAGACCTCGAAGAACTTGTGGGTCCGCTCGCGGTACTCCGCGGGGTTGCCCGTGATCGTGCTCGTGGGATCCTCGACTTCGCCCGGCTCTAAGTGGCGCTGACAGCCCTCGTCACACTCGTCGCCGCGGGCCTTCGCACCGCAGTAGGGACAGGTCCCCTCGACGTAGCGGTCGGGGAGGTACTGGTCGGCCTCGGGGTCGTAGGCGACCTGGATCTCCTTTTCGTAAATATAACCCTCGTCGTCCAATGTCCGGACGATCTCCTGCGTGAGTTCGGTGTTCGTCTCGTCGTGCGTGTGGCCATAGTTGTCGAAGTCGACGTTGAACTTCGGGAACGTCTCCTCGTACTGGTCGTGCCACTCTACGGCGAAGTCCTCGGGATCGACGCCCTGCTGTTCGGCGTTGACGGCGACCGGCGTCCCGTGCATGTCTGATCCGCAGACGTAGATCGATTCCTGACCCAGCGTCTCGAGCGCGCGATTAAATGCGTCTGCGCCGATATATCCCCGCAGGTGACCGATGTGCAGGTCGCCGTTGGCGTAGGGCAACCCGCAGGTCACGACGGCGGGTTCGTCCGTCGGAAACTCGTCGTGGCTCATGATCGTCACGTTGCGCTCACGGGCGTAAAACCCGCCGGTTTCGATCGCTGGGCTTACGCCGCTGTGCGTTTCATTGCGTCCGCTCCGATCACGGGCGAGATCACGGTCTCCCGACTCGAGTACCAGTAACGCGGGGAATCCCCTGACAGTCGACGGCTATGGAATTTCGAGGAGAACAGGACCGTCGGTCAGACGGCATATCCTTCGTTTCGCAGGGCGAGTTCGACCGCTTGATCAAACCGCTCTCGAAGATCGGGGTCGAACCGTTCGACACGCTCATCGGGTTCAGTCAGTTCAAGGCGACGTTCGCTGCCGTCGGCAGTGTCATCGATGCGCCGGTACGTTTCGGTGAATTTTCGGCTATCGTTCCCGTAGACGGTCACTGTTACGGATTCTGCCTCCGAAGGTCGTCCCTCTTGCTTCGATGTATTCGCTGCTCCACTTACCTTCACCCGTTCGAAGTTGGTGAGGTCCGTGCTGAGTCCGCCGATCGCGAGTTTTTGATCGAGTGACTCACGGTCCCATTCGCGCCGCTCGCCCGTTTGTTGATCTGCCCCGATAACTGTCTCCGGTCCGATCGTCTCTATCGTCCATTTCCTGAGCGATTCGGACGCGAGTTCGTCCGCTGTTCGTGACCGAATATCCCCTTCCTGAACCGTGTCGCCTTCTTCGACGCGAATATAGCGCTCATTTGCAGCGGGGACATCGACAAAAATCTCGCCGGACTCGGTACTGACCAGCGTTTCCACTCCCTCGATAGTTCGGGAAACTAGCGTTCGATCTCTGTCGTTGCTCATGGTTGTCAATCACACACATATTTAGAGACAGGTCTATCTAAGGCTAACGCCGGCACTATCTATACGATCGTCACCTCCAACGACGTGTTGCCGTGTAACGCCTGGTTCGGCCGGTACCGGTCGAGTAGCGTTCGAACTGCTGGAGCGAGCGGTATGGCTTCCGTGACCGTCCCATTCGATCGAATAGCAGAGCAGCAGCTGGTTCGTATCAACAACGTCTGAAACCGCTCGAGATGTCCATTTAGTCGTCGCTCACGACCGGCACGCTCGCACGCACCTCGAGCCGATCCAGATCCCCGATAAACGAGGCCAGCATCTCGCGAGTGACGTGAGGCATGCAGACGATGCGAAGCTCACCCGTGGCAGTCCGTGAGATCCGCCAGCCCTTGGCCCGCAGCGCGTCGAACGTCGATCGCGGCACGTCGGCCGCGACCAGCGGCAGTGTGGGGTCTGCGACCGCATAGCCGCGCTTCTCTAAGGCGTCGGCGAGCCACTCGGCGTTATTCTGCGAGCGATCGTACTGGCGGCGGTAGCCGCCGGGCCACAGTTCCTCCATTGCGGCGACGGCGCTCGCGACGCCCGCTCCCGATCGGGTGCCGGTCAGCGTCGCCTGGGAGGTCGACTCGAGGTACGGCGTGTCGACGGCGAGTTCGTCGAGCAGGTCGGGCGAGCGGACGAGCAGCCCGCCGGCGGGCACCGCGGCCTGGCCCATCTTGTGGGGGTCGATCGCCATCGTATCGACCGCTGCGTGGCCGAAGTGCCAGTTGTAGTCGGTAAAGGGGAGGATGAAGCCGCCCCACGCGGCGTCGACGTGGAGCATCGCACCGGCCGAGCGTGCGATCTCGCCCAGTTCCGGAATGGGGTCGACGCGACCGTATTCGGTCGTCCCGGCGACGCCAACCACCAGCGCGGTGTCGTCGTCGACCGAGGCGCGGACGGCCTCGAGGTCGGCCCGATGCCGGTCATCGGTCGGAACGATTCGCAGTTCGACACCGAGCAGGTCGGCGGCCTTCTGGAAACTGAAGTGACCGGATTCGGGCATGACGACGTTCGGCGTCCGGCTGTCGGCTCGCTCGCGGGCGATCCGGACGGCCTGAATGTTGGCCTCGGTGCCGCCGCTCGTGATGTAGCCCGCCGGGTCGTCAAGCCCTGCAATTTCGCCTAGCAGATCGATCGCGTCGTCCTCGAGCGCCGCGACGTTCGGGTAGGTGCTGGGATCGCCAGGGTTCGTCGCGAGAAACCGCTCGGCCGCGTCGCGCGCCGCCGGGTGGGGGTCCGTACACATCGAGGAGAGAACCCGGTCGAACGCTTGCGGCTCGATTTGCATATCACGTATGTAATCGGTCGGCGGTTTATTTGTTGCGTTTGGCGATGTTTCTCGCGGCTGTTCACTCGTCTCGGTTCGTCTCGCTCGGTTCCCTGGACGGGAGCGGTCGATTCGAACGGACGCGAACTGGAACGCAGGTGGCCCACCCTCGACGCTGGTGCGCCGGTCGTCTCATGATAATGTTAATAAAACGTCGACTTGAACCCACGATAATGATTTCGACAGTCCCTCGAGCCGTCGAACACGGGGCCACCGTCGTCGGTGTGCTCACCCTGTTGGCGTTCGGATTCACGCAGGGACGAGAGATCCAGCAGTACTCACTCGACCTGCTCGTGGTGTCTGTCCAGGTGGTGTTCCTCGATGCGCTGTCGTCGATGGCCGTGTTCACCGGCTTCGTGGCGATTACCAGCCTGTTGCTGGTCCGCGAGGTATGGTCGTCGCGGGACGCTTTCGAGTCGGTGACCGACGGCCCGCGGCTGACCGCTGTCGTCCCGGTCTACCGCGATCACGACGTGATGGACGAAAGCGTCGAGAGCCTCTGTGAGAGCGCGTACGAGACCCTCGAGATCGTCATCGTCGCCGAACCGAACGACGCGGCGACGCTCGAGCGGGCCCGCGAATTCGCGAGCGCCCACGACCGGGTCGAGTGTCTGGTCAACGGAAACCCGGGCTCGAAAGCGGGCGCGATCAACTACGCCGTTCGCGAGACTGACGCCGAGTACATCGCGGTCTTCGACGCCGACGAGTCGATCACGCCCGAGTTCCTGCCGCGGGCGATGGGCTCGTTGCTCGACGGCGCGGACGTCTTCCAAGGCCGCCGGATTCCGCGGCCGGCCGGCGTCATCGAGACGGTCGCCTACTGCGAGCGGATCGTCTTCCACGCGAGCTACAAGCTGGTCGAACTCTCCGGCTTCGCGAACTGCCGGAGTTCCTCGACGGTGCTGTCCCGCGATGCGTTTGAGCGCGTCGGCGGCTACGACGACATGCTCACCGAAGACCTCGACTTCGCCCACGACTGCTATCGCGAGGGCTTGACCGTCAGACAGGCCCGTCAGTGTACGAATACGATGGAGGCACCACACACCCTGCGCGACCTCTGGGGCCAGCGCAAGCGCTGGCGCGTCGGCCAGATCGAGGTGCTCCACGCGACCGTTCTCGAGTTGCTCGATGGTGAACTCGACCGCCGCGGCTTCATCTCGATTGGCCGGATGTGCTCGAGCCTGCTCGGGAGCCTGTTCACGCTCGCCCTCACCTCGAAACTGCTCCTGTTGCTCGTCCTGGGCATCGAATCAGCGTTTCTGGTCCTCGCGACGATCCTCGTCGCGACCATCGGCTTCGTCGCGTGGCGCGACGCCAGCGACGGCCGGATCGACGGCCTCAGCTGGAGTGTCGCCCTCGCGCCGCTGCTCTATCCCGCCTTCGGCGTTCTCACGCTCAAATCGCTGCTCGAGTACGGACTCAGCTGGGACGGCACCTGGTACCACGTCGAGAAAACGGGTTCGTAACTGCGGGGTAGATTCGGCCCTCGAGCGTTTCGGCGGTTGTCTTACTCGAGTGACTGCTACTTAGACGACCCACCGTCGGATAGGACTGAAAGGGGCTTTCAGGGTGTTCTCGACTGTACTGATGATTCCCGTGTAATTCACCGAACCACGCTAGATGGAAAGCGTGCCTTCAAGTCCGCTGCCGCGCAACGGCCACGCATGAACCCAGGCGACCGCGTCCGCGTGGATCGCGCGGACCGCACGTACGAAGGCGTGTTGCTCCCCTCGAGCACGGACGAGCAGCTCGTAGTGAAACTTGAGGGCGGGTACAATGTCGGCGTCGACCGGAAGAGAGCCGACGTGGAGGTCCTTGCGGAGGACGTCTACGAAATCGACGGCACCGATTCGACGGGGGCCGATGAGACGGGCTCGGAGATCGAGTTCGACGACGACCTGCCGACGATTTCGCTCATCTCGACCGGCGGGACGATTGCCTCGACGGTCGACTACCGGACCGGCGCGGTGACGGCACAGTTCGACGCCGAGGACGTCCTGCGCGCCGTTCCAGACCTCGCGGGCCGCGCGAACTACCGCGGCCGCGTCGTCGCGAACATCCTCTCAGAGAACATGGACCCGCCGATCTGGCAGGATCTCGCCGACGCAGTCCGCGAGGAAATCGAGGCCGGTGCCGACGGCGTCGTCGTCATGCACGGCACCGACACGATGCAGTACTCCGCGTCGGCGCTCTCGTTCATGCTCGAGACGCCGGTCCCGATCGTCTTCACCGGCTCCCAGCGCTCGGCCGACCGGCCGTCTTCGGACAACGTGATGAACGCGGTTTCGGCCGTCGAGGCTGCCAAGAGCGACTGCGCGGAGGTCATGGTCTGTATGCACGCCACCGAGTCGGACGACCGCTGTGCGCTCCATCGGGGCACGCGCGTGCGGAAGAACCACACTTCGCGCCGTGACGCCTTCGAGACCGTCGGCGCGGAGCCGCTGGGCGAGGTTGACTACGAGACCGAGGAGGTCAGTTTCCGACGTGACTACCAGCAGCGGGGCGACACCGACCTCGCAATCGAATCGGACCTCGAGAGCGATGTGGAACTCCTCAAATTCACGCCTGGGATGGATCCAGCGTTCCTCGACGTCGTCGAGGGAAGCGAGGGGCTGATCATCGAGGGCACCGGCCTCGGTCACGTCCACACGGACCTCATCCCGCGAATCGAGGACCTGATCGCGGACGGCACGACGGTCGTCATGACGAGTCAATGTCTCGAGGGTCGGGTCTGCGATCGAGTCTACGATACGGGTCGGGATCTGCTCGAGGCGGGCGTCGTCGAGGCGGGCGACACGCTGCCGGGAACGGCGAAAGTGAAGCTGATGTGGGCGCTCGAGAACAGCGCGGACGTCGAGGAGGCGATGGGAACCTCGCTCGCCGGTGAGATTCAGGAACGGTCGGTCCCCTGGGAATAGGTCGAGTTCGCACTGGTACTCACAGTGCGAACTGAGTATTCGACACTGCTGTGAGACCAGTGAACAAGGTGGCTCGTAACTACTTTTGTCCAGTCGACGAACATGACGATATGATTGTTTCGACTGAACCGATTTGGGAGGAGGTCACCGATGAATTCGCGCAGGAATACCAAGATGCCGTTGTCTACGCCGACTTAGAGCAAGAAACGATCCTCCATGAGGGAGAGCCTCGGATACTGGCGAATGGGTGGGTGAAACTACCGACTGGTCGCCTTCTCTCTCCTGACGCAGTACACCATATTGACACCTGAATTCTCGGTACGTATCGTGACTTCCGCTTTAGAAATTGAACGAATCATTCGTAATATTCACTATTGATGGTTCAAACCGAACAGAGTGTCCTGCGAATGCTGGCGGCCTGGAATTACCACACCCTCCCCAACCGATTCGCTCACGATGTTCGCGAAGACCTCGCACGAATTTGCACCGCGACTCGCCGTCAGCTCACGGGTCGTTTCACTCCCCGTTCGCGTTTCGAAGCCTCACTGCGTTGGCCTCGCACTGCTCGTCGCGGCGCAGCGCGCGCCACCGCATCGGCTAATTCACATTGATCCTGCGAAGTTCTTTCCCGCACGACCACATGAGGTGTCACTGCTTGACGGACGATGTCACCTGATTCAGACGCAGCCCCTTCCATCGAAATCCGCCGCGCCACCCACGACGATTACGAGGCCGTCGCCGACTTCACCAGCGATATCTGGCCCGACCGCGGCGGCGACTACATCCCGCGGATCTACCACGACTGGCTCGAGGACGAGCCGGGTCAGGGCACGAAGACCTTCCTCGCCGAAATCGACGGTGAGGCCGCGGGGATCGTCCAGGGTGTCATGCTCTCGCCCGACGAGGCCTGGTTTCAGGGGATGCGCGTCGCCGCCGACTACCGGCGACAAGGCGTGAGCAACCGGCTGAACGAGGCGACCTTCGAGTGGGCCCGCGAGCAGGGGGCGACCGTCGGCCGGGTCATGATCTTCTCGTGGAACGCGGCCTCGATCGGTGCGGCGCGGGCGAGCGGCTTCGAGCCGATCACCGAGTTTCGCTTCGCGCATCCCGACCCCGATCCGGACGCTGAGGGTCCCTATGCGGTCTCGAGCGGCCCCACGGCGGCCTGGCGGCACTGGACTCACAGCGACGCGCGCGAACATCTGAACGGCCTCGGTATGGCTCCCGAGGAGTCGTGGGCCGTCCGCGAACTCACGCGCGACGACATCGAACGCCTCGCCGACGAGACGGCCGTCTTCGCGGTCGAGAACGAGGACGGGCTCGCAGGAACGGCCTATCGATCGCGAACGTATGACCACGAGGTCGAGGGCGACGACCCGGACGACTCGAGCGACGAACCGACGACCGAGACGTGGGCCGAATACGGCGTCGGCGCGTGGGACAGCGTCGACGCCGCCCGCTCGCTGTTCGCCGCGATCGCTCGCGACGCGGCCGACTGCGGTGCCGACGAGACGCGCGTCCTGATTCCCGAAACTCCCCGCCACGTCAGCGACGCGCCCTACGCGGGGGCCGGTATCTCGGAAGAGCCGGACTTCGTGCTGGGAATCGATCTCTCGGGCTACTGACGCTCTACTCCGACGCCAGCCGCCACAACCGCTCGAGGCGGCGCTCCGTGGCGGGGTGGGTCGCGAAGAGGCCGCCACCGCCGTCGCGCTCCGGATCCAGCGCCGGGAGCACCGACATCGCGTCGACTGAGCGGGCGTGTCTCCGGAGGTCCTCGGGCGGTCGCTCCGGCGTCGCCCCGTCGAGGCGTTCGAGCGCCGACGCGAGCGCGCCGGGGTCGCCGGTCGCGGCGACGGCCGCTCGGTCGGCGGCGAACTCCCGTCCGCGAGAGAACAGTCCGACGCCGAGGGCCGAACTGCCGACCAGGAGCCGGCCGACGGCGAGCCAGGGGAGGTCGCGCGGGTCGAACTCGCCTTCCTCGCGGAACATTTCGTAGAACTCCTCCGACGCGACCAGCGGGACGAGCATCCACGTCATCAACCGCTGGTCACCGTTCGAGAGGTGGGCGAGTTCGTGCGCGATGACGGCCTCGAGTTCCGCGTCGGAGAGGGTCTCGAGGAGGCCGTCGGAAACGACGACGAGCGGCTCGCCGCCGTACGACATCGTACACGCGATCGGCGTCGTCGCGGGGTGGTGTCGAAGTTTCGGCATCGGCAGCCCGAAGGTGGCCGCGATTCTGCGGGTCGCCGCCCCGATGCGACCGTTTTCCGTCAGGTCAATCGGGTCCGTCTCTCGAAGGAGTTGCCGCCGACTGCGACGGATCATTCGCCGAACGCCTGCCATCCACAGGACGAACGAGAGGATCGTCCCCGCGACGAATCCGACGGCGAGCGTTCCGAGCCCGGGATCGATCACCTGTGCGGCCACGATGACGGCAAACGCGGCGAAGCAGACGCCGCCGATCGCCGCGAGCGCCAGTCCCAACCCGACGAGCGTGCCGAGCCCGACCACGGCGGCACCGATTGCCCGTCCCGCAAGACTGAGAGTCGTCCGCATTCGCACGTCGTCACGTTTCGATCAGTGAGTGTTAAGAATCCCGATAGAACAAGACGCGATTCGAGTGAACCCGGCTCTCGTCGACGGCGATCAGCTTCAGCCAACTGCGAGTATCTCCCGCCACGACTCCCTGCACTCGCAACGAACCGCTACCTTCGAGTTCTCAGCCGCCGCTGACCGGTGGGAACAGCGCCAACTCGTCGCCCTCCTCGAGCACCGTCTCCATTCCGTCCTCTTCGACCAGGACATTCGTTCCGTTTCGAAGCACGTTGATCTGCGAGCGCAACTCGCCGTCCTCGAGCACGCGGCCCTCGAGTTCGGGTGCCGCTTCGAGCAGCGCCTCGAAGGCGTCCCCGACGGTGTCGCCGGCCGCGGCATCGACGGTCACGTGTTTGTCGCCCGCGCGCTCGGCGAGATCGGCGAACAGTTTCCACTCCGTGGGCATACGTGGCGCTATCGGTGCCGACGGCAAGTAGCTACCGCTCCCGTGTCCGTTCCCGCTCCCACTCCTGATCGGAATCCGGGCCCGGATCTCGGTTCGGGTCCTCGCTTCGCTCCGTCGTCTGGACCAGCGTCCGCTCCGTCACCCGTCGAAGCGCCTCCGGGCGACCGAGTACGTAGGCGACGTCGCCGGCAGCGAGCCGCACATCGCCGGCCGGCAGCGGCAGCCGCTCGTCGCCATCGTTGTCGCCCTCGGCGGTCTCTCGCTCGAGTGCGAGTACCAAGACCGGCAGCGCATCGATCGGCACGTCCACGAGCGGGTCGTCCGACTCGATCGAGACGGTCGTGACCGTCTCGTCGGCCGCCCGGAGCAGGGAGACGAGGTCTCGTTCGGCGTCCGGACTACCCGGCAGCGTCACGAGCCGGTAGCTGCGATCGGGCTTGAGGTCGCGGGCGTCGTCGGCGTCAAGGGCGACGGTCGCAGTGTCGTTGGCGGTCGCGCGCAGTTCGCCGCCGGCCACCCGCCGGGCGGTGCCGCCCTCGTCGTCGCGCGCCCAGATCCGGACCGCGTCGCCCGGACTAGCGTCGGCCGCGGGATCACCCGCCAGTGCGACGGCGACAGTCCCCGGCGCGAGCGTCGGCCCGATCCCCGCCGGTCGGCTCCCGACCGCGAGGTACTCCACCGTCCCGTCCGCGGTGAGATCGACGTCGACGTGTCCGATCCCGAAGTCGCGCTCGAGGCGGGTGATCAGTCTCTCGCGTAGCTTCTCGACGGTGAGCCGACGCGGGAAGAGTAATGTCTGGCCCGCTATGTCCGTTTTCACCGACTCGTCGACGGCGTCGTAACCGTCGATATCGCCGATCTCGTCCGGGAGCTCGACCGTGACAACGCGGCCGGCCGAGCGAACGAGCTGTGTGACCTCGGTGATCGTCCGCGGCGTCGCGACCATGAACACGTCCAGCGCGAGGTAGTCGCCCAGCCGTCGCCCCGCGTCGGCGGCGATCGCACTGCCGACGAACGCGGCGATGGTGAAGATGGCAGTGGTCGGCTCGGTCAGCCCCGTGTTACCGATGATCGCTTGTGACAGCGCGCTCTGGGTGTTCAACCAAATCGCGATGAGGGCGACGCCGACGAGGACCGCGACGCCCTCCGGAATCTCGTCGGCGCTGTACCAGCGATAGAGAAACGCTACACTGGCTCCCGCGCCGGCCGCGAGCGCTGCGAAGCCGAGGATTCGGACGACCGCTTCCAGGAGCGTTTCGGTGGGAACGAACTGGGCGACGATGGGATCTATCACACGCGATCACCGCCGTCAGTACGACAGCCGTCTCCGGCACGGTGACGGCTGCTCATCGAGCAATCGCCTCCGCGAACGCCTCGGTCGCGTCGTCCGGCCCCGCGACGAACGCCTCGTCGCCGGCCTCGAGTCGTCGTTCGATGCCGGGACCGAACACCCAGCCGTGGCGACGGCCGCTCGTCTCGCTGCCCTGCCGTCGCACCGCGAGGATCGTCACGTTCGCCGGCGAATCAGTCGGCTCGAGGCCGCCGGTCTCATTGTCCGCACCGGTGGCTCCGACGGTGAATCGACGGATGGCGTACCCCTCGCGTTTGACCAGCGCGAGCGCCTCGAACTCGCGACTCGTTCCTCGAGACCGAACGACGAGACGCGGTGACTCGACCTCGAGGATCGGTTTCACGTCCCGCCGAGCGACGGCGACGGTCACGCGGCCCGGGCCGCCGGCGGTCACCGCGTTCGATTTCGAGTCGTCGATCGCGGACTCGGTGTCTTCCCCGCCGTCGGTCGCTACCGCTTCGTCCGACGCGCCGGGAGCGGCGGCCGGGTCGTGTTTGCCGTCGATATCGGTCCGGGCGCTCAGTACCGTCCCGGAGATCGAGCGCTCGCCGGCGCGGACGGTCACCTCGTCGCCCCGGGCGACCCCCGTGGGGACGAGCGTCGCGATCGAGACGGCGCGCTGACCCGCCGGCACGCGTTGCGAAAGGCTTCCGGACGGCGGTGCCGCGACGATCGTCGCCCGCGCCTGTTCGTCAATCGCGACATCGACATCCGCGAGGTCGTGGTCCGTCCGCAGCCGCTCCTCGAGCCGCGCCTCGAGTTCCGAGAGGGGGAGATCGGCCGGCAGTCGCCACGAATCGGCCTTCAGCGCTCCCCGGAGGTCGGGAGAGAGTGGCGGGTAGCCTTCCATGTCGCGGACCTCGCCGGTGGGGCGGACAGTAACCTGGCCGACCGAGCCGACGAGTTCGACGACGTCGGCCGAGAGGGTCCGCTGTCGGAGGCGAGTAAAGGAGAGTCGGCGCGGGAGTTCGGCTCCGAGCTTGTCGCCCTGACTGTGCGCATAGAGCGCAAGCATGAGGACGATCAGCACAGCGATGAGCAGTCGCGGCGACTGCGCGATCGTCGGTTCGACGAGACCGAGCAGCCCGCCCTGGACGCTGGCGATCGAGAGCGCGAGGACGACGACACCGAATCCGGGTAGCGTAACGCCGGTGAAGTACCGCACGAGAAAGCCCAGCGAACCGGCGACGAACGCGGGGACGATACCGGTCAGGAGCCCGAGGTAAAGCCCGAGCAGCACTTCGACCAGCAGGTTGACCGGAAGCGATTGCATTGTGGGACCGTGGGGCGGATTCATTAAATCAGCACCGACACGGGCATCGACGAGAGGAGTTCCCGGCCTGGCCCGGATATTCTGTCGGACCCAGATACGGGTTTTTGCGCGCTCGAGACGGAGGGGGATCTCATACCTGTTCGGATTCAGGACTCCGATCTGGTCCGTATCGGTATCCTGTGTCGTTTGCTTCTGGGCGTCGCCATCGGCTACGTGATGACGGTTTCGACGGCGATCACCGTGCCGGTGGCAGCGCTCATCGGCATCGCCCTGATCTATGACACGATCTTCCGCAGAGGGCCGGTGAATTCGACTGCAGAATTGACCGACGAGGCCCACGAGATCGAACTGCCGACGTAACTCGTCCCTGTCCGCCCATCCCGACGGGCACGGAGTGGGATTTATCGCTACGCGCGTGGTAGCGCTCCTATGCTCGCTCGCGTTCTCGTTCCGATGGACGGCTCGACGCTCTCCGAGCACGCGCTTACCTACGCCCTCGAGAACCATCCCGACGCGTCGGTCACCGTCCTCACCGTCGTCGGCGAGCCATCCATGATGATGGGCGACGCGGTGAGTCTCGCCTTCGAGGACGACCTTGAGACGGCCGCGACGGAGCGCGCCGCGGAGGTCTTCGACCGCGCTCGAGAGGTGGCCACCGAGCACGACGCCGAGATCGATACCGTCGTCGCGATCGGTCGTCCCGCGCGGGCGATCATCACCCGCGCCGATGACTACGACGCGGTCGTGATGGGCAGTCACAGCGGTGACGTGATCGGTCGGTTGTTCGTCGGTGACGTCGCCGAAACCGTATTCGAGCGCTCGCCCGTTCCGGTGACCGTCGTCCGCTGATCGGGTTCAATCACTGATATGACGCCCGTTCCGGACGGAACCGAGACGGAGACGTTTAACTAACATCGCCGCCCAGCGGTGTGTATGGACGACGACCGGTCGTTTCGAGGTCGGCTCCCGGAGAACTGGCGGCGAGTGTTCACGACACGGATCGCCGTCGTCCTCGTGCTGCTCGTCGCTTTGCTCTCAGTCGCCACTGCGGTCATCAACATCGGGACCGAGACCGTTTATGGGCCGCTCGCGGGGTACGTTCCCGACGCCGTCCAGGACGCTGCTGGGTTCACCGGCGCACTCACCGGCTTCCTGATGGTCGGCAGTGCGCTCGCACTCCGGCGCGGGCTCAAGGCGGGCTGGCGGGCGACACTCCTGCTCTTGCCGCTGACAGCAGCGCAGGGGTTGCTCCAAACGAGCCAGTACTCGCTCCCGCTGGTCGTCCTCTCGCTGGTCGCGATGCCGTTTCTCTTGCTTACTCGCAATCGATTCGACAAACCGCTCTCGCTCTCGACCACCCAGATCGCGGCCGGCTCGTCGCTCGTCGGTGTCCAGCTGTACGGCACCATCGGTGGCTACGCGCTCCGGGAGCACTTCGACGGTATCAACAACATCCTCGACGCGTTCTACTTCACGCTGATCACCTCGAGTACGGTCGGCTACGGTGACGTGACACCCGACCCCGAATCGGTTCAGGGAATGTTGTTCACGATGTCCGTGCTCGTTCTGGGCGTCGCCAGCTTCGGTATCGCCATCGGTGCACTCGTCGGCCCGCTGATCCAAGACCGCATCTCGAAAACACTCGGAAAAATGACAGAATCACAACTGCAACTCCTCGACGACCACATCCTCGTGCTCGGCTACGGCGAACTGACCGAACCGATCGTCGACGAACTCGCGGACAACGGCCGGGAGTTCGTCGTCGTCACAAGCGACCGCGAGGCCGCAACGGAGCTCACCGATCGCGGAATCTCGGTCGTCAAGGGCGACCCGAGCGATGAGGAACCGCTCCGCCGCGCGAAAATCGACCGTGCGGCCGCAATCCTCGTCGCCACGAACCACGACGCCGAGGACGCGCTAACCGTTCTCACCGCGCGCGAACTTGCACCGAACACGCGCATCGTCGCCGCTGCAACCGACCGCGAGAACACGAAGAAACTCGAGCGTGCCGGCGCAGATTCCGTGATCAGCCCCTCGATGCTCGGTGGCCACCTGCTCGTGCGGTCGGCGCTCGGCAGCGACGAGAGCGGGCTGATCGATCGCATTCTCGAGCGAGATTAAGGTCTCTGCAGGAGGGTGTCGAACGGTTTTCATTCAGATTGAATCGTGAGAGACACAGTCAGTACAGGTGACCTATGTATCGCTCCGATCGATCACCTGCTATGCAGTGACGCGCGCTGTCAACCGTCCGAACGATAGTGTGGACGGCTGACGATACTGCGCGAGGTCTTCGTGAACGCAGTGAACGAAGGCGTGGAAGACGCGAAGCGTCTTCCTGTGGATGAGCGAACCCGGTAGGCGTGAGCGTTAGCGCGGAACCGAGGGTTCCGTGAACCATGCGAACGGGCGCTACGCGCCCGTGAGCAGAAATCGGCTGGGGAGGGCGTGGCCATTCCATGTCGCCACGATAGCAGGACACACGTCGTCACTGTTTCCATGCTACCGATTCTCCGTTCCATTCACAAACGTACGTACGCTATCGATGTCGACCGCGGTGGACGATCGCCACGTCGGCCTCGAGGTCGCTGAGCTTCCGAAACGTCGGCGGGGAGACGAACCGCGAGGCAGCCGAGCGATCGGTGCTCGAGCCGACGAAGCAGACGTCATACCGGGGGCGGCCCGGCTGAGATAGGATTCGACCGACGCGGTAGCGACGTGTGTCTCGAAGCGTCCCGAGAACGCATCGACGAGGTCTGCGAGCGTACCCTCGGCGGTCCGGCGACGCGATTCGCTATCGATGCAGGTCAGGACGCTGACCGGTCTGCCGGCTTCGGTCACCCGGATCGCAAAGTCGAGCATCGCACGGGCAGTGTCGCCCGCCCCGCGGACCGCCACGAGGCTGTCCCGCCATCGCCGTCGCGGGGTGCCGTTCGAATGGAACGCGATCACGTCGATTTCGCTGTCGAACAGCCCTGTGATGAACGACGAGAGACCGCCGCTCTCACGTTCGGCGTACGGCGCGACGATGAGGTCGCAGTTTTGCTGCCGTGCAGTCTGGAGGGTGAGCCCAGCCGAGAGTCCGCCGTCGGAGCCGCGCTCCGACGAGGATCGCGACCCAAAAGGTCGCTCACCACTGTCGGCCGCGACCACGACCTCGCAGGGAACGTCGTATGCCATCTCGAGATCAGCCGCGAGCGACTCGAGGTGGCGAGCGGCGTCGCTGGCCGCGCGTTCGGTGGGGCTCGTCTCGTCCTGACGCTCACTCGTAGACGGTTCGTCGCGTCGTTGCTCGGCCTCGGCCTCGTCAATGACGTCGAAGAGGACCACCTTCCCGGCGTCGTGGGCACCGGCGATCGACGCGGCGAAGCGGGCGACAGTCTCCTCGCAGTCATCCATCGGGACGAGGACGTGGTCGTCCCCGCTGGTCGTCTGGTAGAGATACCGAGCGCGCTGTTCGTAGAAGCGATCCCGCCAGAGGACGAACGCACTCGCGACGAACGCACTCGAGACGACGATGCCGAGGACGTAGGCCAACTGTGCGTTCCCAGTGACGAGCACGAGCAAGGCAGTCGAGAACGCCGTCGGCACCTCGAGATCGAGCGCCCAGGTACAAACGCCGGTGAAGAAGACGCCCAGAGCGGCACCGGACGCGCTGGCTCCGCCACCATCTAGACCGATCGCGGCCGCGAGCGCAACTGCGAGCCACCCGCAGAGCGCCCCGACGGTCATCCCACCGACGAACGTCCACGGCATGGCGTACTTCCCTTCCGGATTGGCGAAGAGCGTGTACGTTCCGGAGGCCAACGGCGGAAACAGCAAGAACGAGATCGCCGCCGTCATGTTCGCTAACCACGTCACCGCGGCGATCAGCAGCGGGACGAACACCAAGATCGAGAGATGCAGGAGGTTCCCAGTGTGCTCGATCCACCGGACGAACGCGTCGAGTTCGCGTCGCTCCAACCGACGGAGTCGCCTCGCGAGCGCGCGAAGTCGTGCGCGCACCTGCTCGAGCATGGGGTTTCGTTGCTCGTGGAGCGACCAAAACTGTTCGGCTTCGCTCGGGAGTTGATCGGACGAATGCGTCAGTAAGTCTCTGTGCTTAGTGAGCGATGGACAGTCTATCGGAGGCAAGTGATGTTCGCTGAGGCATGCTGAATAGACAGCGTGTATCTTTCAGCTATATCCAGTACTGACCTCGACCACGTGAACTGAGTTGATGTACTCGATACTGTCGGCCAGACCAGCGTTGTCACTTGGTCCCGATGGCGATATGCATTCGGTTGGTCAGGACGGCGGGGCCGCTCCCTCCGGAACGGTCTCGGAGTTTGGTCTCTAGGACCCTCTGGACCTCGGCAATTTGCTCTTGGGTCAGGTCGGCGACCAGAGTTGTGGTAATTGGGTTGCTGTTGACCACCACGTCCCAGAGGTGCTCGGCGGACTGGATTTCCATGTCCCATGTCTCGGTGTCAATGCGGATATCGTTCAGTCCAGCGTCGGCAAGCTGTGCGCGCAACTTCTCGGCATCTGCCACCTGGAATGGTAAGGGCGGGGGGTCCACCGGGAGGCCATCGAAGCCAGGAATGGCCGCTTGCATTGCCTCCATGAAGAACGTGAGAAATTCTGCCTCCGTCGGTGGACCAAACGCGAGGATCAGCACCTGCCCATCTGGTTTCGTGACACGTACCATCTCGCGCAGTCCGCGCTGCATGTCCGGAAACAGCGAGACACCGTTCTGAGATGCGGAGACATCGAAGGTATCGTCCGCCAACTCGAGGGCGTGGCCATCCATGACACGGGCCTCGATATCGGCCAGTTCCTCATACCGTGCACGCGCAGTGAGCAACTCAACCATCGCGGGAGAGATGTCGGTCGCCACTACCTCCGCGCCGAGGCGTGCCGCCGGAATGCTGAGGGCTCCGCTGCCGGCGGCCACGTCGAGAAACCGCATCTCTGGGCCGAGATCGACTCTATCAAGGGCCATCTCCGCAAAGGAGATAGTCAAGGGTGTGGTATACTCGTCGAAACCAGCTGCGACCTTGTCCCACGCGGCCTGCGTTTCGAGGCGGTCCTCAGCGGTCATGAGTGTTCCCTGCTTTGGTAGGCCAGAGTATAGGACTGTGAAGTCTCTCTCGGAAGTCTATCACTGCACTACCATCTACCGGGTTTGCCTGTACTGTCATCGTAAGACAGGTCCTAGAGACGCTATGAGAGAACAAATAGTTATTAACTATTTTCCATCATATTCCCACACCATCACGAGTATGCGAGGAGAACTCATTCTGAATCCGCAATGATCAAGGCTGATACCTAACTCCCCATCTATAGCGATCATGTCGCAATAACTGGTCGAATGTAGTCCTAAGATTGATTATTGTGGGCGTATTAGCTAGAAATGCGATGGGGGAACAAACAACCAGGACATCGCCTCCGTACACATTCGAATGTACGAGGTGTGGACACAGAATGAAGGCCGACCAACATCCGATGGAGTGCCCGAAATGCGAGGGTGAAATGCTAAATATCAGTAAACCACAGGAGTGATCCACCTTCAGAGGTAATAGGAGTGGAAATCACTTCTGACGGCTACTAATAGCAGGGAATACGTTCTCTGTATCTTGCACGCGTTTTCTGGCAGATGCTGGTTAGATTGAACGAGACCGGCTACTCCGGCGCACCCTCGAGGATTGCCACCCCGCTCGAGGCCCCGATTCGTTCGGCTCCGGCCTCGAGCATGGCGATGGCCTCCTCGTAGCTGCCGATCCCGCCGCTGGCCTTGACGGGGAGGAACTCGCTCATGAGTTCGACGTCGTCGATGGTTGCGCCGGCACTCACGGCTTCGCCGTTCGCACGTTGCTTCGGAGAAGCAACGCTAGCGAACCCGGTCGCGGTCTTGACCATCGCTGCGTCGGCCGCCGCGGCAGCCTCGCAGGCTCGTCGTTTCTCGGCGTCGGTCAGCAGCGGGGCCTCGATGATCACTTTGACCGGGATCGGGACGGCGGCGACCAGTTCCTCGAGTTCGGCTCTGACCGCGCCGTCCTCCCCCGCTCGCAGCCGACCGACGTTGATCACGACGTCGAGTTCGTCCGCGCCCTCCTGCCAGGCGGCGACCCCCTCTTTTCGTTTCGCCTTGGGAGCGTGCTGCCCATGTGGGAACCCGATCACCGTCGCGAGAGTCACGTCGGGGGCGTACTCGGTTGCCAGTTCGACCGCGTACGGCGGGATACAGGCGTTCATTCCGCACTCGGCGGCCTCGTTGAGGACGTTCCGGACGTCGGCGGGGGTCGTCTCGGGACCGAGAACGGTGTGGTCGATCAGGGGGGCGAGTTCGCTGCGGTCCATACGCGAGCGGACTCGGCGGACGGGGAAAAAGCCGCCCGATCACTTTTTGCTCGGGGCATGGAATCACTTCTCATGGGAAATGTCGATCCCCGCGTCGTGCCGGCCGTCGAAGCCACCGCCGATGACATCGCCGCGATGGAGATCCGCGGCGCGGCGACGATCGCCGACGCGGCCGCGGCGGCACTCGCGACCCAAGCCGACCACTCCGTAGCCGAGAGCCCGGCGGCGTTCCGACGCCAACTGCGAGCCGCCGCCAGAACGCTCTACGAGACGCGGCCGACCGCGGTCAGTCTCCCGAACGCCCTTCGGTACGTGCTCCGAGGGATGGACGGCGAGACCGTCGCCGATCTCCGGGCATCGACCATTGCCCGCGCCGAGGCCTTCCGTCACGATCTCGAGCGGGCCCAGGAGACGCTCGGCGAGATCGGCGCGAACCGGCTCCGAGACGGCGACGTCGTGCTGACCCACTGTCACTCGACGGATGCGCTCGCCTGTATCGAGGCCGCCCTCGAGGCGGGGAAAGACCTCGAGGCGATCGTCAAGGAGACCCGGCCCCGAAAACAGGGACATATCACGGCACGACAGCTCCGGGAGTGGGGCGTTCCGGTGACCGTGATCGTGGATAACGCGGCCCGCCGGTATCTGGACGGGGCGGATCACGTGTTAGTCGGGGCCGACAGCATCGCGGCCGACGGCAGCGTGATCAACAAGATCGGGACGAGCGGCCTCGCAGTCAACGCCCGCGAGCGGGGCGTGCCGGTGATGGTCGCGGCCCAGACGATCAAGTTGCACCCGGACACGATGACAGGCCACACCGTCGAGATCGAACTGCGCGACGAGCGCGAAGTGCTTTCCAACGAGGAGCGAGCGACGATCGCCGGCGGTGGGGGCGAGGATAGCGACGAACCCGTCGCCGAAGACGACGAGCTGACTGTCGACAATCCCGCCTTCGACGTGACGCCGGCACGGTACGTCGACGCGATCGTCACCGAGCGCGGCCAGTTCCCGCCGGAGAGCATCGTGACACTCATGCGAGAGCTATTCGGCGAGACGACAGACGAACCGTGGGCGGTCTGAGCCGACGGCTCTCGGTTACACACCTCGTATTCGCCGCCGATTGCGAGAAAACGTTTCACTGCTCTGAATATTCGATGATCGGAAAGTGTTAGTTACTGGTGTGAGCCATTGACCCTATATGGTATTACCCGAGGGGTTCGTCGTTCCACCGTGGTACCTGTTGGTACCGGTCATCGTCATCCTCGGCAGCGTCATTGCACTGTTGTGGGCGCTCGAGCCGCCGGTGACCGATCGAACGGTTATCGCGTTCGCACCGTGGATGATGTTCGGTGCGAGTCTCCACGTTCTCTACAAGTTGGCCGCGTTCCCGCCAAGTATCGAGTTGCTGTTTACCGCGCCGATGGTCTACGGGGTGACGGCGATCATCGCGGGGGCCGTCTGGATCGTCGCCATCTTCCTCCACGTCGGCGGGCTCCAGCGAACGATCTCCCGGTTCGTCGGTATCGCCGGAACGGCGTTTTTCACTGTCTTCACGGTTTTCACGCTCTTTCTCAGCATCGAGAACGGGACTATTGCGCCGTTCTGGCCGGTCATCGCCGTCGTCGTCGCTGGCATCGTCACTGCGATTGCCTGGGTCGCACTGAGTCTCTGGTTTACCGACGTCGCGGCGACCACGGGCGCGACGGGGGCACTCGTCGTCTTCGGGCACACGTTAGATGGGGTCACGACTGCGATCGGGTACGACGTCCTCGCGGCCGGCGAGGACGTGCCGCTCTCCCTGTTGCTCCTCGAGGCCGGCGCGGCGCTGCCGACCGCCGAGTACATCGGTGCCGGCTGGCTGTTCGTCCTCGTCAAGGTCGCCCTCGCGATGGTTATCCTCGGACTCTTCCGTGAATACGTCGAGGAACGGCCCCAGCAAGCCCGGATCATCCTCGCGTTGGTCGCCGCGGTCGGACTCGGACCGGCCGTCCACAACACGCTGCTGTTCATCGTCGGCTGAGCCTCGCAATACCCACCGCGATCGCGCGCCGCGCCGTCACCTAGACTTTTGCCGCGTGAGGCCGTCTTCTCACTATCATCGAATGGATTTGGTCACGGTACTCGCTGCCGGCCACGTCAACTGGGACGTGACTCTCCGCGTCGACAGGTTCCCCGAACCCGACGGCGAGGCCTCGATCCGCTCGCAACGCCAGTCTGGTGGCGGCAGCGCCGCCAACGTCGCCGCCGCGCTTGCCGGGCTCGAGGTCGAGGCCGGGCTGATCGGCAGCGTCGGTGACGACGATCACGGCCTGCTCGCTCGTCGCGAGCTCGAGGCCACGGGCGTCTCGATTTCGGGCGTGCGCGTGATCGAGGGGGCCGAGACGGCCGTCAAGTATCTCCTCGTCGATGAAACGGGCGAGGTCGCGATACTCGGCAACGACGGGGTCAACGAGGCGGTCACGCCCGGCGATATCGAGCCGGCCCGGGTTCGGGCGGCCGATCACGTTCACCTCACAGGGCAACAGCCCGATACGGCCGCCGCGATCGCACGGATCGCGAGCGACGCGGGGATTCCCGTCAGTTTCGATCCCGGCCGTCGACTCGGGGATCGAGAGTATGACGAGGCGCTCGCACTCGCGGATATCGTCTTCGTGACCGATCGGGAAGCCGCGGCGCTGTTCGGGGACGACCGGACGGACGCGGACGACGATGGGATCGTCGTCGTCACCTGCGGGGCTAATGGGGCGGAAGCGTACACACCGGACCGTACCGTCGTTCACGCGGGATTCGACGTCGACCCCGTCGATACCGCCGGGGCGGGCGACGCCTTCGCCGCTGGGTTTCTCGCGACGTGGCTCGAGGGGGGTGATATCGACCGTGCGCTCGCGTACGGGAACGCCTGCGGTGCGCTGACCGCGGGCCGAGACGGCGCACGGAGTGCGCCGACGATTGGGGCAGTCGAGGACGTTCTCACACGCCGATCATGACCGGTGGTTTCTTCCCTCTCTTGTGAATCCTTGACAGGACCGCAGTCCTGCGATTCTCACCGGGTGTCGTCTGACGGTAGTTATATGCGTTGGGCCGTTGCCCACTCGAGTGAACAGTCACCATATGGTGACTGAGAGACATGACGGAAGGAAGGGTAAACGACTCGCACGGATGTGGCCTCAGACGGCCCGTCCGATACGAGCGACGATTGGACGAACCGCCGAGTATCGCCGCTGCAATGGCACTGGCCCAGTATTTCGGTGATGACGTCACCGGGACCAGCACGCAGCTCTACGATCACATCGATCCGGATGCACTCGACAGCCTCTTCGCCGAGACGAACCGCGGCGATACCCGAGCGACGGGGCTCGTCGAGTTCGAGATCGATGACGCGGTAGTCACGATTCGGCCCGAGCGCGTCGATGTCCGTCCGACCGACTGAGATCCGCCGGTCGAGCCGTTGTCGGGTGCGGGAAGAGGGTGGCGTCAAGGATCGCCGGCCGAATCGGTCCTCCCCTCGACCTTCCTCGAACCTTTTTTTGCACCGCCCGCGGAATCCGACAGTATGGCGACGCAGCCACACTTGTTGGTCGATGACGGCGACCTGACAGACATCGCACTCATTCCGGGCGATCCCGGGCGGGTCGACCGCATCGCCGACCACTGCGATGAGTCGGAGACGATCGCACAGAATCGGGAGTACAAGGCCGTTAACGCCACCTACGAGGGCCGAGAGCTGACGATCTGTTCGACGGGGATCGGCTGTCCCTCCGCCGCAATCGCGATCGAGGAACTGGCAAACGTCGGCGTCGAGACGTTCATCCGCGTCGGGACGACCGGTGCGCTCCAGTCGGGGATCGAGATCGGCGACATGATCGTCGCGACCGGTGCGGCGAAAAACGAGGGGACGAGCAAGCGCTACGAGGCCGCCGAGTACCCCGCAGTCCCGGACTACGACGTGCTGTCGGCGCTAGTCGATTCCGCCGAAGCAAACGATGAGGACGTCCACGTCGGCCCGATCGCCTCCGACGACGCCTACTACGCCGAGACCGACGAGGCCGTCGACGACTGGGAAGCCGCCGGCATGCTCGCCGTCGAAATGGAGGCCGCCGCCGTCTTCTCGCTGGCCCGCCGCAAGGGTCTGCGAGCCGGCGCGATCTGTACTGTCGACGGCAACCTCGTCGAAGGCACGCAGAAGGGAACCGACACCGAAGACGACGAACTCCCCGACAAGGCCAAGAACAATGTCGGCCGCGCGATCGATCTCTCGCTCGAGGCCGCAACCCAACTGTAGCGGTTCGACGCGACGACCCCGTTACTCCTCGTCTCTCGAGCGCCCGAACAGCCGTTCGCGAAGCGACCGCTCGGTCGGCCGCTCGGCCAACAGGACGGAGCACTCGAGGTCGTCCACGATGTCGAAGACGAGCGAGCCGCGGACGAGTCGGGAGAGCAGGCCGCGTTCGGTCGCGCCGATAATCACGAGCGTCTCGTCGGCGGCCTCGCGAGCGATCGCGCTCTCGACATCGCCGGAGCTGTCGACCGTCAGTACGGCGTCCCCGATGTCGTGGTCGGCCGCCCATTCCGTGAGGAACGCCTCGCCGGCCTCTCGCTCACTTTCGTCGTCGACGACGTGGAGCAGGTCGATCGAGGCTCCCGTCGCCGAGCGCAACGTGCTTGCGATTTCGGCGCTGAGATCGGAGTCCGGCCCGCCGGCGGTCGGCAGGAGGATCCGGCTGGGATCGTAGCCCTGGTCTTTCAATACGAGGACGTCACACGGGAGATCGTGAGTGAGTTCGTCGAGCGGTTGCTCGGCGCGACCGGCGGTCCACGGCCGGTCCTCGCTCCAACCCATCACCACCTGATCGGCGTCGTGCTCGCGGGCGGCGTCGAACACCTCCTCGAACGAGCGGTGGGAGACGATCGTCGTCGTTTCGATCGCCGCGTCGTATTCCGCCGCGTGTTCATGCGCCTGCTCGAGTAGTTTCGCGGACTCGGCGTCGATTTGCTCGACCTGTTCGGCACCGCGCTTGAGCGGCGTCTGGTCGGGGACCTGCACGACGTGGACGGCGTGGACGACGCCGTCCCGGTCGGCGGCGAGCGTGCTGGCGAACTCGATTAGGTGTCGTTCGGTGCGGGGGTTGGCCAGCGGTACCAACACGCGGTACTCGCCCGAACTGTCGGGTCTGGCCGCGCTGGCTGCCGAAACCGCGATGTCGGGCATCACCTCGGCGCGATCGAGGATGTACTGGCCGAGAACGCCCTGCCGTGGCGTCTTCGAACGCGCATACAGCGCGTACCACAGCACCGCGATGACGACGAACGCGAGGCTCAAGCCGATCTCGACCGGATCCATGAAGCCGATGAGCCCAAAGGAAAGCACTGTCCCAAGGATCGGCGTCACCGGATAGAACGGCACCCGGAAGTCCGGATCGTACTCGGGCACGTCTGCCTGCCGGAAGGCGATCAGCGCGAGGTTCATCAGGCCGTAGACGATCAGGTGGAGCACGCTCGCCGCCTTGGCCAGGATCTCGAGGCTCTGGCCGAGCGCGACGATGAACACGATGATGATGCTGCCGGTCAGCAAGATCGAGCGGTACGGCGTCGCGTACCGGGGGTGAATCTCGTTGAGATTGTCGGTGACGATCTTGTCACGGCCATCGCGAAGTTGATGCGGGCCGACGAGAGGATCGACGCGTTGGCGCTCGAGGCGGTCGCGAGCATCGCTGCCAGCGAGATCAGGGTGACGCCGACCGCGTCGAGGACGGGAACCCCGGCAAACGTGATTTCGGCGACCTGCGAGACGGGGACGTTATCGTCGAGCGAGTGCCAGGGGACGATACCGACCATCGTGGCGACGAGGACGGCGTAGATCACCGTCACGACGGCGACGCTGCCGATGACGGCGATCGGCAGATTTCGGCCGGGATTTTTCAACTCCTCCGCGACGGTCGCGATCTTCGCGTAGCCAAGGAAGGAGACGAAGACGAGAGCGGTTCCGGGGAGGATCCCGCCGTACCCCTGGTCGGTCGGCGCGAAGCCGTCAGTCGTCAGCGTCCCCCAGTCGAAGTGGAGGAAGCCGGTGGCGGCGAACACGGTGAGAATGCCGAGCAAGACCGTGACGATGACCGTCTGGACGCCGCCGGTCTCCTTTGCGCCCACGTAGTTGACGCCGACGAACAGCAGTCCGGCGATCAGCGCGCCGAGTTGGATGTCAGAGATCGCGAACAGGCCGGCCTCGAGCGTCGGCAGGGCGAGCATCGTCCCGGCCAGCAGGTCGGTGAGATAGCCGCCAAAGCCGATGCAGTAAACGCTGAGGCGAAGGCCAGCCCCATCCAGTCGCCCATGCCGGAGATCGAACCGAACAACGGGCCAAGGCCCCGATTGACATAGTAGTAGCCGCCGCCAGCTTTCGGCATCGCCGTCCCGAGTTCGCTCACTGACAGGGCGTTGACCATCGCGATCGCACCGCCGATGACAAACGAGACGACCACGATCGGACCGGCCTCTTGGGCGGCAGCGCCGGGAAGGACGAAGATACCTGCCCCGATCATCGTCCCCATGCCGATCGCAAGCGCGGAGGCGAGACCCAGATCCTTAGCGAGTTCGTCGTTACTCATGGGTACGGCGTCGTCGCAGTGTGGCTCGCGGCCGATCCGCACTCGTGTGAGATCGATCGAATCCACGTACCGATTCCGTCCCATTGCCTGACGGTTGCCCTCGTCGGATCGCGGTCTCGATCATTTGCGCGGCTCTTTCCCTGACAGCGCCATAAAGTACCCGGTATTATTGATGATAACGGATTCTACGGGCATGAAATTACTTACACCTGAAAGACGACAGGTAAATGATTATTATGCAATCGATCAACGCAGCATATAGTAGCCGACGGACGACAGAGCCAGTATGGACTATCGACTCGACGAGATCGATCGTCGAATCATACACGCGCTCATGAGCAACGCTCGAAACACCTCGGCTCCGACGATTGCGGAGGAGGTACACGTCTCTCCCGGAACGATCCGAAACCGTATCGCACAACTCGAGGAACAGGGCGTGATCACCGGCTACCACGCCAGCATCGATTTCGAACGGGCAGAGGGGCATCTCACGAACCTCTTCATGTGTAACGCGCCCGTCTCGGAGCGAGAATCGGTCGCGCGGCAGGCACAGATCATCCCGGGGGTTACCAACGTTCGGGAGTTGATGACCGGCCGGCGGAATCTGCACGTGCTCGCGGTCGGAAAGGACACCGAGGATCTGCGGCGGATCGCGCGGTCGCTTTCGGATCTCGGCGTCGAGATCGAGGACGAGGTCCTCGTCCAGACCGAGACGACATGCGCGTACTCGCCGTACGGACCCACCGACGAGACGAAGAACGCCATCCTCACTGACTTCATCAGTCTTTCCGGTGATGCCGAAGTCGCCGAAGTGACCGTCGATCGGGATGCGCCGGCCGCCGGAATGAGCATTCAGGAGGCGGCCCGCTGCGACGCGCTCACCGATGACACGCTCGTTATCGCCATCGAACGGGACGATACCGTGCTCACGCCCCACGGTGACACGGAAATCCGCCCCGACGACATCGTTACGCTCTTCTCACGAGGTGGGGTGACCGAAGAAACGATCGCAAACTTCAACTCGAGTCAGGAATCGGACTCCTGACGGCCACGCGACACGTAGTCGTCCCCGTCGCAGACGCTGACAGCGGCGTACTCGACCGTCACGTTGCCGTTACGCCGCTGTGAGCTGCTCAGCCAGTGCCGTCGTTCGGTCGGTCAACGTTTCGGTCGTCTCGGAGGCACCCTGGAGCCGCTCGTTGATCGTCGCGAACAGCCGCTCGAACGCAAGGGTTCCGTCGTCCTCCTGCCAGTTGGCCGTCTCGCGTCCCTTGAGTCCGCAGGTTGAACACGTCTCTCCCTCGATCGGGTCGAAACAGCCCTGACAGCGCTCGAGGCCGACCGCAACCGTTTCGCTCAGTGCGATGACCTCACGCAGAGTCGACTGCAGTTCGGCCGCGGTGTCGGAAAACGCTGCGAGCGGGCGCTGGATCGCCGGGTCATATGTGTCGTCATCGAGTGACGCGAGTCGCTCGAGTCGGGCGTCGACGACGGCGACAGCGAGCAGAATATCGCGTCTGGTTCGGCGATACTCCGACACAGATTCACCGACGTCGGCATCGGTCTCCTCCTCGAGGGCGGACTCGAGGGTCGACGGGAGCGACGTCGCGAGCGACGCGAAGTCGGCGACCGCCGAGATGGTCGTCCCCTGCAGTCGGGTGGTCTCGCGGACGAGGTGAAACAAATCGTCGGTAGCCGGGGCCTCCGTCGCCCGCGGGGAGTCAAGTGTCTCGAAACACTCGTCACAGACGGTAACGAGTGCACTCTCGTGGACGTCTCCCTCGAGGGGAACCTCGCCGACGGGGTAGGCTCGGAGCATCTCCGGGTCATCGCCGCCGTCGGTCCCGCAGTGGCGACACGTGAACGCGTCGCGGTCGAAAACGGCCTCTCGGTCGGCACGCCAGTCGCGTGAAGTCACGGGCGAGCGAAGACAGCGCGGCGACAAAAACGCTCCGACAGTCCGCGCGGTCGACGCCCGTTGCTATCCTGAACGGACAGCCCGTTGCTATCCCGCACGGGCAGTGCGAAATATTAACTCGCAGTCGGTCGTACGTGTTCCTATGAGCGACTCGCCGGACGATACGGACCGACCGGAGGAATCGGACGCGGCCGACGGGGACGAGTTCGAACTCGAGCGGGGATACGACCGCTCGGAACTCGCTGCCGTCTTCCGTGAGTTCGCGACCGCCTTTGAGTCCGGCCGTCCCCTTCGTCTGGACAGCGATGACCGGACCGTTAGGATCACCGTCCCGGAGCGTGTCGTTGCCGAATTCGAGGTCGAGTACGATTCCGACGCCGAACTGCCAGTCGGCGAACTGGAACTCGAACTCGAGTGGGACGATCCTGATGGCTCGAGCGTTCGCGTCTCCGATCGCGACTCGACCGCCGACGATGAGACCGCTGAGACCGCTGAGCGCGGTGCGGAGACGGAGTCGGAGGACGTCGATCCCGCAGCGGCAGTGATGCCCCTCGAAGGGGTGGCGGATCGCGACGGTGACGGGGACGACGTCGATGCAGCGGAAACAGCGGTGACGGCTGACGGAGCAGACGACGCGACCGCCGACCAGGCGGCTGACTCCGGTCGAACCAGCCGCTTCGAGGTCTACGAGGACAAGGGGGGCAATGGCGCTGGCGGCTCGTCCACTGGAATGGGAATATCGTCGCCGACAGCGGCGAGGGGTACAGCTCGCGATCGAACGCCGAACGAGCGGCCCGGAGCGTGATGCGGAGCGCACCGACGGCGAGTATTCGGCGTCTCGAATAGGCGCGCCGCCGACGGCCCGTCGGCGAACTACGGCCGAACGTCGTCGGCCTCTAAATCCACGTCGAGCTCCGCGGAGTGGTCGACTCGTTCGTACTCGAGTGCGGGCGTGGTGTCGTCCGGAACGGCATTGTACTCCCGGAGGAAGTCAATGATGCCCCGTTTGCCGCCGAAATCACCGCGGTACTGGCGGAACAGTCGCGGAGCCGTCGCGGTGTTTTCCGCATCGTCATAAGTGACGTTCTCCTCTAGGAACCACTCGATCGCGATGTCGAGTTCCTCGTCGACATCCCGTGGCGAGTAGACCGCGATTGGCGGGCAATGTTCGGGGCTGTGACCCAGCGCGAAATGAATCCGTGGATCACACTCCGCGAGGCGGAACTGCCGTTCGAACGTGGAGGGAAACAGGCGCGGGAGGTAGCCAAAGCCCCATGGCTGCTTCGAACTGCGGAGCAGTCCGTGCTCGATATCGTTGAGACTCAGCCAGACCCCGCTTACGGGAATCCGATCGCGTGCGAAGAACTTCCAATGATCGAGGAGGCCTCCCTCGACCAAGTCGGGCTCTTCCTCCTCCAACAGCAACTGGGCGTAGGCGTTATAACAATTGAGCCAGAAAGAGAGTTTTCCCTCGCGACTGGCGAGCGCCCGCTCTAATTGCGATCGCTCGAGCGACGCCAGATGCTCCCGCAACGGATCGGCGTCACCCTCGGTCTTGACCGTATAGAGGAGATCGGCCGAGAGCGAGAGGGGATCGAGCTGAGTCGACATTCGGTTCGAAATTCACGAAGCAGGCCCTTGAAGCCGTGTGACGGGTACACACGACAGTCCGATGTAGGGACAGGTTCATACCGTGGTTTTATGCAGGCGACTGCAGAAATAATGGGTGTGAATCTCAGTAAGGGGTTCCTCCTCGTCCTTATCGCCCTCTTCGCGTACCTCTCGCTGTTACTTGTCCGCCCGTTTTCTCAGTATATCCTCGGTGCTATCCTCATCGCGTACGTCCTCTATCCCGTCCAAGAGCGCCTCGAGCGGCGGGTGTCACCGGTGCTCGCTGCGGGTGCGCTCGTCTTGCTCGCGGTCGCCGGCTTCGTCGTCCCACTTATCCTCATCGTTGTGGCGGTTGCCAACGACGCCCGACGCCTCCTCGAACAGGTCAACACCGACTCGTTGGAAATGGGTGACTTCGAGCGGGTGATCGAAGAAGAGACCGGACAGACCGTCGACCTTCCGTCGGTGCTCGCCGACGTCGCACAGAATATCGGATCGGTGGTTCTCGGGCGCTCGACGGAGTGGTTCAGCGCGATCACCCACGTCCTGATCGGACTGGGACTCACCATCTTCCTGCTCTACTACCTGCTCAAGGACGGCAGCGAGCTCCTGGCCTGGATGCGGGAGTTGACGCCGCTTCCGGACGACGTTCAGGATGATTTCTACCAGCGACTGGATGAGGTCATGTGGGCCGTCCTCGCCGGACACGTCCTGATCGCGATTATCCAGGGCACCATCGCCGGATTGGGGCTGCTCGCGACCGGCATTCCCAACGCCGCGTTCTGGACGTTCATCATGATCATCCTCTCGCTGATTCCGTTGATCGGGTCATTCCTGGTATGGGGACCAGCCGTGATCTATCTCCTCTTGACCAACGAACCGCTGCTCGCGGCGGGATTATTTGGCTACAGCGTGATCGTCGTCGGCCTCTCCGACGACTATCTCCGTCCGATCGTTGTCGATCGCTACGCCGAGCTCAACCCCGCCGTCATCATCCTCGGGGTCCTCGGCGGCGTCTACGCGTTCGGCGTCATGGGACTGTTCTACGGCCCCGTCGTCCTCGGTGCGCTGATCGCGACGCTGTCCGTCATGAACGACCACTATGATCGCCTCGAGAACGAGCCCGGAATGCAATAATCAGCGAGCCGCGCCGCCCTACTGTGACTTCTCTGTGCCTGCGAGCAACTCGTCGACGAGCCGCGTGAATCGATCGACAAGTCGGTCCGGCACTGTCGGCGTCACCGTCGTCAGTAGCTGGCCCGTCGCTTCGGGCTCTGCGAGCTCGAGGATGACGCGGTTTCGCTCGTCGTAGCGCTTCTCGACGAGGCCGTGCTCAACCAGCCGGTCGACGTGATACTCGAGCGTGCTGCGAGCGATATCGAGGGCGTCGGTGATCGATCCGGGGCCGGCCGGTTCGTGTTCGATCAGGTAGACGACGGTCTCTCGGGCGGTTTCCCGACGAAACAGCGCCAGAGCAGCCCGTTCCCACTCGTCGTACGCCGGCGGGTAGTAGTGAGTGCGGCCGTAGAACTCCTCGCGGACGAGTCGCCCGTTTTCGCGCAGCCGCCGGACGTGATACTGGACCTGTCCCGGCGCGAAGTCTGATTCCCTGACGAGTTCGTTGAAATGGATACCGGCGTTCGCACCGATGTGTGCCTGAATCTGTTGTCGAGTGTCGGTCATTGCTCTCCCGTGGTCGACCCGTGCTGGGACGTACCTGCCGCTAGCGCCGTGGTGCATATAACGGGTTTCGTGCGTTCCCAGCCCTCGGGAATGGCGGGGACGAATCTCGTGAGAAATCGCTGACGGGAAACGACCAATACGGCTCCAGCGATCGCGGTCGCTGCCGCGAACGCAGACACAGTGATGAAAACTACTCGTCGCTACTCGTTAGAGCGGCGCGTCTCGACGGCGGTTCCCGAAAGGTTGACCCATAGCATTCCCTCTCCCATCTCCTCGTAATCGAACGTCGCGCCGACGACGGCGTCGGCACCCAAGTCCGCTGCCTCGGCTTTGAGGTCGGCGATCGCTTCCGTCCGTCCCTGCTCGATCTTCTTCTCGTAGGACCCGCTCCGTCCGCCGACGACGTCCCGAATGCCGGCAGCGATGTCGCTGACGACGTTCGCACCGATGACCGCTTCGCCCGAGATTACGCCCCGATACGCCGCAATTTCACGCCCCTCGAGACTGTCCGTCGTCGTGATCGTCACGTCTGTCTCTACCATACAGAGTAGCGTACACTCGAGTGCAATATAAACCGAGAGCGTGAGTTACAGCGTCGGCACATCGTGAACGAATATATGTACCGCCTCGTTCGGGCCGACTCGGCCCGCTCGAACTGACGAACCGCAGTCAGCCGATTCAGGCTCGAGCACGGGTCCGTTCGGGCGTGTCGGCCTTCCTATTCGCGTACGCGTTGTAGGCCGAGAGGGCAGCGACGACCAGCCCGGAGATGGCGGTGCCGGTCGCGAGTTCGTTGCTCCCCATCTCGATGACGGCGGGCGAAACGAGTGCCCACAGGCCGAGCAGGACGGCCAGCGATGCGACGCCGACGCTCGCCAACCGATCCTTCGACAGCCGGTAGAAGTTGTAGCCCGCGGTCAGGAAGATCGCTGTCCCGACGAGCGTGTCGTTCCAGATCGCCGCGTTCGTCGACTCGAGGATGAACGGCGAGGCGACGATGTAGAGCCCGATCAGCGCGACGAGGGCGCTCAGCCACTGCATCGCGTCCGTGTTCAGAGCGTTGTAGTCGGCTCGAGTATCCCGGTCGGTTTCGGTATTTGGTGTGTCACTCATGTTACACTCACGTTACGATAGCCTCCATTCGAGTAAAACGAGCGTGCCTGCACCTGTCGGGACGATCCTTGTCAGCGGTTCTGATCCTGCTATTCGACCGTTCCGAGACGACTCGACCCGGACGATCAGCGCCGGCCGATCCGGACGAGACAGCGGTGGGATAGCGATCCACGTCGTCTCCAATCGAGGAACCGAAGCGAATAGGTGGGCGTCCACCCCAGTATGGGTATCGATTCATGGTGCTCGCACTGTCGGTCGCCAGCGAGTGGTTGGATCCCCAGCTCGCGCCCATCCTTATCTGCGTGATCGCTCTCGCAGCACTGGGAACGACGGTGTTGTTCGTCGCCGGACTCGTCGCATACTCCCGGCGTCGGACGCTCCGCTATCTGCTGATTACGGTCGTCCTCGGTGTGCTCGTCGTCCGTTCGGTGACCGGGCTGGGGACCGTCCTCGGACTCGTCCCGATGACGGTCCACCATCTCGTCGAGCACGGCTTCGACTTCCTGATCGCGGTGTTGGTCCTCTATGCAGTCTACCGAAGTGGGCCGACGAACGACGGTCTCGCTCCCGAATCGGACGACTAGTCCGCGCTCTCGAGCACCACGCAACCCCGCCCGATCGTGTCGGCTGTCGTGAGATATAAGTTCACGGAGGGGCCGCTATCGGTATGTCAGTCCCCGACGCCGCGGCGACGGCGGAGGCCGTCGTCGACGAAATCCTCTCCGCAGTCGTCGCCGATCGTTCCGTCCTCGAGGAAGTCACCGCCGGCGTGCTCGCCCGCGGACACGTGTTGCTCGAGGACGTGCCCGGAACGGGCAAGACGCTCACCGCGCGCTCGTTCGCGACCGCGCTCGGTCTCGAGTTCTCCCGGATCCAGTTCACGCCGGATCTGATGCCCGCCGATATCACCGGCTCGTACGTCTTCGAGGAGGAGACGGGCGAGTTCCACTTCACCCCGGGCCCGGTGTTCGCGAACGTCGTTCTCGCAGACGAAATCAACCGCGCGCCGCCGAAGACCCAGTCCGCGTTGCTGGAAGCGATGGGGGAAGGACAGGTGACAGTCGACGGCGAAACCCACGAGCTTCCCGACCCGTTCGTCGTCATCGCGACACAGAACCCCGTCGAGCAGGAAGGAACCTTCGAACTGCCGGAGGCCCAACGCGACCGCTTCATGGTGAAGACGTCGCTCGGCTATCCCGACGCCGAGGGGACGCGCGAGTTGATCGACCGCCGGGCCGACCGCGACCGCCCGGACCCGACCGTTGAGCCGATCGTCGATCGCGAGCGAGTGCTCGAGCTCCAGCGTGTTCCCGAGGAGATCACCGTCGAGGGACCGGTTCGGGACTACATCGGCGAGCTCTGCCGATCGACCCGGACCGACGGCCGCGTCGACGTCGGCGTCTCGCCCCGCGGCGTCCAGCGGCTGTTCGAGGTCAGTCGTGCCTGTACCGCCCTCGAGGGCCGCGAGTACGTCGTCCCGGAAGACGTCAAACGGATCGCCGGTCCCGCACTTGCCCATCGGCTCGTCCTGACTCCCGAGGCGAGCGTGGACGGCGTCTCCCGGCGCGCGGTCATCGACGCCGTTCTCGAGGAGTGTGACGTCCCGGCAATGGAGCCGCCGTCAGCGGACTAGCACCCACGTCCCGCCGACGATCGCGGCCACGGCGACGACCACGCCCGCCGTCGCCGGCACCGACAGCGTCGGTGCGAGCACCGCCGCGCCCGCTAGCCCGAGCGCCGCAACGGGGACGCCGACGGTCGCGACGCCACCGCTCCAGCCAAGTCGCACGAGCTGTGGCCGGCGAGACGATGTCTCGGCCCCGATCTTGCGGGCGAGCGTCCGCCCATAGCGGCCCACGTCGTACGCGAACAGTGCGGCCGCGATCGGGACGAACGTCGCCGCCGCCGCCCGGATCGTCGCGAGTCCGAACGTCACGGTGTCGACGCTCGCACCGCTGACAATACCGCCCGCGGCGAGCGCGGCAGCGACCGCAGTGGCGGAGCCCGGGGCCTCGTCTCTCGTGACGACGCCCTCGTACAGCCAGGTCGCCAGCCAGCCGATACCGAGTACGGCCGCCGTTGCACCGAAGAGCGTTGCCACCAGCGTCGTCTCGGTACCGCCAACGCCGATCGCCGCCGCGAACGGGAGCCCCACCCCCGGAACCGAGCCCGCGACGACCGCGATGGCGGCGTTCCGTCGGTTGCTCCGCTGTACCCACGCGCCCCGGACGACGACCGCCACCGTGGCAACGATGAGGGCCATCCCCGTCACGGCCACGAGCAGTCCGCGGACCGCGACGCTGCCGGTGACCGCTTCGACGACGGGCTCGAGCGCCGGGACGAGCGAGGAGAGCACCACCAGTATCGAAAGCCCGACGACCGCGAGCGCGGCCGCGAACCCGACGAGCTTCGCGAGCGCGTTTCTGCTCGCGACGTACGAATCGTGCCTCGTGGGGACAGTAACCACCGCCGGCGGGACGACGAAGAGGACACACGCGACCGCGGTGGGGGCGACGATGAGCGCGACGAGCAGTCCGGAGACGCCGTCGCCGGTGAGCCACAGGACCGCGGTGAGTGCCGCCCGTGTACCGCCCACCGAATCGATGCCGAGCGCGAGCAATGCACTCGCGCCGGCGAGGACCGCCGCACAGAGCGCGGCCCCGCCCGTTCGCATGAGTGCGACCGACGTTGGCTGGCCGAAGACGACACCGCAGACAGAGACGCCGAGACCCACTCCGATGACCGCCAAGAGACCTGCGACCGGCACACCCGCGAGACCGACGACCGCGATCCCGACGACGACGGCGAGCGGTAACAGCGCGGCCCCGATCGTGACGCGGCAGTTCGACCCGGCGACGGCTCCGATCGCCGCCGCGAGACCGAATCCAACGGGGACGCCGGCGGCAACCATCGGCTCGTGGATGGCGAGCGCGATCGCACCGACGAGGGTGGCGAGCGCGATCCCCCATCCGACAGTCGTTGGCAATCGGTCGTCCGGAACGCTCATCGGGTCGCCACCTCCCCGACGGCGTCGCGGAGTACCACGCCGAGCGATCGCTCGCGATCCCAGTCGAGGACGCGAGCCCCGGTCGAGCGGGCGCGAGCGAGTCGCGTCCCCCGGTCGAGAGCCGTTAGCCGAGTCGCGACGTCGTCGGCACCGGCCGTGACATTGGGAGAGACGACGCGAACGGCGTATCCTCGCGCCCGAAGCGCCTCGACGAGCTCGAGGGGCTCGTCGTCGATGAACGAAGAAAAGAGGTACACCTGTGCCTCGCCGGGAAGCGTCCGGGAGAGCGCTTCGCTCGGGTTGTCCGTCCGCGTCCGGGTGTACGACACATGATCGTAGTCTTCCGGCATCTGCATCGCATCCAGCAGCTCCGTCGCTTCCCGTCTCGTCGCTGGGCCGGTACCCGGCGAGACGCTCGTCAACCGCCGGTCGTGGATGCCGACGATGCCGGTCGGGTGGCCCGCGGCCACCAGCGTCTCGAACGTCCGCTCGGCGGCGTTGGCCGAGTGCTCGACCGCGGGGACCCGTTCGGTCGTCGCCGCGTAGAACTGATTCGGCCGCGCGTCGACGACGCAGACGATCCGCGTCGCCCGCTCGGCGCGGTACTCGACGGTCGCTAACTCCCGCGTGCCGGCGTACCGCCGCCAGTCGATCGAGCGCACCGGATCGCCCGGCTCGTACTCGCGGACGGCGTAGAACTCGAGGCCGCTGCCACCCTCGTCGGTGGGGACCTCGCCCGCGTAGTCGTTCGTCCCGTCGCCCAGCCCAACCGTCTCGACGGTCGACGAGCAGCGAATCGCATCGTTGCCCTCGACGCTCGCCGTCCAGGTCTCGGCGACCGTCCCCGTGAGATCGCGCGTTCGCACCGTCGCGTCGCCGAACGCGTGTTCGCCGCGCCGGAGTTCAACCTCGTACTCGAGGGTCGTCTCCTCGAGAGGCTCGAGCGTCTCGCAAGCGCGCGGCGAGCCGGATACGACCGGCAACGCGTCGGGAACGCTGTCGACGACGCGCAGATCGACGACCGTCTCCGACCCGGCGTTCTGGACGGTCGTCCGCACGGTGGCGATGTCCCCGGGTCACCGGCTATCGGCTCCGCGTCGGCGTCGGATCGAGACGGATCGTCAGCGTCGACTGCCTCGCTCGAGACGTCGTGAACCGCAACGTGGCGGTGGACACGCACCATCGCTGACTGATTACTCCCTAGGACGGACGCGGCGACATACCACAGCGGAAGCGTGGCGGCGGCGACGAGGAGTTGGCTCCCGACGGCGATGCCCAGTCCGGTGAGCGCGAGCGTCGCGGCGACGGCCCAGTCGGTGTCTGCGAGCCGTTCGACGGTCAGTCCGGTCATCGGTCCCCCTCCTTGCTCCGGGTCGTTCCGTCGTCGATCGCCTCGATCGCCGCGAGCGTGCGACGGACGCGGCGATGATACGCCGCTCCGGGGTCGACCGCGGCACGCAGCCGTTCGCGGGGCGGTTGGGGGAGGTCCGCGGCGAGGAATGCAGCGGCGACCGGATCGTCGGTCCACGTTCCCGACCGAACGGCCTCGCGGGCCGCGTCGGCTGCGAGTCCGCGTTTCGTCGTGACGACGCGAACCGCACCGTCGACGAGCCGTCGGCGAACGTCCGCGGCTGACTCGTTCCGACGGCAGCGGTACCGGCCGTCCCCGGCGTCGAGGAGGGTCCACTCCGTCTCGCGACCGACCGGTTGCTCCGCGCCGGTGGCTCCCGCTTCGGGCGGCGGCCCCTCAGGCAACTGCGATCCGTTCGATCGGTCGGTGGTCCACGCCCACCAGCACACGCCTACAGCGATCACGGCTCCGAGCACTGGAAACATCGCTGCGAACGGATACAGCACCACGATAAGCGGCTGCACGGACGGCAGGAAGCCGCCGAGGATCACCGTTCCGACCGCTAGGAGGGCCCCGCCACCGACCACCGCCGTCGCGATCCCCTCCGAATCAATGGTCTCGAGCCGCCTCATCAGTCGCTGCCACGACCCCGGCGACGAGCCGCGACTCATTCCGATCCCTCCTCGTCCGACTCGTGATCGAGCAGTTCACGCACCGTCGCTCGCGCCGCCGCCACTCGATCCGGAGACGCCTCGCGGCCGCCGTACTCGACGTCGCGAACGATCGCGACTAGCCGGCGCACGTTCTCGGCCGGGAACCCGGCAGCGAGCGCGTCACGGGCCACCTCGCCGGGGGTTGCCGTCTCGCGGTCGTCCACCTCGAGTCGGTCGAGGAACGCGTGCCATGTCGCACGGATCTCCGCCCGAGGCCCGCGGGGCGTGAGCGGTTCGGCTGCAAGGTCGGGACCGTCGTCCGCGGGATTGCTCGTCTCGTCGGAATCGTCGTCGCTCGTTCCGAACACGGCCGCGAGCACCGAACCGTCGCTGCCGCTCGATGACCGGCCGAGCGACCCCAGCGATCCGAACGAGGGAAGAGTCACGAACGCACGGCCGACCGACGAGAGGGCCGGCCCGAGTGACGGGGCCCCGCGACCAGCCCAGCCGAACTCGAGGCGCGGCAGCGATATCGTCGGGAGCGGTATCGACGGCCAACTGAACTCACCGACCCCGCTGAAGAGTCCACTGAGCGCGTCGGCGAGGGCGTCGAAGACGTCCGCGAGCGCGACGAACAGACCGGTCGCCGCGTTTCCGCGCCGTCGCTCACTGTTCGCGACCAGCCGGAGATAGGTCATGACGCCGCCGATGACGAAGCCGGGGACGAACACTACGACCGTCGTCAGCCGGAGATAGAGGTTTCCGACGGTCGCCGTCGCGCTCTCTTCGCCAACCTCGATCGTGACGGTCGCCTCGTCGCCGATCGGCAGCCAGACGTGGGTCCGCCCGTCGCTGCCGGTTGTCGCCGTCCCGCCGCTCTCGAGGGAGACCGTCGCGTCCGAAACCTCCTGCCCGTCGGCGGACACCTGCACGGGAGCGGGCGAGCCGGGGAACAAAAGCGGTGAGATGAACTCGACCGTCGGTTCGGCGACGTCGACGGTCCGGTCGCCCGTCACCGGGCCGCGCTCGACGTGCAGATCGACTGGTCCGGCGGTTTCCGGCATCGTCACCGCGGTTTCGCCGTCTCCGTCGGTCGTCGCGACGGCTTTCCCGTCGAGGGTCACCGTCGCGTTGGACATTGGTGTCTCTCCGACCGACGCCGAGATGTCGAGATCACGGGCCGGAGCCGCTCCACCGTGGGTCTCAATGGTCGCGTCGGTCGGTACATCGACGGTCCGCGAGCGGTTGTCCTCGGGGACCGTGACGGTCATCTCCTCGGCGTACGGAACGGTGACCTTGGTGCTCCCGAGCGTCTCGGCTTCCGTGACGTTTTCGCCGTTCACTGCGATCGTTTTGGTACTGAAGTGGCCGATGTGGCCGATATCGACGGTCACCTCGCTTCCAGGTTCGATATCACCGCTGATCTCGATCTCACTTTCATCCGATTCGTCGCGATCATCGTTCCGTTCGGTCGTGTCGTCGGGCGGGTCCGTGTCGAACTCGGGCGTCTCATCTATCGATTCCCAGTCGCCAGCGATCGGCTCTCCGCCGTTGTCGCCGGGACCGTCGAGTCGCGGATCAGCCGCAGGAAGGGCACTCGTGACTGCGAGCAAACAGCACAGGCAGCCGACGACGAACAGGAGTCGACGCGTCCCAGTCACGCTCGTCCCTCCAGTTCGGCCGCCATCTCGTACAACTGCTGTACGCGGGCGTCGACGGGCGGGTGGGTCGCGGAGCCGTCACCGCCGACTGGTCCCGACGGCGTGGTGGCCTCGAGCCACGAGGTCACTCGCTCGCGGCGACGCGTGTCGGCCGTCGGTCGCCGGATCCGGGGCAGCGACGTCGTATCCTCGCCCGTCACGGGATCGTTCGGGACGATACACAGCGCGCGGGTCTTCGCGGCTCGGAGGTCCGTCTCCGGCGTTCCAGTCGTCTCGGCGAGGGTCACCAGCGCGCTCGCGAGGGCCATCGGGTTCCCGGTAATCCGGGCGGCCGCGGCGTCGGCGGCGAACTCCCGGGTCTGCGAGAGCGTTCGCGCCGCCCAGTCGGCGATGGCGGGAAACACCCACAGGATGGGCGCGACGAAGACGTAGGTCAGCGCGACCAGCGGGAGAAACCAGTACAGTGCAACCCGGCCGCCGTCCGATAGCTCGCGGGGATCAGCCAGCGCGCGGCGCGCGAGCCGCGCCGCGTGATACGCTCGATCGGCGACCTCGAGAAACAGCGTCGTGATCGTCATCAGCGTCACGTCCCGATTGGCGACGTGAGCGATCTCGTGGGCCAGTACCGCCTCGAGTTCGTCGGCGTCGAGGGACTCGACTACCCCCGTCGTGATGACGACCGTCGCGTCGGTGAGCCGGCCGACGGTGTAACAACTCGCCGTGTTGTCGGCGACGACGCGAACGTCCGGTTCCGGGATATCGGTTCGCATCGCCAGTCGTCGAACCGTTCGAGCGACGGCGTGGGCTTCGCCACCGGTGCTACCGTGGGTCCCCGCGAGAACGCGTTGGTAGCCGTAATACGTCTGTGCCGCGAGGAAACCGCCGATCAATACCAGTGCCGTGACCAGCGATACCGGCAACCGGACGAGGTCGAACTCGATGGCTCCGTACTGGAGGTAGACGATCGTACCGCCGACGAGTCCCGGTAACAGGACGCCGTACGCCCACAGCAGTGCGAGGACGAACGCGGCGGTGATCGCGACGAATACGCCGAGGACGGCACCGATCCGCAAGCGAAGGTTCATGCAGGGCGCTTGGTCGAATTCTCGTCTGCGAGACCAAAAATTTTCCCCGAACGTTTCGGTCGGGTATCGTCTTTCGGTCACCGATCGTTCGTCGCCCTCGCCTCGAACGCCGCTGTTGACGAGCGCCGCTGCCAGCGATCGCCGGCCGATCGATCACCGACCACTTGCCGCCGGAGAGTTCGCTGGGGTGACAGCGCACTCGTCTCACGGGCTTCCGATCCGACCGGCGCTGTGGCACTGACAAACATTTAATTCGCGCGAGACTATAGCTCTACATATGGTCGAATCCCTCGTGGGGAACGTGCCGCTCCTGCTCTTGGTAGTGGGTCTCGTGTTAATGGTGCTCGAGGCCATCTCACCGGGAGCGCACCTCATTGTCATCGGGATTGCTCTGGTCGGCGCGGGGTTGATCGGTGTGCTCTTCCCGACCCCGCTTAGCCCGATCATTCTGGCGGGACTGACCCTCATGATCGGGCTCGCGGCTGCGTACGTATACAACGAGTTCGACTTCTACGGCGGGAAAGGCACCGCTCGGACGACGGACTCGGACTCGCTGTCCGGTGTGACTGGCTACGTCACCGAGACCGTGACGACTCGCAGCGGCGAAGTCAAACTCGCCGATGGTGGGTTCGCTCCCTACTACAGTGCGCGGACGACCGACGGGACGATCGAGAAAGGCGAGGAGGTCATCGTCATCGATCCCGGCGGCGGGAACGTCCTCACGGTCGAATCCGTCAACGCGATCGGCGAGGACGAGATCGACCGCGCGCTCGCACGTGACAAGGCCGCGTCGTCCGAGCGGGACGAGCAAGAGGCCGCAGACGGCGGCGAATCGATGACCGGACCCGAATCGGAACCGGAGACCGAAACGGAAACCGAGAAATCGAGTTGAAGCGTGCGATCGAATCGCACATGTTGACAAAATAAGGGAACGCTTTTCTCCCCGCCGCCGTAACCTCGAAATATGATTGCCCAACTGTTACCGATGCAAACCACCGGCGGTGCCCTGCTACTCGTCGGTGCGCTTGTCCTCGTCGTCGTCGTCGCCGCACTACTCAGCGCGATCGAGATCGTCGACGCCTACGAGAAACGCGCCCTGACCGTCTTCGGGGAGTACCGCAAGCTCCTCGAGCCGGGGATCAACTTCGTCCCACCATTCGTCTCGAACACGTACGCGTTCGATATGCGTACCCAGACGCTGGACGTGCCCCGACAGGAAGCGATCACGCGCGACAACTCGCCAGTGACGGCCGACGCGGTCGTCTACATCAAGGTGATGGACGCTAAGAAGGCGTTCCTGCAGGTTGACGACTACAAGAAGGCCGTTTCGAACCTCGCTCAGACGACTCTGCGTGCCGTGCTGGGTGACATGGAGCTCGACGACACGCTGAACAAGCGCCAGGAGATCAACGCCCGCATCCGCACCGAACTCGACGAACCCACCGACGAGTGGGGGATCCGCGTCGAGTCGGTCGAGGTCCGCGAGGTCAACCCCTCGAAGGACGTCCAGCGCGCGATGGAGCAACAGACCTCCGCCGAGCGGAAACGCCGCGCCATGATCCTCGAGGCACAGGGTGAACGCCGCAGCGCCGTCGAGAAAGCGGAGGGTGACAAACAGAGCGAGATCATCCGCGCCCAGGGTGAAAAGCAGAGCCAGATCCTGGAAGCGCAGGGTGACTCGATCTCGACCGTGTTGCGTGCCCGCTCCGCCGAGTCGATGGGCGAACGCGCCATCATCGACAAGGGGATGGAGACGCTCGGCGACATCGGGCAGGGTGAGTCGACGACGTTCGTCATGCCTCAGGAACTCACCTCGCTGGTTGGCCGCTACGGAAAGCACCTCTCCGGCAGCGACGTCGAGGGAGACGGGGCGGACCTCGAGAGCCGCGAGTTCGACGACGAGACCCGCGAACTGATCGGGCTGGACGACATCGCCGAGATCATCGGCGAGATCGATCAGGAAGCGGACATGGACGTCGAAGCGATGGAACAGGAGGCCCAGGCGATCAAGGAAGGCAAGGATCCGGCAAATATTTCGGATCCCGACGAAGTCATCGAAGAGATGGATCAGGACTTCCAGAGCCAGGCAGATGGCGGCACCGAGATGGCGGCCGACGAGGACGAACCGTCCTCGAGCGACTAATCAGCCGGTCTCGCTACCGGTCGTCAGCGGGACGGAACGCATTTCCCGGTAGTATTCGTTTTCCTCTGCGAACGAAAGACAGTGCTAATCGGGCTCGGAGCTAGTTATTAGATTACTAACTAGTAGTATTCGGTGACCAAAGCGGAGCGAAACCTGTTTACGGGTCGCCCCCTTGTAGGTGGTAGCTAGTTATGACATCGCCCGATGGGGTCGACGACGACAAACGAGCGACCCTGCGCCGATTCGCCGCTCTCGGTGCCGCCTCCCCGCTGGTCGGACGTGCCGATGCAGCGGCGGCTGATACGGGTGAAAGCGATGCACGTGATGCGATCGCGGGCTATCTCTCGACGACGCCCGGCGCACACTTTTCCAAGATCCGCGACGACCTGCAACTCGGAACCGGCGAGACCCAACACCACTTGCGTCGACTCGAGGACGTCGACGCGATCGAGCGCTATCGCGACGGCGACTACAAGCGGTTCGTCACCGCCGGCCGATTCGACGAGTTCGAAAAGCGAGCCCTGGGGTACCTTCGCCGGGAGACACCCCGGGGCATGCTGATCGAACTGCTCTCGCACTCGGACGCCACTGCCGGCGATCTCGCTAAGGCGCTCGACGTCTCGCCGCCGACGGTGAGCAAGTACGCCGGCGAACTCGAGGAAGCGAGCCTGCTCTCGCGGACGGACGGTTACGCGGTCGAACGGCCGGAGACGGTGCTGGTCCTGGTGGTCCGCCACGCGGATTCCTTCGGCGATCGGGCCCGGGCGCTCGCGCGGGATGCAGATCAGTTCCTTACGTATCAGGGCTAAAAGGGAGCTAATCGGCAGTACGTCAGTATTACTCCATCACGATGAGTCGGTCGACGCGACGAGCGACGGCAATTCGGTCAGCGATTCGAGTTCGTGTGTCGCGTTCGACGGTCGCTCCCGGTTACGGTTGTGCGGCCGTCGGAGGAACGCGGTCTCGAGGCCGGCCGCTCGCCCGGCCGTTACGTCTTTTGGGGAGTCGCCGACGTAGATTCCATCGGTGACGCCGAGGTCGTTGAGCGCGTCGTCGATATAGTACGGATCGGGTTTGCGCCGCTCGTAGCCCTCAAACGTTGGGTCTCGCCCGCGGACGATGTCGAAGTCGAATCCGACGTAGTCAGCGACGAACGCGGCTGTTTCGTGCCTGTTGTTGGTCACGAGGCCGATCGTCGTCCGCTCACCGAGGTCGCGAACCGCATCGATATCGTCGTAGATGCCACGCTCCCCTGACCGAAGTCGGTCGTGGGTGCCACTCGAGGCGTATGTCTCTTTCAACTCCCAGAACCGTGCGGGATCGATCTCGAGATCACGACAGTGTGTCTTGATCCGTTCGTGATCGTGATTTCTGAAATCGCGACGCTGGTCCGGCGTCGGTTCGACCCCCAGATCGACGAGCGCCGCGTCAGCAGCATCGGCGTACACCTGTGGATCGGTCCGCGGCCCCTCGAGAATGACCCCGTCCATGTCGAACAGTACCGTCGTCATGTACCGATACTGAGGGCTCGCGCTAAAAGAGGGTTCGGCGTCACGACGGCCGTCGCCGGTTGCTCGTGACAATCGGTAAAATGCGAGAAAAGCCCACCGAGTCGCCGTCTGCGAGTTAAATATCGACTTTCCAGGTCGTACTCGAGGAGTAACCCCATTTTTCGATCTCGACATTGTAATCGCCCTCCTGAAGGGCGGTGATGTTCGAGCCGACCTCCTTCGCCGTCATGCCGAGCTCCTTGCCGATGAGGCGGGATTTGAAGTACGTCTTCGTCGCCGCGTTGTTCCGGAGGTACTCCAGAATCCGCTGTTGTTTGCTCGTGAGGTCGGGGGCCATTGCAGTGCTCATACACGATTAGACAACAGGAACGCCCTTAGGGGGTTTGGTACGCGCGGTTAACCTGCCGCAGTCGCGCGGTTTGATCCGGAAGTAAGAGATGAATAACAGGATGGAAAGCTTTCGTTGGTACGCCCGGTTAATATATACCGCTCCGTGAGTGTCGTTTGTTCGGTATCGTTTCTAGACGACGGGATTCGATTGCCCGTATTGAGCGCCACTCTCGATGTCAGACCCGCCATCACCGATGATAGTCAGTCATCGATGTCGTAATAGTTCGTTACGAACGGCCCGAACGAAGACGCAACTGCCTCGCCGAGCGCTCGCGTTCGGTTCGTCAGCCCATCCGTAAGTACGCCCGCAGCGCCCTCGGCCTCGGCGATGGCCTCGGTTCCAAGGAGGTCGTCCATTACCGGTCCCAGTTCTGCCCCATCGTCGACCCGCTCCGCGACGCCGTCGGGAAGTCGAAGCGTCGGTCCACCGCCGCACTCTAGTCGATTGCCGTCCGTCACAGCGCCCCACATGATCAGGAACAGTCCCGGCGTCCCGTCGAGCCGAGCGACCCCGCCCTCGAGGCCGACCCCGTAGTCAGCGTCGGTCACCGCGAGCGCTTGCCGGGCCCGGTTCTCCGCACCGGTGACGGTTTCCTCGATCGACCACGGCTGTTCGGCCACGCCGGAATCGACGTCGACGGCAGTCACGGTCGGCTCGTAGCGCTCGAGCGTTCGTTCGACCGCGTCGATCTTGACCGGGTTCGTGCTACCGACTGCGAGCTCCATACCGGCTGTTTGGCGGGAGTCGATTTGGGGGCTGTGTTTCCGACTGGCTTCGCAGTTTCAATGTTTCCATCTATCATGCCATTTCTTTCGAATTACCGGTTTTCGCGGGATATGTGACCGAGATTCCGAAACCCTTAACCCTCGAGTCTCTGAACGTGGGAGGTAACGGAACCGTCCGGGCTTTTGCGATCGGTTCGGCCGGGCAGCAATTGCCATCGTATGACTAACGCACCATCGAATACGAGAGTACGACGTAGCGAACCCGAAACGAACGAACAGGAAACCGAGAGCGAGGACGAAGATCTCGCCTGCCCCGAGTGTGCCGGCAACCTCGTCGTTGACGACGAACACGGCGAGACCGTCTGTGAGGACTGTGGACTGGTCGTCGAGGAGGACTCGGTCGACCGCGGTCCCGAGTGGCGAGCCTTCGACGCCGCCGAGAAGAACGAGAAGTCCCGTGTGGGCGCACCCACGACGAACACGATGCACGACAAGGGACTCTCGACGAACATCGACTGGCGCAACAAGGACGCCTACGGGAACTCCCTAGGCTCGCGCCAGCGCGAGAAGATGCAGCGCCTTCGAAAGTGGAACGAGCGCTTCCGCACCCGAGACTCCAAGGAACGCAACCTGAAACAGGCGCTTGGCGAGATCGACCGGATGGCCTCCGCGCTCGGCCTGCCGACGAACGTCCGCGAAACGGCCAGCGTCATCTACCGCCGCGCGCTCGACGAGGACCTCCTCCCGGGCCGTTCTATCGAAGGCGTCTCGACGGCTTGCGTCTACGCCGCCGCCCGACAGGCTGGCGTCCCCCGCTCGCTCGACGAGATCGCGGACGTCTCCCGTGTTGAGAAAAACGAGATCGCCCGTACCTACCGCTACGTGGTCCGTGAACTCGGTCTCGAGGTCCAGCCCGCCGACCCCGAGAGCTACGTCCCCCGCTTTGCCTCCGGACTCGAGCTCTCCGACGAAGCCGAGCACCGCGCCCGTAGCCTGCTCCAGAACGCCAAGGAGAAGGGCGTCCACAGCGGCAAGTCGCCGGTCGGCCTCGCGGCCGCCGCAGTCTACGCTGCCGCACTACTCACGAACGAGAAGACCACCCAGGCCGCCGTCTCCGATGTCGCCGACATCTCCGAAGTCACCATCCGAAACCGCTACCACGAGCTCCTCGAGGCCGAGGAGACCATCGGGATGGCATAACGCCGGGCCGTATCTCGTTGAAACTCGCCGGAACGATATCGTTTTTGCCGCGCTCGTTCGCAGTTGAGAGCAATGGGACTACAGTTCGACTCGTTCGTACTCGCAGCATCGACAGCGGCCCTCTCCGACGAACCCGCGGCTCGCGAGCACGCCGACGCGATCGAATTTCGAATGGACCTTGCCGACGAGCCGCTGGCCGCGCTCGAGGACTACGATGGACAGTTGCCGATTCTCGCAACGAACCGGGCCAGATGGGAGGGTGGGGAGGCTGAAGACGACGGTCGTCTCGAGGCGCTCGCCGAGGCGACTGCGTTCGATGCCGTTGTGGCTATCGACGTCGAACTCGAGTCGATCCTCGGGGAGGAGACGGACGCAGTGCTCGAGACAGCCCGCGACCGCGACGTCTCGATTGTCGCGTCGGCGCACGATTTCGAGGGGACACCGCCCCGCAAAGAGATGGTCCGCACCTTGACAGAGGCAGGCAAGTACGCCGACGTCGCGAAACTGGCCGTCACGGCCGAATCGACGGCTGAGACGCTCGCCTTGCTCTCGGCGACCGAGCAACTGACCGCCCACGGCGACGCCGTCGCGACGATGGCGATGGGCGAAGTGGGAAGCCACACGCGCGCCGTGGCTCCGGTATACGGATCGAAAATCGGCTACGCGCCTGTCGACCCGTCCGAGGCGACCGCGCCGGGGCAGTACGACCTCGAGACGCTCGCGGAGCTGGTGGCACGACTCGAGTGAGCTGAAAACAACGAGAATCGGAATGTTAAGGGCAGGGCAGTCCCTACCATCCCCACGTACAATGACATGGCTCCGTGCGCTTCTCGCCGCCGGCCTTTCGGTGATCATGCCCGGTGCGGGCCACGTCCTCGTCCGGGACTGGCTCCGCGCCGCCCTTTTTGCCGGTCTCTTCCTGTCGGTCAGTGCGTTCTTTCTCCCGATCGATCAGCTGGCCGCTGCCGGTCCGATAACGAACGTCAACGAAATCAACGCGTACGCGGACATCATGGCCGAAGAGACCGACGCGATGGCACAGTTCTTCCTCTCGTTTATCGCCTTGTTCGCCGCGATCGATGCGACCTTTCGTGCGCTCGGCTACCCACCCCGTGGGGCCGACGACACGGAGGGTCCAACCTGTCCCGAGTGCGGGAAGGGGATCGATGACGACCTCGAGTTCTGCCACTGGTGTACGACGCGACTCGAACCGGTAGAGCCCGAGGCGGAGACGAGCGACGTCTAGAAGTGACCCGCTGAATCGACCGGTGACCGTTACTTTTCGATGATACTCTCTTCGACAGCCTCGCCGAAGTGTCGGGCCGTCTCTTCGGAGTACAGGAGGATCTCGTCACCCGACTCGAGGTCCGTCACCGCCTTGCGCCCCTCCGCGGACGCGACCTTGATCGTCTCGGCGTTCTGGAGCAGGGTCTCGACTCGATCCCCACTCTCGGTTTCGAGGGCGATTCGGAACATCGGGCGTTGCTCAATCTTGACGCGGCCAACGATGGCCTCGCGAGTGTTACCCTCAAGGTCGACGACCTGGACCGCGTCGCCGCTCTGGAGTTCCGAGAGGTATTTCGTACCGCCATCGGGGGTTCGGACGTAGGCGTGGACTGCACCCGCATTGACCCGGAAGGGACGGGAGGCGACGTAGGGCGATTCGGCGGTCTCGCCGTGGACGAAGACCAGTCCGCGGCTCATCGATCCGACGAGCATTCCCTCATCGTGCTCGAGTAGGTTGCCGGTGTCAACGCAGACCCGGTCGGCGCTGCCGGCCCGTTCGATGTCGAGCACGTCGGCGTACTCGAGGTCGAGACGTTCGCGCTCGGCCTCGTCGCGTACTTCGACCGTCTTTCGGATCTCGTCGGGATCGTCCGAGTCGATCAAGACGGCGTCGGACCCGATCTCGAGGGTTTCAAACGCCGTCTTGGCCTCCTCGGCGCTGGTCACGCCTGCGACGAGGTCGGTCTCCTCGCCGATGCGAGCGATCAGGTTCTCGAGGGGGATGATCGTCCAGTCCTCGCCGACGACGATTGTGTGGTCGGCTTCCTCGGCGGCGGTCTCGGCGAAGTGCTCGTACTCTTTGCCGAGGATGCGGACGTACGCGCCCCGGTCGAAGTCGCCGTCGCGGCGCAACGTCGAGAGGTCCGCCGAGCCGGAGAAGTCCTCTGGCAGGTCGATCGTCGCGTCGCCCTCGCCGTCTTTCCCGACGACAATGGCGTCCGCCTGCGTGGTGGCGTCTCCGTCTTCGCTCTCGGCGTCGTCGATGTCATCGACTAAGGTCACGTCTCCGTCGGTCCGAAACGCCGCGACGTTGATGTCGCCCAGTTCTCGGACGCGCGCGACGTCGTCTTCGTCGACCAGTACCCAGTCTGCACCCGCCTCGAGCGCGGCGGTGATCCGCGCCCGACGGTCGTCCCAGTCGCCGACGGTATCGTCGGCTTTTACCCAGACAGCTCGCGTCATAAATCGACCGTCGAAGGGAACCGGCTTGAACGTGGCGAATCGGGCAGGAGTGACGGGTCGATCATTCGACTCTGTGAAAACGGACGCGAGTCACCTGCTCTCCCGTTGATCACCGTGATCGGAACGATCGCAATCGTTCCCAATAGTAAGAATACTCACGATAGTAACGATAGTTCGAATACTTTCTCGGAAGTTGATAATACCGGTCCGGACGATCGATTCCATATGGGTCAGCGCCACCTCGAGCCGGACGCCGAATCGACCATCGACTGCGCCACCCGCCGACTCGGGGTGGAACCCATCGCCGATGTCGCTCGAGCGGTGTTCGACCACGCGGGCGAGATGGCGACGCTCGAGTATGGCCGAACCGCCGCCATGCTCGGTGCCGTTCGCCTCGCTGCTCGCCGCACCGATGTCGGCGAACCCGATCCCGAGCGGCTCAAAGAGCCGTTCGATGTCGATCCGGAACGGGTTGCCGCGGCCGACGAAGTGCTGGCGACGTATCTGGGTCCGCCCGCCGATCCGGACGAGATTCGCTCGCTGCGCCGGACGCTGGTCGTAGCCCAGGAAGTCCTGGCTGCGGTCGAGCGTGGTCGCAACGCTGGCCCCGAGCTCCCGGGCTCGCACCTCGCTGACGCCGCGCCCTTCCTGCTCGCTCGTGCGAGCAGCCACCTCGACTCCCGCACTGACCACGAGTTTCCGGGGCTCGACGCGGCGGCGCTTCGCGACCACATCGAGCGCCTCGAGGCTGACCTCGAGCTGGCTCGGCTGGGAACGAAACTGTACACCCTGGTCCACGACGCGGACTGAACCGCGTCGACTCCCCTTGGACTCCCCTCGATGATCCCTACTGTCGCTCGCTGGCGTCGTCCATGAGCTTGTGTCGGAACGCCCGGTAGGCGTTTTCGCCCCGCTCGGTCAACTCGACGACGCGCCGACGGCCCACCGACTCGATCGTGACGTAGCCGTCCTCGGCTAGCGGCTCGAGGACGTGCGTATCGAGCACCCGAAACGCCCCCTTGTCTTCGCCGGAGCGCTCATCGGGCGAGCGTCGATCGGCCATGAAGTCGAGATTCCGCTCTCGAGCGTACTCGATGAGGTCTTTCTTCTTCGGCGGGGCCGTCCGGTCGTCGTGGTAACCCTCCCACGCGGCCGGATCTGAGAGAAACTCCATGATTGCGACCTGATCGCGCGTCGGCGACTCGATTGGGTAGGTCGGAACCTGTTCAATCTCGTCGAGGCCGACGGAAATGGGCTCGGTTGTCCCATCGTGGGCGTACGCCGACGGCTCGACGTAGTAGGCGTGGGCGTCCGTCGAGACGTCCATGCACGCGATTGTCGCGCCGATCGCCGGGATCGTGCCTGCTCCGGAGACGTTGACGTACACCTGATCGTCCGCGTGGACGTCAGCAAGCGTCGTCACGTCGCCGAGCACCGCATACACGTCCGTGAGATCGCACTCCCGGGTCCGCACCTCGGGGACGATCGACTCGAGTTCCGCCCGCAACTCGTCGTGGTAGTCGGCCATCGCCGTCGCGGTTCGCTCGCCGGTCCCACCGTCGGTTTCACCCTGTTCCCCACCCTGCTGCCCACTGCCCACGCTCTCGTCCTCGAGCAGATAGACCAAGTCCGCCCGCTGGTTCCGGATCGGCTCGAGAATCCGATCGAACTCGTAGCCCAGCGGCACGACGTGCACTCGCTTGACGACCTCCATACACCAAGCGGCGTGTCAGCAAAAATAACTGCTGCGGAATCGTCGGTGGAACTCGAGTCGCAACCGGTCCAACCAACCGACGAGTTTCGATAGCCCAGTCAAACCATCGTCGGGTGGGAATGAAAGGGGCGACACCGCTCACGGCGCGAAACGAAGTAAGCACCACAGGCGAACGAAGTGAGCCGAGGAGCGCAGCGAGTAGCAGCCCGTGAGCGGTGTCGGGGCTTTCGGGATGTTCTCGGCGATGATACCGGAGTAGATCGAGACGCAGCCACCTCGTCGGCGAAACGTTGAGAACGCCCCCGCTCGTATGACAAGTCAGATGGCTGCCTACGATGCGATCTGTTTCGATCTCGATGCTACCCTCTGCGAGTCGACCCAGGACGCCACGGAGCTGCTCGAGTCGAGCTTTGAACACGCCGGCTGCGAGCAGTTCTGCACGCCTGCGGAACTGCGAGCCGCCGTCCCGGACCTGCCGACCGCCAAGACGGATCGGGAGTTCTACGAGCACCTCTTTACCGAAGTCGCACAGCGCGCCGGCGTCGACGCCGATATCGCGCCGACGCTCGCCGGGGAGTATCTCGCGGTGCAGGATCCGACCGCTGTCGAGTTTCGCCCGGGTGCGAAAGCGGCGATCGAGCATGCTCGCGACCAAAGCCGTGTCGGACTCGGCCTCATCACGAACGGCGGTCGAAAGACACAGACGCAGAAACTGCAGGCACTGGGCATCGCGGACGCCTTCGACGTGCGGGTGTTCACCGACCCGAGCGCTGGGATAGACCCCAAACCCAGCACGGTCCCGTTCGAATACGCGCTCGACGAACTCGCGGTCATGCCCGATGCAGCGATCCACATCGGCGACTCGTTGCACGCCGATATCGCGGGTGCCAACGCGATGGGACTCGACTCGGCCTGGCTCGATACCGGCCGTGACGACGGCCCCGGCGAGCACGACCCGACCTACGAACTCACGTCGCTCGAGGCGTTCGAGACGATCGTCTGAGCCGAGTCAGCGTTACTGTTCATCCGGCAGCAGATCCGTGTGAACCACGGCCCGATACTGCGTGTCCGTCCCTTCCTCGAGTCGCTTGAGCAGGGCTGCTGCATCCGGGAAGCTCTCGGGCAGTTCGAACGCGTCGTCCTCGTCGTCGTCGCGTTGCTTACAGAGTTTGATGAACGCGACCAGCGCGTCGTAGGTCCCGACCCGGGCGTAGACCACGTCGATATCCCGCTCGAAATCCTCGCGCCAGCTCTCGATCACCGGTTCGGCCGCGCGTCGCGGCCGTCGCATCCGCTCGGCCAACTCATCGGGATCGACGTCGGGATCGTCCGCGCCCGTCAATCCCTCGAAGGCTGCCTGCAAGTCGTCGGACTCGACCTCGAGCGCTGGGGCGTCCGCTTCCGCCTCGAGCAACTCGGCGAATGCCTCGAGTTCCTCGCGGCGGACTGCAACGGGGTAGACGAAATCGTGGGTCTCCTTCGGGAGTGTGTACGACTTCGCTGCGACACCCTGTTCACCAGGGTCGGAGTTGCCCAGCATTAAATCGAGTATTCCCATACCTGAAACAGGTATGGTCAGGCGAATAAGCCTTCCGTGCTCGACTAGTCGAGCACGGGTGAGTCCGCTTTGGTAGCGACGACACGTTGAGATCCTCCTCTCTGTGCGGGCAGTGCGAGCCGCTTCGACGGGGCGACCTCGATACCGATTTCCTACCACTCATCGCCGAGCGCCGCCTTCGCGCCGCCGTAGCCGCTCGCGGTCGTCCACGTTCGCCCGCTGTCCGTGTGTTCGACCTCGTACGTGCCGCCGCAAGCCCCACAGCGGTACTGGTCGGGCGATTTCACCGGCTTCGACGCACGGTGGCGTTTGGCCTGCCAGTCGCAGCCGCCCGTGAGACACCGCAGGACGTACCGCGGCTTCGCAAAGGCCTCGCAGTAGCGCGGTGCCTCGAGCGCCGCGGCCCGCTCGCGAAAGCGGTCGCCGTGGCCCGACTCGCCGAACTGCTGGAACTCCCAGGCGTGGACGAGTTCGTGGCGGACGACCCCCGCGAACTCGGGCCAGTCGTACCGCTCGTACGCGCGCCGGGCGAGGACGACCGTCGCCACCTCGCGGTCGGCCTGCCAGCGACAACTCCCCGCCCGTCGCCGCGCTCGTGGCGACACCTCCCACTCGAGGGCCGCGAAGTCAACCCCGATATCGTACTCGTCGACGACCTCGCGGGCGTGAATCCGCACGCGGGCGACGATTTCGTCCGCGAGCGTAAGCTCCTCGCCGTCGGTCACGGCCTCGAGAAGGGCGGGTGCCGACGAAACGCTTCCGATCGGATCGCTGGGGGCGGGTGATGAACGCCGATACGCCGCGACGTTTTAATAATTCATGCGCGAAATTTTGCCAAGATTAGCATAGAAAACACCGTTTAATAGCAGCTGAATTAATAAGACTGAGCCCCGAGTTCGACCTACGATGAGTCGGAACGAGTCGGCGCGCTCTCATGGCGACTCGCACGCACACGACGGCCACGGTCACGGGCACGACCACGGCGGGGACACGACGAGCAGCCGCAAACTCGCTGCCGTCTCGCTGATCAACGTCATTGGCTTCCTCGTCGAACTCGCAGGTGGGCTGGCCTTCGGCTCGGTCGCGCTCATCAGTGATGCCGTCCACATGCTGTTCGACGCGCTCGCGTACGTGATGGCCTTCGCCGCCGCCCACGTCGCCGAACGCTACGGCGACGGCGACCGCTGGTCGTATGGCCTCCACCGCCTCGAGCCGTTCTCTGCCTTCCTGAACGGATTACTCCTCCTGCCGATGGTTGGCTTCATTCTCTGGGAGTCCTATCAGCGGTTCTTGGAGCCTGTCGCCATCGGCACCGGGCCGACGATTGCCATCGCGACGGGCGGCCTGCTGGTCAACCTCGGCTCGGTCTACGTCCTCCACGGCGACGCGATGAGCCTCAACGAGAAGGGAGCGTTCTACCATCTGCTGGGCGACGCTGGCGGCTCGGTTGCCGTCATCGTCTCCGTGCTCGTCGTCGAGGCGACCGGATTCCGCGCCGTCGATCCGATCACCGCCGCGCTGATCGCGGCCGTGGTGACCTGGTCGGCGATCAGGGTGTTGCGTGGCAGCGGTGCGATCTTCTTCCTCAAGACGCCCCTCGAGAGCGACGAGATCTGCGCTCATCTTACCGAACTCGAGGGTGTCGACCAAGTTGACGACTTCCACGCGTGGCAGATCTGCAGCCAGATCACGGTCGCGACGGTCCACGTCGAGACCGGCGTCGAGACGATGGCTGAGGCCGAGTCAGTCGTCGGTTGCGTCCACGACGAACTCGCCTGCCACGGCGTCGATCACGCCACCGTCGAACTGAGTCCCCGCTATGCCGATCGGGACGTCCACCTCGATACGCACTGCCACTGAGGTGTTGCGTGTCTCGAGCGCCGGGAGCCGGTGCTATGGGATGGTCGAACGCTGTGGGTGTGGGAAAAACGAAGAGTTAGGCCTCGAGCGCCAGTCCTGCTTCGGCTAGCGCCTCGTCAGTCGAGAGATCCTCGTGGACGACGCCAGCGACCGCTCGTGCGATAGCTTCCGGATTCTCGTGCTGGAAGATCGATCGGCCCATGGAGATGCCGGCACCGCCGGCGTCCATCACGCCGCGAACCATCTCGATCGTATCACGATCGGTCCCCTTCGAGCCGCCGGCGATCACGACCGGGAGCCGTGTCGACTCGACGACGTGTGCGAAGCTCTCAGCGTCGCCGCTGTAGCCCGTCTTGACGATGTCGGCACCGAGTTCCTCGGCGAGGCGGACTGCGTGGCCGAGCGCCTCGGGGTCCGCCGAGTCGACGCCGGGACCACGAGCGTAGGCCATCGCGAGGACCGGAATGCCAAAGCGCTGGGCCGTCTCGGTGACCTCAGAGAGCTGGCTAATCTGGTCTGGCTCGTGATCCGAGCCGACGTTGATGTGGAAGGAGACGGCGTCGGCACCGACCCGAACTGCCTCCTCGACGGTGCCGGTAAGCCGCTTGTCTTCCTCGTCCGGCCCGATCGTGGTCGAACCGTTGAGGTGGACGATGTAGCCCTTGCCGTTCTTGTTGTCGTGGACGCGCGGTGCGATCCCCTTCTGTGTGAGAACCGCGTCCGCCCCGCCGCTGGTTACGCCGTCAATTGTCGATTCGATGTCTTTCAGTCCCTGGACAGCACCCATTGTGATGCCGTGATCCATTGGGACGATCACGTACGATCCGTCTGTCCCGATTCGGTCGAGTCGTGCGTCAATTCCTGTGGTCATTGCGGGAGTGTAGCAAGCTTGCAGTTATGGCTGTTCTGGTTCCGGTCGTTCTTCCGGATCGACCGTGACGGTATCCGCGCCGCGACGTGCGCCACGTTTGAGTTCCTGAGCTTTGGCCTCGAGTGCGTCGACCGCATCGCTGGGATCGTCGCTCGAGGCGATGTTCTGGGACTCCGTCCCAGAGCCTGCTGAGCTGTGCTCAGCGATGATATCGACCAAGGCGCTGCCGACGATAACGCCGTCCGCGCCGGCCTCGATGATTTCGGCTGCGTGGTCACCCTTGCTAACGCCGAAGCCGACCGCCTTGGGAACGTCGTACTCCGAAAGCCGCGCGAGGCTGTCGTGGGTCGCACCCGAAACGTTCGCGCGCGCACCGGTCGTCCCGAGGCGGGCCTGCACGTAGGCAAAGCCTGAGACCTGCGACATGATCTGATCCAGACGCTCACCCTCGGTCGTCGGCGCGATAATGAAGACGAGATCGAGCCCGTTGTCGTCGCAGGCCTCGCGCAGCGGGCCCGCCTCTTCGGCGGGCAGGTCGGGGACGATAATCCCCGAAAGACCCGCTTCGGCCGCGCGTTCGACGAAGGGCCGAACGTCAGGTTCGTCACCATACTGGAGAATCATATTGTAGTACGTCATCACCAGCAGCGGCGCCTCAGTCTCGAGGTCCGCGACCAACTCGAAGAAGCCCTCGGGGGTCGTCCCGGCATCGAGCGCGCGGTTGATTGCAGCCTGAATCGTCGACCCTTCCGCGATCGGTTCCGAGAACGGAAGCCCGAGTTCGATCAGGTCCGAGCCACCCCGGTCGAGGGCCTCGACGTACGCCTTCGTGTCCTTGAGCGAGGGATCTCCAGCGGTGATGTAGGTGATCAACGCGGGCTGGTCCTCGCGGATAGCCGCTTCGACATCGCTGTCGTATGCGGTCGGTTCGCCGCCGTCGGCACGAACCTCGCGGCTCGCGGGTCGCTGCTCACGGTTCACTTCGTTCTCCGTTCGTTTCTCGAGGTGCTCCCGCTGGTCGCACCTCGTAGCCGCTCCCCGCTCGCCGTCCCGAGATTCTCGCTCCGCTCGAATCTCGCGGCTCATCCGTCGAACACCTCCACGTCCGGTGCGGCTACGAGATCGCGCGTCTCGGTCTCCTCTAACACGGTCTCTAAGTCCTTGTCGCCGCGCCCGGAGACGTTGACGACAACGAGATCGCCGAGAGTCTCGTGTTCCTCTTCCAGATAGCCGAGCGCATGACTCGACTCGAGTGCGGGAATGATCCCCTCGAGCCGCGAGAGCCGGTGGAAGCCGTTGAGCGCGTCCTCGTCGTCGACGCTCGCCGGCGTGACTCGACCGGTCTCGACGAGATGTGAGAGTTCGGGGCCGACGCCGGCGTAGTCCAGACCCGCGCTGACGCTGTGGGACTCCATGATCTGGCCGTCAGTACTCTGGAGGAGCTTCGTCATCGCGCCGTGGAGGACGCCGTCGGTGCCCGTCGAGAGCGTCGCGGAGTTGGGCGCGAGACCTTCCTCCTCGTCGATCTCGAGGCTCGAGCCGCCGGCCTCAACGGCGTAGAGGTCGACCGCTTCATCGGGAACGAAGGCGTGGAAGGCTCCCATCGTGTTCGAGCCACCGCCGGCACAGGCGACGACGCTGTCGGGCAGTCGTCCGGCCTTCTCCTGAATCTGTTTCCGGACTTCGTCGCCGATGACTGCCTGGAAGTCCCGGACCATCTTCGGGAACGGGTGCGGGCCGACGACAGAGCCGATCACGTAGTGGGTCCGCTCGACGGTGGTCGCCCAGTCGCGCATCGTCTCGTTGATCGCCTCCTTCAGCGTCCCGCTACCTGCCTCAACAGGGTTCACCTCGGCCCCGTTCATCCGCATTCGGTAGACGTTGGGCCGCTGGCGGTTGACGTCCGTCCGACCCATGTAGATCTCGCAGGGCATGTCGAGGTGGGCCGCGGCCATCGCCGTCGCGGTGCCGTGTTGGCCCGCGCCGGTCTCGGCGATGATCCGCTCCTTGCCCATATATTTCGCGAGCAGGACCTGTCCGAGCGCGTTGTTCAGTTTGTGTGCCCCGCCGTGGACGAGGTCCTCCCGCTTGAGGTATACCTCGCGGTCGTAGCGCTCGCTCAGCCGATCCGCGCGCTGGAGCGGCGTCGGCCGCCCGCCGAAATCGCGCAGTCGCTCGCGGAACTCGTCCATGAAGCCGTCCTCGTTCTCCAGGACGTATCGCTGGTAGGCGTCCTCGAGTTCCTGGACGGCTGGCATCAGCGCCTCGGGGACGTACTGGCCGCCGTAGTCACCGAACGTGCCCGTCCGTCCGGATTCACTCTCGCCGTCGCGTTCGCGTTCCGTGCTCATGTCTGGATGTCTCCGTCGTGCTCGCTCATGTTGTCTCAGTCTCCGTCGTGGATTCCGTCGAGTCCGCAGCGCCCGCGGATTCCGCTCGCGTGAGTCGTCGGGTGTTCTCCGTCACGTCGCTGTCGCCCGCGCCGTGGTCCATGATGGCGCTGCCGACCAGGAGGGCATCGGCACCCGCCGCGCGCATCCGTTGCACGTCCGCCAGCGAGCTGACGCCGCTCTCGGCGATCAGCGTTACGTCGTCCGGCACGTGGGGGGCCACTGACTCGAAGGTTTCGAGGTCGACCTCGAGTTTCGCCAGATCACGGTTGTTCACGCCGATGATGTCGGCCCCTGCCTCGAGCGCTGTCTCGAGTTCCGCGCGGTCGTGGACCTCCACGAGGGGCTGGAAGCCCCGTTTGCGGGCGGCCGTGACGAGTTCCTCGAGATCGTCGACGAATCTGACGATCAATAGCAAGAGGTCCGCCTCGACGACGTCCATCCCCACCTCCTCGATGACGAAGTCCTTGCGCAGGACCGGGACGTCGACGGCCTCCCGAATGCGGGTCAGCGCCTCAGGTGAGCCGCCGAAGTGGGTCGGCTCCGTGAGCACCGAGATCGCCGTCGCACCGCCGTCGACCATCGATTGTGCCAGTTCGACGGGATCGTCGTCTCGAGTCCCCTCAGCCGTCGGACTCGTCGGTTTCACCTCCGCGATCACTGGGACTCGCCCGTCGGCCTCGGCGTCGGCCAGCGCGTCGGGCAGCGAGCGTGCGTCAACGTCAATGACGCCCTCACCGCCCGAACGCTCCCGAGCGGCCTCGAGTATCGACTGCACCGCAGGGGCGAGCTCCGTATCGGAGTTCATTATTGTACATCGACGTACTCATATGTACATAAGGCTTGCGTCATGGCGACACACGGAACGATGGAAACGATATCGGCTGACGGGCTAACGGCCTGACACGTGCGGTGGCGTGCGCTGAGACGCGATGAGTGCGAGGCGCGACGGGAGGAGCGCCTCGGAACGCGAACGGCGACCGACGGGAGCCGTGAGCAGCGAGCGAATCGGCTGGGGAGAGCGTGGCTATTTCCCTATTGTGAGTATGAGCAGGGCACTCGAGGATTCGTCAGGAACTGTGGGCACAGTGTGGAAAAACTCGAGGCTGCTGCGATGGAAGCGAGATCAAGCGCAAGGACCGGCGGCTATTCAAGCCCTGATGGTCTACGGACAGCTATGGAGGACGTTACGGACGCTGGAATCTACGCACGGGAATCGCCGTATCTCGACCGGTACGTCCAGCTCGGTGCCGCCAGCGGGCGAGTCCTGAGCGTCTCGTTCCCCGAGATCCCCGACGACAACGCCGAGGACGACCACGCCGTCCTCGATGAGATCTTCGAATACCTCGACGGTCTCGAGGAGATCACCTTCGACGACGTGCAGGTCGCGATGACCATGCCGACCGACCAGCGGGCGGTCCTTGAGGGCGTCCAGACGATCCCTTACGGCGATCAGGTCACCGTCGAGACCCTCGCCCGGATGACCTCCGGGATCGATCACCAGGACGAGGACGACATCATCCTTGTCCGAACCGCGCTTGACGAGAACCCGGCCCCGCTCCTGATTCCCGATCACCGCGTGCGCGACGGCCCCAGCGCCGCGCCACCGGATGTCGAGCAGAAGCTGCGGTCGCTCGAGGGGCTATAACAGCCGTTAGCGGTGGGTTTCGCCGTCTATTTGTGACCGGTGGTGTCCGCGTCTCTACTCATGATCCTGATCAGTGACGATAGCGTCCTGCTCAGTTGGCTACCAGGGGAGCCACGCCCTCCCCAGCCGATTCGCTCGCTGCTCACGGCTCCCGTCAGTCGCCGTTCACATTCCGAGGTGCTCCTCCCGTCGCGCCTCGCACCGCTCACCACGGCACAGCGCGCCACCGCACGTGGACCTGTTAGTCTGGAGTGAAACAGAAATTGACTGCGCTGAACGAGAGGCAGATCTCTGTTATCTTTCAAAAGTTCGACCGATCGACCGTCTCGGGCGCTTCGAAATCCGTCGCCAACTCGAGCAACTGCACCAGAATCCGGCCGGTCGCGCCCCAGACGGTGTAGCCGTTCACGCGGAAGTAGTGGATGACGATCTCGCCGTAGTAGGGATGGGAGCGGCGCTCGTACTCGTAGTTGTCCGGATCGAGTAGGTCTGACAGCGGGAGGACGACGATCTCGGCGACCTCGCTCTCGTCGCGGACGTACTCTCGATCGGGGACGTGGGCGACGAACGGCGTGACGGCGTACTCGGTGACGGTCCGAATGTCGTCGAGTTGCCCGACAACTTCGGCCTCGCTGCGCTCGAGACCGATCTCCTCGTTGGCCTCCCGAAGCGCGGTCTCGAGGATCGTCTCGTCTTCGGGTTCGGCCCCACCGCCCGGAAAACTCATCTGGCCGGGGTGTTCGCCGAGGTGGTCGGCCCGCCGGGTAAAGAGCAGGTGATCCTCACCGTCGCGGTCGACGATCGGCGCGAGAACTGCCGCGTCGTACTCCTGATCGCCAATTTCCGTCGGTTCGTAGCTCGCGACCGGCCCGAGCGTCAATCTCTGGCCTGTCATTCCCCGAGCGTGTCCTCCAGTTGCGCCCGTTCGTCCGTGAGATCGACCGGTGCCCATGTCTCGACATCATAGCTGACGTCGATTAGGGATCGGAGCCGCTCCGTATCGTCCGCAGCGGCGGCCTCGTCGACGGCCTCGAGCACGCGTTCGCGGGCCGTTTCGCCCAGTGCCTCGCGATCGAGCCGTCGCCGCTCGATGTCGAGAATGTGTGGGACGTCCTCCGCGTGCTCCGGCACCGTCGGAAAGGCCGTTGGGCCGGCGACCAGCAGTGCCTCGTCGTCCGCGATCGACCCAGTGTCCTCGTCGGCGGGCTCGTACCGAACGAGTGCGAACGACTCGACTGCCTCGTCGATCGCCGTCTCGAGGGCCGCATCGTCAACCGCTCGTCCGTCGGCACGGTAGGCGGCTTCGGTGAGCGCCCGCTCGAGCTCCGCGCGGGCCAATCCGCCGAAGAGATCGACCACGCCGGCCAGTTCGTCGGCGGTCGCGTCCATACGCGGCCCAACGGCCGAGAGGGGGATTAGTCTTGCGAGCGCGAGCCGACGCGTCGTTCCCGCCAGGGCCGGGCCGCGGCCAGGACGTCGGCTGGCGTAAACGGGGCGTCGATCCATCGCGGGAGGCGCGTGTCCAGCCCCGGCGGTGCGATCGACTCGGCATAGCGAGACACCTGATCCCGTTCGGCTGCCGGATCGTACTCCAGTCCGTTGAACGCCGCGTCCGCACGATACTGGTCGATCAACTCCTTGCCGGTGGCCCGATATCGCTTGGACAGGGTCTCGTACTCGGGATCGACGCCGTGTTCTTCAAGCACGCCCAGCAGCGTCGCCGCGACTTCTCGACTCATCCCCTCGAGGCCAGTGTCGCCCGCGACCGCGCGGTGGTCGTGCTCGTGGCGACCGAGGTCGACCTGTGCGGAGCCGCCGAAGCCGGCGACATCGTAAGCGTCCCCGAGCGTGCCGACCTCGAGCCCCCACGCACGCGGTGCGCGAAGCCGCCGCGCGAGGTGGGAACTCGCGGCGAACTCACCGGCCAGCGCGTACCGGAACGCGCCGAGATAGTCGATGATCGGTGCGTCGTGGGCGTCCGCGAGGGATCGTAGCAACGGTTCGTAGAACAGTCGGAAGAGCCGCCCGTAGAGCCGACCGCGCTCGACGCGCGCGTAGTACCCCTTAGAAAAGTCAAAGTCCATCGTCAACGGCGCGAGCAGGCGGTGGACGTGTGCGGCCTCGTAGCTGCGGGCGTCGGCGTCGTGGACGACGACCGCGTCGGCGACGTCCGCGGCGGGACCGAGCGCGAGCCAGACGTCTCGTCCTTTCCCGAACTCGCCGCCCAGTCCCGCGTCGGCGAGCACGGCGTCGACGCCGGGCGCATTACACCAGAGGACCCGGGTCGGCAGTGCGAACGAGCCGAGCCACTCTCGAAACGGCCCGATTCGGCCGGGTTCGGCCCGGACGGGGACGAAGACTGCAGCGGGTGCCGGCTCGAGGCGCTCGAGTTCCCCGAGAACGCGCTCGGCGGCGGGGCTCTCGTACTCGCGGCCGGTCATCGGGACGACGACGGCCGTCTCGGCGACCGCAGCGGCGGCTTCGCGGGCCAGACCGCTACCCGGACCCTCGTCCCCATTGCCGAACTCGTGGAGCGTGGCGATCCGCTCCTGGACGTACTCCATCGGTGGGGTCTTCGAGCGGACCGGTAAAACGACCACGGATGCGGCCAGATATACTGTCGGGTGGGCCGTTAGCTGTTCACGCTCCTCGGAAGGCGACCGGTGGCGGCGCTCGCGCCGCCGGTCGTCCGGAACGGCTCGAGCAACGGTGTGGAGATCACGCGACCGGGGTTGACCAGAAAGACCATGGAACACAGCGTTCCGAACACGCCGGTCCGGCCGGTCTGTCGTTGCCGTCCGCTCGCCGTCTCGGTCACTCCCTCGCTGTCTTCTGATGGCCTCACTCTTTCCGACTCGTGCTCGAAGGGGCGCGTAATCGCGACCGAACGCGGGGCCGAGTCGAGACCGGATAAAGCACCGGTCTTTTTCTTCCCCTCCTGCTTACAGAGTGAACATGAAATCAGTCCGGAAGGCGCTCCGCGCCGGCGACCTCGAGAAGGACACCTACGATCGGCTCGTCTGTGGCGATTGCGAGAAGCCACTGAAGACCGAAAACGACCCGGACGAGATCAAGACGGTCCGCATCTGCCCCGACTGCGAGGCGGAGTGGAAGGAGATTCGCTAGGCGGTAGCGCCGGTATCTGCTCGCGCGGTCGTGGTTCGAGTCGTTTCGAGTCGTCGTGCCAGCCGTTTCTTTTTCCCGACGAGCGTCGCAGTCCAATTGTGAGCGACGACGACCTTCGCAACTGCCTCAGTGACCTCGAGAGCGGTGACGCTCGGCATCTCGTCGCATTGCCCGACGGCAGTGTCGACCGCTGGTACGCGCTTTCGGGGGCGGGCGGCGACCGCCTCAAGGCAGCCGATGCGTTCGCCGATCAGCTTGCGGCCGGCGGCCGCGCGTTCTCGCTCGAGCCGATCGACGCGCGGCCGGGCGGACAGGCTGTCAACGCGGCCAGACAGATCGACGCGCTCGGCGAGGCGGCGACGCTCATCGGCCACCTCGAGCATCCGGTGCTGTCCGGGTTCCCCTTCGAAACGCACTCGATGGGGACGCCTGCGACGGTTCGCGTCGTCGACTTCGGATCGGACGAACTCCAGTTCTCCGAACCGGGACCGGCCGAGGACTGGGGACTCGCGGACCTGCTCGCAGTCGTCGACTGGGATCGGATCGTCGGCGCGGACGCGCTGTGCTGTACGAATTGGGTATCGATCCGCGGTCTCACGGCCGTCTTCGACCGGCTGGCATCGTCACCGCCCGCAGAGCCACTTCCGGTGGTCGTCGATCCCGGGCCGATCGACGCCGTCGATCCGATGGCACTCGCGGACCTGTTCGACGCGCTGTCGCAGGCCGATTCGGCTGACACACCGCTCGCGGTATTTCTGAGTGTGAATCCAATGGAACTCGCGGCCGCCACGGCGGCCGCCGGCGTCCCAGACGACGACGGAGCGGACGACGGCGAGGACCCGACTGCGTACTCGTCTCGAGAGTGCACTCGAGACCGAGCCGCGGCGCTTCGCTCCGCGATTGGCCTCACCGGGGTCGTCTCCCACGGATCCGACGCAGCCGTCGGGGCAACGCGGGACGGAATCCAGTCCCGTGAGATGGTTTCGATCGGCGAGCCACAGCGTACGACCGGTGCCGGCGATCGATTCTCGGCGGGGCTGGCCTGCGGGCTGGCTCGCGACTGGCCCCTTGAGACGGCGCTCGCGCTCGGGAACGCCTGTGCGGCATACTTCGTTGGAACCGGCGAGACCGCCGATCCGGCGGCGGTACGCTCGCTACTCGAGCGGATCGACTAGCGTTCGCCCGCCATCGACGAAAAGAGTCGCTCCTCGAACTCCGCGCGGCTGATCCCATCGGAGGGACCGATTCCATTCATGTGATCGACCGAGAGCTGGCCGCCGCCCATCCGCGCGTGGCCGCCGGCGCTGGCCATCGGGATGTCGCTGATTGCGTGGCGCAGCGTCTCCCCCATGTGCACCCGGTCGTCGCGTGACCGGCCGGAGAGGTGGAGCGTTCCGTCGTGTTCGCCGTAGACGACGACCGCTGTAACCCCCTCGAGGTGCATGAGTTCGTCCGCGGCCTGGGGGATCGCGTCGACGTTACCGATCTCGCCGACGTCGCAGACGGCGAAGGGGCCCTCGATTCGCTTTTCGGTGATCGCTGTCGCCTTGACCTGTAAGACATCGTCGCTGACCTGTGGGTTGGCGATCCGGTCGAGCAGATCCTCGTCGATCCCCGAAAACAGCGCGGCGCAGGCGTCGAACTCGGCCCGCGAGCAGCCGTTGGTCAGGTGGTTCGTATCCGACTGGATACCGTAGAGCAGTCCCGTCGCGAGCTCCTGTGAGACCTGAAAGCCGCTCGAGCCGTCCTCGTCGGTCATCGTCGCGCCAACGTCGTTTAAGTACTCGACAAGGATCGTCGACGCCGCGCCGTAGTCGGTCCGCACGTCGGTGAACTTCGTGCCGGCCCCGTTACCGGGGTGGTGGTCGACGACCGCGATGGGCTCGACGGTTTGGGCCCCGGTAAACCCCCGCGGTGTGTTGTGATCGACTAGCACCACCGCGTCCGAATCGAGCTGAGAGCTCGCCTCGATGGACTCCATGTCCAGATCGAGGACGGTGCGGAACGCGCGGTTCTCTTGGTGGCGGATCTCGCCGGAGTACTGCAGGGTCGCATCGGTATCGACCGAGTCAGCGATTCGCGCGACGCCCATCGCACACGACATCGCGTCGGGATCGGGGTTCGGATGCATCAACACCGCTACATCGTCGTGATTAGCGAGCATGCGTTGGAGGCGCACGCCCGGCGGCCGACGGAACCAGCGAATCACCCACCACCCACCGAGGACGAGACCGACGACGACGAGAACGAGAAGTGAGAGAACGAGCGGCTCGAGGGACCGGACCGAGTCGCCCAGCGACTCGGTTACCAGCGGGTTCGCCCCGACGACGACACCGCCGGTCGGGGCGCTCCGATAGCTCATATCGGGTGATCAAATCGAACCACCAAGAAATTTCCCCTTATTTCACCCGGTGTCGGTGAGAATAATCAGTTGACAGACTCGTTACGGTAGGACTCGATCGCATCGCGGTATCCCTCACGGAACGTGGGAAAGGCGAACTCGTAGCCGAGCGCCCGAAGTTTCTCGTTCGAGCAGCGCTTGCTCGTCAGGATCCGTCGCCGCCCCGCCTCGGAGATGTCGTCATCCGTGAGCCGTTCGGCCTTCGTCTGCTTCGGCGGCTGTGCGACGCCACATTCTGCTGCCAGCCAGTCCGCAAACTCCCACTTCGAGGCTGGTTCGTCGTCGACGACCTGGACGACCTCGCCGCTCGCGAAGCCCTCCGTGAGCAGGTAGCGGACCGCTCCGGCGGCGTCGTCCCGGTGGACCATGTTCAGGTACCCCTCCGTCACGGGCCCTTCGAGATAGCGCTCGAGTCGATATCGGCCGGGGCCGTACAGCCCTGCATAGCGTGCCACGGTGCCATCGAAACCGTACTCGTCGGGCAGTTCGAGCGCAATCCGCTCGGCCTCGGCGAGCACCTCGGTCTTGTCGGTGGTGGGCTCGATCGGCGTCTCCGCGTCGACCCAGTCGCCGTTGTGGTCGCCGTGGACCCCCGTGGAGGACGTGTACACGAGTCTGTTGGGCGGGTTCTCGCGCTCCCCGAACGCCTCGATCGCCGTCCGTAATCCCTCTACATAGACTTCTCGAGCGGCCTCGGCACCCCGGCCGCCGCTGCTCGCGGCGAAGACGATCGCGTCGACATCCGGAACCGCTGCGAGCGCCTCGCGGTCGGTAACGTCCGCCTGTACTCCTTCGAAGCCGGCATCCTCGATCCGCTCGACCCCCTCCCCGGATCGGCGAACGCCGATCGGCTCGTGCCCTCGCGCCGCGAGCTGTCGGCCGAGTTCGATCCCGACGTGCCCACAGCCGAGAACTGCAACGTTCATAGCCGTACTCGTGGTCGGTTATACATAATTTCACCGCTCGAGGACTCATTTCCGGATTGTTCGCCGCGTTTTCTCGAGTATCGTCAACTCTCTATCTCTCTCGATCTCTCCCGAGTGGTGGAGCTGCCGATCGGGAGGGGTGCCGTGTCGGGCATCATTGCGGTCACTCCACGGTGACCTCGACTGCGTGGGGGCGGAACGCGTTTTCCGCGTAGCCGCCCTCGTTCCAGGGATAGTCGTCGGCCGCGTCCTCGGAATCCTCGCTGCCCTCGCCGGGCCGCGAGATTCGGGCGGGCTGGCGGCGGCCGTGCTCGTCAGTCGCACGGGAGTAGAGGGTGTACGAGCCAGTCGACGGCTCCCACAGGTAGCGAAACAGTCGCCACGCGCAGTCGTAGTTCGGCCCGAAGAACGAGCCGTCGTCCCAGCTCTCTCCGCCGTCGGTCGAAACCTCGATCGCTGTCACGTCGTCGTCGCCGGCCCAGGCGACGCCAACGACCTCGATCGTGCCGTCCTCCCGCGGGGAGACGGTCGCGCCGTCTTCGGGATAGCCGATAGTGGACTTGACGTTCTCGTCGTACGTGTATGGCTGATCGATCTCGTCGGACTCCCACTGCTCCCAGGTGTCGTACGTCGAAATCGTCGCGTTCGATTCGGGTTCGACGCCCTCGGGATGGATTCGGTAGGAGGACTGCTGCCACCGAGTGTAGTCGTCGCCGTCGCGGTCCACCCACTCCGGGCCATGGACCATTTTCTCCATCACGCGGAGTTCGGTGACCCATTTGACGCTGTTGACACCGTACCAGCCGGGAACGAGCAACCGGACCGGATGGCCGTGTTCGGGCGGGAGCGGCTGGCCGTTGATTTCGTAGGCGAGAATGCAATCCTCGAGGACCTTCGACAGCGGAATCGAGCGGGCGAACAAATCGTTCTCGCCTTCGACCTCGGGGCGGTCGCCGCCGACCGCGGTGAGCCACATGTCGTCGTCAGTCGCCGCGCCGTGATCGGCGAGGATCGAGCGCAGCGGTGTGCCGGTCCAGAACGCGGTGCTGACAGCCCCGTACTCCCACTGGACGCTGCCCGTTTCGGGCTCGAAGTAGCCGCGACCGTTGCCCGCACACTCCATTGTGTGCGCGACGGCGACCGTGGGATACTCGTCTCGAATCGCGTCCATCCCGAGAGTGCTGTCCCGCTCGACCGCGCCGGTGAGCGCGACCGTCCACGAGTCGGCATCGGGCTCGAGCGTCTCGTTGCGGTGACAAACGTAGTGGTCTTCGACGGGCGTGAGCCAGTTCGCGTAGGTACCCTGGTCGGCCGCGCCGACGACCCGATATCGATCCTCGAGATCGGTGACGGACACAGTGCCGGGTTTGCGATCCAGAATCGCGTCGACCTCCCGTCGCCGGTTCTCGCTTCGCTCCGAATCGGACATGGCATACGGACACCGCTATAGAGGATAAACGTCGGGGGTGGATTCGGCGATCCGCAGCGTCTCGTCTACGGCGCGCTGTCCGCGATCACGTACTGGATGTGGACGAACTCCCCGAACGACATCGGCGCTCGCCCCTCGATCTTCTGGTGAACCTCCTTCGCGTCCAGATCGATCTCGAGGTGGCTCTCGACCGCGTCGACGTCGAGTACCGCCGTCGACATTCCCAGTAGCAAGTGCTCGAGTGCCATCGTCACTATCGTCTCCGGATCCGGTTCCCCGTCTTCGAGCGACTGGATTTGGGCCGCTTGCTCGAACATCAGTTCGGGCGACTCGCCCGCAGCCAGCGCCTCGAGCGTCTCCTGCTCGAGGTCGGTTTCGGCTGCGACGTCTCCAGCGCCGCGTTGCTCGATGATCGCTACGAGGTCGTCCTCGTACTCGGCCCGGAGTTCGGCAGACGAGTCGGGGACGGTCATCCGCTGTTCGTAGAACATACTCGAACGGACGGGGATACGGCTGAAAGGTATTGTGACCTTCGCCAGCCGGTACGCGGGCAGTGTCGCCACCATTCGAGGACTGGCAGTCGGACGCCCCGCTCGATCCGACGAATAGCGTATCAACTCACCGAAACGTTCAACAGGGCTTACAGAGACGTGACTAGTATGAAGGTAGCCCTGATCGGGGTCGGTCAGGCCGGCGGAAACGTCACCGAGCGGCTCGCCCGGTTCGACGCGAACATGGGTTTCGAGGCCGTACAAGGTGCGTTAGCTGTCAACTCCGCGGAAGCCGACCTCCAACCCCTCCAGTCCGTCGAGACGCAGTTGATCGGTGCCGACCGTGTGAACGGACACGGCGTCGGTGCCGACAACGAACTCGGCACGGAAGTGATGCAGGCGGACATCCAGCAAGTACTGAACGACCTTGATGGTCGCGTCACGTCGAAATCGGAGGCCATCGTTGTCGTCGCCGGTCTTGGCGGCGGCACCGGCAGCGGTGGCGCACCCGTGCTCGTCCACCACCTCCAGCAAATCTACGATATCCCGGTCTACGCGCTCGGCATCCTTCCGGGACGGAACGAAGGGGCACTCTATCAGGCCAACGCCGGTCGCTCCCTGAAGACGCTCCTCCGAGAGGCCGATTCGACGCTGCTGATCGACAACGACGCCTGGCACGAACAGGGCGAGAGCATCGAGAGCGCATTCGAAACGATCAACGAACGGATTGCCAAGCGGGTCGGCCTGCTCTTCGCCTCCGGCGAGGCAGTCGACGGCGTCGGCGAAAGTGTGGTCGACTCGAGCGAGGTTATCAACACCCTCCGATCGGGTGGCGTCGCGGCGTTGGGCTATGCGACCGAGGTCGCCAGCGAGGACAGCAGTGAGAACATTACAACCGCCATGACCGTCTCGAGACAGGCGCTATTGACGGGAACGAGCCTGCCGGACGCGACGACGGCCGACTCGGCGCTGCTCGTCATCGCGGGTCAACCCGACGCGATCCCGCGCAAGGGCGTCGAGCGGGCCCGCCGTTGGCTCGAGGATGAAACCGGGAGCATGCAGGTTCGCGGCGGTGACTTCCCGCTGGACAGCGACCGTCTCGGCGCACTCGTCTTGCTCGGCGGCGCGGAACGGTCCGACCGGATCGAGGCGTTCATGGAACGCGCTCGCGATGCGAAAGACGCCCAAGAGGCAGAAGCGACGGACCACGCCGAGGAGTTCGCCGACGACAGGCTCGAGAACCTGTTCTAGATGTGTTGAACTGCCGAAACGGGTTTTCGGACGCTGTGGGGACTGTTACCCGCGAGGTAGATGTATACTTGTTATCCGCGAGGCAGATGGATAGCTGTTACCCGCGAGGCGGACGGATGCCCGCTACTGGGAGTCACGCTCAGTGGCCTCCCTCGAGTCGCGTCACGAATTGGTCCCTTCTTCAACGGGTCGAGTGCCGGCTCGATCCGAGACAGATTTCCATGACACCGAGCGGATCACCGTCACCCTCGCAGTCAATGACCGAACAGCCCGTACCCAGCATTACTTATATGCGTTCTCTTCCCCATGGTATGACCCGACACGGCAGAACAAGGGCCCTGCTAACGGTTTTCAGGGGCATGACCACCGATACATTTAAATTATAGGGGGCAGTAGTATCAGTCACCAGAACGCCACCGGGGCGCGTATAGCTCGACGATCGATGACAGGAAATCTTATTCACCGAGGTTTCGCAGATCGTGAGCTATCGCTCCGAACGGTCAGACGGCTATCACTGAGTTACTCGCCCAGCCGTTGGCGAACGACTTGGACCGCCGTCCGACCGGTTCTCCGGTGCGGGTATGGCACAGAGGTTTGACTAACATGGTAGACGAATCGAAGAACATCGAACTGACAGAGGACGACCTAGAAAACAAATCGAAAGGACAGCTCATCAAGATGGCTGGTCAACTGCGAGACCGGCGAAACGAGCTGAACCAGATGGCTTCCGACCGGGCCTCCAAGCGTGACGATCTCAACGCGAAGACCCGCGAGAAAGTCGACGAGGCTCAAGAGCACCGCGAGAAACGCGACGAGCTCAACGAGCAGGTCCAAGAACACAAGGAGAGCCGCAACGAGCTCAACGCCGAAGCCAACGAGCTGTTCGACAAGGTCGAGCAGCTCAAGTCGGACATGGAGCTCGACGAGGGCAAGGACTTGGAGGAACTCGAAGAGGAGATCGAAGAACTCGAGTTCAAACAGCAGACCGAAGTCCTCTCGAGCGAAGACGAGAAGGAGCTCATCGAGAAGATCGAGAACAAGCGCGAGGAGCACGAGGAGCGCAAACAGAAGCTCGATCAGAACGAGGACCTCGAGGAACTCGTCGAGGAAGCCGAAGAAGTGCGATCGGAGGCCTCCCAGCACCACCAGAAGGTCACGGAGCTCGCGGACAAGGCCCAGGAACATCACAACCAGATGATCGAGGCCTATCGCGAGGCCGACGACATCCGTGACGAGGCCGACGAGATGCACGAGAAGTTCGTCGAGGCTCAGGAGGCTGCCGACCGCCACCACGAGGACTTCGTTCGTGTCCAGAAGCGCCTGCGCGAACTGGACAAGGAAGAAGAGGAGGAGCGCAAGACCGAGCGCGACAAGAAGAAAGAGGAGGCCAAAGAGGAGGCCGAGGAGATCTATCAGAAGTTCAAGGAAGGCGAAACCCTCGACACCGAGGACCTGATGAAACTCCAGAAGACCGGACTGCTCTAAGTCGATTCCGTCTACCGCGATTTTTCTCCCCGAATTTTCGGGGTTTTCAAGCACCCGCGTAGCAGCGGTTCTCCTGTGGAATTCTGGAGTGGGCGAGCACGTCACTTCTGTGTCCGGCCGAAGTGATATGATGAAATTTGTGACGTTCTCACCGCGTGTGACTGAATCGTACTCTTTTGTCCGTTCACGTTTTCAACGGAAACGAACACCGTCATGACAACGAACAGACAGCGGTCGGTCGAGCAAACGACAACGCGGGAACGCCTTACCGAGTTCTACGCCGCGTTCAATCGCGTCGTCACGGATCGGGACGGGACGGACGAACTGGCAGCGATACTGGGAGACGACGTTACTTGGACCGACGCCACGACCGGTGATCTCGACGGGCGAACGGAGACGGGAATCGATGCGGTCCTCGAGAGCGTGGTGACGGTGCCGGGCCAGCGAGCTGATCATCTTCAGGCGCTTCCGGAGCGGTTCATCGACGCGGGCGAGACGATGATCGTAACGGGGGCCTACGTCGGAACGATTGACGACCGAGACTTCGATATCGCGTTCGCTCACGTGTTCGAGGTTCGAGACGGTCGGATTCAGGGGTGTACGGCGTACAGGGATACAGCCATCGAACGGCAGGTATTCGATACCTAACGTTGCGTATCCCGAGCAAAACCGGAGCGGCGATCGATGTCTCGGGTTATCCGATCTATAACAATGCAACAAGACCCCCTAGTTTCGGGCATGCAACGTCACAGGGACGACGCGAGCGTGCTCGTGCCCGGGATCGATGCACCGAGCACCGTTGCCTGTCTCCGCTCACTGCACCCGCGGGGCGTCCGGACCATTGTGGGCTCCGAGTCACGGTCGACGCCGGCGGCTAGCTCGGCCTACCGCGACGAGTTCGTTACGCTACCGGATCCGGAAACGGATCTCGCTGCATACGGGGATGCGCTGCTCTCGCTCGCCGAACGCCCAACCGTTCGGACGATTATTCCAGTCCGTGAGGAAGATGTCTACGTTCTCGCAAAGCGCAAGGCGGCGTTTGCCGACGAGATCGCGACGCCATGGCCTGACTTCGAGACCCTTCGACACGTCCAGGATCGCGTCGAACTCTTTGCGGCTGCCGACGCGGCCGGTGTCGGCGCTCCGAAGACCGAACTGCTCGATCAGTGGGACGACTGGAGCCGCGAGACGATCGTGAAGCCGCGCTACACCGTGGCATCGCCCACCTATCTCGGGGCGCGGTTCGACGATGCCGAGATCGGGTCGACTGAGTACCAGCGGCCGGGGACGCGGCCGAACCCGCAGGCGGTCGTCGAGAAACGTGGGCATACCCCGCTCGTCCAGGAGCGGATCCCCGACTCGCGGGAGTACGGCTTCTTCGCGCTCTACGATCACGGCGACCCGGTCGCGACCTTCCAGCACTGTCAGCGCCGTGGCTGGGAATACTGCGGCGGGCCCAGCGCTTACCGAGAATCGGTTCACATCCCGGAGCTCGAGACCGCCGGTCGCGCGCTCCTGAGCGAACTCGAGTGGCACGGGCTTGCGATGGTCGAGTTCCTGCGCGACCCTGCGGACGGCGAGTTCAAGCTGATGGAGATCAATCCGCGGTTCTGGTCGTCGTTGCCGTTCTCGGTTCGGGCGGGTGCTGACTTCCCGTACTACTACTGGCAGCAGGCGATGGACGAACCGATCAGGTCGGAGCCGACCTACGAGGCTGGGATTGGCGGCCATCTGTTGCGGGGTGAACTCAGTTACCTGCACAGCGTGGCGACCAAGGAGTACCCGCTCGTCGAACGGCCGTCACTCGGAGCGGCCGCACGCGAGGTCGCGACGTCGCTCGTCCGTCATCCCCGGTTCGACTACGCGGTCGCTGACGATCCGGTGCCGTTCTTCCAAGACGGTGTGAACCTCGTGCGGGCGTGGCTCGACAGTCGATCCGAGTCGGACACTGCAGCCGAGACCGATACCGAACTCGAGACCGAGATCGAGCCCGAAATCGCGGATGACGGAACGGAATCGACCGAGACGGGGCCGGCCGCGGACGGGGATCCGACGCGGTCGGCCCAGACCGACGGTGGGTCGATGTCCGACTTCTGGCACCCCTAGATCGAGCCGGACTCGCGTTCACCTGACACGACTGCTGTATAGGTGATTGCCGCGAGGAGGCTGCCGTCGGGCGAGTCCGACGTCATGGATCGAGCGCGTGCCACCCGATCATGACGAGGGTGCCACCTGAGAAAAACGCAAAGAGGACTTCGAACCACGTCCCGCTGGTGACGAGGACGGCGATACAACCGCCGGTCACGGCTGCCCATATCACTCCCAGTATCGTGCTGTTCCGCATCTGCTCGATGACGGCACCGGTCAGTCCGAGGGCAGTCGTGACGAGTAGATAGACCGGCTCCGTCGTGATTTCGACGGCTCGTCCGGTGACGACGGCATACGACCCGAGTGTGAGTATCCCGCCCAATACGCCGATCGTTTGTGTAGTCCGCTTGTCCATCAATTGCATCACCAACTCTTGTTACTATATATATACAACTACTGTTACGTAAAACCAATAGACGGCTATGATTTGCCGTCTTGGAACGTCAACGCTTAACGGGAATCGCTCCTAGGTATCGATATGACTCGAGGTGCTATCCGTGGTCAGTAGCGGCGGTCTCGATCGACTCCTGACGGTCGTCCTCGGCGGACTCGCGTCCGCGGCGGTCGCCATCGCCCTCTTCATCATCTACCCGGAGACGCTGACGGATCTGTTGGGCGTGTTGGTCGCGCTCGTGGTCGTCATCGTCGGCCTGCGGTTCGCAAGCAACGCCGCCGACTCACTGTTTCCGGCCTATGACGTCGCCGAAGTCACCGTCGAGGGCCCGATCAGTCGAGACGGCGGCGGCGGCCCGCTCCCGACGAGTCCGGGCGCGACGCCGGCCGACGACGTCGTCGACCAGATCGATCGCGCGAACGACGACGAGAACGTCCGGGCGCTCCTCCTGAAGCTGAACACGCCCGGCGGCGAGGTCGTCCCCAGCGACGATATCCGCCTCGCTGCCGAGCGGTTCGATGGCCCAACCGTCGCGTACGCGACCGACGTCTGTGCCAGTGGCGGCTACTGGATCGCCAGTGGCTGTGACGAACTCTGGGCCCGCGAGGGGAGCATCGTTGGCTCGATCGGCGTCATCGGCTCCCGTGTCAACGCCAGCGATCTCGCCGAGAAGGTCGGTCTCTCCTACGAACGGCTCGCCGCCGGCGAATTCAAGGACGCCGGTACCCCGTTGAAGGACCTCGAGGACGAGGAACGCGAGTACCTCCAGGGCTTGATCGACGACTACTACGACACGTTCGTCGAGCGGGTCAGCGACGGCCGAGATCTCGAACCGGAGTTCGTCCGCGACACTGAGGCACGGATCTATCTCGGCGAGGAAGCCTCCGAGATGGACCTCGTCGACCACCTCGGGACGCGACGAGAGATCGAGGACGAACTTGCCGACCGACTCGACACCGACGAGGTGGCCGTCGAGGAGTTCGAACCCGAGCGACCACTGATGGCCCGCATCGGCGCGGGTGCCCAGCAGGTCGCGTACGCCTTCGGTGCTGGGATCGCTGGCCTCGGCGACGGACGCGGGTTCCGACTGCGGAGCTGAGCTCGAATCGGAACCGAAGATCGAATGCCCGCGTAACCACGTGGTGTCGACCGCCACCTAGGTCGCTCCGCGCTCAGGGCGGACTGGCTCCCGGTTCCTCGACCGCCAGTGCCCATTGCTCGAGCCACTCGCGCAGGCCCGAATCGGGGACGGACAGCGGGTGACCGTTCTCAGGGAGGTCGGGGTAGCCGCCGACTGCGTCGGGATTAGGGATTCAGTAGTCGTACTCCGAGTCGAGTCGATCGTTGCCGGCGCGGTCGGCGATCTCTTGGATGATCCGTTCGTCGTTCGCCGTCCGGTCGGCCGGCCGCGCGCCGGCGTACTGGAGGTTGTGGCTCTCGACTTCGCTCGAGGGCATCGTCTCCAGTCCGTCGGGCCACAGTAGCCGGGAACTGGTCGTGCTCTGTTCGATGAAATCTACGTCCGAATCGAGGGGCGGGTCCGCAGTCGTATTATCCGCACCGTAGACCGTCCCGCTGCCCTCGACGATGGACTCGCCGGGTGCCGTGACGCCGGTGTACGTATTGCCGACGAAACTCGCGGAGGCCGAGCTATCGACGTTGCTGGCCTCGTCGAAGAAGTAGGTGAGGTTGTTCGCGACGACGGTGCTCGTCTCGCTCTTGAGTCGCGGGATCCGGTTCCGGGCTTTCGCCCAGACGTTGCCCAACAGTGCCACGTTCGTGGCACCGTCACCGATGAGCGAACAGTAGTTGTGATCGGAGCCATCGCCGTAGGGGTCGTACAGCCCCTCGTAGATCAGGTTGTTCGTGTAAGTCGTCCTGTTCGTGTCGTATCCGACGGACATGCACTCGTCGGTTCCCCACGATGCCGTCACGTGATCGACAACGTTGTTCGTCGTTTCGTCTTGGGTATTGAACGCGTCGTTGCCCTGAATGTTCCCGTCGGAACCGGGGCCGATTCGCGAACGGATGTGCTGGACGACACAGTCGTTTGCATCGACTGCCACCATGCCGTTGATGAATGTTATCCCCGGGGAGGGGGCCGTCTGGCCGGCGACCCAACACTTGTCTTCGGAGACGTGTAACGTGTCGCCGCCGAGGTCGATGGTACCGCTGGTCTCGAAAACGACCACACGCGGGCCGCTCGCCTGGAACGGGCCTTCGACCGCGCTCCGGGTCGCTTCCTGAACCCTGTAGACGTCGACGTCCTCGTCTTCGAGCCACGGTGCCGGCGTCGTGAATCCGTCGGTATAGTCGTAGTATGAGCCGCCATCACTGACGCCCGCTCCGGTGGTGAACGAGCTGCTCTCACCAGTGTCGACATCACTATCGTCGGCCTCGGCGACCGCGCGGAACTCGTAGTCGGTCTCGCTCGAGAGACCGACGACGGTCCCGTCGAACGCACCGGGTTCTGTCAGCTGTTCCGCACTCGAGGTCTCCCACTCGTCGGCGGCTTCGTCTTCGTCGGCAACGGGTCGGTACTCGAAGAAGACGTCCACCGAAGACGCCCGGCCACCGAGTCGCTCGAGCCGACCGTTCAGCGTCGCCGACGTGCCGTCGGTACTGATCGGTTCGCCGGTCGTAACGACGGGACCTGTGTCCGGTTCGCCGGTAGTGAACGTGGCGACTGCGCCGGTATCAGTGCCGTCATCGCTGGCGGTGACGACGGCACGGAACTCGTAGTCGGCCTCGCTCGAGAGTTCAGTGATGTCATCACTGAATGATCCGGATGTAGACCGCGTCTGGGCGCTCGTGACCGTCCACGAATCCGCCTCGGCTTCGCGGTACTCGAAGCTGACTGTTGCCGAGGATGCCCGTCCTAGCGATTCGAGTCGGCCGGAGAGTGTCGCCGCCGTCTCGGTGATCTCCGTGGGCGAGCCCGTCGCGACAACCGGGTTCGTGTCGACGGGTGCACCGTCGTCCCCGGAGACGCTGCCGGCGACCGCGACGTTGCCGATGTCCTGGTTGTGGGTCGGCGAGATGCCGCTCAGGTCCGAGAACTCGGCTGCACAGAGGGTCCCTGTGTTGTGGCTGGTAACTGCGAGTCCGAGGAAGCCGCTCTCGAGGAGGTCGATCACGTCCGTCGAGAGAGTCGCCATGAGCGTCCAGTCCTCGCCGTCCGTCGACCCATACGCGAGGAGCGTCCCATCGGCCCGAACGAGTCGCTGGTAGGTCACGTCCATCGTTCCGCCGGAAATCTCGCTTCCGCTCTCGCCGGCGTCGGCCGTCAGACTCGTCGAGTCGCTGCCGGTTTCGGACCGCCACTGGACGGATGTCTCGTTCTCCGGCGTCCGTCGGACCATAACGGTCTTCGAATCGGCATCGAGCGTCTCGCGGAACAGCAGTCCGGCCTTGGCGTACGCGTCGGTTTCCTCGAGGGCGTCGACCGCGACGACGACGTCGAAGTCGCCGCTGACGTCGGTGAAGTAGTAGTGGCCCTCATCGGAGTGATTCCAGATGTCGGTGCCAGCACCCTCGACAACGAACCCGTCCGTCTCGTCTACCGCGGTCTCGAACATATTGGTCGACCCCCTGTCTTCGTCGCCGTCACTGGCCTCGAGGACTGCGCGGAACTCGTAGGACGTGTCGGCCTCGAGATTGCCGAGCTGATAGCTGAACGCGCTACTCGATGAGAACGTCTGGGACGGTGTGGCAGTCCACGACTGCGCGCCGTTCGCGCGGTATTCGAAGGACGCCGTCGCCGAGTCGGCTCCGCCCAGATCGTCGATGGCACCGCCGAGGCTGGCAGACGTGCCGGTGACGTTCGAGGCCGACCCCGTCGAGACGACCGGATCGGGATCGCTGCCACCACCGGTATCGCCGTCGCTGGTAGAGACGCGACCGCTGGTCTCGACATCTCCGATGTCGGTATTCTCTGCCGGCGAGAGTCCCGAGAGATTCGAGAACCTGGCGGTACAGAGCGTCCCCCGTTATGGCTCGTCACCGCGAGGCCGACGTAGGCGCTGTCGGCGAAGTCAATCGTCCCTGCCGATGGCGAGATCTCACCGATGAGCGTCCAGTCGTCGCCGTCGTTCGAGCCGTATGCTCGAATCGTATCTTCGTTCCGGACGAGACGCTGCCAGTCGGCCGTGATCGCTCCGCCCGAAACCTCGCTCTGGCCCTCGCCACTGTCCGATGTCGTGCTCTCCGTCTGGTCACCGGTGTCCGAGCGCCACTGGAACGAGGTGTCGTATTCAGGCGTCTTCCGAATCATCGCGTGTTCCTCGTTCTCCGCAAGCGACTGGCGAACCATCAGCCCGGCCTTGGCGTATCCGTCGGTATTCTCGAGCTCATCGACCCTGACCGTGATGTCGAAGTCGCCGTCGACCTCCTCGTAGTAGTAGTGGAACTCATCGGTGTCGTTCCAGATGTCGTATCCGGCCCTGTTGACCGTAATCGTCGTCGCTGCTGCCGCAGTCTCGACTGCCCCCGTCGACAGGGCGACGCTTCCCGCACCGATTGCCCGTATGAACGTCCGTCGGTTTTGTTTCGGTATATGTATGAACAATTCAATGGCTTCAGTGAAGACAAATAAGTGTGTTTAATCGAGAAGTCGGTCGAGGCGGAATCCGTTTTCCCGACGAACGGCCGAAGCGAGGGAGCAGGCGCGAGTCGTTCGCGACGAACGAGTACGTGGTTTTATCGTTGCACGGGACTCAACGCCTATCCGTGACAACGCTGGTCGTCTGCCTCGACCGGACCGACGACGTGGGCCGCAAGACCGGCCTCCGCTCGCCCGTCGTTGGCTGGGAGGCAGTCCGCGCGCTCGTGACAGACGTCGGCCTCGCGGATCCGGAGGACTCAGGCGTGAATACCTTACTCGAGTCGCTTCGGGTTGCCCAGAACTTACGCGACGAGAACGAGGAGGTCGTCGTTGCGGTCGTCTCAGGGGACCACGAATCGATGGTGTCGGCGGATCGGGCAGTCGCCAAGCAACTGGACGATCTTATTGCCGAGTACGACCCGGATTCGGCGGTCGTAGTGACCGATAGTGCAGAGGACGAACGGCTGATTCCGATCGTCGAGAGCCGCGTCCGGGTCGACTCCGTTGATCGGGTCGTCGTCCGGCAGGCTCGCGACATCGAATCGACCTACTACCTGCTCAAACAGTTCCTCGCCGACGAGGAGTTGCGCCAGACCGTCCTCGTCCCAATCGGGTTGGCCCTACTCGTCTTTCCGGTGCTCGCGATGCGAATCGGCGCCGCAGAGGGGGCGGCCGCGATTACGACCGTCATCGGCGTCTTCCTGCTCTACAAGGGGTTCAACGTCGACGAACTCCTGACCAGATTCGCCCACCAGACGCGGGAATCGCTGTACTCCGGACAGGTATCGGTCGTCACCTACGTGGTCGCTGCGGGACTGACGTTCGTCGGCCTGTTCGTCGGCGCGCTCGGCGTCTCGAACCTCGGGGAGACGCCGGGCGTAGTGATCCCGGCGACGCGGTTCGCCTTCGACAGCATTCCCTGGCTGGCGATGGCCGCGCTGACCGCCAGTGCCGGCCGACTGCTCGATGAGGCGATCGGTGACGATCCGGTCCGAACCTCCTTTCTCAACCTCCCGTTTATCGTCGTCGCGGTGAGTCTGGTCGTTCGCGGGTTCTCCGCGTACTTCCTCGAGCAACAGGGCGTGATCGATCCGTTCGTCGTCCCGGCCAACGAGTTCCTCATCTTCTCGAACGAGCGGTTCGTGATGGTCGCCGGCGAACGCCTCGCCCTGTTCGTCGTTACTGCGATCGTCATCAGCCTCGTCGGAGCGCAGGTCGCGTCCTCGCTCAGCGGCTCGAGCGAGGCCGCCGAACGGAGTGACGGCGGTTCGGAGACGGAACTCGCCAACGGTGGGACGGCGGCCAAAACGGATGTCGACCGCGAACCCGGGCCCCCGTCCGACGCGGCCGCAGATTCCGAGTCCGAACCGGTCCCGGATCGGCGCGACCCCGAACTCACCGACGGCGGAGCCGGTGCGAACGCGGGCTCCGACGCCGGTGACCAGGACCGCTGACCCGGCCCCGACTCGGTATTCATTTACCCGCGCCGAGCGACCACCGACTATGAGCGACGCAGACGGCGCATGGGTGAGCCTCTTTTCGGGCGGCAAGGACTCCTCGTGGGCGCTGTATCAGGCCCTCGAGCAGGACCTGTCGGTCGAGCGGCTGGTCACCGTTCACCCCGCGGGCGACTCGTACATGTATCACGTCCCCGCGACGGAGCTGGCCGCGCTGGCGGCCGAGAGTATCGGTATCGAACTGGTCGACGTCGAACCCGAGGACTTCGAGGCCGACGCGGCTACCGATTCGGGCACACAGGGCGACGACGAACTCGAGCCCCTTGAGGCTGCACTCGAGGACCTCGATCGCGAACTCCCGGGCGGCATCGCCGGCGTCACCGCAGGGGCCGTCGAGAGCGAGTATCAGACGAGCCGCATTCAGGGGATGTGTGACCGCCTCGAGTGCGAGCTCTTCGCCCCGCTCTGGCAGGAAGAGCCCCGCGAACTGGCCGACGCCATGCTCGAGGCCGGGTTCGAAATCGAGATTATTCAGGTCGCAGCCCACGGGTTAGACGAGTCGTGGCTCGGGCGAACGCTCGATCGGGATGCGATCGAAGACCTCGAGGACCTCCACGAGGAGTACGGCGTCCACATTCTGGGTGAGGGCGGTGAGTTCGAGACGTTCGTGGTTGACGGGCCGCACATGGATCAGCGGATCGACCTCGAGTACGAACGCGAGTGGGAAGGGACACGGGGGCGACTGCGGATCACGGATGCGCGGTTAGAATATAGTAGCCACTGAAACGATTTACATACTGATCGCAACGCTGTCGTGCGATCAGATGTGCAATGACTTTCAGTGGCTACTATAGCTATTGTACCGCGAGTGAGCGGGGGCGCGGCGCGAAGCGCCGCGAAACGGCGAACGGCCATCGGCCGTGAGCCAGTGAACGAGCGGAGTTTTTTGGTCCAGATTTTTGCGCGATGGGTGAGGGAGCGAAGTGACCGAACCCGAGCGGAAAAAGGTGGTTCTGAGACGTTCGTGGTTGACTGGCCTCATATGGATCGGCGGATCGGCCTTGAGTACGAGCGCGAGTGGGAGGGGACGCGGGGGCAACTGCGGATCACGGATGCGCAGCTGGAGTAACGGTTATCGTACCGCAAGTGAGCGGACGCGGGCGATTGTAGAGTACAAGGGTCGTATAGAATTTGCCTTACGGATATAGTTTCGACGGCCAGTTCGACGAAGTAGTCCGTAGCGGTGTGACTGGAGCAGTGGATTCTAGTGGAAGTGAGTGAAGAGAAGTGTCCTGCTACCGTAGCAACAGGGAATCGCCACGCCCTCCCCAACCGATTCGATCGCTGCTCACGGTTCCCGTCGGTCACCGTTCGCTTTCCGAGGGGTTCACTTCGTTCACCCCTCGCACCGCTCGCTCATCCCTCGCACGGCTTCGGGCTGCGGTTCGTCACTGACTCACCGCAGCACAGCGTGCGCCACCGCAGCCGATTGGCCAGTTCGGCATGATATGTAACACATCTATACTGAGTGATTCGGTGGCTCGCACATACGGGATGAGAACCGTTCTCTGACACTGGGTATGGATGCACGACTCGAGTTGGCGTTGGGAGACGTTTCGAGTGACGGGCCAACCGCTATGCGCCCGTGCGTCGACAGTCCAGCTATGATCGAGACCGACCGAGACCTATTCGTCCGAGAGCTGCGGGAACTCTACCACATCGAGCGCGAACTCGAGGAGCTCCAGTCGGGGCTGGCGGAGGCCGCGACCGACGAGGAGCTCGAGGAGTTCTTTATGGCTCACAGCGAGGCCACGACCGAGCAAATCGGCCGGATCGAACCGCTCTTCGACGCGATCGAAGCCGAACCCGCACCGGTCAAGAACCCGGCACTCGAGGGACTGCGAACCGACCGCGAGGAGATAATTGACGATCTGAATGATCCGGTGCTCGGCGACATCGTCGAGACGGAACTTGGGCGTGGGATCGAACGCCTCGAGATCACGAAACTCGAGACGCTGTTGACGCTCGCCGATCGGATGAACTTGCCCGAGGAAATCGTCGACCCACTCGAGACGACGAAGGCGGAAGCCGAGAACGGACTCGCGGAAGTCAGGGAATTAACGGCCTGAGTCAGTCGCTCGCGACCGAGCAACCGTCGAACCGATGCCACGCCGGTGGATGTCGCTGATCGCCTCGCGGTCGTCCGCGTCCGCCCCGATCCACCACGCGAGGCGGTCGATCTCGAGTGGCGTGTACGACGATTTGATCGCTAGCCACTCGCCGGACGCGATCGTCCCCAGGGCCGTCGCAGTATCGAGCGGCGACGACGCAAGGTCGTCGTCGACGGCGTCGATCAGGTCGACGACCGCCGCCACGGGTCTGATTGTCTCGACGCCGGCAAGCTGGCGCAGATACTGGAACGTCGAGGGGCCGACGCCGGCGATCGAGCCGATGGGGTCCTCGTCGTACCGGTAGTGATCCGCTGTCTTCGCCCATGCGAGCAGCGCATCTAGGTCGTCGGGTTCCGGCCGGTCGGCGAGGACGCGGGCGGCCTCGAGCAGAACGTGGCGCTTTCGCTCGGCACCGAAGGCGGCCACGAGTTCGTCGTCCTCGCGGTCGAGCGCAGCGAGGTCCCGAAACGAGTTGATGCGGTCGGTCGCAATGAACGCGTCGTGAAATCGGGTGACGGTGGGCTCGATGCCGCCGAGAAAGCGCTGGCCGGTAGTCGACGCGGCGGCCTCGGCGAGGAGCAAGGACGGCTCGTCACCGGTCCAGCGCCGGTACTCACGGAACTCGGCCGCGAGTTCCTCGCAGGGAACGCCGTCGGCGTAGCGCTCGAGGACCATCTGCACCGTCTGGTCGGTGGTCATACGCGTTGTTCATACATATCATATGGGAGACTCATAGCTGTGTCGACCGGTTCGGCTCACGACTGGCTGACTAACGAATAACGCTGTACTATGGTACGCATGAGGAAGAGCAGTTGTCACTCCCCTCGAGAACACGGTGATCGTGAGGAACCGGGAACCAGTCTACGTGTCCGTTCCGTTCGTGATCGTCGTATGCGCGCCGATGAGCGCCCCCGCGAGATCCAGGTCCTCGATATGCGTCCCTTGATCGATGATCGAGCGCCGGATATCGCCGTTTTGCACCGTCGCATCCGGGAAAATGATCGTGTGCTCGAGGGCGGTTCCCTCGAGGGTCGCGCCGTCCATGACGTGGACGTTCTCGCCGATCGCGGCGTCTTCTAGCGTCGCCGAGTCGGCGACCAGGGAGTCGCCGTCCAAGTGCCAGGCGACGGCGTCAAGGTAGCTCTCGGGGGTGCCGATGTCGAACCACGCGCCCTCGAAGGTGTAGGCGTAGGTGTCCTCGCGGTTCTGGAGCCACTGGACGAACCAGCCCGGTTCGTCGGGGTTGTTCCCGTCCTCGAGGTAGGTCGGGAGGAGGGAAAGCGAGTCCTGTGGGAATGCATAGCAGGCGATCGAGACGAGCGTGCTCTTGGGATCGTCGGGTTTCTCCTGAAAGTCGACGACGCGGTCGCCCTCGAGTTCGACCAGCCCGTAGGACGTAGCTTTCTCGCGGGAGCCGACGTCGTAGGCGGCGAGCGTAGGTGCGTCTCGTTCCTGGAAGTCGTCGAGGAACTCGGCGATGTCGAAGCTGATCAGGTTGTCGCCGGCGATGATCAGCAGGTCGTCGTCGACGTTCTCGCGATCAATCAGCTGGGCGAGGGCACCGACGACGCCAAACTTGTCGTTTTCTTCGGTCGTGTCCTCGACCGAGAGTGTTGGCTTGTCGAACTCGCTGTCGGCGAGGTGGGCCTCGAAGTCGGGCGCGAACCGCTCGTTCGTGCTGACGTAGACCTCCTCGATTCGGTCGTCAGCCTCGAGCTCCGCGAAGATGCGATCGATGACGGTCGACTCACCGATCGGGAGGAACATCTTGGGCCGATGTTTGGTAATCGGCCACATTCGCGTCGCGTACCCGCCTGCAAGGACGACGGCCTTCATGGACCGGACTTCACTTGGGGGCGGTAAGTTACTTGCCCTTTCACCGGACTCGAAACCGTCGACTCGATCGGGCAGTCGAATCACTGCGCCGACCGACAGCCGGGAGTATAAATGCGAGACCCTCGTGAGCCAACGTATGCGCGAGGCCGACGAAACGACGCGACAAAAACTCGCCGACACCCTCCGTGTCGAACCGGCGACGCCGAGCGAACTCGCGACGCAACTCGATCTCACGCCACACGCAGTGGTCCGCCACGTTGAACACGTCTCCCGGTCAGTCGACGGAACGGACGAACGGCTGCTCGTCGCGCCGCCGACCTGTCGGGACTGCGGATTCGACGACTACGACGACCTGCTGAACCTCCCCTCGCGGTGTCCCGACTGTAAGAGCGAGTCGATCGACGAGCCGACGTTCACCATCGAGTGACCACCGACAGTCATCGACGGCGGACTATCAGCCCCCTCTATAATTCCGATTCCGATCCGATACTAATATTTACGGTGCAAGCGAGAACCCGATACGAACCCTCGAGCGAACGGCGCTCCATATCCGACCGACGGCGACTGTCGTCCGTTCGCCGTCACGACCGTTCGACTCGAGACCTACGGAGCACATATGACTTCCAGATCCCACCCGGAGTGTGACTGCGTCGAGTCCGTACAGACAGTCCTTGACTGGCTCGACGAGCACGACGGGGCTGACGCGTCGGCCGAGTCACTCGACGATGCCTTCGCTCTCCTCGCCGACCAGCGCCGCCGGCTGTTGCTGGCGGTCATGCGTACCTACGACGAGGAACTAACGCTGCCGGACGCGGCCGAGGAGGTCGCCGTTCGTGAAACGGGCCACAGCGTGGCGAACATCTCGGCCGAACGGGTCAGAGAGGTGTATCTCTCACTCTATCACGATCACCTGCCGCGGCTCGTCGACGCGGGCCTGATCGAGTACGATCAGGAACGGGACTTGGTCGCTCCGGATGCAGTCTAGAACTCCACGTTCGAGGTTGAGGCCCGATCGAGCTCGTCGCTCTCGAGCGGGCCGGGTCCGACGAACTCGTACTCTTCGTCGGTCAAGTAGACGCCGCCGTCCGAGACGGTTACCTCGAGATCGGTGAGATACGCCCCCTCACAGGGGCCGAAGGTACAGTGCCCGGAGTCGGCCTCGAAGTACGCGCCATGGTTCGTACAGATGAGTTCACCGTCGCGCATCGGCGCACCCGAGCCCTTGTCCAGTTTGATATGCGTGAGATGTTGACAGTAGTTCAGCCAACAGGCAATTCCATCGCTGTCAGCGTCCGTCTCCGAATCTGTCGGTTCGCCGCCGTCCGTTGCTGTCACCCCGTCGGCGACGAGAATCGCTTCCTGTTCCTCGCCCGATTCGTCGGCGACACGAAAGAGAAACGTCGAGTCGTCGGGGACGTCCGCGAGCGCCGTAATCCGTCCTGCGTCCATCACCCGCCGCTTATCGGTCGGCCGTCCTGAACGTTACGACCAGCAGCGAGCAACTGTCTGACTGAGTTTTAACCCCCTCTCTCCCAAACGCCGTCTATGGACTCGCTTCTCATCTACGGCTCCTACGGCTACACGGGGCGGCTGATCGCGCGCGAGGCCGTCGCACGGGGTGGCTCCCCCGTTGTCGCCGGCCGCGACGGCCGCGCGGTCGCCGCGCAAGCCGACGACCTCGGTGTCGAAGGGCAGACCTTCGCCCTCGAGTCGGCGGCGCTCGACGCTCGCGTTGCTCCCTTCGATGCGGTTTTGAACTGTGCCGGACCGTTCGCCGAGACGGCCGAACCGCTGGTCGAGGCCTGTCTCGAGACGAACACGGACTATCTGGACATCACTGGCGAGTTCTCCGTCTTCGAGCGGCTCCGCCAGCGAGATCCCGCGGCTCGCGAGGCGGAGATCACGCTGCTCCCCGGCGTCGGCTTCGACGTCGTGCCGTCGGACTGTCTGGCAGCGTTTCTCAACGACCGGCTTCCCGACGCAGATCGGCTGACGCTCGGGATCAAAGGCGGTGGTGGCCTTTCGCGGGGAACCGCCCGGACGCTCGTCGACCAACTCGGAAGCGGCGGCGTCATTCGTCGAAACGGGCGGCTCATTCAGGTGCCGACCGCGTTCCGAACCCGCGAGGTCGACTTCGGCGACGGCCCCGAACACGCCGTCACGATTCCGTGGGGCGACGTCGTCACCGCGGCCCACAGCACCGGCATCGAATCGGTCGAGGTCTACGCCGCCGCGCCACCGTTGGCGAGCCGAGCCCTCTCGGCTGTCGATTCTCTCGCATGGCTCCTCGAGCGCCGGCCCGTCAAGGGGCTCCTGAACCGACTGATCGACGCCCGTCTCGACGGCCCGGAGGAACGGGAACTCGCGACCGGCAGTGCCGTCGTCTGGGGCGAAGTCATCGACGAGGCCACCGATCGGCAGGCACAGGCCCGGCTCCGAACGCCGAACCCCTACGCGCTCACCGCCGAATCGGCGGTGACGGCCGCCGAGCGGGTGCTCGAGGGTGACGACGGGATCCCGGCCGGCTTCCAGACGCCGGCGTCGGCATTCGGGAGCGAGTTTGTGCTCGAGCTTTCGGGGACGGAACGGGAACTCGTGGACGCGCCGGCGGAATCTGGCGAGGTGAACCGACCGGTCGCCGAGTCCGACGACTGAGTAGCTCATCGCTATCGCGTCGAATCTCACGGCGCAGAACCGGAATCGAAACCGTTCAGTCACTGAATAGATTTTTATCCTCCCGTTCGTGTCACTCGGTATAGATGTCCTCCACCCAGCCGGCCCTTCGCGACCGGTTCCGTGACGATCTCCGCTCCGGATCCCTACCGGTCCTGCTCACGGCGGTCCCGATCGCAATGGTGGTTGGCATGGGCAGCGCGTGGTACTGGGGCGAGTTTGCAGCCGGCTTTCTCCTGCTCGTCACGATCGGTGTGCTCGTCCCCTCCGCACACGAAGAGTACGGGCCACGAGGTCAGTCGTGGTCGCGAGACGCCCTGTGGACGATCGTCGCATCGGCTATCGCCACCGGCCTGTTCGCGGGCGGCTATCTGCTCGCCGGAACCTTGCTCACCAAGTCGATCTACCGCGCGATGATCGCGTTCCTGTGGACGTACCTCAGTGGCGGGTCCCTGCTCTGGCTGCGTCGACGGGGTCAGTGATCGCTCTCGTTCCTACCGGTAACACGACTCCTCGACGCGAGCATCGTACAGATGTGACAGTCGATCCGTTACGGGGCCGCCACCGATTTCCTGCCCGTCGAGCGTCGCGATCGGACGCAGTTCCCAGGTTCGATTCGTGAGAAACGCCTCGTCGGCCTCGAGTACGTCTGCCCGCTCGTACCGTCCCTCGCGGACCGAGATTCCGGCGTCGCGAGCCAGTTCGAGCACGATGTCGCGGGTGATTCCTGGTAGCACGGGTCCGTCGGTTGTCGGCGTGTGGAGCGTACCATCGCGGACGAACCACAGGTTGCTCGTAGCCCCCTCCGTGACTTGCCCCTCGAGGTCGCACATGAGCGCTTCGTCCGCATCGTCTCCGAGTTCAGTGCGTGCGAGAATCCCGTTCAGGTAGTTGTGGGTCTTCGCCGCGGCCGGGACCGCCTCGTCGGGGATCCGTCGCGTCTCGACCGTCTCGACCGTCACCGGGCCGTCCCAGACCGGGTCGCCCTCGAGGCCGCCCCGCGGAAGTGGTTTGACGTAAACGACGACTGTCGGATCGACCGCTGGCTGGGGCGTGAGTTTCCCCGGTTGAACGCCGCGAGTAATCGAGAGGCGGACGTAGGCGTCCGCGAGGTCGTTCGCCGCAAGCGTCTCATCGATCCGCTCTCGGAGAGCCGCGGCCGACAGTCCGTGCTCGAGCGAGAGTGTCTCGCAGGTTCGCTCGAGGCGCTCGAGGTGGGCGTCCCACGCGAAGATCGTCCCGCCGTAGGCGCGCAGCGTCTCGAAGGCGGCGTCGCCGTACCGGAAGCCCCGATCGTCGACGCTGACGGTGGCCTCGCCGGCGGGCACGAGGTCGCCGTCGACATGGTAGCGCAAATCGTTACTCATCCCGGGCCTCCTTGCTCCGTTCGTCATGTGCCGCCGCGTTTCGATCGGTCGCCGCGGCGAACTGACAGAAGTTCGCGATCAGTTGCTTACCCAGTTCGAGCGAGATACCGTCCCCGCGTGCAGCGTCCTCGTGGCCGCGCGTGAGGATGCTTTCGGGGTGGAACTGCACGCCGACGTGGGGTTTCTCGCGATGGCGAACCGCCATCAGGACGCCGCGCTCGTCGGTCGTTCGGGCGGTCTCCTCAAGCGGGGCTGGCAGATCTGCGCGGTTGACCGCCAGCGAGTGGTAGCGACCGACCTGAAACGTCGACGGGAGCCCGTCGAACAGGCCCTCGCCATCGTGGCTGACCGTCGACGGCTTTCCGTGGACAACTTCGGATGCGTGGACGACCGGTGCACCGTTCGCCGCACACAGCGCTTGATGGCCGAGACAGACGCCCAGAATTGGGAACTCGGTTTCGGCGAACAGGGGAACGGAGACGCCTGCCTCTTGCGGGGTTCCGGGTCCCGGCGAGACGACGATTCCGGTCGGCTCGAGGTCGCGAACACCTGCGAGATCGATTTCGTCGTTTCGCCGGACGAGCACCTCGTCCGCGACTTCGCCGACGTACTGGACGAGGTTGTAGGCGAACGAGTCGTAGTTGTCGACGACAAGCAACCTTTTGCTGCGGTCACTCGCTGACGCTCGTTCCCTGGCAAAACGTTGATGAAAACCCTGCCTCCCTCCCTCCGGTCGGTCGTTGGGCCGCTCACTTGCGTTCGCTCGTTCGCGGGCGCTATGCTCGTTACTCACACTCATCACCTCCGCTTTCCGCCTCGAGCCCGAGTTCGGCCCGCTCGCCCAGCGCCTCGTCGACCGCCGTGATAAGCGCGCGGGCCTTGTCGAGGGTCTCGTCGTACTCGCGGGTCGGATCGGAGTCGTGGACGATGCCCGCACCCACCCGCAGATGGTACTCGTCGGCGTGGCGGACCAGCGTCCGAATGACAATGTTGAGGGTTGCGCGGCCGTCGAAGCCGAAAATCCCGATGCTGCCCGTGTACGGCCCACGCCGGGTTGCCTCGAGTTCGTCGATGATCTCCATCGTCCGCGGCTTCGGCGCACCAGTGATCGTGCCGCCGGGAATGGTCGCCGCGATGGCGTCGGCGAGCGTCTCGTCCGATCGTAGTCGCCCAGTCACGTTCGAGACCAGATGCATCACCTCGGAGTAGCGATCGATCCGGCGGTACTCGTCGACCTCGACCGAGCCGTACTCACAGACCTTCCCGAGGTCGTTGCGCTCTAGATCGACCAGCATCGCGTGTTCCGCGCGCTCCTTTTCGTCCGTCAGCAGATCCTCCTCGAGCGCGTCGTCTTCCGTGGCCGTGTCGCCGCGCGGCCGGGTCCCGGCGATGGGCTCCGTCCGGACGAACTCCGCCTCGCGCTCGAGCAGCAACTCGGGACTCGCGCTCACCAGGTCGGCCGATCGGAACTCGAGCAGACAGGAGTAGGGAGCTGGATTGACCCGCCGCAGGGCGTCGTACGCGGCGACGGGGTGGACCGCGGCGAGTGCGACCAGTCGCTGTGAGACGTTCGCCTGGAAGGTGTCTCCGTCGTGGACGTACTCCTTGACTCGGCGCACGCGGTCGGCGAAGACCTCTCGGCCGCAGTCGCTCTCGAAGGTTGCTTCCGGACTCGAGACCGGCGGCTCGCCGATCTCGGGATCACCGTCGCGGACGGCTCGCGCGAGATCGAGCGCTCGCTCGCGGCCGTGCTCGTAGGCCGCCTCGAGATCGGCGTCGGTGGGCTCCTCGTCACCAGCGCCGACCCGCGGACAGGCCGTAATCCGCAGCGTCACGTCGCCGTCGGTCGGCTCCTCCCAGGCGACGAGCCGGTCGTAGACCGCGACTTCGAGACGGGGCAGTCCCCGGTCGTCGACGGCCGAGTCGGGCAACGCCTCGAGTTCGCGGGCGATATCGTAGGAGAGCCAGCCGACGGCACCGCAGGGGTAGGGCACGTCACAGTCACCGCGGGCGATCGACTCGCCCGCAAGCAGCCCCTCGAGTGCAGCCAGCGTCGGCGACCGGTCGGCGTCGCGGGTTCGCTGTACTGCGTCGGGGCCGACGGTGAGCCGGTCGATGGGGTCGACACCGAAGTATCCCCAGCCGGGCTGGCCGCCGGTCGTCTCGAGGAAGACGGACCCGTCGGGCCTGGCGCGTGCCCGGCGATAGGCAAGAAACGGGTCATCGACGGTCACGCGAACTTCAACGGGGACTCGGCGGCCGGTGCGTGTCGTCGGCGCGGCCTCGCCCGTGGTCGACGTGTCCCTGTCGCGGTCGCGAGCGGCGGCGCGAAACGAATCCAGCGTCGTCACGACGCGGGGGTCGCTCATAGGTCTCGAGACGAGACGAGCGAGTAATCCTCTTGCGATTTCTGGGGTGACGACGACGCTGCAGACGGCGAGTTGAACGCCGAGATCGTCGACGACATGAAAACGAACTGAGAAGAGATGGGGTCTGTGAGTCGGACTTGGGGCCGGTGGTTGCAGCGTTACCTGACTTCGGCGCGGTCGATCCAACCCTGAATTCGTTTTTCGGAGATGTCGGTCTGCTCGGCCAGTTCGGCAGCGTCCGCGCCGGCGAGTTCGCCGACAGTGTCGACGCCCGCACCGGCTAGACGGTCGGCGTAGGCCGGGCCGATCCCTTTGATCACGTCGACCGTCTCCTGGCTGGTCTCGTCGGACACTGGTTCGGGTTCGGTATCGGCTGTGTCGTCGGCTGCCGGTTCGGAATCAGACTTCTCGGATTCGGTATCGGTCGTTTCCGCGTCCGGTTCCGGCTCTGCCTCGAGTTCCGGCTCCGTCTCGGGTTCCGCGTCCGGAGCCACACCCGTCTCCGCGGGTTCGGACTCAGCGGTCGCGTCGACGTCAGCGTCGGGTTCGGCCTCCTCGATAGGCGACGGCTCCGACGGCTCGGCGGCCTCCTCCGGGCGTCCGTCGGCTCCGCCGACTCCGCCGCGCTCGAGCCGGTTGCGGCCGATCGGGGCGGTTCGGCGGCCCCATCACCGGCCGCCGTTTCGTCTCGATCGGCGTCAACGCCGGTGTCGCGCCCGTCGTCCGTCGACCCTTCCCGTTCAACCGTTACCCCGACCTCTCGAGCACCTCCGCGCTCCGAGTCCGACTCGTCGAACCCCAACAGGGACTTCAGCTTTTGGAGAATTGCCATTATCTCGTGGTAGTCGGTTCCAACACTTAAATTCGCCTGATACTGACAGGAGGCCACCGAGTCACCGCTCCTACAGTCGCGATCGCAGCGCCTCGTTCATGACATCGACCGGCGCGTCCCGATCGGTCCAGATCTCGAAGGCCTCGACCCCCTGATAGAGGAGCATCCACGCGCCGTCGACGGTCGTCGCCCCGGCGTCGGCCGCATCGCGCAGCAGTCGCGTCTCGAGTGGCTGGTAGACCGCGTCGAGCACGGCCAGATCGCCGTGGAGCGCGTCGGCGGGCACCGGTGTTGCGTCCTCTTCCATCCCCACACTGGTTGCGTTGATCAGGATGTCAGCGTCCGGCAGCAGTTGCTCGAGGTCGGCGAGCCCGTGGCCGGTCGCGCGGGGCACCTCGTCGGCTAGGTCGTGAGCTTTCGATTCGGTTCGGTTGGCGATCGCAACCGTTGTGCCGGCGTCTGCGAGGCCGAAGGCGACTGCTCGGCCGGCACCGCCGGCACCGACGACGACGGCCCGCTCGCCCTCGAGCGCGATGTCGTGGTCGCGCAGCGCGCGCAACACGCCGACGGCGTCGGTGTTGTACCCCGTCGGCGGCCCCGAGCCGGAGAAGTCGATCGTGTTGACCGCGCCGATTCTGCTCGCCAGGTCTTCGGGCGCGACGATCTCGAGGGCCGCTTGCTTGAACGGAATCGTCACGTTCAGCCCCGCGATCCCGAGCGCGTCGGCTCCGTGGATCGCGTCTTCGATGTCGTCGCGATCGGGTTCGAAAGTCGCGTAGCGCGCCTCGAGTCCGAGTTCGTCGTAGGCCGCTTCGTGCATCGGTGGCGACAGGGAGTGGCCGACCGGGTTGCCGAGCAGACCGTATACGTCCATAGCCATTGCTCTCTCCGTCACTCGTCTCGGCGGGGATATAATGGGTCTGGCTTCGGCGGGAGTCGTCTCTCGATCGAGAGTTTCTTTCGGGTCGCTTTTAGTCCCGACTTGAGTAGCCGCTCTCATGCTCTCCGGAACCCCGCTCTTTATTCTCCTGTTGGCGGCCGGAATCGCCGCGCTGTACGGTGGTGCGGAGTTGCTGGTCGCGGGTGCAGGCCGACTGGCGCTCGGAATCGGTCTGCGGGCGACGACCGTCGGCGTGACGGTGGTCGCGTTCGCAACGACCGCGCCGGAACTGTTCGTCGCGACGATCGGTGCACTGAACGTCTCGACCGATATCGGCTTCGGCGCGGTCGTCGGCTCGAACATCGCGAACATCGGGCTGGTGCTCGGCGTCGCCGCGCTGATCAAACCGCTCCCGATCGCGGACCGGGTCATGCGGCGACACGTTCCCACAATGGTGCTTGCGGCGATCCTCCTGATTGGGCTGGGTGCGAACGGCCGGATCGGCCGCCTCGAGGGAGCGATCTTCCTGCTCGTCCTCACCGGATTCACGGCCTTTCTGGTGTACTACGTCAACGCGGATCCCGCACCGGCAGCCGAGAATCCCGATGCCGGAGACGGCATCTCATTGCGGGACGTAGCGCTCGTCGTCGGCGGATTGGTCGCTCTCCTCGTCGGGTCCCGGTGGCTCGTGGCTGGCGGGACCGGGCTCCTGTCGGCACTCGGGGTATCGGATTTCATCATCGGGTTGACGGTGCTCGCACTCGGCACGTCGCTGCCGGAACTCGCGGCCTCGGTCGTCGGTGCTGTCCGCGGCGAGACGGAGTTCGCGATCGGCAACGTCGTCGGATCGAACATCTACAACGTCTTCGCGGTGCTCGGGATCATGGCGCTGATCACCCCGATCGAGATCGAGCCCTCGACGCTTCGGATCGAACTCCCGATCATGATCGGCTTTACCCTCGTGCTGGTCGGGATGATGGGATACGGCCGTCGACTCTCCCGGATCGATGGCGCGATCCTCGTCGCCGGCTACGCCGGATTTATCTCTTTCTCGTTTCCTGATTCGATCGCGTTCGAGAGATCATCGACGGTCGCCGCGGCGGCTCACATCGGGTGCGGCGTTCCGTCCTGGACATCGCGTTCGTCGCGAGCGGTCGTGAGCCGGTCGAGGCGCGGTCCGAGGTGATCACAGAGGATCGAAACTAGTGCGTTTCCCTGGCCGTCGCCGGCGAGCGCACCGACCCGTAGCTCCTCGTCGGACTCGGACTCCTCGCTCGTCACGAGCAGTGCTCGCTCGCGATCGGCGAAGACGACGTGCCCGTGATGTGCCTCTTCGATCGGAAAGTTGAGCCAGTCAAACTGGGGCTCGCAGACGGTGGCGTCCGGAACCGCTGATCGAACGGTATCGCGGACTCGCGGCGATCGCGACCCGACGTAGACGTCGACGCCCCGCTCGGCCGCAGTGCGCCAGCGCTCGAGACACTTCCGTCCGATCCGACTGCCGTCCGGAATCGTCACGACCAGTTCCTCGTCGGCACCGTCGGCAATTTCGTGTCCCCGGGTGAAGACGTTCTCCGTTCCCTTGATCGTCTCGCAGGTGTCCATGGGTACGTGCTCACTGCCGTGGCCGCCGTTATCGGGTGTTTCGCTCGCCGCTGCGTTCGAGGCGACGGCGTCAGCGGGCGACGTGACGGATGGCTCCCGAAACTCCTCGACGAGGTCGGCGACGTCGGCGAGTGGCCCCTCGAGCAGCCAGTCGCTCTCCCACTGTGGCGCGTCGGTCGCGATTGCGGCTTGCTTCCCCGTTTCGTCGTACTCGACGAGCCCCGCATCGGACAGCGCGGGGAGATGCTCGTGGGCGAGCGCCGTCGCGACGGCCGTCCACTCGTCCTTGGTGACGTCGATCAGTCGCGTGCCGTCGCCCTCCTCTCGAGCGACGACCGCCGCGGCGAGATCGGAGACGGAGATGGTTCCGCGGCGCGTCGCGAGCGCGGCACAGACGGCTCGACGGCGCGGGCTGCGAAGTACCTCGAGCGTTCGGTTCAGCGTCGCCTCATCGGCAGTGAACGCGTCACCCGTCGGGTCGTCGAGGAGCGTCCGGACCCATTCGGTCTCGAGGATTGGGTGGTCGGCGAGTGCAACCGTCGTGGCGTCGCCATTGTCGATCCGAGCCAGAACGCCGATATCGACCAGTCGCGGGACATGGGCGTGTACCAGGGTGATGTGGGTCTGCTCGCACTGGTCATCGGTGACGATTGGACAGTCATGTTCGCTGGTCGCGACCTCAGTCGCGAGCGTGGCGATCGGCATCGGACCTGCCCTCAATTGGGGGTCGCTTGTGGACGTGTCCTCGTATTCGAGCAGTGTGGCAAGGAGGTATCGCCGCCGCGGCTCTGCGAGGACGTCCAACGCAGTTGTCACCGTCTCGCTGTCCGGGGGAGAACTCATTGCCAGATAGAGGCAGTGAGTGGGGGAAAGGAGTGTACCAGCATGCTCTGGTATCGCCGAGTGGTGGGTGTCCGTTACTCGTTCACGTCGAAGTACGCCGAGAGGAGCTTTGCCTGTGCCACTCGGAGGTGCTGATGGAAGGTCTGTCGGGCGATGCCGAGCCGATCGGCGATTTCGCTCGCGTCGCTGTTTCGCGTCGGCCACTCGAAGTAGCCCCCGTGGTAGGCCGTCTCGAGAGCCAGGCGCTGTTTCTCGGTCAACATGGACTCGATGGTACGGCGAAAGTCGCCGTGCGTCTGGATCGGTCGGTCGATGGTTTGCTTCGAGACGAGTCTTGTATCGGGGTACGTCGACGTGATCGCGCCGACGAGTTCGCGGAGGTCCACGTCGGGGCTCACCTGGACCGTCAGCTCCGCGGCACCGTCGCGAACGACTTTCGACTGTAGCCGTGCACCGTACTCTCCGAGAAGTTCGGTGATCGTCGACTCGTGGGCGACGATCTCCCAGTAGCTCTCATCGGCAGCAGCGTCGATGAGACGCAGCTCCGAGATCGCGGGGTTGTCATCGGCGAGATCACGGACCACCTCCGGATCGATATCGGCGATGGTGAGGTAGTAGACGAACACGTTGTCAGTCAGCGGAAGGACGTGATCGACCGAGAGATAACAGCCGGCTTCGGCGGAGAGATCGATACAGACGTCCCCACGGTCGGTCGACTCGAACTCGAGTTCGACGGCAGTGTCAATGTAGAGGAGTCGTCGAACCGCCATCGCGTTGATCGCGTGGCCGATCGTGCCGCCGAACTCTTGGAGGACCTCCCGTTCCCGATCGGCGAACGCCGACGGGTCGTCGGCGGCCACCACGAGCGCGCCGAAGGGGCGATCGGTCGCGACGATCGGCACGACTGCGACCGATCCGTAGCCCCGCTCGCGGGCGTCGGCCTGCCACTTGTTGATCGTACTCTCGTGGAGGTGCTGATACCGCTGGGCCGACCGCGACTCGAACGGCGACACGCCGGGTGCATCGGCCGGTGGATCGACGAACGACGAGAGCATGTCCTCGACTACGATCGCGTCAATCCCCGCCCAGGTCGTCGGCTCCCACGAGTATCCCTCGGTCATCGCGGCGGGATCCGCCCGCCCGATGGCCGCGAACCGGTACGCGTCGGCGGCCGCGAACTCTTCGACGACCGCCGTCTCGATCTCGTCGCGGGTTTCGGACGCGACCATGGTCTCGTCGATCGTCCGAACGATCGCATTGAGCCGCTCGAGGCGCTCGAGTTCCCGTTCGCGGGCCTTGCGCTCGCGGATGTCGCGGCCGACGCCGGTAAACCCCAGGACAGTGCCGTCGTCGTCAGTGATTCGGGCGCTGTTGAACTCATAGGGGATCCGAGAGCCGTCTGCGGTGAGGATCCGTCCCTCGGCGGTCACGCGCTCGCCTTCTTCGAGGATGCGGCCGATCGCGTCGCTGATGTGGTCTCGGTCCTCCGGTGCGATGAATTTGAGCGGATGCATGCCGGCGAGTTCGCCCGATTCGTACTCGGTCGTGCGTTGGAACTGTTCGTTCCACTCGATCAGGTTCCACTCGGTGTCGTACGCGTAGAGGATGTCTGGCTGTGCCTCGAGAACGCTCTCCGTGAACGCTTTCTCCTCGCGAAGTGCTCGCTCGCGGGCCTGTCGCTCGCTGATATCGCGGCCGATACCGGTAAACCCCAGAACGGTCCCGTCTTCGCCCGTGATCTGGGCACTGTTGAACTCGTAGGGGATTCGACGCCCGTCTTTCGTGATGAGGTCCGCTTCGGCGGTGACGTACGCGTCCTCCTCGAGAACCCGTTGGATCACTGCGGCGATTCGCTCTCGGTGGTCCGGGGCGATGAACTCGAGGGGCTTCATCTCGGCTAACTCCGCGTCGGTGTAGCCCGTCACCGCCGGTACCCGATCGTTCCACTGGAGATGGTTCTCGTCCGCGTCGAAGGCGTAGACGACGTCCGGTTGGGCCTCGAAGACGCTCTCGGCGAAGGCCTTCTCCTCACGGAGTTCCCGTTCGCGATCGTGGTCTTCGGTACGGTCGTGGACGAACCAGACGTACCCCTCAAGATCGTCCGTCCGATCGACTGGGACGCCGATCTCGCTGTCCTCGCAAATCGTCGCGATCACCTCACGGACCCGGATTCGATCGTCGTCGTTCCGGACGTGCCATCCCTCGCTTTCCGCCGTCCCGTCCGATCGCGCTCGCTCGAGTAGTCGTTCCGGCCGGCCGGATTCGCGTGCATCCGCCGGGAAGAACGTCCGGTAGTGAGCGTTCGTGATCGTCTCCGCGTCGTATCCCGTGAGCCGACGCGCTCCTTCGTTCCACACGGTGACGCGTCCGTCAGGCCCGAACAGCGCGACGGCGTACTCACTGACGAGCGTACTGAACTCGTGGACGTCGAACTGAGCGTCGATCGACCGGTCGCCGTGCGCTGCGGTACGATTCGTTTCATTCGGCGAATCCGTTCGATCGGACGGATGATCGCTCATTTGGGCCACCCAATCACAGTGATATGTGTTATCTTCCCACGTTCGAAAAAGCAGGGGCCGCCCTCGCCACGGATTTTTACGATCGATGTGGGGTCACTGGTGCCATAATCGCCGTCCGAAACCGGCGATGTTAACGGCCGCAACGTCCGAGCACGGATATGACCACGCTCGCAATCGTCGATAGCCGCGCCGACCGCGCCTCGGAGCACATCTGCGACCAGCTCCGCGAGCGCGCGGATTGGACGGAACGGACTGACGACGCCCGGCCGGCCGCCGACGGCGGCGGTACCTACTACCGGACCGAGGGGGCCGAACTGCGCTCGTTCGACGGTTTGCATATCGAACTCGAGCGCCCGGCCGATGCCTTCGATTGCGACCCCGACCTGCTCGTCTTCGCCTCGCGACACTCAGGCGACACCGGGCCGCTGCTGACGGGCCACTTCACGGGAAACTTCGGCCCGGCCGAGTTCGGCGGCGAGCCGGATGCGCTCGCCGAGGCCGCGCCGAACGCCTTGGCCCGCCTGCTCGCGGCCTTCAACGAGTACGCGCTCGACGGGTATGAGGTCGGCATGGAGGGGACCCACCACGGCCCCACCGAGGTCGGCTGTCCATCGCTCTTTGCCGAACTCGGCAGCGACGACGAGCAGTGGGACGACCCCGCCGGTGCAGACGCCGTCGCGTGTGCCATCCTCGCGCTCCGAGACGTCAGTCCCCACCGCAACAGACAGGTCGTCGGTTTCGGCGGCAACCACTACGCGCCCCGATTCGAGCGGATCGTCCGCAACACGTCGTGGGCAGTCGGCCACATCGCCCCCGACTGGGCGCTCGAGGCAATGGATCACCCGACAGCACATCGCGACGTCATAGAGCGATCCTTCGAGGCCAGTAACGCCGATATCGCACTGCTCGACGGTGAGTGGCCGGTCCTCAAGGAGACTCTCGAGGATAGTGACTGTCGGGTCGTCAGCGAGACCTGGCTGCGGGAGGTCGACGACCGTCCGCTCGAGGTTGTTGACGCGGTCGAGTCCGACCTCGGAGCCGTCGACGACGGCATCCGTTTCGGCGAGCGGCTCACGGAATCGTTCACCGTCGTCGACCTCCCGGCGGATCTCGTGGGTACCGCACAGGGGATCGATCCCGAGCGCGTCCGGACGGCCGTCGAGGAACACACTGTTGCGTTCGCGACCGATAACGGCGGCAGCCGGGTCGGTTCGCGGGTGGCGGTCCCCCAGACCGGGAACGAGGAAAGGACCGGCGCAAGCGAGTCACGACAAACGATCGTCGAGGAACTGGCCGCGGTTCTCGAGGCGAAGTTCGACGCGGTGCGAGTCGAAGACGACGCCGTCATCGCCGAAGAGACGGCCTTCGATCCCGCACTGGCACAGCAGGTCGGCGTGCCGGAAGGGCCGAAGTTCGGCGCGCTTGCCGACGGCGACCCGGTCACCGTCGACGGGGAAACGGTCAGTCCCGAGAGAGTTCGGACCGAGCGGACACGTCGGTTCCCGTTCTGATCGGCTCAGCGACCGACAGTAATTTATTATTACTCGGCTCACTCCAGTGAATACGACGTCTCTCTCCGATCGCATACGTAAGAATCTATTAACGTGTCATACAGGTGGCTGACGTGTAGGGGAAAGGTAATTATGCTCCATTGTTTAGACAGGGCCAAGAATGGACTCTCTAATCGACGACGCAATCGACGAGGCCGAAAACGGGGAGGCCGCGGTCCCCGACGACGGCGCGCCACGGGACGGACAGCCGTCCGGCAGCGACGGGTCGGACGGCCGAACAACTGGGACGATGACCGACGACGAACTCGAAGACGTTCTGCAGGACCTCCAGACCGACATCACGGTTGTCGGCTGTGGCGGTGCCGGCGGTAACACGGTCAACCGCATGCACGAGGAGGGCATCCACGGCGCGAAACTCGTCGCCGCCAACACTGACGTCCAACACCTCGTGGAGATCGAGGCCGACACCAAGATCCTCATGGGCGAGGAGAAGACCGGCGGCCGTGGGGCCGGTTCGCTCCCGCAAGTGGGCGAGGAAGCCGCCCTCGAGAGTCAGCAGGACATCTACGATGCCATCGACGGCTCGGACATGGTCTTCGTCACGGCCGGGCTCGGCGGCGGTACCGGGACGGGCTCCGCACCGGTCGTCGCCAAGGCCGCCCGCGAGGCCGGCGCGCTGACGATCTCGATCGTCACGACGCCCTTCACGGCGGAGGGCGAGGTTCGACGAACGAACGCTGAAGCCGGTCTCGAGCGCCTGCGTGACGTTTCTGATACAGTGATCGTTGTCCCCAACGACCGCCTGCTCGATTCGGTCGGCAAACTTCCCGTCCGTCAGGCGTTCAAGGTCTCCGACGAAGTGCTGATGCGCTCGGTCAAGGGCATCACGGAACTCATTACGAAGCCCGGTCTCGTCAACCTGGACTTCGCTGACGTTCGCACCGTCATGGAACGCGGTGGTGTCGCCATGATCGGTCTGGGCGAATCCGACTCCGAAGCCAAGGCCGAGGACTCGGTCAAGACCGCGCTGCGCTCGCCGCTGCTCGATGTCGACATTTCGGGTGCGAGTTCCGCCCTCGTCAACGTCACCGGCGGCAACGACATGGCCATCGAAGAGGCCGAAGGCGTCGTCGAAGAGATCTACGACCGGATCGATCCTGACGCCCGCATCATCTGGGGCACCTCGATCGACGAGAGCCTCGAGGGCAGCATGCGGACGATGATCGTCGTCACGGGCGTCGAATCGCCCCAGATCTACGGCCGACCGGACGGCGAGGAACCCGTCCAGCCCGAAGCACCCGCACAGGGCGAAGACATCGACTTCGTCGAGTAGTCGAGCGAACTGCGCGTCGGCGATTCGAGTCCCAGTCCTGTTCCCGGTCGTGTTCGTTTCTCTCCGATCAACGGCGGCGACCCGACAGCCGCGGCTTCGGTCGCCGATTCGAATCAAGGTCTCCTCTCAACAGATCGGCTTCGGATCGAGACCGAGGTCATCCAGCGAGTCGGCGTACGCGTCGTACGCAGTCTCGATCACGTCCTCGGCGACCGCCCGCACCCGCTCCCAGTCTTCGCTCTCCGCACAGACGTCCGCGAGTAACTCAGCCGCTCGGTCGCCCTGGGCGGCCGTCTCGGTTCGCAGTTCTCGGAAGCAGTCGGCGTGTTTCTCGTCGCCTTCGTTGACGAAGAAACTGATCAGTTGGAGGTGCATCTGATCGGCGACCAGCGCTCGCCCGACGAGCCCGCCCAGCCGAGCCGTCGTCGTCTCGAGCGAGCGAAGCGTTGCGTGCATCGGCCCGGCGTCTCCGGTGTCGAACTCGCCGTCCGCGAGCATGGCCGTAATCCGGTCGTAGTGGTCGCGTTCCTGATCGCGATACTCGGCGAATACCTGGCGCGCGTCCTCGTGATCTTCATCGTCGGCCCACGCCTCGAGGGTCTCCATCGCAGCCCGTTCGCTCTCCGCAGCGGTCCAGAGGATCCGTTCCTCCGTCAGATCGGCGTCGGTGAGCGCAACGAGGAGTTTCGACGAGCCGAGACGATCGAGTTCGACAGCCATCGACTCCTCGATCGACTCCTGGAATTCGGCGGCGTCCATACCGAGACGACACTGCGCAGCGTGTTGAACGTTGGTGGCAGTCCACCCTGGCCGCGCCCGTTACCTGCCTCGAGCGCGTACCGACGGGTATGACCAACCGGAGCGACGCCGACGACCCAGCCGACGAGACTCCCTCGATCGCTCCCGAGACGCTGGCCGAGCGACTGCAGTCCGGCGATTCACTGACCGTCCTCGACGTCCGCGACCGCGACGAGTTCGAGCGCTGGCACCTCACGGGCGAGGGCGTCGAGGCCATCCAGATTCCCCACATGAAGTTCGTTCAGGCCCAGGCCACCGGCGGCGTGACCGACCTCGTGGCTGACCTCGAGGAACCGATTCTCGCGGTCTGTGGCCGCGGCGAAGCGAGCGCCCACGCGGTCGACCTCCTCCGAGACGCGAACGTCGACGCAGCCAACCTCGCCGGCGGGATGGACGCCTGGGCCGACCTGTACGCGGCCCGCGAACTCGAGGTCGACGCGCCCGCGACGGTCCTGCAGTACGACCGCCCCTCGAGTGGCTGTCTCGCCTACGCGATCTACAGCGGCGGCGAGGCGGCGGTGATCGATCCGCTTCGAGCGTTCGCCGACCAGTACGAGGCAGATGCCGACGAGCGGGACACAGAAATCAAATACGCCATCGACACCCACGTCCACGCCGACCACGTCAGTGGTGTCCGCACGCTCGCGGAGCGGACCGACGCGGCAGCGGTCGTCCCCGGCGGCGCGACGGATCGCGGCCTCGCGTTCGACGCGACGACCGTCGGCGACGCCGCGGAACTGCAAATCGGCGACGCCACGCTGACCGTCGTGGCGACGCCGGGCCACACGAGCGAATCGGTCTCACTTCGCCTCGAGGACGGCGACGCCGAGACCCTATTCACCGGTGATACGCTCTTTTTGAGGGCGTCGGCCGGCCGGACCTAGAGCGCGGCGATGACGGTGCGGCCACTGCCGCCGAGCAACTGTACGAGACGCTTCAGAACCGCGTTCTCGAGCACTCCGCCGACGCGACGATTGCACCGGGCCACTACAGCGACGCTGCCGAACCACGTGAGAACGGGACCTATGCTGCCCGACTCGAGACTCTGCGCGACCGGCTCACGGCGCTCTCGATGGACGAAGCCGCGTTCGTCGCTCACGCGACGAGCGACCTCCCGCCGCGGCCGTCCAACCACGAGCGCATCGTGGCAGCGAATCTCGGCCGCGAGGACGTCGACGAAGAAACGGCGTTCGAACTCGAACTCGGGCCGAACAACTGTGCGGTCGCGGACTGACGCAGACGGCCTCCTGTCAGTCAGTGCCGGCGCACCCGGCGACCCGTCCTGCGTGTGCGTCGGTACCGGCGACAGCAGACCGTCTCAGTCGTCGGCGACCGCACCGTCAGTCGCACCGTCGGCCTCGAGATCGCCCTCGATGCTCGGCGGGTACTTCCCGCGGTCGAGTTGCAGGTCCGACTGCGGGCGAGCCATACAGGTCAGCGCGTAGTTCTCGGCCTCTTCGTCCGTCAGCCCGCGGGCCGCGGGCTGGGTAACCTCCCCCTTGACGATTTCGGCCGAACACGCCAGACACATCCCGACTCGGCAGGAGTACTCCTGGGCGATGCCCGCCTCGAGACACCGACTCAGGATCGTCTCCTTGTCGGTGCAGGTGATCGTCTCACCCGTCCCGACGAACTCGATAGTGTACTCTGTCATACGGCCCGATACGGAAGACCTCACCAAAACTCTTTATTTCACCGCGGCTGATCGAGCCAGCGGTTTGCGTCGGTTCTCGCCCGTGACATCGGTATTCGAGTAGCGACTCATCGATCGGCCCCGGCACGTGATTTCGCGGCCGACACTCCGACGAACCGACTATAAAACGTTTTCTTGCCGCGGTGTTCACACTGTTGGTATGAGTACGCAGGAGCAGTCGGCTACCACCGCGACCGCGAAGACGCAGTCGCCGGACGCGGTTGTCGTTGGGGCAGGAACCGCAGGGTGCTACGCCGCAGCGACCATCGCACAGGAGGGGTACGATGTCATCATCCTCGAGCGAAAGGACGAGGAGGAAGCGGGCCACATCGCCTGTGGCGACGCCCTGAAGGGTGCCGACGCCTTCCCCGAGGCGATCCCGAAGTCGAAACTCGAGCCGGCCTTTACCAACACGGGCGTCGATCACGGCCGCTTCGAGATCCCCCAAGAGGACACCGTCCTCGAGATTCCGGTGCCCGGCGAACTCGCCGTCATCGATCGCTGGGAGTACGGCCGGCGGATCATCGACGGTGCGGGTGACACTGGCGTTGACTTCCACTACGACACCGTCGTGAAAAACGTCGTCCAGAACGACGACGGTCGCGTCACGGGCGTCGAAGCGATCCGGAAGGGCGACCCGATCACGTACGAGTCCGATATCGTCATCGACGCCGCAGGCTCGCTCTCCGTGCTACAGGACAACGTCGACTTCTCGGACTCTACCTTCGACACCAACGTCGACTACAGCCACTTCTGTTCGGCCTATCGTGAGATCGTCCACGTCGAAGAGCCCGTCGAGTGGGACGACGCGCTCGTCTTCAAGCCGACCGAGCGCGCAGCGGGCTACCTCTGGTACTTCCCGCGCACCGATACCGAGATCAACGCCGGCCTCGGCTTCCAGATGACCGAGGAGCCGATGCAACTGGTCGACGACCTCAAACGTGACCTCGAGAACCGCCCTGAGTTCGACGGCGCGGAGGTTGAGGACAAACTCGGCGCGGCGCTGCCCACCCGTCGACCCTACGACTCCGCGGTCCACCCGGGCTACATGGCCATCGGCGACGCTGCAGGCCACGTCAACCCCACGACCGGCGGTGGTATCGCCGGGGCCGCCTACGGCGGTAAGTACGCTGCCGAGCGGGCCATCGAAGCCCTCGAGACCGGCGACTACAGCGAGGACACCTTCTGGGAGTACAACGAGAAAGTGATGGACCACTTCGGCGCGCGCTACGCCGCGTTGGACGTCTACAACATCCTCTCGACGGCCGTCGACGTTGATGACCTGATGGGACTGCTCGCCGCGATGCCTGGCGACAAGCTCGCCGAAGCCCTCTACTCCGGCAGTACGGACATTGGGCTCAAACTCAAACTCGAGGCCATGCTCAAGAGCCGCGGCCACTGGGGCACCATCTGGAACCTCTACAAGACCAAGCGCCGCGCCGACGAACTGCTCGCCCACTACGAGAACTATCCGACCAGTCCCGAGGGGCTGGCGGGCTGGCAGGACCGGCGCGACGAACTCATGGAGAAGGTCTACGAGACGACGGGCGCGGAGCCGAAATACTAGAACCGAAATTTTGCTCTGTCGTTCGAGAGAGCGAAGCTCTCTCGTGACTGAGCGAATCGAAGATTCGCGAGGTCCGCGAAACCGAAGGTTTCGCTTGATGACGAGACGCCGAAGGCGTCTCGAACCACGGTCTATCGCGCTGGCGGCTTCGCCGCACAGCGCGATGTCCCTCGGCAAAATCTTCAAAAGAGCGCGAAGCGCTCTTTTGGACTGGGCGATTCCGGAGGAATCGCTTGCAGTCGGGCGGCGCTGCCGCCCGACGACCTCGCGGGATCTTCGATCCCGCTCAGTTTCGATCAAAAGTACTCCTCCCTCCCTTCAACTTCGTTTCAGGTCGGTCGTCGGTCCGCTCGCTCGTTTCACTCGCTCGCGGTGAACGTCGGTGAACTGCCTGCCCTCCCCCGAGTCGCGGACTCCTCGCGATGCTCGGAGCCCGCTCCCGGCCACTACCGCTCGAGAGTAGTTTCGAAAATATTGATCAGACTTGTTGACGGCTTATCTCCTCTAATGAGCCCGCTAGCACGTCGATTCCGTGCTGGATGCTGTCTTCGTCGACGTCGAACGTCGCGGTGTGGTGGCCGCCGGGGTGATCGGTCCCGACACCGACGTAGCAGGCATGACCGCCGTTTTCCTGTACTGCCCGCATCAGGAAGGTCGCGTCCTCGCTGCCGCCGAGTTCGTCGCGCTCGAGGACGCGGTCGACGCCCGGCGTCTCGCCCGCGATGTCGGCGACAATCGAGACGAGTTCCTCGTCACTGGTCGCGCTGGGAGCCTCGGCACCGGTCTCGAACGAGACCTCGCAGTCGTGCATCTCGGCGGCGCTCCGGACCACTTGCCGGGTTCGCCCTTTCATGTACTCCATTAGTTCGGTCGTCTCGCCCCGGACTTCGGCGAGGATCCGGGCCTCGTCAGGGATGACGTTGGCGGCGCTGCCGCCCTCGACGACGCCCGCGTTGACCCGCGTTTTGCCATCGTTGTGCCGCGGGATTCCGTAGAGGTTCTGGACAGCCGTCGCCATCGCCTGGACCGCGTTGCGGCCCTGTTCGGGGTGACCACCAGCGTGTGCCGACTCGCCGGTGAACTCCGCCTCGAGGTGTGAAACCGCGAGAAAGCCATCGATCCCGGCCACGACCTCGCCGGTCGGATGATCGAGACCGATGTGGACCGCGAGCAGGGCATCGATATCCCGGATGTGTTCGCTTTCGGCCATTGACTTCCCGCCGCCGACGACCTCCTCGGCGGGCTGGAAGAACACTTTCAGCGTCCCCGAAAAGTCTCCGTCGGAACCCTGTTCTGATGAGGATCGCGACTCTTCCTCGGAACGCTCCGCGTTCCGATGTGGATCGCGCTCCGTTCGCTCGCGCTCACCGTCGAGTCGCTCACCGTCGTCTGCGATTGCCTCGAGCACGCCGATTCCGATTGTCGCGTGGGCGTCGTGGCCACAGGCGTGCATCGCGCCCTCGTGTTCGGAGCGAAAGCCCTCCGCGACGGGTGCGTGGTCCAGCGCGTCGGACTCCCGTCGCGGGAGGCCGTCGATGTCGACCCGCAGCCCGACGGTCGGTCCTTCGCCGCGCTCGAGGACGGCGACCGCACCCGTGTACCCGCCCTCGAGTCGCTCGAGGACAGTCTTGTCGACGCCGGCATCTCGAGCCTGTTCGTACCAGTGGGTCAGGTCGGCGTCGTCGGGGACTGCCATTCGATGGTTGCCTGCGATGGCCTCGGGGCCGACATGGAGTTCAGCGAGGTCGTCACCGAGTCGGGACTCGAGTTCGTCGACGATCCGTGCGGTCGTATAGAATTCGCGCCAGGCGGGTTCGGGTTTCCGGTGGAGGTCTCGACGCAGCGAGACGAGGTCATCCGCGGTCATATACTGTCCTCATCGGGAACGGTAAAAAGCCCTGTCGACGGTCTCGCTGCAAGACGATAGAAACTAGTCAGTTACCGCGACCTGCGCCGTGGATCTGCTCGACCTCGGCCTCGATGTGGACCGAGTCGGGAAAGCTCTGCGAGGCGATGTTGCGCGCGAGGCTGTCGTGGCCGTGAATCTCGAGTTCGCGGGTGAAGACGGTGTACTCCCACGAGGAGAACTGGCGGTCGTCATCAGCGTGGAGCCGACAGCGCTGGGGGACCGAGAACTTCTCTGGGGGTGGGAGTGGGGCCCTTTCAGTGCTGCTCCCTTTCGTTCTGCATTTGATTTGATGTCTTCGACGATACTATCGAGCGCGGCTCGGTCGCCGCTCTGGAGGGTGAGGCGGGTGACGAAGGTCATGGCTGATGCTGTCAAATACGTCCGCGGTGGGCGCGTAAAAACTTGCTGAGATGGGCCGCTTCCGTTTCATCGGTCCACGACTGTAGTCGTTGGGATACCAAGTGCCTGACACTCGGGGACGAAATCAGTGTCCGTTGGACGAACAGTTCGATATTCACTTAACGTCGCACCTGTTAGCCCACGTAATGGCAGTCGAAGCTACGAGCGCAGGCGCGATCCTCTTCCGCGATACGCGGGGCCGGCGCGAGTATCTTCTACTCAAGAGCCGCCCAGGCGATTGGGAGTTTCCCAAGGGCGGTGTCGAAGGAGATGAAGAACTACAGCAGACGGCGATCCGCGAAGTAACGGAAGAGGCAGGTATCGAACAGTTCCGACTACTCGACGGCTTTCGCAAGGACTACGACTACGTCTTCGAGGCGAACGGCAAGACGATTCATAAGACCGTTCACCTCTTTATCGCGAAATCGTTCGAGGCTAGCGCGGAACTCTCAAACGAACATCGCGACCTCCAGTGGCGCGACTACGAACAGGCGATCAACACCGTCACACAGGACGGCCCACGGGAGATCTTAGAGGACGCCCACGAGTTCCTTGACGAGCGTAAGGAGGAAGACGAAGACGAAGAGTAAGGACCACCGCCCGCCGCTCGCAACTAGGTCGGACGAGCCGGCGATCGCTTCGGAGATCGATCGAGGCGGCAGCTCTAGCGTTGCTTACCGACGATCGTATTCGCGATGAAATCGCCGACACGCTGATTTTCGTCGGCGAACAGTATCAACGCCATCCCGAGCAGGGTCGCAAACGGGAACCTGTCGACGATCCACAGCAGGTTCCGCAGGGTCGACGCTCCGATCGTACAGTCCGACCCGCCGGACGTGACGACGACGAGTCCAATAGGTACTTCCAGGCATGAGGCTCGCGCTCGCTCTATAGAGCCGATAGTGCTCGCCGGCTCGAGCCGTTTCGTAACTAATTACGGCGCGGTGTGACGATCAGATCGAGTAGCGCTTTTCGTTCTTCGATTCGAAGGAGGCCCCGTGGACCCACATACTGCCGAATTCGGGTTCGAACTCCGAGCCTGCCGGTGGGCCGAATGCGAATGGCCACCGGAAGCGGACCTCGCCGGCGACGGCCGCACGGTCATCGTCGCCCGCCAGCTCGGGACGAAGCGCCGCCGCTGGGACACCATCGTCCTCGAGTGCGACACTGATTCGCTCCGCCACCGGGCGAAATTCGGCCTCGAGCGGCTCGACAGCGATCTCCGCCACGTCGTCCGAAACGCTCCCGAAGAGTGGGCCTACTACCGCGACACGCTTCCCCACCCCGGCTACCCGTGGCGATACGTCCGCGAGGCGATCCACAGCGCCGCCGATCGCGGGATCCTCGAGACCAGAACGAACGGCAATCGCATCGAGATCCGGCGAAAGTGGGTCTATCCAGACTGGCTCGAGCGCATCGTCGCGATCGAGAACAAGCCGGACTTAGACGCCAGCGCCGCCCGCGCACTCGCCTCGCAACTCGAGTATGATGTCGCGATGGGGCTGGCTGACGAGGTTTGGGTCGCGACCCGAAAAACCGGCGAGCGGGTTGAACCAGCCCTCTTCGAGGACCTGCCGATCGAGGCGGGTATCCTCTCGCTCGAGCCCGACGATCTGACCACCGAGGTTGAATGGCATCCCCGCTCGCTCCCAGTCGACGAGCCTGGGACTCGGATTCTCGAGCGGCCCGACGGCGGAAAGCGGGACGACTCTGCCGCTCGATTCGAGTACGTCGAGCCCGATTGGAAGGCCGACAAACGACTCGCAATCGCCGAGCGCGCCTACGAACGCGGCTGGCGCTCGTTCGTCGATACGATGCGTCCCGACTGCCGACACTTCGAGTTGCGTGCTCGAGATGCGACCCAGGCGCTGCCGTACTGCGCCGCCAAGGGACGGTGCCAGACGGCCGCCGAGTGTTCCGGCTCCTGTAACGAGTTCGAACCCGAGCCGCCGGTCTGGCGCACCCGCGGCTGGCCGATCGAGGGCGGGCCCGGAAAACGGTCACAGCAACTCCTCGCGGAGCGCCGGCGGCGACGACGACCGGGGCTGTAACACCGCTCCCGATCGAGGCGTCAGTCCGAGACGGCGACCTCGAGGTCCTCGCGCTCGACTGCCAGTCGGAACGTCGGGACGGTGCGGTACTCGACCTCGACGACGCCCTTCCGGCGCAGACTCTGAAGCCCCGAGCGGACATCCTCGGCGTCGGGATCGACGTCGTACTCGTCTCGGAGCCTGTGGAGCACCGAGACGACGCTCTCGGATCGCTCCTCGGGACCGGCCAGCACCGCGACGATCCGAGCCTGTAGTTCGGGCACACGGATTTTGGAGGGCACGCCGTCACCCTCGGGATCGCTCTCAATGCCCGGCTCGACATCGACCAGGTCGGCCGCCTCCGCGGTCGCGCGGATCAGGCTGTTGTCGTCCCGGAAGTAGTAGTCACTGAGTTCGTTCTCAAGGTACTGGTGGACCTCGCTGCCGCTTTCCATCTCCCACCGGTCCTGGAGTTCGGAATTCTTCGTCGGCTGTAGCTCCACCACGTCCGCCAACCGGTCCTGGGCCTCCTCCGAGAGCGTCATCGTCGAACCGTATGCGTATCCGGTACTTTTGCGTTGCGTCCCACCGTGGCCCCGAGATCTCGCCGACCCAGCTCTCAGCCGACTTCACCGGCGAAGGGCTGCAGGTCGTCGATGAACAGCTTCGAGACCTCAATCGCTCCCGACGACCGGCACGGAGGCCGTCGCCTCGAGCGTCTCCTCGACCTGCGTATACACAAGGATCGTCCCGAGAACTGCGAGCACGGTCCCGAAGACGAAGGGGACCTCGAAGCCGAATCCCACCAGCGCACCCGATGAGAGCGGGCCGACGGCGATGCCGTAGCCGAAGGCCATCGTGAGCACCGACAGCTTCGATCCGGACTCGCCCTCGCCGGCGAGATCGCCCGCCAGCGCCAGTGACGGGGCGAACACCATCGCAGCGGCGATCCCCTGACACAGCCGCGCCAGAAACATCACTCCGGAGGAGAGAATGAACCCCTGTACGAGCGTTGTCGGGATCAACAACACCATCCCGGTGACGATGAATGGACGGCGGCCGTACCGGTCGCAGGCCCGCCCGATCGGCGTCTGTAGGGCGACCTGGGCGATGATAAACGCCGCGAACTGCAGGCCGAACCAGGTCGCCCCCTGCTCGAGGCGGGCGTTGACCTGGGGCTGGATGGTCGCGAACAGCGCGATCGCGGTCGCCATGAACAGCGACGCGACGCCGAGCGTGAAGACGGGATCGAGCAGGTTGGTGCCCGACTGGTCGAAGATCGGAATCGAGAGGTCCGCGCCGGCGTTGGCCCCCGTCGACTCGGAGTCGGAGACGAGGATCGTCACCAAGACATAGCTGATCGTGGCCGTGATCGTCGCGACGTAGAAGGCCGCGTCGAAGCCGTCAACTCTCACCCCGGCAGGAAGCGCGTACGGGCCGCGACTGACGACTGCACCGGCCACCGCCGGACCGGCACCGAAGCCGACCAGTCGGAACGTGTTGTAGACGCCCATGTTCCCGCCCCGGTCGCCGGTCGTCGCGAGTTCGTTCACGAGCGCGACCGACGACGGGATGATGAAGGCGACGCTGACGCCCTGGAGCCCGCGGATGACGAGCAGGGAGACGTACGTCTCGGCGAAGATGTAGGTAACGTTCGTCAGCGCGAGGCCGGCAAGCCCGACCAGAATGAAGGGTTTGCGTCGGCCGAGACGGTCCGATAACCGCCCGGTAAACGGCTGAAAACTGCTGTTGAGGAACCCGAACAGAGAGAGGATCACTCCGATGATCATCGACTCGCCGAACCCAAACGTCGTCCCGTCGACGATGCCGCTGGTCACGTACAGCGGAATGACGATAATCAGAAACGAGTTCCCGATTCCGTCCGCCATTCGAGCGCCCGCAAGCGCGAGCACCCGCCGATCGACGGCAAAGGGTGCGATGATCCGATCGACGATCCCTCGCATCGACCCTACCTGCGATAGCCCGCCCGATTATAGTTTCGAAACGAAATGTTACTGTTTGAGACAGTGTTCCGGATTATCGCGGAGCTACAAGCCAGTCGCCCGCGTTCGTCCGACCATGTCCGACGTCAAACTTAGTCACATCGAATCCGTGCTCGAGGACCTCGAGTACCCCATCACACAGGACGAAGCCGCCGCCGAACTCGGAGATGTCACGCTCCTCCTCGCGGACGGCGAGCGAAACCTGGGATCGCTCATCGAGCAAAGTGGCAGCGACCGCTTCGAGTCGATGGACGATCTCGAGTCGGAACTCAACAACGTCCTCCCGCGGGAGGCCGTCGGCGAGCCGTACCAGTCGGAAGGCGAGGGATAAGCCCCTACGGCGGTCGTGACTCCGTGATCGGTCAACGATCCTAAACAGGTTCCTTAAGTCGCTCCACCTCCGTAGCCCGGACAACGATGGAATTCTGCGATGAATGCGGTTCGATGATGAAAGCCGATGACGGCCTCTGGGAGTGCGGTAGCTGTGGCTACACGGAGCCGAAAGGCGACGCCGACCAGTACATCGTCACCGACGACCAGGAAGCCAGCGAGATTATCGAGTCCTCCGGCGAGACTTCGCTGCCCGAGACCGACGCTATCTGTCCCGAGTGTAACAACGACCGCGCCCACTGGTACATGCAACAGATCCGGTCGGCGGACGAGTCCGAGACGCGCTTCTTCATCTGTACCGAGTGCGAGCATAAGTGGCGCGAGGACGACAACTAGCGAAATTTTGCGCTGTCGCTCAAGAGAGTTCGTGCTCTCTTGACTGAGTGAATCGCAGATTCGCGAGGTCCGCGAAACCAACGATTTCGGTCGATGATGAGACGCCCGAAGACGTCTCAATCCACGGTCCCTCGTGAGCGTAGCACATAGCGCCTTACTCACGATGTCCCTTAGCCTAATCTTTAAATTGAGCGCGTAGCTCTCTTTTGGAGAGCGCAAAGCTCGCTCCGCTCAATTTCGATCAATAGCACTTCTCTCTCACTAGTTGTGCAGCGTCGCTTTGGTTCATAGCGTTGCTTCTCAATTTGGTTGACAGGATCAAGATGCCAGTCTGGCGAGTGCTGCTTCGCCTCTCAACGCAGCCCTACGAGCCATCAGGCTATGCCGCGATGAACGCGACGTTTTTCGACCGCGAAAACGCGAGCAAACACGACACCATTGGACGGATCACCGCATTCAGGCACTCAAGGCGCCGATTTACCGATACAGTCACACAAACAGATCTTGATACTTAATATACGAGGAGAAACGTCACGCAGATCGGCTGGCAACTCGTCCGCGTTGCGGCAGGCAAGTTGCATGGCTTTACCGCTGACAAAGGCTACGACTGCAAGTAATTCCATGATAAACCACAGGAAGAGAACGTGAGAACGCTAACCAACCATCAGTAGTCCCCCTCATGAATCATGCGCATAACGCTCGGATCAATGGGACTCTCTACATCCAGTGAGTTGTCTGAGGACCGTCTTCAGGGTGGTAAATAGCATGCTACAGCGTGTCATAGAACATGACTCATGCCCTCTACCTGGCGATTATACAGCACTCAATTCACGTGTAACCCTATGAATTTCGTCAGTCATGGGTTTTGCTCAAGGCCGAGACCGTGAATAATTCACGTTACAAACCATTATATGACACGCTCTGCTACGAAATATCGTGGGTATGTCACTGGTATCGAGAATGCCGTAAAATCGTTCTGACGTGTGTCGTCTACAATATTAAACGTGCTGTGGGTGGTCAAATTTAATGCTACACTCCATAATCGAAAGTTATTAATAGTACAATAGTTAGAGAGATTTAATAAAGGTTAGAATATAGTTTATGGTATGAGGAGAAGAAAGGTGCTAACAACCGGGATTGCTCTAACAAGCGTGGGAACTCTCCCTACCAGTAGTGCTGAATCAGGAGCGGAACCGAGCGAGAAACAGAATCAGGTAAGCCATGATATGGAATACCTTGGCCAATACGAAAACCGATTATATTATAAATTCAACAATGGAGGAGAAGAAAAGTTAAATGTAATAGATAGGGATACCAAAAAAGTGTATGTGAGGGAATATTCGAAGGATGCCCTGAGTGAAAAGGCAAAAAACCCCACGGAAATAGTCGTTCAAATAATATTAATGAGCAGATGTTGGTTTACGATCCTAATACTGAAGACCAAGAAGATGTTCATATAACAAATAGTGCCTCTACACAATCAACTCCTAATGTTATAAAAAGAGTTGGAGTAAAGGAGAAAAAACTTGGATCTTGTACGTTTAGCTGTCTTTCTCATAGCTACGATGTAATATGTGCTGAACTGAACAAATATGCTGCTACAGTATCAAAGGCAGTAGTTGCCGGTCAAGTAATAAAGGCAATGGCTAAAAAAGCCCCTAAGGCCATTGCTAAGATTCTGAAACGAGATTCTATTGCGGATGCACTGGGGGCAGTAATTAGTGCTGCTGCTGGTAATGTGGTTTCGATTGGTAGTGTTGAGTGGGACCAAAGCCTCCCCGTTGTTCGAGATCAAAAAATGTGGACATTTAAAGGTGGAATGACCTCTTGGAAGCCTTCTCGAGATGCGGCTGGTCTGACGACATCCCTTGCTGTCCCCAGATATCCTACCGCGGCTATTATTTTCAATATGCGATAAATGAGCGAAAAGTACATATATATGGGTGAGTTATTTTGATAGTAGATATATAATTTATTACTGTAAATCAAAACTACATAAAATAAAGTCCTTAATAGGAGCTCCGATTATTGCTCTGGTTCTTGTATACGTGGACAGTAATATCATTAGCCTATCCCTCTATTGGATCATAATTTCTGCAATTACCCTATCTATATTGATGCACGAATTATTTCCGAGAGGTATACGGAGAATCTCGGAACAGAACGAGATGTGAATCTACCGTATTCTATTCGTTACGCGCGATCGTCAGATAGCCGGTGTGACCGACGGGGGCCGTCGACGGCCGCGAACCCCGTTCGTCGAACTGCATCTCGCGTTGAATCGTCTCTCGAGTCGTGATATTCGCGAGGCCGACTTCTCTGGCTGTCTCCGAGACCTCACGGGTCGACTCGATGAACGGGCTGTAGACCGCGATGAACCCGCCGTCGACGAGTAGGTCTGGCGCGTGTTCGACCATCTCGGGCGCGTCGCCCGTATCGAGGGTGAGCACGTCGAACGACGACGGCTCAAGGGAGTCAATCTCCTCGAGAACGTCGCCGGTTCGGACGTCGACATCGTCCGCAACGCCGCCCAGCGCCATGTTTTCGCGGGCGACGTCTGCGAAGTCGGCGTCCTGCTCATAGGTCACGACGTCGGCACCGGCCCGAGCCATCAGGGCCGTGAGCACGCCGGTTCCGGTGCCGGCGTCGAGCACGCGGTCGCCTTGGGCGATGCCGGTCTCGCCGATCACCAGTCCGATGTCGCGGGGGACCATCGGCGCGCCCGTCCGCTCGAAGTGATGAAAGAGGTCCGGGCCCCGCAGTCGGCGGACCTGAAACTCGTCGCCCAGATGCGTCTCGATCGTGTCGCCCGACTGGACGTCCTCGGGGACCTCGAGGACGCCGAGGTCGGTCCCCATTTCGTCGCCGGGTTCGACGAGGTACTCGCGGTCGCCGCGAACGAGCAGGACCGGCACGCGGTCGCTTTCGGCTTCGGTCTCACTGTCGGCCGCGTCGTCCGCGATATCGTCGCCGCTCACGCGAGTCACTCGAGGGACTCGACTGCTGCGGCGAGGTCGCCGTCGGTGTCCTCGAGAGCTGCGCGGGCCTCGTCCTCGCTGACGCCGGCTCGCGTGGCGACGAGTTCGACGTCGTCATCGGGGATCGATGGATCCGACTCGGCACTGGCCTCGCTCCCGGCGTCAGCGCCGCCGGCACTCCCGCCGGCCGAGCCGGCCTCGACCTCTTCGGGCGAGCCGATGACCTGGTAGGTCTCCTGGCCGCGGGCGTCCATCTTTGTGACCTCGGCGTCGTCGAAGACGAGATCGTACTCATCGGTGCGGATGATGACCTCTTCGGCCTCGATATCCTCGACGTCGATGCCCATCTGCTCCATCATCTGTTCCATCTTGCGCGGGTTGAGTCCGCCGCCGCCTCCTCCAAACATACTCGACACGTCGCCACGGGCGACCTTTTACTTTGTCGTTCGCTCGAGGCCAGTGCCCGATGACGACGCAGGATCAGCGCGGCGAACATAGCCGTTTTGCTCGTTACACGCCGTCACGCGTCCCCAGACCGCGAGTACTCCGGATCAAAGAGCTGCGCCGACGTTGGTTCCGGATCGCCTTCGGTGAGGTTGTACGTCAAGAAGTCCTCGACGCCGGCCTCGCGGAGGAACTCCTCGTCGTAGACACAGTTCCCGGTGAACTCGGCCGGGTCGCGGGTCAGTATCTCCAGGACCGTGTCCGAGACGATTTCGGGTGTCCGCCAGTCATCTTCCGTCCCCATCTCGAAGTAGCGGGTCGCGCGCGTATCGATGGCAGTCACCGGCCAAAGGAGTTACAGCCGACGTCGTCATCCGCCAGTTCCTGGGCCAGCGAGAGCGTGACGAACGACATCCCCATCTTCGACCAGGAGTAGGCCGCCGCCCCTGGCGCGCGGTCGATCTCGACCGGCGGCGCGTTCGTCAGAATCCAGGCGTCCTCCTCGGTGCCCCGAAGGTGGTCGATGAAGCCCCGCGAGACGAGATAGGTGCCACGCACGTTGACCTCGTTCAGGAGGTCGTACCGGTTGGCCGGCACGTCCTCGACGTTCCCTATCTGAATGGCCGAGGCGTTGTTGATGACGAGGTTGATCTCGCCCATCTCGTCGATCGCTTCGTCGATAGCCGCCTCGACGGCTGCCTCGTCGCGGACGTCCAACTGGATCGCGTGCGTCTCGACGCCCTTCGCCGCGCACTCCTCGGCCGTCCGGTGAATCGTCCCTTCGAGGTCGGAGTCCGAGTCGTCGACGGTCTTGCCCGTCGAGACGATGTTACAGCCCTGTTCGGCGAGCGCGAGTGCGAGTTGTTTCCCGATTCCCCGCGTCGTTCCCGTGATAAACGCGGTCTGGCCGTGTAGATCTGGCTGCTGTAGCATCAGTGTCTGCTATTATCACCCACACACTATTACTCCATTCAAACTCCCGGAGCGTCGACCGACGTTTTCAATCCCTATCGTCGCGTGGTCCCGCCCGATGGCCGACGAATTCGATGCCCTGCTCGAGGCGGTCGAGTTGAAAGACGAGCCCCGGACAGGGTGGGTCCTCCGCGGGATCGAGTCACCGGAGTCAGTCGCGGCACATACCTGGGGGATGGCGACGCTGTGTCTGCTGTACGCCGACCGTGCCGACGAGGACGTAGACCGCGAACGGGCGGTCTCGATGGCGCTGGTTCACGACCTCGCAGAGGCACGCACCGGTGATATCGCGACTCGAGCGGACGACGGCGACCAGCGGGTGTCCAGCGAGGAGAAAGCCGCCCGCGAGCGAGCGGCGATCACCGACTTGCTCGAGCCGTTCGACGATTCCGAATCGGACGCCGACGCCCTGTCACTCTGGGCGGAGTACGAGGCGCACGAGACACCCACCGCGCAGTTCGTCAAGGACATGGATCTGATCGATAACTGTCTGCAGGCGCTCAAATACGAGCGCGAGAGTCGCTACGACGACAGCGACGAGAATGATGCGTTCGACCGGTACGAAAACCTCGACGAGTTCTTCGCGACGGCCGCCCCGCGGCTCCGAACGGCGATCGGTGAGACGCTGTTCGAGGAGATCAAAACGCGGTACGAACGGGAAATCGGACGGGAGTGTCAGCTGTAGCAATCTCGCTGTAGCATCGGTAGTCGTCGGTCCGGTGTCGTACGCGTAGAGGATGTCCGGCTACGTCTCCGCGGGCACGCCCTCGCGGATGTTCACTGCCATCCCCGTCTCGAAGTCCCGGATTGCCCCGGCGTCGAGCCGTGCGGTCCCGACCGCGAGCAACTCGCCGCGCTCGTGGACGACCAGTACCTCGTCGCCCGGCCGGATTTCGTCGCCAACCTCGAGGACGAACTTCGTAAAGACGTTCTTTTCGTCGCGGACGAAGGGCTCGCTCTCGTCGTCGACGACCACGCGATAGGCGGGCTCGGCGAGTGCCTCGTCGAGCCGACGGCCGCCCTCGAGGCCGAGGGTGAACCGGCCGTCGATGCCGAAGGAGACGATCCGGCCGGAATCGGCGTGGATCTGCTGGGGTCGTCCCGACGACGTCCGTTTGACCGTCAGCGATTCGGCGGGCGGAAACAGCGCCGCGCCCGCTCCCGACCCGAACTGGTAGTCCGCGATAGTTCGGAGCTGTGGCAGTCCCGCACTCCCGTCTGTTGCGCTCATTGGCTGGGATTCGAGACGGCGTGTCGAAAGCCCTTCGACCTGACTGCACGGGCCGCTATCGGTGTCGCGATGCAATCGCTGTCAATTGCAGACAACGGTGACGCTGGACGAACCGTCAGTTATCAGCCGTCTAACCGGAATGAAATGGTGACTGTTATAATAGCCGATGCGGTACTACCGGCATCGCATGGACGTCACGCAAATCGGTCTCGGGGCCGCCTTACTCGTTATCGGCAGCCTGACACTCGCCGGTCCGGCTACGTTCGTCACGGGGCCGTTCGTCTATCTTCTAACGGGTGCGACCCTGCTCGTCACGGCGTACGCGCTGTTGATTGGCCTCTGGCAGAGCCGGCAGCCGAACTCTCGTCCCAATTGAGACGGTTCACACACCGATCGCCATACAGTCCAGCGAATCGAATGTGCATCGACGTACCAGTGGTACTATAGCGCTGACGTTCACGTATCGCCGCTCTCGAGGGCCGATTTCGGTCGACGGCGACTATGATCTCCGGCGAGCCGTCAGAGCAGGAACGTCTCGTGGCGATCGCCGAGGTCAAGGAACGAGTCGGCCGCGTCGATGAGTTCCTCGGCCGTTGAGGACTCGAAGGCCATGACTTCCACGCGGACGCCCTCATGGCGCAGGTGCGAGCAGAGCCGCGAGAAGTCGCCGTCGCCCGTACAAAGGACGATCGTATCGACGTGATTCGCGAGCGTCACCGCGTCCAGACTCATCCCGACGTCCCAGTCGGCCTTCTTCGTCCCGTCGGAGAACGTTTTGATGTCCTTGATCTTTGGCTCGAAGCCGATATCGACTAGCGCCTCGAAGAAGCTCTCCTCCTCGGGCGAATCCGCGCGGATGACGTAGGAAATGGCGCGCGTGAGCTGGCGATCTTGAACGGCCTTCTCGAGCAGCTCGGAGTAGTCGATATTCCGGCTGTGAAGGCTTTGTGCGGTATGATAGAGGTTCTGCGCGTCAACGAGAACGGCGACGCGCTGCCCGGGATGAATTTCCGTCATATACTAGCATGGCGTGGGCGACCATAAAAATCGCAGCGTTTGGTCCCACCGCGGTGCGCCCGCCGACTAGTGTTTAGTTCCGGAGTTTCTGAATGCGCTTTTCCGTCGGCGGGTGCGTCGCGAACAACATCTGCAGGAGCCCCTTCTCCGAGTTCAAGATACACAGCGCGTTCACACTGTCGTCGACCTGTGATTCGCGACCCTCCGCTCCCTTCGATATCTTCTCGAGGGCGCGGGCGAGCGGGTCGCCGCTGCCGATGTACTGGCGGGCGTCCTCGTCGGCGACGTACTCGCGGTACCGCGAGATGGCGAGCACGAAGACCATCACGAGCATCTGTGCGATGTTCGAGATGATCATTCCGACGATGAAGCTCCCGATGTTGCGCTCACCGCCCATCATGTAGACCATGTAGGCGACCCAGCCGACCATCATTGCGATGGAACTACCGAGCACCATCGCGATGACGTCGCGATTCTTGATGTGTGCGAGTTCGTGAGCGATCACGCCCTCGAGTTCGTCGCGCTGGAGGAGGCGGATGAGTTCCGTCGAGACGACGACGACGCCCTTGCCCTTCCGGCCGGTCGCGAAGGCGTTGGGGACGCCCATGTCCATAACCATCAGTTTGGGCTTTTTGATTCCCATATCCCGACAGAGAGAGTCAACCATGTGATGTATCTCCTGATACTGGCCGTCTTCGGGCATCGGTTCGGCCTTTCTGGTCGCCGACCACGTCCCAATCTTGTACTGGATGACCGGCAACACGAGCAGCCCCAGCAACACCAACGGCCACGCACCGGTGCCGAGCCAGAGCAAGCCAAAGCCACCGACGAGCATGTAGAATGCGAACAGGATCGAGCCGACGACCGCCATTCGCACTTTCAGTCCGAAATTTGTCATAGTTGATGGTAAGTAACGAGCGGGGATAAATTACGCGGACCTGTATGTAAGCGTCTCCACACCAGTTAGGGCGATCCGGCTAAAGACACAACTAATAAGTCAGATTAGACCGGTTGACCGTATATGCGCCACGCCGCTCACCCGACCGTCGGTCCCGTCGTAAGCGGCGTCTGTCCTCGTTTTCCCAAACGCAAACGTGCGTAGGTGTGCTCGCGGCGGGCTGGCAACCCGTCCCGGGGACGATTCGGCCGCGCACGACTGATTCCACGAACCATCACCGACTGTCCACCGATTGGAACCGATACACCCTACCGATTGGGGACGAACACACGACCCAACGACACCATAGCCGACACATGAGTTCACCTATCGACCTTTCGGGCGTCTTCCCGGCGATGTGTACGCCCTTCGACGACGAGGAGCGAATCGACTTCGAAACACTGCAGGCCGACGCCCAGCGCCTCGAGACCGCGGGCGTCGACGGGCTCGTCCCCGTCGGCTCGACCGGCGAATCGGCGACGCTGACCCACGACGAGCACGTCCAAGTCGTCGAGGCGGTCATCGAGGCCGTCGACGACGTGCCCGTCATCGCGGGGACAGGTTCGAACAACACACGCGAAGCGCTCGAGCTCTCCGAACGAGCCGCCGAGGCGGGTGCTGACGGCCTGTTGCTCATCTCGCCGTACTACAACAAGCCCGAACAGCGCGGGCTGATCGAGCACTACCGGACGATCGCGGACGCGGTCGACCTGCCCCAAATCGTCTACAATGTCCCCTCGCGGACGGGCCGAAACATCGAGCCCGATACCGCTGTCGAACTCGCGAGCCACGACAACATCGCGGGGTTCAAGGCCGCCAGCGGCGACCTGGGGCAAATCGGCGAGATCGCTGAGCGCACGACCGACGAGGAGTTCGCGGTCCTCTCAGGCGACGACGCGCTCACCTTGCCGACCATCTCGGTCGGCGGGACCGGGACGATCAGCGTCGCCGCGAACATCGAACCCGAGCGGACCTGCGCGATGGTCGGCGCGGCACTCGACGGCGACTACGCCCGCGCACGCAATCTCCACCATGAACTCGGGCCGCTGTTCCGCGGACTCTTCGTCGAGACCAACCCGATCCCAGTCAAGGAGGCCATGCAGATCCGCGGCTACGGCCCCGCTCGCATGCGTTCGCCGCTTTCCCGGCTGGCCGAGGAGTACCGTGAGGACCTCGAGGCAGTGCTTTCCGACCTCGAGCGCGACTCGGCGACGGTCGCTGATGTGGCAGAGGGCGATCGATGACGACACGAATCGGCGTCACCGGCGCGACGGGCCGCATGGGCCGGGAAGTGATCGCCGCGGCGACGGGCCGCGAGGACTGTGAGGTCGTCTTCGCTGTCAACCGGGATCCTGACAGCGAGACCGTCGACGGCATCGAGACCGAGCCCGCGGCCGAGTTCGACTCGTTGGTCGCCGACCGCGAGCCGACTGCCGTGATTGACTTCACCGGGCCGGAGTCGGCCGTCGAATACGCGACTGCCTGCGCCGATGCTGGCGTCGCGTTCGTCACCGGGACGACTGGCTTCGACGACGACCAGTACGGGGCACTCGAGGCGGCCAGCGAGGACATTGCCGTTCTCCACGCGCCCAACTTCGCCCGCGGCGTCCAAGCGCTCGTCAACGTCGTCGGCGAGGCAGTGCAGAACCTGCAGGGCTACGACGTGGAACTCGTCGAGACGCACCACAACGCCAAGCGCGACGCGCCGAGTGGCACCGCAAATCGCTTGCTCGAGGAGATCGAGGCCAACGGGGAGTTCTCCGAGCGCACGCACGGTCGCGAGGGCGAGACCCCACGAGAGGATGCCGAGATCGGTGTCCACGCGCTTCGTGCGGGCGACATCACGGGTGAACACGAGATCCTCCTTGCTGGCAATCACGAGGAGGTTCGGCTCACACACCGCGCCGAGGATCGCGGCGTGTTCGCCGCGGGCGCGGTCGATGCGGCGGTCTGGATCGCTGGACAAAAGGCAGGGTGGTACGACTTCGCGGATGTGATCAGCGAATGAGCGCACTCGAAACCGAAATCGACGAGCTGTGGGAGCGCAAACAGAACGACGACATCGACGCCGAGACCGCCGGCGAGGGCGCGTACGCGACCCTCGATGCATTCCTCGACGCGCTCGAGGACGGCGAGGTCCGCGCCGCCGAGAAACAGGGTGGCGAGTGGGAGGCAAACGAGTGGGTCAAGCAGGGTATCCTGCTCAACTTCGGCCTCCGCGCGACCGAGCCCCGCGAGTACGGCGGCGTCACGTATAACGACGTGCTTCCGCTCGCGGACTCGAGCGAGTACGGCGACCGCGGGAGCCGTAACACGCCCGACGGCACGGTCGTCCGCCGCGGCGCGAACATCGGCTCGGACTGCATCCTGATGAGCCCCGCGTTCGTCAACATCGGCGCTCGCGTCGGAGACGGCACCCTCGTCGACTCCTGTGACACCGTGGGCTCCTGTGCCCAGATCGGCGATAACGTCAAGCTCGGCGCGAACACGCTCATCGGCGGCGTGCTCGAGCCGGTCGAGGACGCGCCGGTCATCGTCGAAGATAACGTTTCACTTGGCGCGGGCTGCCGAGTAACGAGCGGGTTCGTCGTCGGCGAGAACAGCGTCGTCGGCGAGAACACGCTGCTGACGCCGCGCATCCCGGTCTACGACCTCGTCGAGGAGGAGGTTCTCTACGGCGAACTGCCCGCCGACCGGCGCGCCTTTACCCGCTTTGTCGAGTCCTCGATCAGCGACCACGACCTCTTCGAGGGTGGGGCCTACAAGCCCGCCGTCGTCGCGACCGATATCGAGACGGAGACACTCGAGGCGACCGAACGCGAAGACGCGCTGCGCGAATAGGCGCTTCAAAACGGTATTCGATAGCGATTAGTGTCGAGTTCAGTCCAACGTAATCGATTTCGTTGTTAGAGGTACCGAGAACACCACGAAAGCCCCCAGTCCGCTCGAGTCGGTGGACTTGCTGCGCTCCTCGGTCAGTCGCAGGGCTCCTTCCCTGCGGTGCTTCCGTCGTCCGCCTTTCTCGAGCGAACTGGCCCCTTTCAGTCCCACCCGCGGTGGCTCACCGACTCGTGGACGGGAACGACCGGGTCCGACACGGGAGGGACTGAACGGGGGCTTTTGTGGTATTTGCAGTAGTTTTGAATCCCAATCATTGGCCGAATACGATCGAAAACGAGAACCCAAAGCTTGAATTCTTGCGGTCACCTGAAACTGATAATGACTGACGTTGCGGCTTCGCTGCCCGTCCGCCGCCTCTCCGACTGGGACGCGGCCGAACTGCAAACGCTCACCGAGGAGTACGGCTCGCCGCTGTACGTCCTCGACCTCGAGCGCGTCCGCCAGAACTACCGGCGACTCGAGGCCGCCTTCCCCGACGCTCACGTCCTCTACGCGGTGAAGGCGAACGCGCTGGGCGACGTGCTGTCGACGCTGCGCGAGGCGGGCGCTGGCCTCGAGTGTGCCTCTGCAGGTGAAGTGCAACGAGCGCTCGAGGCGGGCGCGTCCGGCTCTGAGGTACACTACACGGCGGTCAACCCGCCCGCTGGCGACCTCGACTGGATCGTCGATACTTGGGACGATCACCCCGACCTGACAGTCACCGCCGGCTCCGAGGACACGATCGATCGCCTCGCCGACCGCGGCTACGACGGTCGGCTCTGTCTGCGGGTCAACCCCGGCATCGGTGCCGGCCACCACGAGAAAGTGCGGACGGGCGCGGCCGCGAAGTTCGGCGTCCCCGCGGAGCGCGCTGTCAACGTCCTCGAAGACGCCGCTGACCGCGGCTTCGACGTCATCGGCATTCATGCTCACGTCGGCTCCGGCGTCTCGAGCGACCAGCTCGACGCCCATCGGGAGTTCGTCGCGCGGATAGGCGACCTCGCTCGAGAGGTGAACGAGGCGCTACGCGCCTTGAATGACCGAACGGGGAGCGAAGGGACCCGTGAGGTGAACGAGGCGGTGGAAGGCCTCGAGTTCGTCGACGTCGGCGGCGGATTCGGTGTCCCCTATCGAGAGGACGAGGAACCGCTAGATCTCGAGTCGGTCGCGAACGCCACTCGGGACGCCCTCGGCGAGGTCGACGCCCGACTGACGATCGAACCCGGCCGCTACTTCGTCGCGGATGCTGGCGTCCTCCTCACTGAAGTGAATACGGTCAAAGACGCCCGCGAGACGACTGTCGCCGGCGTCGACGCGGGGATGACGACCCTCATCCGGCCCGCGATGTACGACGCGTACCATCCGATCTGGAATCTCACGGCCGACGCGGATGGAGCCCCCTCGAGCAATCGCGACGCAAGCGCCACTGACGGGCGCGAGATGATTTCCCAGACGGTGGCTGGCCCCATCTGCGAGAGCGGCGACGTTTTCTGTGCTGACCGTGAACTACCAGTAAGCAGACGTGGGGACATCCTCGCAATCGGCAACGCGGGGGCCTACGGCTACGAGATGGCAAACCAGTACAACTCCCGACCCCGACCCGCATCCGTCGTCCGTGAGGACGGCACCGTTCGACTCGCCCGTCACCGAGAGACGGTCGACGACGTGACGCGGGTGGAACGCGAGGCCCACACCGTTTCGCGTGCAGACCGAAAGACCGACGACCCCCGAGCGAGCGACATCGACAACGAACGCGTACGATAGCACGATGAGTATCCCATTCCAAAAGTACCACGGCACCGGCAACGACTTTCTAATTATCCACGCGGACGAACACGTCCCCGATCGGGGTGCACTCGCCGAACGCGAGTGCGACCGGACCGACGGCGTCGGTGCCGACGGGATCCTCTTTCTTGCACTCGAGGAGAAGTTCAATCCGCCACGCGTCGTGATGACGCTGTTCCAGCCTGACGGCGCGACGGCACCCATGTGCGGCAACGGCGCTCGCTGTGCCGCCGAGTGGGCGATGGATCGGACGGGCACCGATAGCGTGATGATCGACACCCAGGCAGGCACGCTACGCGCCGAACGCGACGGCGAGGACGTCGTCATCGAGATGACCGAGCTTACGTTCGATCCCGCGGCGGTCCCGGTAGCGGCTGACGAACCGGTCCTCCGAGAGGAGATCGAGGGCCTCGAGGTCTCGGTCGTCAACACCGGCGTCCCTCACGCCGTGAGCTTCGTCGACGACGTCGACGACGTCGATCTCGAGGAGATCGCGCCGCCGGTTCGCTACGCCGACGCCTTCCCGAAGGGAACGAACGTCTGTGTGGCCAGCCCCGACGGCTCGGGCGGCTTCCGCCAGCGAACCTACGAGCGCGGCGTCGAGGGCGAAACCGACTCCTGTGGCACCGGCGCGGTCGCCATCGCCGTCGCGGCGCGTCGCCTCGGCCGCACCGATGCCGACCCGGTCGACGTCAGCCCGCCGGGTGGCGACCTCCGAGTGAGCTTTAACGACCGCGGCCGGCCGACGCTCGCTGGCCCCGTCGAACACGAGTTCGACGGCGAAGTGGCCGTCCACTCCCCAGTCGAGCTGTGACGGGGGCCGGGTCCGCCGACGAAGCCGAGCGCGACGGCGCGTTCGATCCCATCGCCTTCCTCGAGACCGCCGTCCAGCACCCCTCCCACGAGGACGTCGGACCGATGCGGGAGTTCCTCTGCGAGACGCTCGCGGACCGCGGGATCGAGCCCTGCGTCGACGACGCCGGGAACGTCCTGGCGAGTCGCGGCGTCCCGAAGAGCGAGGCCGAGACGCACGTCGTTTTGAATACTCACATCGACACGGTCTCGCCGCACGTTCCCTACGAGCGCGACGTGGACGCCCCCGAGGCCGACGGCGGCACCGTCGTCCGCGGTCGCGGCTCCTGTGACGCGAAGGGGCCGCTCGCGGCCCTGCTCTCGGCGTTCTTCGCGACCGATCCGACCGACGGCCGTGTCACGCTCGTGATCACGCCCGACGAAGAGGTGCTCTCGACGGGTGCCTACGCGCTCGTCTCGGGCGACGAGTCACCAACTCGAGACGCAGACGCGGTGATTGTCGGCGAACCGACCGACCTCGACGTCTGTACGGCCGCGAAGGGTCGGTTTCAGGGGATGATCCACCTCTCCGGTGCCAACGCCCACGCCGCCGAACCTGAGACCGGAACGAACGCCGTCGCCGCCCTCGAGCCCGTCCTCGAGGCGATCCGAACCTTCGGGGACCGCGCGGACGCGCCGCCGGCTCACCCGCAACTCGGCGCGGCGACGCTGACGCCGACCGTCGTCGAGGGCGGCGAGGCCACGAATCAGGTGCCCGCCGACTGCGCGCTGACGGTCGACCGTCGGAGCGTCCCGCCGGAGACGGCCGAGGAGTTTCACGAATCACTGACTGCCCACCTGCGGGCCGCCGTGCCCGACGATGTCGGCCTCGAGTTCCGCTTTACTGACCGGCCGACGCCGTTCCTCGAGGCATGGGACACGGACCCCAACGCGCCGGTCGTCGATGTCCTCGCGGATGCGTCCGGCGGCAAGGTGCGGCCCTTTACCGCGGCGACGGAGGCCTCCTACTTCGCGGCTGACGCTCCGACGGTCGTCTTCGGCCCCGGCGTGCTCGCCGACGACGAGGGAGCCGTCGCGCACGCCCCGCGGGAGTACGTGCGCGTCGATGCCGTCCGCGAAGCGGCGCGGGCGCTCGAGGCGACGCTCGCCGAACTGGTCGCGTAACGGCCGTTCCGATTGTCGGTAGCAGACGATTTAACCGACGGGTCGGTGTACAACGGGATCCATGGGTAGCGACTCGGACGCCGTCACACGGCCGGCCGACACGATGCGCGAACGCGTCGGCGAAACCCGCGTGAAGATCTGGTTCCTGATCAGCGCGAACCGCTGGCTCGTCACCGGCGTCATTCTCGCGGTCACGTACGCGCTGCTCCTCGTCTTTCACGTGTTCGGACCCACCGAACCGCGACAGCTCACTGCGACCGGCAGCATCACGTCGCTGTTCGGCTCGATGGTGATCGCCATCGTGACGAGCGTCACCCTCGTCCTGTCGATCTCGCAGTTCGTCCTCGCCGGAGAGATCGGCCCGCTCGGAGAACAGCGCGAGCGGATGACGAACGAGACCGAGTTCCGCGAGCAAGTCGAAGACGCCGCGAACATCGGTGTGAGCCCGGTCGAGCCCGCTCGATTTCTCCAGACACTGGTCAAAACGGCCGAGACGCGTGCGCGGAGCCTCCACGAGATCATCACCGAGGGCGACCACCCGGAGCGACTCGAGGAGATCGGCGCGTTCGCAGACGGGCTCATCGACCACAGTCAGACCGTCAGCGACGACCTGACGGACGCGGACTTCGGCTCCTTCGAGACGCTGCTGCCCGTCCTGAACTACAACTACTCGTGGAAGATATTCACCGCGCGAACGCTTCGGGACAAGCACGCCGAGTCGCTGTCAGCCGAGGCCGACGCGGCCCTGGAGGACCTGATCGAGTCATTGCGGTTCTTCGGCCCGGCGCGGGAACACTTCAAGACCCTCTACGTCCAGTGGGAGATCATCAACATCTCTCGCGGCGTCCTCTACGGCGCGATGCCGGCACTGGCGATCGCGGGCTACATGATGCTCGAGTTCGACGCCGCGCAGATCACGGGGTCGGTGGCCGGCATCAGCACGGCCTACCTCGTCGTCAGTGCGCTGTACGTGCTCACGCTCTCCCCGTTCGCCGTGTTGCTCGCCTACCTCCTCCGCGTCCTCACGGTCATGAAGCGGACCCTCGCTATCGGCCCGTTCATCCTCCGGGAAACGGAGCAACTGGAGCCGGTTCGGCACGAGGATCCGAGCGAGGTTCGGGCGAAGGAGCGGTGACGGTCGGCGAATCCAGAGCGGTCACACCGACATCAGCGCGATCGCCAGCACGCTCAGCGCGATGGCGGCGACCTTGCGGGCGGTGACGGTCTCGTCGAAGGCGACGATACCGACCAGCGAACTGATCACGATAAAGAGGCCATAGATCGGCACGACGATGCTCACCGGGCCGAGCGCGAGCGCCCGATAGTAGGTCAGCAGCCCGACGGTCAGCAACACGCCCATCGCGGCGATATGGGGCGTTCGCGGATGCCGGAGGTACGGCCGCACTGACAGCCCGCGATAGCGGATCACCAGCCCGACGGTCACGAACATGACGGCGTTCGAAAGGAAGACCGCCACGGTACTGGGGAGGTCAATCATCGCGATCGAGAGCAGCGGCGCGACGAGACTGTATGTCAAACAGGCGACGATCGACAGGCCGAGATACCGCCGCATCACTCCTCACCCCCGGCGGCGAGATAGATCGCGACTGCCGCGACGACGATACCGGCGGCTCGAGTCGCCGTCAGCTCCTCACCGAGAAACACGATCCCGATGATCGAACTCCCGACGATGAAGAGGCCGTAGATCGGCACGACGACGCTCACCGGCCCGTTCTCGAGGGCCTGATAGTAGGCGAGAATGCCGGACGACAGGAACAGACCGGCGACGTAGACGATTCCCGCGGACGGCGTCACCGCGTCGGCGGGGTGGCCATTTCCCGTCGCGACGAGGACGATCGCCGTCAGGCCGAGAAAGATCGTCGTTGATAGGAAGAGCGCAACCGCGGGCGGCACATCCGATGTCACGACGCTCGTCAGCGGTGCCATCAGCCCGTAGGCCACGAGGGCGACGATCACCCAGAGGAGATACTCCATACCCACTCTTCGGGTCAACGACGACTTTTACTGCCCGGATCGGTCTCGCTCCCATCCCGTTTCCATCCCGTCCGCGTTACCGGCGGCGTCGAGCGGCGAGCCGTCCGCGCTCAGTCTCCGAACGGTTGACCGCACTTTTTTACCGGTCTGCCGTCTGTCTCGAGATGAACCGTGGTCGTTACGAACATCGCCCTCACTGCCCCGATACGCACGGTCGCCGTGACGCCAGCGAGCGCTTTCGATACGCTCGTCGGATCGCCGCTCTCACAAGCGGCGTCCGTTACGCTCGTCTGGACGGCTATTACCCTGCTCGTCGCTCCCGTCCTGTTAGCCGGGCTCCCACAGTCTATGCGGGGACTTCGTGATGACCTCATTACTGAGCCGGACACGACGTTCGCCGTCGGGTTCGTCGCCCTCTTCGGCCTGCTCATCTGTTCCGTACTGCCGCTGTTCGTCGGCACGTCGCTCGAGCACTCGGCACTGATCACGCTCGGCCTGATCGTGGCCACGCCGGGGCTGATCGCGTGTATCGCGTTGCTGATAGTCGGCGGCTGTGTCGGGACCGTCGCGGTTGGTGATCGACTCGGCGACCGACTCGGATCGGGGTCGCCGTCATCGCGGCGGTCGCTCGCGCTCGGACTCCTCGCGCTGGGTGGGAGTCAACTCGTGCCGATCGTCGGGACGATTGCGACGATCGCGGTGGCGAGCGTCGGCAGCGGCGCGATCGTCAACCGCGGCAACGAAGCATGGCGCGGCGAGCCGTTGCTGGCGGCGTCGTCAGACGTCAGCGTTGACCAAGGGACGGCCGATCGGTCGACGGCGCCACTGGGACGAGACCGACCGGAACGGCACATCTCGAGTGGGCCCCGCGACGACGGTGAGACGGGTCCGATCCCGACCGTCCCCGGGACTCGAGTGGGAGGCGAAGACAAGGAGGGCGCAGACCGCCTCGAGGATGCGACGTGGCGTCTCGAGGGTGACTATCTTGACCTCGAGACCGACGAGCAGTCGTCCGACGAGCGCGTGCAGAGCGCTGACGAGGCATCGCAGGAAGACAGGAAAAGCGATCGCCGGGACGAGATGAACTGAGTTTCGACCGGCACCCAGGCGTCTCGTGTATCGGATGATCGTTACGCGTATGTCAGATAGTTCGTGAGATAGACGGTCGCGTTGAAGCAGCCGTGGATCAGCGCGGGGACGACCAGATTACTGCTGCATTCGTAGAGAACACCGAAGTACAGCCCCAGCGTCGTTACCGTGCCGAGACTGACGACGACCGCACTGGGTTCGGAACCCATGTAGACGGGCAGGTGGACCGCCCCGAAGACGAGCCCGGTCAGCGCCACCGCGGCCACCGTCGGAAACGTCTCTTTGAGCCGCGATTGGAGGACGCCCCGAAACAGGAGTTCCTCACCGGGCCCTGTCAACAGGAGCGCGAGCGGAATCCCGAGGAGGAGTAAGGCAGGATACTCCCGGCCGGCCTCGATCCCGGAGTGTGTCGTCCCCTCGCTGCCGCCGAGCGGTTCAATCAGGTCGACCATCATTTGATAGGCGACGACCACGATGAACGCGCCGACGAGACCGGCGACGATCCAGCCGAGATCCCAGCGGTCCGGCCGCCGGATCCGGAGGAAGTCGACGATGAACTCCCGATCGAACCCGTGACGGCGGACGATCAGATAGGACAGCGCCGTCCCGCCGGCCCCAACGACGTTGAACGCCACCGAAAGCCCGATCTCGTCGATCGTTTCCGTACTGTACCCCAGGACGGAGAGGTGGCTGATCGTCCCCAGTCCCGCGGCCGTGCCGCTGAGATAGCCCAGCAGCCCAACCGCGAGACAGACGCCGATCGCTCGGCCGCCGCGCTTGACTCGCGACCCGATCTGTCGGCTCCGTTGGCTCGAGGACACACGATCACGTTGCCGGGAGACACAAAATAGGTACTGACACGTCCGGAACATCGACGATCGCCGCAGTAGCGGCCCTACTCAAGGTCGTCGACCAGTTCGCTCGCGACGCCGGTGTAGTCCGCCGGCGTCAGTGCGTGGAGTTCCTCGCGCACGCCCTCGTCAACGTCGAGGTCGTCGAACATCTCGCGGAAGTCCGCGATGGTGACGTCCTTGCCGCGGGTGACGGCCTTGACGCGCTCGTAGGCGTCTTCCTGTCCCTCGCGTCGGAGGATCGTCTGGACGGCCTCGCCGATGATCTCGGGGGTGTCCGCGAGGTCGTCGCGCATGACCTGCTCGTTGGGGACGACTTTGGAGAGCCCTGAGGCGGTCTTCCCGTAGGCGATCAGGCAGTGGGCGAAGGCGCCGCCGATGTTGCGCTTGACCGTCGAGTCCGAGAGGTCTCGTTGGAGTCGGGAGGTGGTGACGTAGTCCGCGAGGAAGGTCAGATCCGAGTTCGCCTTCGAGAGGTTGCCTTCGCTGTTTTCGAAGTCGATCGGGTTGACCTTGTGGGGCATCGTCGACGAGCCTGTCTCGCCCTCGACGGCCTCCTGTCCGAGATAGCGGTCGGAGACGTAGAGCCACACGTCCAGATCGAGGTCGAGCAGGACAGTGTTCGCCCCGCGGAACGCGTCGAACAGCGCCGCGAGGTCGTCACAGGGGTTGACCTGCGTCGTCAGCGGTTCGAACTCGAGACCCAAGCCCGTGACGAAGTCCCGTGCGAAGGTCTGCCAGTCGACGTCGGGGTAGGCGGCGGCGTGGGCCGCGTATGTTCCGGATGCACCACCGAGCTTGCCTCGTAGTTCGTCGGTCGCCTGCCGGATGCGACCGGTCGCTCTGCCCAATCGCGATGCATAGACGGCCATCTCCTTGCCGAAGGTAGTCGGCGTCGCGGGCTGGCCGTGGGTGCGGGCAAGCATCGGGAGATCGCGGTGCTCGCGAGCCATGTCGGCCAGCGTGTCCCGCACGTCGTACAGTTCGGGGAGAAGCACGTCGTTGACGGCATCGCGGACGAGTAGTCGGTGAGCGAGGTTGTTCACGTCCTCGCTCGTCAGCCCGAAGTGGATCCAGGGCGAGGCGTCGCTGCTCTCGGGGAGCCGGTGACGGACGAAGTACTCGACGGCCTTGACGTCGTGGTTCGTCGCCTCGAACTCGGCGTGGCCCTCCGTCTCGAGTTTCTTGATCAGCCGGGCGTCCTCCTCGGCGAAATGCTGGTAGAGCCCTCGCAGGTGGTTGCGCTCGTCGAGATCGAGTTCGAGGGGCGTCGCCTCGAGTTCGGCCAGCGCGACGAGGTACTCGACTTCGACGCGAACGCGGGCGCGCATGAGCGCTGCCTCGCTCGCGTACGGCGACAGCGGTGCGGTCCGGCCGTCGTACCGGCCGTCCAGCGGCGAGACGGCGTACAGGGCGTCGGTCTCGGTCATGGTTCGAGCCTGTCCAGCGCGGTGCAAAAGCGTATCGAAACCCGGAGCGGCCGACGCCACGAGCGTGCATACCTCCGGGTATCAGGTCGCGAATACCACCATATCAATGCACACATATGCATACTTTCCCCACCGAGACCGCAACCACTTTGCCGCTCGCGGTCGGGAGTCCGATCATGACGCGAATCGCCGGGATGGCCGGCAACCGAGGGCGCAACCTGTTGAACATCGCCGACCGCGAACCGGGCGGAGCCGAGTTCGCCGTCGTCTTGACGACCGACGCGGACGCGCCGGTGCTCGAGGCCGCCGCCGAGCGCGGGATCCCGACCGAAGTCGTCCCGCTTGAGGACGAGATGAGCCGTAGCGAGCACGAGGAGGCAGTGCTCGAGGCCCTCTCGAGCTACGAGTTCGACCTCGTCTGTCTGGACGGCTACATGCGGATCCTCTCCGACACCTTCCTCGACGAGGCTCCAACCACGCTGAACGTCCACCCTGCACTGCTGCCCGCGTTCCCCGGGATGGACGCCTGGGGCGACGCGCTCGAGGCGGGCGTCTCGGTGACAGGCTGTACGGTCCACGTCGTCACGGACGCGACCGACGAGGACGGGAACGTGGTCGAGGAGGACGTCGACGCTGGCCCGATCGTCACGCAGGAGCCGATCCCCGTCTACGAGGGCGACGACGAGGAGACCCTCAAAGAACGAGTCCTCTACAAGTGCGAGTTCTGCGCCTATCCGCGGGCCGTCAAGTGGTTCGCCGAGGGCGCGATCGATGTCGACCTTGAGGCGGACGAAGTGACAATTGACGCGGATGTCGCGACGGTTGGAGACGACGACCACGACGGACTGCCGACGCGCAGACTCGTTTCGGACGACCGCGCGGACACGCTCCGGTACGGGGAGAACCCTCATCAGGACGCCGCAGTCTACACGGATTACACTACGGACGAGGCTAGCGTCGTCCACGCCGACCAACTCAACGAGGGCGCGAAGGCGCTGTCGTACAACAACTACAACGACGCCGACGGTGCGCTCAACCTAATCAAAGAGTTCGACGAGCCCGCAGCGGCGGTCATCAAGCACACCAACCCCGCGGGCTGTGCGACCGCCGATTCGCTCGCCGACGCCTATGAGAAGGCCCTCTCGACGGACCCAATGAGCGCCTTCGGCGGCATCGTCGCCCTCAACCGCGAGTGCGACGCCGAGACCGCCGAACAGGTCATCGACTCGTTCAAAGAGGTCGTCGTCGCGCCCGGGTACACGGAGGACGCCCTCGAGGTGCTCTTCGAGAAGGACAACCTGCGCGTGCTCAATGTAGGCGAACTCGGCGAGCGGACCGAGCGCTTCACCGAGAAACCGCTCGTCGGCGGGCGACTCGTACAGGAACGTGACCTGCAATCGATTTCTGCCGACGATCTCGAGGTCGTTACCGAGCGTGAGCCGACCGACGAAGAACTCGAGACGATGGTCTTCGCGTGGCAGACGCTCAAGCACGTCAAGTCGAACGGGATCTGCTTCGCGGACGGCACCGAGACGGTCGGCATCGGGATGGGACAGGTCTCCCGCGTCGACGCGGTTCGACTGGCTGCGATGAAGGCCGACGAGCACGCCGAGGGGAAGGACTCCCAGGGTGCGGTCATGGCCTCCGACGCGTTCTTCCCGTTCCCGGACGGCATCGAGGAGGCCGCCGAGGCGGGCATCGAGGCAGTGATCCAGCCTGGCGGCTCGGTCAACGACGAGGACGTGATCGAGGCCGCGAACGAACATGGGATGGCGATGGCGTTCACGGGTCAGCGGTCTTTCAAACACGACTGAGCGAGAGCGAAGGCGTGTCTGAAACTCGAAAGACGAGCGAAGTGACGTCTTTCGTTGCTTCCGACACGATTAGGACCGCGAGCGAACGCAGTGAGCGAGCGGCTTTTTGGTCCAGATTTTTGCGTGAAGGGTGAACGAACACAGTGAGTGAACCCGAGCGGAAAAAGGTGGATGCCGCGATAGCGTTCACGGGCCAGCGGTCCTTCCGGCACGACTGAACGAAACGACGACGTGGCTGAAACTCGAACGACGAGCGAGGCGAGACGGCTCGCTATTTCGAAACGGCGACCAGCGAAGCCGTGAGCGGCGCGCCGTCTCTTGTTGGGCCCACACGACTATGCTGCGAGGACGATCGCGGGCACGGTCGCCGGCGTTCCGTGGGACAGCGGTTCAGTGCGCGACGCCGGGCACTTGAATTCGACCGAACTTCCCGGCCAGCCAGTCGCCGACCCACGCACCGATCATCGCGACGATGACGGCCAGCCCGAAGCTGAGCGCCGCGAACCCGGCCGCGATCGCGACGGCGAACGCACGAAACCACGGCGACGAGACCGTTTCGGTGACGACGTACAGCACCATATCGCCGAACTGCCAGAGGACCGGCAACGCACCGATAATCCCGACTCGAGTAGCGACTCGAGAGCGATCGGTCGAGCCCGATCCGTAGAGGTAGCCCACGAGGAGGCCGGCGTAAAACACCGGTCCGAAATCGATCTCGCTCCCCGTCTGCACGTAGCTGGCGGTCGTAAACGGCAGCGCGGCGATACCGGCGACGAGCGCGACTCGCCATGCGTCGTCTTCGAGCAGGGATCGGAGGATCGGAGTGCGACTCACGGCCGACCGTTGTGTGAGACGGACTATAAATACAAGCGGTTAACAGTTCGTCCGTCGGCGACGGCGAGTTCACTGAACCGCGAGCGCGAGCGCACGGTAGCGAGCGAGCGGCCGCCGTTCGAACGCGGCAGCTTTCGGAGAGAGATGCCATAAAACTATCAGAACCGTCCCCGTTCGTAGGGACATGATAGAGGACCGCGACCGTCTCGCCTCGAGTGAAGCCCGCGAGACCGCACTCGACTGTCTCGAAGCCGGCATCGAGGCCGGACATCCACGAACGGTCGTCCGCGATGCCGTGACGCTCGAGGACGACACCCTCCGCGTTGCGGACGCGACGTACGATCTCACCGCGTACGACGAGGTCGTCGTCCTCGGCGGCGGAAACGCCGCGGCACACGTCGCCACAGCGCTCGAGGACATCCTGGGCGACCGAATCGACCGCGGCGTCGTCGTCACGGATGATCCCGTCGAAACGGAGCGCGTAACGGTCCGCAAGGGCGATCATCCGGTGCCGAGCAAGCGCGGCGTCGACGGCACGCACGCGGTCCTCGAGGCGGCGGACGCGGCCGACGAGGACACGCTCGTGCTGGCGGCGATTACCGGCGGCGGCAGCGCGCTCATGCCCGCGCCTGCGGGGGACATCTCCCTCGCCGATCTGCAGTCGACGACCGACGCCTTGCTCGCGAGCGGGGCCGACATCCACGAGATCAACGCGGTCCGCAAGCACCTTTCGGCGCTGAAAGGTGGCCGACTGGCGCGCCGTGTCGCTCCCGCGACGGTCGTCTCGCTGATCTTGAGCGACGTCATCGGAAACGACCTGAGCGTGATCGCGAGCGGCCCGGTCGCACCCGACGCGTCGACGTTCGACGACGCGCTCGCGGTCCTCGATCGATACGGGATCGACACATCCAAAGCCGTCGCGGACCGCCTCGATCGCGGCGCTGCCGGCGAGATCGACGAGACGCCCGGGCTCAACGACACAGTGTTCGAGAGCGTCTCGAATCACATCGTCGCCGACGGGATGACCGTGCTCGAGGCGGCCAGCGACGCGGCGGCCGAGCGGGGCTACGAACCGCTCGTGCTCTCCTCGCGCGTTCGCGGCGAGGCCCGCGACGCGGCCGCGATCCACGTCGCGATTGCGGAGGAGGCTCGAGCCACCGGAACGCCGGTTTCGCCGCCGGCTGTGATCCTCTCCGGCGGGGAGACGACGGTGACGGTCCGGGGCGACGGGACGGGCGGACCGAATCAGGAGTTCGCGACGAGCGCGGCGCTCGAGATCGAGGCTGACGGAGGAGACGAGGACAGGGCCGAAAGCGGAATCGAGAGCGGAATCACGGTCGCCGCGGTCGACACCGACGGCATCGACGGCGCGACCGATGCGGCCGGTGCGCTCGTCGACGAAACGACCGTCGCTGACCCCGACGCGGCGCGCGAGGCCCTCGCCGAAAACGACGTCTATCCGTATCTCGAGTCCCGGGACGGCCTGCTTTTCACGGGACCAACGGGGACGAACCTGAACGATCTGCGGGTACTGGTCGTCGACTAGAAGACTCTTCACCAACGTACTCCAAGATTGTCTCCGCGACAACGATCGCCGCACCTTCTCGAGTGGCTCGAGGCAAATTCCGTCTCGACGGGACGTTCCGACGGTACACTCGTGACCTCACGCCGGGGTGATTCAGACGTATATGCGCAATTCGGCGCCTATATCGGGTGGTGTGTTTGTAAGGCGCTCCTTGAGGCGGGCTACTCGCTGCTGATCATCGGCATGGATGGCGAGTACTACGGCCAGAGGGAACAGTACGAGATCCATCAGCTATCACCGACGAATAGGCGGATATCCGCAAGTTCTTGCTGATTCCTTCTTACTCTGGGCATTGTGGCATGAGCCAGCGCGTAATACGGCCTGGATTGTTTTGCTGCCGTATCTGGACGAGTGCCCATTCCATTGTCAGTTTTGCAGTGATGAATAGTGTGAGTACCCTTAGTTCAGTAAATCTGGTTGGAGTAAGTTCTCCTCCCAATGGCCCCGTTATGAGTAACACAAATTGCATGAATACTGTGACTAAGAACCAGTATATTCCTATACGGCATGGAATTTCAGCCAACATTGGGGCCGAAACCCCCTCATAACTCTGGCTAAGAAATTGATATCCGAGGAGTAATTGTACTCCGATTAGTAGCATAGCTAATCCGAGTGCTTTAGGAGAGTAGGCGTATCCAATTACCTCAATAGCTTCTGAGAATGGCCCACGCGAACTGAGAGCGGTCTCAGTAGTAACGAAATCTAGGAGTCGTATCCCAGACGCAAACCAGGCGGCGAGTCCGAATAGAAGGGCCCCAGTAGCATGTGGGGTGTTCTGTCTGTTGATTGGCGGGAGCCACTTAACTAACCGTAGTGAACCGGTACGGCTGGACACAAAAGGAACTGCTATCTCTATTTCATTCTAAAGTAGAGTAATAAATGATGTTGAAACAATCTATGTTATATATCATCTGTGTTATTATATTTTTATAATTGAATTATTCAAAACCATCAGTATATCTCTTAAATCCTCGCTGGTTTTCTTGACGATCTCCCGAATCTGTCGGTTGTTGTCGTCCAAGACGCGCTCGAGGCAGGTACCGATGATGGTGTCAGCGATACGTCGGCCCGATCGAGACGATCGCTGAAGCAGCCCACGAACTAGCGACCGCGGCGTGGTCCATGCGATTTCAGTTCCAGTGATCGACCTCGGGCGCGAGCGCCTCGATCACGCGGCAAGCATTTTTCGAGAACGAGCGTCGAAGCAGGTCCTCCGAGACGTCGAGGGTCAGGATTTCCATGACCGCGACGTTCGGATGGCAGGCGGGTGCGCCGCTGCCGAAGAAGACGCGATCGGGGTGTTCCATGAGTGCCCGCTCGAGTTGCTCGCGATACCGGACGAAACTCGTCTCGAGGTAGCAGTCGTCGTACTCGTCGAGCAGGTCGATCATCTCGTTCATGAACGATTGATTGAGCGGGTGACCGCCGAAGCGGCCGACGACGACCGGGAACGAGCGCTCGAGGAGCACGTCCGCGAGCGTCGCGGGCGGTGCGTCGACGCCGCCGCGAACGATCACCGGCAGGCCGACGTCGTCGAGGGCCGCGAGGACGTCGTCGTCGGGATAGTCGTCGATGGCGGGATCGAGAACGAACCCATGAAAGCGGCCGTCGTACGCGTACTTCTCGATATCACCGGGGGTGGTGTGGCGCTCCTCACGGCTGCTCACTGCATTGCGGAGCCGCCCCGTCGTGTTCTGGCCCGGCGTCTGGGTGCCGTTAATCCGGGCGAAGGCGACGAACGGCCGATCGACGCTGCGCCTGGCGACGCCGTTGTTCGGCGCGAGATAGCTCGTCTCCGCCAGTGCCGGCGGGAAGACGATCGATCTCGTGATTCCCGCCTGATGCATCTCCCGCTCGAGCCGTTCCGCCGTCATCGCTCGGACCTGATGGTCCCCACTGCCGTCAGTCGGCGGTAGTCGCGTCGAGACGTCGACGACGCGGAACCCGTGTTCCAGCTCCAGCATCTCCTACGTTGTTTCGAGCCGGCCCATATTTCCCTACCGGCTCCACCGCTGTCAGCCATGGCGGCCGTTCACATGCGCAATCGCAAGACGGGGAGGCGGTTGGAGGGAAAGAATTATATAGAAGTGCTGACGACATGGTTAGTGAGGATCAACGATGGCACAACAGCGACGCATGGGTGGGCAGCCCATGTTCATTATGAGCGAGGATAGTCAGCGAACGCAGGGTCGCGACGCGCAGTCGTCCAACATCATGGCCGGCAAGGCCGTGGCCGAGTCGGTACGCACGACGCTCGGGCCCCGCGGTATGGACAAGATGCTCGTCGACTCCGGCGGGGACGTCGTGATCACCAACGATGGCGCGACCATCCTCAACGAGATGGACATCGAGCATCCCGCGGCCCAGATGATCGTCGAAGTCGCCGACTCTCAGGAAGAGGAAGTCGGTGACGGGACGACCACGGCGGCGGTACTCGCCGGCAACCTGCTGGGCGAGGCCGAGGATCTCATCGAGCAGGACGTCCACGCGACGACCATCGTCGAGGGCTATCACGAGGCCGCCGGTATCGCTCTCGAGGCGATCGACGAGCAGGTCAACGAGGCCGACATCGACGACGAAATCCTGCGTCAGGTCGCGGAGTCGTGCATGACCGGCAAAGGAACCGGCGGACTCACCGCCGAGTCGCTGGCCGAGACGGTCGTCGAAGCGATCCGTCACGTCGATACTGACGAGGGCATCGCACGCGATCACGTCACCGTCCACACCCAGATCGGTGCGTCCTCGAACGCGACCGAACTCGTTCCCGGAATCATCGTCGACGAGGAGCCCGCCCACGACGGCATGCCGAGCGAGGTTGAGGACGCGTCGATCGCCATTCTGGACGTCGAACTCGGCGTCCGAACCGGCGATGTCGACGCTGAGTACGCCATCGACTCGATCGACCAGCTCAACGCCGCCATCGACGCCGAGGAAGGCGAACTCGAGGGCTACGCTCAGACCGTCGCCGAGAGTGGTGCTGACGTCGTCTTCACGACCGAAGACGTCGCCGACCGCGTCGCCAACGCCCTCGCCAACGAGGGAGTCCTCGTCTTCGAGGGCCTCGGCGACAGCGACGCCCGACAGGTCGCCTCCGCGACCGGCGCACGCCGCGTCGGCGACCTCGACGATCTCGAGGAGTCCGACTTCGGCTCGGCCGACCGCATCCACACCGAGACCTACGGCGACGACGACCTCGCGTTCGTCGAGGGCGGCGCAGCGGCCGAGACGGTCACCGTCTTCGTCCGCGGCGGCACCGAACACATCGTCGACGAACTCGAGCGCGCCATCGGTGACGCGCTCGACGTCGTCGCGACGGCGCTGGAATCCGGCGAAGTCGTCCCCGGCGCGGGCGCGACCGAGATCGCGATCGCGGACAAGATCCGCGAGGAAGCCGCCGGCATCGAGGGCCGCAAGCAACTCGCCGTGACGGCCTTCGCCGACGCGGTCGACATCGTCCCCCGAACGCTTGCGGCCAACACCGGCCGCGACCCCATCGACGTGCTTGTGGATCTTCGTGCCGCCCACGAGTCCAAGGGCCGAGCCGGCCTGATCACCAAGGGCGACGAGGTCACGATCGACGATCCCTTCGACTACGGCGTTGTCGACCCTGCCGACGTCAAGCGCGAAGCCGTCGAGAGCGCGACCGAAGCCGCCACGATGATCGCCCGCATCGACGACGTCATCGCCGCCGAATAACGTCGCTGTTTGCGGCTTTCGTTTCGAACCGCTGCATTTTTGCGGAGTGCGATTTCGACGAACCGGTGGTCATATCGATCGGCCAATAGTGTTAAGTGTTAACACACCTCATTTAGAGGCATTATGTCCGGAACCGCTCCGCGAGAGACACTGACGCCGATCGCCGCCACTGACGGTCGAACGGTCTACTACGACGATGGCCGTGGTACCTACCACACGTGGTGTGACGACGGCACGTACGAACCGGTGAGTACGGCACTCCTCATGACCGTCTCGTCAGTACTCGGTGTCGAACCCGACGATCTCGAGGTCCTCTCGGAGTGTATCGAACCGGACGCGTTGAATGCTCTCTTCGTTCACTGGCGCAGTGAAGAGCCTCGCGTCGGTGACGGATCGATCACCTTCACATTCTCACAGTGTACCGTTACAGTGCGTGCCGACGGTGAGATCGTGATCGATCCGACGCGAACACACGCCGAGCAGGCCGGCGATTGAGGCGGCCTCGGTGCCACCCCCGCGGTTCGCCCGCACACAGTAATGACTACTCGGCCGGTTCGAGGACAACCCGATCGCCGGGCTCGAGGCCGAAGGCCTCGTCGCCGCAGCCCCGATTGACGTCGAGTTCCACGTAGCCGTGGCTCCCGACGGTCGCGAGTCGTTCTCCTACGGAAACGGCCGCGAACGTCTCCCCGACTGGAGCCTGGTCGCTGTTTACCAGCACTTGCTCCCGGCCCTCGAGAAACGACCCGGGGACATTCGTGATTGCGTTTCCGAAGCCATCGACCACCAGCACCTCGCCCGCTGCTCGCTCACCCTCGAGTTCGGCTGCAGGAAGTTCGAGGTCGACGGCGACCGCACCCGGCTCGAGACACGCAAGCGAGCCGAGCGCGTCGGGATCGGCGTCGTGGACGGCGGCAGCGGCGGGGGCAAAGATGTCTCGGCCATGGAAGGTGTTACTCCGCAGTGATCGACGTTCGCTCGGGTTAGCGGCCGGATTCGGCGACGTCGTCGGTTCGACGGGACCGATCGCCTCCTCGTCGATCACGTATGTCTCGAGCCGACTCCCGTCGCCGCCCGCGAGTCGCCGCGCCGCGGGGCACAAGACACCGTTGTCTGGGCCGACGAGCACATGATTACCGGCACGGAGTGCGAGCGCGTCTCTCTCGGTGCCGACGCCGGGATCGATTACGACGAGGTGAGTCGCCGGCGGGAAATACGGCAATACCTCGCGGAGCCAGAACGCGGCCGTCCGAACGTCCTGCCGCGGGAAATCGTGGGCCACGTCAACCAGTCTGGCGTCCGTCCGCTGTAACAGTACGCCCTTCATGGCCGCCGGATACGGCGTGCCGAAGTCGGACGCAAGCGTGATCATGTGTGGCGGTACGACACGAACGGTGAAAGTTGATACGTCTCACGAGGCTACCGGTCGACGCCGCCCTGGCCCCCATACGCGACGCTATCGACTCTCACTTTCGTAATACCGTGTCATAGACAACAGACAGTAGACGATGCTTCCATGATGCGCTCTCAGACGTGAGATGGGCAATCGGATGTGAGGAGACATAACGGCCCATCCGGCGAGAATCGAGACGGCTCGGTATCGTGTGGGCGGCCGTCAGGACTCGACCCCTTACCCCCCGTTCGAATCCGAGTCGCTGACCATCTGAATGCGTTCGATGCCGCCGATCTCCTCGACGACCTCGACGACGGGTTCGGGAACGAGCGATTCCCAGTCGCCACCCGTTATCATCCGCTCGCGAACTTCCGACCCCTCGAGGACCTCACGGTTGAACATCGGCGATTGGCGGATCTCGATGCCAGCCTCGCGAAAGAGCTGGATTACGAGCGGGTTGTTCGAGTAGGCGACGTCGAAGTCGGGACTCATGCTCTGGACGTGGCTGACCCACACCGAGTTCCGTTCTAAGTCCTCGATCGGAACGGCGTAGGTGACGAGATCGGAGTCGACGAGCGACTTCGTGATCATCATAATTCGTTCGCCCGCCGTAAACGGGTTGCGGACGGTATGTGAGTCATCGGCGCTCCCGATCCCGAGGACGAGTTCGTCGACGTCCTCGGCGATTTGCTCGACCATGCTTCGGTGGCCGTTGTGAAAGGGCTGAAAGCGACCGATGTAGAACCCCCGAGTCATGCCGGACACTGCTCGGGCACAGCGCTTAAGCGTGGCGAGTTTACCTCAAGCCGACCGGTCGAACGGCGGTGACACCAACTCCCCGTTCGCTCTGACACTGTTCGATCACGACTGGTCACGCAACTATATATTCCGCTAGTGGTAAATATGGATTAAAGAAACTGTCTCCATCGGCTGATTTCCGCTGTCGACCGCTGTTCCACCCGGTATCAGCGACTGACACCATCCTCCGCATGGAGAAAGTATATCAGTCGCAATCCCTTCGAATCAGGTACCGAACAGAGTTCTATGAGTAACGATACGAACGTTGACGACCCTCCCGAAGACGCTTCGGACACTGCTCCCGACGGGGACGACCCCGCCGAGCAACCCGAGCGTCAGGGAGACCGGTCGCCGCTCGAGGAGGACGGTGACCGTCGTAACGACGTCGACGATCCAATCGACGAGTTCGAGCCGTCATCCGACGAGGAGGAGGACGACATCGAGACCGTCGAGGACCTCGGCAGTACGGTCGAGGTCGATCCCGGCGTCGAGGTCGACGATGAGATCGCCGAGGATGATCTGCTGGGCGGTCTGAAAATTGATTCGACGGCGGACATCGAAGTCCCCGATCGGCTCGTCGATCAGGTCATCGGCCAGGACGAAGCGCGAGATATCATTATCAAGGCGGCGAAGCAGCGACGGCACGTCATGATGATCGGCTCGCCGGGGACTGGCAAGTCGATGCTGGCGAAGGCGATGAGCCAACTGCTTCCCAAGGAGGATCTCCAGGACGTTTTAGTCTACCACAATCCCGACGACGGCAACGAGCCGAAGGTCCGAACCGTTCCCGCCGGAAAGGGCGAACAGATCATCGACGCCCACAAGGAAGAAGCCCGCAAGCGCAACCAGATGCGATCGATTCTGATGTGGATCATTATCGCCGTCGTCATCGGGTATGCGCTTCTGGTAGGCGGACAAATCCTGCTCGGCATTCTCGCAGCAGGGATCATCTGGCTGATCTTCCGCTACACCTCTCGTGGCACGGATGCGATGGTGCCCAACATGATCGTCAACAACGGCGATCAGCGCGTCGCGCCCTTCGAGGACGCGACCGGTGCCCACGCTGGCGCACTGCTGGGCGACGTTCGCCACGACCCCTTCCAGTCCGGTGGCATGGAGACGCCGTCTCACGACCGCGTCGAACCCGGTTCGATCCACAAATCCAACAAGGGCGTGCTGTTCGTCGACGAGATCAACACGCTCGACATCCGGACACAGCAGAAGCTGATGACGGCCATTCAGGAAGGCGAGTTCTCCATCACAGGCCAGTCCGAGCGCTCCTCGGGCGCGATGGTCCAGACCGAACCCGTCCCCTGTGACTTCATCATGGTCGCTGCCGGGAACCTCGACGCCATGGAGAACATGCACCCCGCGCTCCGCAACCGGATCAAGGGCTACGGGTACGAGGTCTACATGGACGACACCATCGAGGACACCCCCGAGATGCGGCGCAAGTACGCCCGCTTCATCGCTCAGGAGGTCGAACGCGACGGCCGCCTGCCACACTTCACCGACGACGCCGTCGAGGAAGTCATCCTCGAGGCGAAACGTCGCTCGGGCCGGAAGAACCACCTCACGCTGCTGTTCCGCAGCCTCGGTGGGCTGGTTCGCGTTGCGGGAGACATCGCTCGCGCCGAGGACCGCGAGAACACTACCCGCGACGACGTCTTGCAGGCCAAGCGCCGCTCGCGATCGATCGAACAGCAACTCGCCGACGACTACATCGAGCGCCGCAAGGACTACGAACTGCAGGTCAACGAAGGCGGTGTCGAGGGACGCGTCAACGGCCTCGCCGTCATGGGCGAGGACTCCGGGATCATGCTCCCCGTCATGGCCGAGATTGCGCCCGCGCAGGGTGGCGGTCAGGTGATCGCTACCGGCCAACTCAAGGAGATGGCCGAGGAGTCAGTCCAGAACGTCTCCGCGATCATCAAGAAGTTCTCCGACGTGGATCTCTCGGAGAAGGACATCCACATCCAGTTCGTCCAGGCCGGTCAACAGGGCGTCGACGGCGACTCTGCCTCCATCACGGTGGCGACCGCCGTCATCAGTGCCCTCGAGAACATCCCGGTCGACCAGTCGGTTGCGATGACCGGCTCGCTGTCAGTACGGGGCGACGTGCTCCCGGTCGGTGGGGTCACCCACAAGATCGAAGCCGCCGCGAAGGCCGGCTGTACGAAGGTCATCATCCCCGAAGCGAACGAACAGGACGTGATGATCGAAGACGAGTACGAAGAGATGGTCGAAATCATCCCCTGCTCGAATATCAGCGAGGTCTTGGACGTCGCCCTGATGGGCGAACCCAAGAAGGACTCGCTGGTCGACCGCCTCAAGTCGATCACCGGCACGGCGTTCGACCAGGGCACTGTCGGCTCCGCCGGCGGCTCGAATCCGAGCCCACAGTAAATGCCCCAGTGGACGACGTTCGTCGGCATAACGGGCGTCGTCCTCGTATTACTGCTCGTTTTATCGCATCTGACGCAATCCGCATTCACCGACGGTGAAACCGATACCAGCGACGGTGCCAGCGGGCCAGTCGACGGTCAGGCCAACGCCGATTCTACTGACCAGACGTCCGACTTCAGCGACCAGACGTCCGACTCGAGCCCGCAGACCCACGAGCCGGCATCTGATTCAGACGGCAACTCTGCCGCACCGACGGGTCACGATTCGCTCCGAGACGCGCGGGCGGCTGACGATCCGCTGAACCCTAACCCGGAGCCAAACGCGGGCACTGCAGGTACCGCCGACGATGACGGGAGCGGCGTCGAACCCACGACCTCGAGCGAAGCGCACGACGCGGCCATCGAGGACGATCGCGAGCGCGTCGATCGGCGACGGCCGACCGACCGCGGCGTCGATCCGGACTCGCTGTCGACCGGGATGGTCCTCGCGAACGTCGCCTTCTCACAGGGCTTATTCGCGCTCGTGTTGCTCGGTGCGGCAGTCTATACGGCGATTCCGCCGTCGGCGCTCGGAATTGAGTTCTCCATCGCGTCCTTCCGAACGGGACTGCTCTGGGGGACGGCCGCCGGGGTCGCCTTTTACGTCGCGAACGAACTCGCCGCAGCGGCCGCGACCCACTTCGGGTTCGACCACGATGAGGACCTCCGGGAACTGTTATCGCCCGACTCGCTCGAGGGGTGGCTCATCCTGTTACTGGGTGTCCTCCCGATCATCGCCTTCTTCGAGGAGTTCCTCTTCCGGGCTGCGCTGATCGGCGTCCCCGCCGCTGGTTACGGGCTCTCGCCCTGGCTGCTCGCGGTCGTTTCGTCCGTCGCGTTTGCGCTCGGCCACGGCATGCAGGGTTCGGTCGGTATCGTCGTCACCGGCCTCCTCGGATTCATCCTCGCGGCCGTCTTCATCGTCACCGGGAGCCTGCTGGTCGTCGTCATCGCTCACTACCTCATCAACGCTCTCGAGTTCGTCGTCCACGAGGGACTGGGTTTCGAGTGGGCGGAAACCCTCGAAGGCTAAGGGTTGGGAGCGGCTGCGTGGGGTATGGACATGACTGCCGGGTCGACGGCCCGCTCTCGAGCGATCACTGCGCTGATTCTGGGCTACTTCGCCGTGTTAGCCTACGCGACGATCACGAACGATCCACTTGCGGCGACTGTCACAGAATTCGGCTTTGGAATCATCGCGATCGCCGTGGGAGCGATGCTGTATGAGCAGCGGTCAGAACCGCGATCTGCGCTGACCGTGGCCGCGGGCTGTCTCGTCGCGGGCGGCGTGTTGACCTTCGGTGCCGTCCTCACGCGATCGGCCGCCGTCGACAGGCTCTCGTCACTGCTGGTCTTTCTCGGGGTCGGCTGCTACATCTATGCGGTCTGGCGTGCGAACTGAACGAGTATGGCAACCTATGGGCTACCGGTCGTCGATCACGCGCTCGTCCGAAGCACCTGTGCTGGGGGAAGCGTCCAGCCGTAGGTGACGGCGACGATGCGCGTTCCGACTGTCACCGCTGCACAGACCGCTGCGGCGACGCTCCCGGAGCCGCCGAGGAGGACGACGGCCCAGTACGTCCCACCGCCGAGCACCGTGCAACTCGCATAGAAGTCCTCGAGCAGAATGAACGGCGATCGGTCCAGCAGGATGTCCGCGAACGCCCCGCCACCGACCGCATTGATCGTTGCGATCGTAACGACGCCGAAGCCCGAGACGCCGACGTCGGTTGCGACGATGGCACCGGCCGTGGTGAACGCGGCGAGTCCGACGGCGTCGAAAAGCAGCGTAATCGGATGGTCGTCCGCCGATTCGAGGGCGACGCTCACTCCGATTGCCAGGGCCACGCCGAACAGTCCGAGGCCGATCTCGATCGGCGATTGGAGCGCTAACGGAACCCGATTGACGAGGATATCTCGCGTCGCTCCGCCGGCGAACGCCGTGACAAGCCCAACGACGGTGACGCCGAACAGGTCGAACTCCTCGCGGATCGCCTTGGTCGCCCCGACCAGGGCGAAGGCGACGAGTCCAATCGCGTTCATCGCGGCGAACGGATCGACGACCGCCGCCACGGCCAACCCTTCTTTCACTGGTTTCGTCCAGACCTGCGAGCGCCTTGAGCGCTACGCATCGAACCGACTCACCGCTAAAATTGCTCGAGCCCGGTCTGTTCGGCCGCGGCGAGCGCGTCTTCACAGGTCGACCACGATTCTCGCGCAAACGGTGGGAGATCGCCGTGTTCGTCGACGTAGGACGCGAGGAACTCGCGGGTAGTCGAATCACCCGGATAGCCGCTACCGATCTCCCCGTACTCGTCGGCGAGGGCGGCGACGTGGGCATCGCGTTCGACCTTGGCAACGATACTGGCCGCTCCGACGAGCGGCGAGTCGTCGTCGGCACCGTGGCGTGCGTCGACGGAGAGGGCCTCGAGCGAGCAGGCGTCGGTAACCCGCCGAGCGAAGCGCTCGGCGTCGGTATCGCAGGCGTCACAGAGTCCTGAAAGCGAATCGGTCGTGTCAGCAGCACGCTTGAGGTCGTCGGCCGCCCCCTCAATCGCCTCGGCGTGGGCCGCGACCGCGAGCGAGTTCATGTCGGTCTCGGGGGCGTCGATCCGCGCCGGTGTAATTTCGGCGATGCCGACCGCAACCCGATCGTCGCTCTGCAGGATCGCCGCCAGTTCTTCGCGACGCTCCGGCGCGAGCCGCTTCGAATCCCGAATTCCGTCGGGGAGTTCGTCGGGTTCCTCGAGATAGACAGCCGCCGCGAACATCGACCCCAGTGCGGGCCCCTTGCCGGCCTCGTCGACGCCGAATGGCATACGCTGTGGGTCGGATGCCGGGAGGAAAGCCGTTGCGACTCGGTTCGATCAGTCGGCCGTCTCCGCGACCTCGTCGTCGCGAGCCGCTCGCGGCTCGTCCAGGAAGAACTCCTCGAGTTCGAACGGCTCAGATTCCCCTTCGACGGCGGTCACGTCCAGCGACGTCACCTCGGCATCGGTCTCGAGCAGGCCCGCCAAGCTCGGCTCGGTTCGGCCGTCGTCGCTGCTGATGAGTTCCTTCACGTAGAGCCCGCCTTCGCCGTGGAGCCGCACTTCGGCCTCGGTCGGTGAGTGCAGGTCGCCGTCGATGCCGTAAACGGTCCGCTCGCGGGTCAGCCCCGCCCGCCGGTGATCGACCCGTTCGGGCGTGTACTGGTCGACGGTCGTCCCCTCGAGTTCGGCGAACGCCGCTTCAAAGGCGTCCTCGTCGACCGGCTCCGCGAATTCGACATCGGCCCGGTACCGTTTGCTCGCGTCGTGTTCCTTGACGCGCTCGACCATCTCGTAGGTTGCCAGACGGAGACTGTCGACCTCGACGGAGCCCTCGGCGGCCTCGTTGATCTCCATCTCGAGCGTTTCGGGGTCGGGGTCGCGCATACGGGGTCGTTTCACTTCGAGGACGAACGGCCGCCCGCCCTCGAGCATGCGGGCATCGACGTCCTCGCGGCCCGCGCCGTGGAAGGTGCCCTCGTCGCCGTCCATGGCCTCGACGACGTGCGGGCGGACGACCTGTTCGACGCTGGTGTCGTACAGATAGCCGGAGCCGCCGCAGTAGTCACAGGGCTCCTCGCCGTCGTCGCCCAGCTGGATCCCGCTGCCGCCACATTCCCGGCAGGGCCACTCCGTCTGGGGGATGTCGCGCTCAAGCTTGCGGTAGCGGCCGTAGACGAACGCGGGGTTGATCTGGACGTCGACCGCGTGGCCCGTGACGCTGCCCGACTCGAGGGTCTCGAGTGGGTCGAACCCCTTGAGATCGACGACAGCAAGCACGTCGGGTCGGTCGAAGTCGACCTCGGTTTCGGTCATCGCGCCGACGCGCCGTCCCACTTCGCGGTTGACCTCGCGCTTCATCGATTCGCCGACATCCGGTTCGAGATCCGCGTCCTCTCGGAGCAGTCGTTCGTTCTCCTCGACCAGCGGCGGGACGCGGCTTCCGACCTGGTAGGTGGCGAAGTCGACGCCCTCGAGGGCATCGACGATCGTCTCGGCGATGGTATCGAATGTGCCGCAGTACCCCTCACAGACCCAGCAGTCCGCGGGGTCGGTGGACTCAAAGTCCTCATCGTCGGCCAGCGCGACCGTCGTCCGCAGCGCTCGGCCACGTTCGGCGTTGGTCAGCCCGAAGCTCCGCTCGGCGAAGGGCCGCCCCAGACAGGAGTCACAGACAGCTCCGGTCGCCAGCAACGCGCGGGCGTCTTCCGTGATCATGTCTCGAGCATCGGGGAGCCGCGGGTAACACGTTTCCCTTCGCGGGGACGATCGATCGTGCTCAAACGCGCCCGCTGTCGGTCCGGAGGTTCAAATGGGACGGGTCCCATCCCCCGGTCATGCACGATTTCCGACTGGATCGACGCTCCGTTCTCGTCGCTGCGAGCGCCGGACTTGCTAGTGCTGCCGCCGGCTGTATCGAGCCACGGGCCGAGAGTTCGATCGAAGGTGACTCCTCGTACAATATTGACCATGAGAACCTCGCGGCTGGCTCGGCCTTCACCGATCTCTACGACGCGATCATCGAATCAGTCACGCAGGTCCGCGTCTTCGGTATCGAGGACCCAAACACTGGTGCCGAGGGTCGTGGCCAGGGCTCTGGCTTCCTCTATGACGACTGCCACGTCGTCACTAACGACCACGTCATCGCGACCGGCCGGGCGGCCGACATCCAGTACATCAACGGCGACTGGACGAGCGCCACGCTCGTCGGTCGTGACTACCACAGCGACCTGGCTGTCCTCGAGGTCGATCACGTTCCGAAAGGAGTGACGCCGCTTTCCCTGACTGAACAGCGTCCCGTCGTCGGACAGCAGGTTGCCGCGATCGGCAACCCCTACGGACTCGACGGCTCGATGTCGACGGGTATCGTCAGCGGCGTTGACCGAACGCTCCATTTCCCCGACCGGGGCTTCTCGTTCCCGAACGTCATTCAGACCGACGCCGCCGTCAATCCAGGCAACAGCGGTGGCCCGCTCGTCGATCTCGAGGGGAACGTTATCGGGGTGATCAACTCCCATGGGGGCGACAATATCGGATTCGCCATCTCGGCAGCACTCGCTGACCGCGTCGTCCCGTCGCTCGTTGACGACGGCTCGTATGACCACTCATACATGGGAATCAGGCTCAGGACCGTCGACCGACTCGTCGCTGAGGCGAATGACCTCTCCGAGGCGACCGGTGTCCTCGTCACGAACGTCTTCGACGGCTCGGCTGCTGAGGATGTCCTAAAACCCCCTCGCGGACTGTCCAGCGCCGCGGCGAATCGATCCCCATCGGCGGCGACGTCATCCTCGCGATGGACGGCGAGCCGATCCCCGATCGCCACGCCCTCTCGACGTATCTCGCGCTCGAGACCAGCCCCGGCGACACGCTCGCAATTCGGCTTCGGCGGGACGGTGAGACGATCACTCGAAAGGTCGTCCTCGGTGCCCGTCCGCCGATCTCGAGGTAGCGGGTGCACCGTGTTTTGAGGGCGGATCTCGTCGGCCGTTGATCCGGATACAAACCGTTCAAAACAAGTCGTTACACTGTCGGTTTCCCGTCTGCAGCCCCGATATGAGCTGTAGCGAGGTCGTACACGTCACCATCTGTTATGTTCTTCTTCGAGTGATTGAACGGTCTGAATCGATTCGAACTCCAACGCTATCGACCGTATTCGCTCCGTTAGCAACTCGATAACAATAGTAGCAGAACCGGTAGCAGTCGTCGACGCGAGTACCCGTCGCCTGATACACCATGACCGACGCTGACTTCCACGCAGCAGACAGCGAGGAATCGACTGCCGAGCTCGATCACGTCACCATCGAGAACGACGATGCACCGAATGAGTGTGCTATCTTCCCCCATGAGGCGAGCGAGGACGAACTGATGAATGCCTGGATCGCGGCTCACGACGACTCCTTCATCTCACTCGAGTCGATGCGCTAGTCAGCCAATGCATCTGAGCCAAACCGTCACGGCCGTTGGCTTCTGGCTCGGTACCCTGTTGCCTATCGTCTATCTGCCCGTCATCGTTGCCGGGATCGACTCGATGGGCCGCTTCTCACTGTTCGTCGGCCTCATGGTGATTCACGCGCTCGCCCTCGTTATCGGCCACGACTATTCGGGGTCGCGATCGCGGTGACGTCCCGCCCTCCCTTTTCCTCGGATCGTCGAACGTCGTGCTCTGAAATCGGTCGAGTCGGTCGTCCGTCTCGATTCGAAACGAGTTAGCGACCGACAACAAAGCTCTAAGTAATGAATTATGGTGGCAATTCACATGAAAGCTCGCTGTCCGCTCTGTCACCGATCGGTTCCCAGCGACGCACAGCACTGGTGTCGCTGCGGAAAGGCGATGGATCCGCGATGTTACGACGCACACGGCGACTGGTGTGCCGTCCGGGGCGACGATAGCTGGATCGGCGCGCTCGAGCGGTAGTGTCGGTTCCGCCCTGACTGATAGCGGGAGCCAAGAGCCGTACACGGGTTTCGTCAGCAGTCAGCAATAGACGAGCGACTAGTCGAGCGGGGGCGACCAGACCTGGACCCGTGGTGTTCCGCAACTGTCACAGAGAAGCGCTCGCTTGTCCTTGTAGCGGCCTTGCTCGAGTTCACCGTCCGGGCAGTGGTGACAGGACCGCCCCTCGAGCATCGTGAGCAACTGCTGGTGACCGCTGGCGTCCGATGACTCTGATTTCGCCATGTAGTCATCCCATACCCGATATCGAGGAAACGGTTTGCCATGCCTATGCAGTGTCGGGACGTGATTCGAGTCGAAGCGCCTATGCCCGTCTCCGGTGTACCACCGCGGGATGTGGCCTTGGGGACACCTCGCCGTCGCCTACCTGTTGTACACCGTCGGTATCCACCGGCGATTCGACCGACCGCCGCGTGCCGCCCCGGCGATTGCGCTCGCCATCGGCTCGCAGACGCCGGATATGATCGACAAACCCCTCGCGTGGAATTTCGGAATCTTACCCGGCGGCCGAACCCTCGCACACTCGTTGTTCGTCGTCGCCCTCCTCGTGCCGGCCGTCCTCCTCGTCGTGGATCGACTCGAGGCCCGCGCGATCGGCGTCGGCTTCCTCATCGGTTACTGCTCGCATCTCCTCGCGGACATCCCGCCAGCAGTCCTCTCCGGGGAGTTCGCTGCCGCCGCCTACTTCCTGTGGCCGGTCCTCGAGCAGCCTCCCGAAGCGCCCGTCGCCGGCATCCTCGATGCGTTCCTTCACTACTACGCGCTGGGGCCCTACGAGTGGATCCAGTTCGGACTGTTTGCCGTCGCCGTCCTCGCCTGGTATCGCGACGGCATGCCCGGTCTCGGACTGATGTACACCTCACTCGAGCGGCGATTCGGGACCAAATCATGATCGACGGGCAGCGGTGAGACGAGGTCGCCGCCGAATCGTGGCGGCTATCCCGTCGGCCACCGTTCCACCGGTATGCGCCAGTTCGTACTCATCGGTCACGACGTGCCCACGGAGCCCGACTTCTCGCTGGACGACCTCGCAGGCGGGGCCGGTCGCCTCGATGCGCTTTGCCGGTCGATCACCGCCGCGTTCGTCACCTCCCACGGCATTCGCGAGGACGTCCGCGTCCACCTGATCGCCCAAGACGAACTCACCATCACCTTCAACGGGAGCGACCTCCAGCGGCTCAACCCCGACGAGCGAAGCACCGCTGCACTGGTCCGTAAGGCCCTCGAGCACCGCGACGAGGCTATCGGCGCGCTCCCCGCGGAGCCGAGTCCGGGAATCGAGGTGTACCGCCGTGGCTTCGAGGGCACGCTCGAGGAAATCGCGGACGACGGCCCGATCGTCCAACTCCACGAGGATGGCGAGGCAGTCGTCGACGTGGGCGCTGACGCGCTTGAGGACGGGATTTTCGTGCTGTCCGATCACCACGACTTCACTGCCGAGGAGGCGGAGTTGCTCGAGGAGTTCGCCGACCAGCGACTTCGATTGGGGCCCGAACTGCTGCACGCTGATCAGGCGATCACCGTCGCACACCACGTTCTGGATACGGACGGCTACGAGCGGTTCTGAAGCCGATTTCGGTGGGGGATGTCTCGAACGATCGGATTCCCGTCGGGCGGTTCGACGCCCGATCCGGAAGCGTTAAACGACCGGACGCGTACACTCAGAATGCGGGCCGGTGGGGTAGCTTGGTATCCTTCGGCCTTCGGGTGGCCGTAACCGCGATTCGAATTCGCGCCGGCCCACTTTTCCCGCATTTCGACTCGAGGGGGAGTGGCGAGTCTGTAGTACTTCTCGAAGAGAATTAGTCAATCTCGCGTCGCCGACTATAGCTTCTTGTCCAGAAAGGAACTGATTCTCGGAAGCTACTTTTCCAAATCGTCGGCATCGAGTTTACCCTCGAGATATGCACAGCCTTGGTCAGTGATTCGGTAGAGGCCACGGTCCTTGTCATCGTACTCGACGAGTCCACCCTCCTGTAGCGCCCGCAACCGTCGTCTTACGTGTGATATCTTGTAGTCGATGTTGGCCTCGACGGTGGACGGATTTGCGATGAGGGGCCGGTTTCCCTCGTTGAGAAGAAACTCGAGGATCGCATCGTCGGCCCGTGTCATCCAGTCCACCCGTGGCCGTCGCATTCGACCGTGAATACACGAAACACCGTGTTAGAACACCCGGTTCGGCAGCATTTGTGCGCTGTTTACTCTTCTAGTACTGTATATGATGCACTAGTTCTACCTGCTGTCTACTCTTTGGTCACATAACGGAGGCCGGACGGAACCGACGCTACCCAGTCGGTCCTTCGAGAGAAATGCGGACCTGGTGCCTGAAACACCGGTCCGATCGGCTTCCGTAACCCCTAGAAGCCATGCACGACGACGATTCGCGGGGCCTTGAAAGCCCTGCTCGAGCAGACGCATCACCCCCGACAGCCGATGGCAGTCGCGCCTGGATCGAACTCACCGGGTTCCAGCGCGACTGTCTCGAGGCCATCGCTCGCCGCGAGCGCGACGATAAGCCGTGCAATAATCAGGGAATTGTCTGGACGCTCGAGCGCCGGTATCCCAGGGTCAGCCGGAACCGAGTGGACCCGAACCTGTCCATGCTTGTCGGGCACGGCCTCCTCGAGACGACCGAACGGTCCACTGAGCCGACCAGGTACGGTCTCACGGACGCCGGGCGCGCGCTCCTGGTGCAACGCGTCGAACGCCTCGCGGACGCCTGCGGAATCAGCGCGATCGACGGCACGTGAACGGCTGCAGCGATCACTCGAGGGGCTGGCGATGGACACAGATAGCGGGCTTGAGGAGTCGACGGTACTCGAGTCTCCGTCTACTGAAATTCGCGAGAACTGTTCGTCTCCGTCGTCGCGTTCCCCTGTACAGTCTCGTTCGACGCGTTTTCCGGCGGCGTCACCGTCGAGACCTCGCTGGGGCCCGTCGTCCACATCGCTGATGTGCCGTTGTACGTGATCGTCACCTGCGGGGTCTCTTCCGCGCCGATGGTACCGATCACCCAGCCCGAGATCGTCTCGTTCGCGTCGATGCTCGGCCGGCTCTTCCCGGCGGGGTAGGTCTCGAAGTCTCGATCGCCCACGCGAAGCGCGTACCGTCCGTTGTCGACCGCCATTCCCAGCCCCATTCCCACGGACGGGAAGTACCCGCTGTCGCCGGAGCCGTCGACCCTGATGTCGTTGAGACCGGTCGTCGTGACCACGTCGGGACCGTCTTCCAAGGCGTCGTAGTTGGACGGATTGATCGTGGGGCCGTCACGGGACGTCTCGTCCGTATTGCGGGCTTCGACCCAGAACAGTGCGTACACCGAATCCGACGGATGAGTGACCGTCTTGCTGTCATCCATCGACGTTCCGACGATCGTGACCTGTCCGGTGCGCATCGCGTCCGTGACGGTGACGTCAACGCTGCCGTAGCTGACCGTGTCTCCGAGCGACTGCGTCTCGTTCGACGTTGACAGCGGCAGTCCCGAGCAACCCGCTCCTAGTATCGTGCCGGCGACCGCCACGAACGTCCGTCGATCCATTGTATTGTCCATTAATATGTAGACAAATAAATGTCTTTTCAGTATCAGTCCGTGGCCGGACCATCGAGTCGATGACCGACCCAATCAAACGTCGGAGTAGCCCTCTTCGCCCGCTCCGACGGACTCGTCTCCGTTGTCGAAGACTTCGTCCTCGTCGACGACTCGGTACGACGGGTCGTCGCATGGACAGGCGTTGTAAGGACTCACCGGTCGAACTGTTCCATCCCGGCGTGCCCATACCGTAAAGAGTTCGCCGCAGTTGTCACAAAGACCGGCCGCCTTCTCTCTGTCTCCATCGGATTGGGTCACTGAAATAAATCCACTCGCAGTACACTGTCAACGACACCCAAACGGAAAGTACCCGGGTTACACAGACCGACGATCGGTCAGCATCAGTCCCGAGACGGTCTGCCTCTCGTCTCGAGACTGCGATCGAACCAGTTAGCGTGGACGACCTCGACACCGACAGTCTACTGCTCCCCGACCCTGAACCCGGCGGCCCGATACCGCCGTTAGAGTTTCTCGGCCCGCCGTGCCTGCTCGGAGCGCCGATTGGCCTGCTCGAGTCGTTTCCCCGTCGCGTTCGAGAGCGAATCCGGAACGTCCTCTCGTGCCTCAGCAAGTCGCTCCTCCGCCCGCTGGAGGCGCTCGAGAACGTTCTGTAGTTGCTTGTCGGTATTTCCATGCTCGTTCGCGCGCGCCCGCTCGGCGGCTCGCTGGGCGGCATCGACGACGGCCGCGAGGGAGCGCTCGAGGCCGGTAACAGCGTTTGACGAGCCGCGACCCTCGCGCTCCGTCTCGTCATCGTCGTCATCGCTATCACTGCCATCATCGTCACCGAGCGCCGCGATATCCGCTCTGGTCTCCTCGGCGACCTCGGCCACGTACTCCGCGAGCGACGCTTTGCCGGTCTCCGGGCGCTCGATGCGGACCGTCGATTCGGATCCTGGGTCCGGGTTGACCCGATAGGCACCGATGGTGTCGTCCCCGTCTCGAACCTCGGTCGTGTAGGCCCCGCCGCGATCGACGTAGACGGCGTCGCTCCCGCCGACCGACGACTCGTAGAGTCGACCGGCGAAGTCGTCTTCGACGGCCACCCTCGAGAGGTCGCTCGCCCCGTTTTCATCGCCGAGTTCCAGTTTCGTCGCACGATTGCGGGCGATCAGCGGAATTTCGCCATCGACGCCTGCCGCCGTTGGGGTCCCGTCGTCCGAGACAGTGACCCGCTCGCTGTGTGGCGCTCGTCCCGCACCGTTGACCGTCAGCCGGTGATCGCCGGCGGGGACGTCCCGTGCGATGGCGACGCCCCCGAACGTCGGGACCGCCTCGGGCTCGCTTTCGAGCAGGACGATCGCCTCAAGGTCGATCTCGGTCGTGGTCAGCCCTTCGTTTTCCGGTGCGTCGTCGCTCGCGATCACGTCCGTGACGCGGCTGACGACGGTATTGATCGGTGCCGCCTCGCCGATGGCATCGTAGCGCTCGGCCAGCGCCGTCCGATGATTGGGCACGGAGATGTCTGCGGCCGGGTTATCGTAGCGGGGCTGACTCCACGGCGTCCCCGTCGCCGTGAGATGGCCGGCGGCGGCGTCCTCGACCGGCTCCGGCACGGAGAACTCGAAGCTCAACTGCGGTCCGGTGAAGTCCGTGATGTGCTCGAGGTCGCTACTCGGAACGAGGTCGTACTCGATGTCAGCGTCGGCCTCGTCCGTCCGCTCGCGGTGCCGGAAGACGAGCCCCGTTTCGCGCGACGGGAGGTCCGTCGGCGGCGACGTCAGCGCGTCGAACGACCGAACGGTCAGGTCGTCGTCGATCAGCGACTCTCGAGTGACAGAGGGCAGCCGTTCGTGCTCGTATATCGGCTCGCCTTCGTACTCCGGGATAAGATAGGGGAGCCGCGAGCCTTCGTCGCGGGGCAGGCCGTACGCCAGCGGCACGTCGGCGAGGTCCTCGATGCCCTCGATTGCCGTGTTCGTGATGTCCGCGAGCAGGTTCCCGGCAGCGACCCGCTGGAAGTGATCGGCCACGTCGTTGACGGAGAGCGCACTCGAGTGCGAGCCGAGTTCCGAGAGGATGCGGGGGATCATGTCGGGGTCCGGATCCAGGAACTCGTTGTTCGGGACCGTCCGCGAGTGGGAACTGGCGACGTACAACTGGGTCTCGTCGGTCTCCGTATCGATGAAGACGTGCAACACTTCCCAGTCGTGCCAGTGGAAGTTAGTCGTGAACTGGTCGAACGCCGAGTAACACCAGAACTGGACGACGGCGAGCGGCGACTCCTCGTACTCGACGGCGTGATAAAAGACGGTCGGGTTCGGCGGGCTCCCCTCGCTGTATCGCTCGTGGTAGCCGTCGACGGCGTCGAAGCCGGTGACGACCGCCTCACCGTCCTGTTCGCTGGTGTACGGCCGCGGATCCGTCGGAAACCACGGCTCGCGGCTATCGAAGTACAGCGTCGGCGCGAACCGTGTCGCCAGCGCTCGAGCCGTCTCGTCGTCGACCTGACTCGTCCGACCGTCGGCCTCCCGTTCGAACGCCGAACAGCCGGCGAGCGCGGCCCCGCCGACGCCGGCGAGCGCGCCGAGGACCGTTCGCCGGTCCACGTCGGCCGCCGTTTCGTCGGTCACGGGGTATCACGATCCGTCGTCGAACCAACGCCTACGACCCGCACGGCCGTTCCTGTTTCGGACATACCCCTCCATGAGCGTATCCGCTCAAGAAACCTTCCGTCCGCGCCCGGTTCTTGTTGTCTGTCGATTGACGTTTCAGACCGGCTCGGTCGATTGCTGTGGATCTCGCGACGAACCCGCACTCGCTCGTCATGCGTGGGCCGGCCACTCGAACATGCGAGCGGCGATCCGCGGCCACCGACGCCGTCCTCACTCGAGTCCGATCTCGATCAGCGCTAACTCGTCAGACGGCACCGCCTCCTCGAACGCCGACTCGATCTCACCCCACGTGTCGGGACGATAGGCGTTGATCCCGAAGCTTTTGGCGAACGTCACCAGATCCGGTGTCGTCAGCTCGGTCCCCGTGTGTTCGCCGCGATGGTCCTCTTGTTTCTCCGAGATCAAACCGTAGTCCTCGTCATTGAACACGACGGTCGTAAAGCTACAATCCAGCCGCGTCGCGGTCTCGAGTTCGGCCGCGTTCATCATGAACCCGCCGTCGCCGGTGCCTGCGACGACGTTCGAATCGACCGCCAGATCGGCTGCGAGCGCGCCCGGGACGGCGATTCCCATGCTTGCCAGCCCGTTCGAGATCACGCACGTGTTCGGCTCGTAGGTCGGGAACGACTGGGCGATCGCCATCTTGTGACTGCCCACGTCCGAGACGAGCACGTCCGAATCGGCCATCGCCTCGCGCAACAGGGGCAGGGCGTTTCTCACCGTGATCGGATCGTCCTCGGCCGGGTGTTCGGTCACCGACTCGAGCAGGCGATCGTGGAGGTCGTCACACCACAGTGAACACGCGCCCTCCGACAGGCGCTCGCCGATGGCCCCGAGCGCCGCGCCGACGTCCGCGACGATCTCCACGTCCGGGTTGTAATGGCGATAGACCTCCGCGGGTTCGTAATCGACGTGGACGATGGTCTTCTCGAGGTCGGAATTCCATCCCGCCGGATCGTGCTCGGCGATGTCATAGCCGACCGCGACGACGCAGTCGGCCCGCTCGATCGCCCGTGCGGCCTCGCCAGCTGGTCCCGAGTCGAGCGTCATCAGCGAGGCTGACTCGCGGTCGGAGATCGCCCCCTTGCCCATGTACGTCTCGACGACCGGGAAACCGACGCTGTCGACGATGGCGCGGATGTTCTCCGAGGCGCGGGTCCGGACCGCGCCGTTGCCCGCGAGGACGATCGGCTGCTCGGCCTCGGCGATCAGCCGCGCCGCGCGCTCGGCCGATTCGTCGTCCGGGTCCGGCCGGCGAACCGGATCGCGGCGCTCGATTGGTTCGGCGTCGACGGTCGCCGCGGCGACGTCCTCGGGGAACTCGAGGTGGGTCGCTCCCGGTTTCTCGTACTCGGCGAGCTTGAACGCCTTACGGACGGATTCGGGCGTGATCTCGGGCTCGGCGATCTGCGTGTTCCACGTGACGATCGGCTCGAAGATGTCGACGACGTCGAGGGCCTGATGGCTCTCCTTGTGGAGGCGCTCACGATCGCCCTGGCCGGTGATGGCGACTACCGGGCTCTTATCGAGTTGCGCATCAGCCACGCCGGTCATCAAGTTCGTCGCGCCGGGGCCGAGCGTGGAACAGCAGACGCCCGCCTCGCCGGTCAAGCGGCCGTGGACGTCGGCCATGAACGCCGCCCCCTGTTCGTGGCGGGTCGGCACGAACCGGATCGAGGAGTCCCGCAGCGAGAACAGTAGGTCCTCGATCTCCTCGCCCGGAACCCCGAAGACGCGGTCGACGTCTTCGGCCTCGAGACAGCTGACGAGCAGGTCGGATGCCGTCTGCATGGTCGTCCCGTCTACACCGCTGTGCATTAATCGCTCGCCATTCAGGAATCCGATACATACGGTGGAGTGGTTCAAGCCGTCAGCGACGATATCGGCTTGTATCGGCCTTCTCTAGCCGGTTCTCGAGGACTGTCGGGACGGCCCCGGGTCGGGTTTCGTATCGCCCATTTCAATTTATGACGGTGAAATCGGCTGACAACGGAGCGCCGGTGCGGCAACGACGGTATTCGCTGGCGAATCGCGGCACGTTGGATGGTCTCGGTTGGAGACTCTCGTACTAGGGCGACCGCTGGTGGCCGGCCGACTGCGAACCCCCTCGAGTCCGATTACAGGACCTGGTCCGCCCGGATCCGAAGAATCACGCGCTCGGTTTCGATCTGCGGCTGATACTCATCGACGTCCTGATATCGCCGGGCGAGTTCATCGATGTGTTCGCGAGCGCCCTCGGTGGTGATCTCCTCGACTTCGCCGATCACCGAGAGGAACCGGTAGGGATCGTCGGGATCGGTCATGCTGACGCCGACGCCGGGGTTGTTCTGGGCGTTGCGTTCCTTCTGACGGCCGCGCTCGGTGTTGACCAGGAGTCGGTCGTCGTCCTCGTCGTAGTCGATCCACACCGGTGTGACGTGCGGGAGTCCATCCTCCGTCAGCGTCGCGACGTGAGCGAACGTGCCCTTCTCGAACAGATCGTGGAAGTCGTTGGGTATCGAGGCCATGTGCATCGCGTTCGTTCGCCGGCCCCGTTCTTGTGTGTGATGCCTACACCCACTGGGAGTGACCGATCTTGATGTCGGCTGGTCCGATCGCTTGCAGACGAGCGTGTTCGCGGCTAAGAGCGCCAGAGACCACGCAAATGTCGGCTGACGGCTTATGCATCTCGACGCTGATTAGTTCCGTATGACTGATCGACAGCCGTCGACCCGTCGGCGAGTGCTGAAACTAACAGGTGCAGCGGCCTCAACAGCTCTCGTTGCCGGCTGTGGCGGACCAGGTGGCGGTGGAGAGGAGGAAGACAACGAAACCGAAGCGGAAGAGGGGACGGGTAACGGACAAGATATGGAAGACGAGCCGACTGGGGAGAACGAGACGAACGAAACCGAAGGCAACGAAACGAACGCAACTGAGAACGAGACGAACGAAACCGGAAACGCGACGAACGAAACCGAAGGCAATGAGACGAACGAGACTGGGAACGCGACAAACGAGAGCGAGTAGCCTCGCTGCAGTCGGCGGAACCGAGTCCGTCGCCGTCTAGCGCAAATGGTCGGATAGCCGTGATCGGGTACCTCCATCACGTTTTCTCGGCCACTGTCGGCGGTGCGTAACCGTTACCGGTCCCCGACCCCTGCCTCGAGTAATGACCGAGGGACTCGAGACGGACGTCGAGGAGATGGACGAGATCGCCGAGCGACGGGATGAACTGGCGGCCCGTGTTCGGACACACGCTGGCGAGATCGCGCGGGAACTCGCCGTCTTGCAGGGCGGGGACTACGGCCAGGAAACGTTCAACACCGACGCCGGCAGTTGGACGCTCAAGTACGAGGCCGGCGACGTGCAATACCTCCGATTCGACCCCAAATCTGGCTCGGAGATCTACGTCGTCTCGAGCAAGCAGCCGCCCGAACCCGATCCCCTCGAGCGGGCGATGGCCGACTACGGCGCGTTCGTCAAGGCCTACAACGAGTACGTCCGCTCGTTCGACGGTATGCTGACGGACGTCACCGACGAGTTCCCCGAGGCCGAATCGACGGCGGAACTGGTCGCCGAACGGGATCGGATCGTCGATCGCATCCGCGATGTCTGCAACGCGATGGCGAGCCAGCTCCACCGCTACGACGGCGAGTACGGTACCTATTCGACGACGATCTCGGGTACCCGCTGGGAGCTGAAATGGGAGGAGGGCCGCGCCTCCTACCTGCGGGTCGGCGGCTCCGACGGCGTCTACCTCCTCTCGCAGTACGGTCCGCCGGCAGCCCCCGAAGTCCGCCGGCTGGCCGATGACGTTCCCGCCTTCGTCGCCGACTTCAACGACCACGTCGCCGACCTCGAGGCGGATCTCGAGGGCATCAGCTTCGACGACGTCTAGACGCCACGCCGCAGCAGCGCCGTCTCAGCGTCTCGGTCGGACTGTACGGTGCCCCTTCTATCGTTTGTCGGCCCCTACACGGACAGCAACCGCGATCGCGTCTCGATTGATGGCACGGAACCGAACCGGGTTCAGCGGCCACCGATCGGAACCATGCCGGGTCAGTACGGGCGGGAATTTCGGAGCAGTACCGAGCGAACCCGAACGCTCTATACCGAAACTAGTAGTCGTTTTGTACCGTCTCGGCCTATCGGACGGTGGCGACGACGCTCGCCTGGACTATCATGGATGGCTCTACCCACGCCGACGAGGGAACTGCCCACGAGTACACGGCCGATACCGACGAGACCGATCCCGCGGGCCCGGTACTGTTCGATGCGATCGTCGTCCGCTACCAGTCCGATAGCGATCGCTGTACGCTCGTCCCCCGCGACGGGACTACCGAAATGAAACTGAACGCCTGGCTCACTGCGAATCTGGAGACGGTCGTCGATCTCGACGACGCCCGCTGATGGTGGCTGCGGGTCCGTCGATGCGGTCGAAGCGAGACGCTCCCGAGCTGGTCGTTCTTGCGAGAGAATACGGCCAGGAGCTACACGTCGACGTACTGGTCGACCCACTCCTGACGGCGCTGCAGTGCGCGTCGGCCTTTCGGCGTCAACGCGTAGTAGTTCGTCCGCCGGTCGAGCTCGCCTTTCTCGACGAGTTCCTTCTCGACGAGCGTGTCGAGATTCGGATACAGCCGGCCATGTGTGACCGGCTGCTCGATGTAGCTATTGATGTCGTCGAGAATTTCCTGCCCTGACGGCCGGTCTTTCCCTGCGATCACGTACAACAAATCACGCTGGAAGCCAGTTAGCTGGTCCATGGATCACCCTCTGAGTAAGGACGTTCACCGTTCCGTGGCTTTGTTATAGAGCTTGTACGGTCGTCTCGCGACTCGGAACGCACCGCGTAGAACCGCGCTGGCCACGGCGCTAGCTCCGCGGCTCGAGGAAGTCCCGATCGTCATCGCTCTCAGTCGACCCTGTCCGCGTGACGCGGCGTTTTTGACAGTGACCGCCGTACCGGCCGGTATGCCAACCGATCCACTCGCCTGGGAGACGCGCGAGCGACGGGTAGCCTACTCCTGTCCGGGGTTCGACGTCGTTAACGAGTCCGTTCGGCTTCCCGACGGGACCGACACCGAGTTCGATTACCTCTCGGAGCCGGCAAGCGTCTGCATTCTGCCGTTTACCCCCGATGGCGACGTCGTCTGCATCGACGAGTGGCGACAGGCCGTCTCGCGGATCAGCCACGGATTCCCCGTCGGCGGCACCGAACCCGAAGACACCGATCTCGAGGCGTCAGCCCGTCGAGAACTCGCCGAGGAGACCGGCTATGAGGCCGAGGAATTGGAACCGCTCACGACCGTCGAACCGGCCAACGGGATCGCGGACGCCGTCTTGCACTTCTTCGTCGCTCGCGGCTGCCGGCCGACCGCCGAGCAGCGACTCGATCACAACGAGAGCATTCGGGTACGGGAGCGCTCGCTCGCGGACCTGACTGACGCGGTGGCCGACGGCGAGATCCGTGACGGCCGGACGGTGCTCGCCCTCTCGTACTATCGGCTGTTCGACGAGGGAGACGGCTCGAGTCAAAAATAGCGAGTCGAAACGCGAAACCGGTGTTATACCGGCAGTAGTCTCGTAATGCCCCGGATCGTCACCCTGTCTCGTTGGTTGCGTTCGTCTCGTTCGTTTCGTTCCCCTGCGATTGCTGCAGCGATTCCTGGAGTCCCTGAGTTTCGCCGAGGGTGACGGTCTGGGCGGAACTGCTCTCGATGGTCATCGAACCCGCGTCGACCGACGAGACCGTCTCGCCCGTCGCCGTTTCGTTCATCGATGTCTCATTGTCGGTCGCGTTATCAGCCGTTACGTTGCCAGTAGCGTTGTCGGTCGCGTTATCAGCTGTTTCGTTGTTAGTAGCGTTGTCAGCCGTTTCGTTACTGGCCTGCGTCTCGAGGCTCCCGACGGTCATGGATTCGAACGTGAGATCGCCGACGTCGAACTGTTCGATGGTGAGCGACTCGATCTCCTGGGTGCTGGCGTTCTCGTCGGTAGCGTTCTGGCCGTCACCGTCACCGCCGTCGCCGCCGAACAGTCCACCGACGAAGTCGGAGATTCCCGAGAGGATTCCACCGTCGCCCTCGTCGACGGTGAGGTCCTCGATCGCCAGCCGATCGGCGTTCATCGTCTCGATCGTCATATTCTGTACCGTCACGTTGTTGGCGTCCTCGTTGATCACGTCCTGAAGCCCTGACGACGCGTTCCCGCCGGCGGCGCTCTCATTGCCGGTCGCGTTGGCACCGCCGATGTCGTCGATCGAGATGTTCCCGAGCGCGAGCGATTCGAAGGCGACGTCCGAGATCACGACCTCTTCGGAGGTCTGGTTGGCCGCAGATTCGTTGGCCGCCGACTGGTTCGCTTCGGACTGGTTCGATTCGCTCTCGTTCAGTTGCTGCTGGAGCTCGTCACCGCCCTGGATATCCAGTTGCTGAACGCTGAGTTCTTCGATCGTGGCATTCTCGATTGTGATGTTCTCGAGTTCGAGTGTGCCGACCTGTACGTTCTCGAGCGTTGCGCTCGTGTCGCCCATGTCTCCGGCGTCGTCCGCGGCTGTGTTCGTGGTCGCTCCACCGACGAGGGCGGGACCCCCGAGAGCAGGACCAACAGCGCGACGAAAGCGACGCCGATTGTTCGCGGTCGTGAAACCATACGCGCCGAGGTAGGGCCGTCGCGGGGCTAAAACGGGCCGACTGTTACGGAATTACCGCGGAGAAAACAGATGTTTCGGGCACGGGAGCGATCGCTTATGGCCAATCCGGTTTTTCCCTGCTCGACGGAAACCCCGACCAGCGCCGGTACCGTGTGGAAACGATGCGCCGGTACCACGGCGTACAGTCCTCACACGGCCGTCTGGCACTCTGGAATACGGCGGCCCGTCCTCTCAGCGATTCGTTACCGTCCTCCCGCCGCGCAAAGCAGCGATTTCCGTGACGAAACGGGAGAACCGTGCGGACGACCGAGGCCGTCTCCGTGGCGGCGGCCCGGAGTACGACCGTCACTGCCGATCGATCGCCAACGCAGTCGCTCGAGAAGGCGTCAAGAGCGCGACCCTGTTTCGTTACCTGAGTCGGAGCTCTCTCGTCTCGACGGCGTCGCAGGTGGGACAGACGAACTGGTAGCGGACTCGCCCACCCGAGGTGGTGACGCGCCAGCCGCCGTCGGTGTCGACGTAGCCACAGGCCGGACAGCGCAGCTCCGACTCGTCGAACTTCTCGCGAAGTCGCTCGAAGGGTGATCGATGCGCTGACATGTGTTATCGTATGTCGTGGTTGTATATAACACTGTCCTTGCTTGTGCCGGCTCGACCGTCAACCGATCACAACGGTTCTTAGGGATCCTTCCGTAGGGTACATATGGACGATGTCGACACGGACCATGGTGGCTCCGTCGGCGACGCCACGGCAGCGGCCCATGCTCTCGAGCACGTGGTCGATCCGGTCGTGGCGGTCGCCGACGGGACGATCACGTACGCGAACGAGGCCGCCCGCGACGCGTTCGAACTCGGCGACGCCGACCGCGAGGCGGCGACCGCACTCGGTGCGAGCTGGGATCGACTCGCAGCAGCGATTGACGAGACAACCGTCGGTACCGCCCGGCGAGTCGACTTCGAGGGCGACCGAGAGAGCGCGCGTCTCCACCGCGGGGCGAGCGGTGCGACGATTACGTTCGACCGCGGTGACGCGGGGTTCGACGCCGACACCGATAGCGCGGCCGACTCGCGATCGGGCGCGAGCGACCGGATAGTGAAAGACCGCGCGCTCAAGGAGGCCCCCGTCGGGGTCACCATCTCCGATCCGGACCGCGAGGACAACCCGCTGGTGTACATCAACGAGGCCTACGAGGAAATTACGGGCTACGGGTACGACGAGGTCGTCGGCCGGAACTGTCGGTTCCTGCAGGGCGAGGACTCCGACGAGACGGCGATCGCCGAGATGGCGGCGGCCATCGACGAGGAGAGACCCGTCACCGTCGAACTCAAGAATTACCGCAAGGACGGCACCGAGTTCTGGAACGAGGTGACTATCGCCCCCGTCCGCGACGGGGACGGCCGCGTGACCAACTACGTCGGCTTCCAGAACGACATTACCGCGCGCAAGGAGGCCGAACTCGCCCTCGAACGCCGAACCGAGGAACTCGAGTACATCCTCGATCGCGTTGAGGGGCTGATTCACGATGTCACCGCTGTCGTCGCGGGCTCGACCGACCGCTCGCAACTCGAGAATGAAGTCTGTGCGCGGATCGCCGCGGAGGACGCCTACGACGGGGTCTGGATCGGCGAGCGCAATCCTGCGACCGGGATGATCGATAGCCGCTCGAGCGCCGGCGACGGGCCGGACGACGAATCCGTCGCGACCGATGCCGACCACCCCGCTGCTGAGGCGCTCGCGACGACCGAACCCGCCGTCGATACCGTCGACGGACGGACCCGAGCTGCGTTCCCGCTGTCGTACAACGGGATCGAATACGGCGTGGTGACGATACGGACGGATCGTGCGATCGACGACCGCGAAACGGTGATCCTCTCCGCGCTCGCCCGCGCGATCGCTAGCGGCGTCAACGCCCGCGAGACCAGCCGCATGCTCGCAACCGACGCCGTCGTCGCCGTCGAACTCACGGTGACCGATCGCGCCCTCGCGCCGGTCACCCTCTCCGCCGACGCCGACTGTCAACTCGAGTACCGCCGGTCGGTCCACCGCACTGACGACGAGACAGCGTCGCTGTTTACCGTTACCGGCGCGAGCGCCGACGAGATCGCCGCCGTTGCCGACGAACTGGCCGACGTGGACTGCCGGATCGTCGTCGAGCGCGACGAGGAGTGTCTCGTGGAACTGACTGGCGGGATCGACCTCGTCGGGTGGCTCTCCGAGCGCGGTGCCCGCACGAAGACGATCGAAACCGAGGCCGGCCGCGCGCGGATCACCCTCGAGATTCCCCGTTCGGCGAACGTCCGCTCGGTCGTCGAGGCCGTCGAGGACCGGTACGACGGGACTGACGTCGTCTCCTTCCAGCAACGCGAACGCAACGGCGAGACTCGCCAGGAGTTCGCCGCTCGTCTCGAAGAGGCGCTGACCGACCGCCAGCTCGGCGCGTTACAGCGGGCTTATCTCGGCGGCTACTTCGAGTGGCCCCGGCCAACGACCGGCGAGGAACTCGCCCAGTCGATGGGCGTCTCGCGGCCGACGTTCCACGAACACCTGCGGACGGCCGAGGCGAAACTCTGTCGCGCCTTCTTCGGGGACGCGTAGCCATCCCATCGCAGTGAATTTCACGGCCTGAGACCTGTAGCCCCAGCTTAGCACCGAGAACGGTCGCGGACGGTCGCCGAGGTTTATGTGGCTCGTCGTGGGAGCCGTTGCTATGTTCGCGTTCGCAACTCCGCTGCAGATGGGCGGCGGTGGGTTCCTGTACTGGGCGATCATCTTCTTCGTCCTCGCAATCGTCGCCGCAGCCGTCGGTGCCCGCGGCGTCGCCGGGATCTCGATGGAGATCGCACGGATCTTCGTCCTGATCTTCATCATCCTCGCGGTGGTCGCGCTGCTGTTATGACCGCTGCGACGCCGAGCGCCGCTGGGGACCGGCCCGCGGACCGTCCGTCTGGACTCCCCGTCGCTCGCCCGCGCAAACGAGAGTACTGACGGTTACGTTTTCGCAGTGCTTGCCAGCGCAGCCGACTGTTCGCCTCGAGTCGCCGTCGGTTCCGTCGAGCGATGAGTAACGTGTCTCCGCCCTAAATAACGTAACCTTTTTTGGTTACGATTGGCTGAGAACGCCTAACATGATAGAGGTTGTATACAAGGGAGAACGGTTACTATGACAGAACTCGGCGGATTTCAAGATAGGGTCGCTCGCATTGATCTCTCGGACGGGGAGGTCGCGTACGAGTCAATCGACGACGAGGACGCGAAGCAGTATATCGGTGCGCGAGGACTCGGGGTAAAGTACGTCTTCGATCAGGGGCCGGATGTCGAGCCGCTCGGACCCGACAACCTGCTCGCGTTCATGAACGGGCCGCTGTCGGGCACGCAGGTAACGATGAGCGGCCGGATCGCCGTCTGTACGAAGTCGCCGCTGACCGGGACCGTCACCGACAGTCACCACGGCGGCTGGTCGGGCGCTCGGCTCAAGTGGTCCGGCTTCGATGGGCTGCTGTTCGAGGGACAGGCCGACGACCCGGTCTATGCCGTCATCGAGGACGGCGAGGTCGAGCTTCGAGACGCCTCCCACCTCTGGGGAGAGGGATTCCACGATACGCGCGACGCGATCGAAGAGGAGGTAGAGGGCTCCTACGGAAAGAACCTCAGCATCATGGGAATCGGCCCCGGTGGCGAGAACGAGGTCAAGTTCGCCTCGATCATGAACGAGGACGACCGGGCCTCCGGCCGCGGTGGCACCGGCTGCGTGATGGGGTCGAAGAACCTCAAGGCCGTCGTCGTCAAGTCTACGACGAAGATGCCGAAACCGGCCGACTCGGAGACCTTCAAGGAGGGCCACCAGCAGGCGATGCAAGCCATCACAGAATCCGAGGTCACCGCACCCAACGAGGGCGGCCTCTCGATGTACGGGACGAACGTCCTGATGAACATCGGCGAGGAGATGGACGGCCTCCCGACGAAAAACGGGCGATACACGTCGACCGAAAGCATGCGCGACGCGGAGGACGTCGACATCGACGCCGAGCGCGTCTCCGGCGAGAACGTCCGCGAGAACATCCTCGTCGACGAACCAACCTGTCACTCCTGTCCCGTCGCCTGCAAGAAGGAAGTCGAGGTACAGAAGATGCACAAGGGCGAGGAGATGAACGTCCGGACCGAGTCCTACGAGTACGAGTCAGCGTACGCGCTCGGACCGAACTCCGGCCACACCGACCGCGACGCCGTCGCGCTCATGATCGACCGCTGTAACGACATGGGCGTTGACACCATCGACGCTGGCAATATGATGGCGATGGCCATGGAGATGACCGAGGAAGGCAAACTCGAGGGTGTCGGCGAACTCGAGTGGGGCGACGCCGAGACGATGATCGACATGATCGAGCGGATCGCCCACCGCGAGGACGACCTCGCGGATCTGCTGGCCGAGGGGCCGCGTCGGGTCGCCGACCGCAAGGAGGCCCACGAGAACTCGCTTGCAGTCAAGGGCCAGACGATCGCGGCCTACGACCCGCGCTGTCTGAAGGGCATGGGCATCGGTTACGCCACCTCGAACCGCGGGGCCTGCCACCTGCGGGGGTACACCCCCGCCGCCGAAATCCTCGGCATCCCCGAGAAGGTCGATCCTTACGAGTACGAGGGCAAGGGCGAACTCACCGCCCAATTCCAGGATCTCCACGCGATCTCGGACTCCTTCGACATCTGCAAGTTCAACGCGTTCGCCGAAGGGATCGAGGAGTATGTCCTCCAGTACAACGGCATGACCGGCCGCGACGTCACCGAAGACGAACTCCTTGAGGCCGGCGAACGAGTCTACAACTTAGAGCGCTACTACAACAATCTCAACGGCTTCGATGGCAGCGACGACTCGCTCCCAGCACGCTTCCTCGAGGACGGTATCCCGGGTCAGGGCGCTTCGGAGGGCGAGTACTGCGAACTCGACGAGATGAAAGCAGAGTATTACGACCACCGCGGCTGGGTCGACGGCGTCGTTCCCGATGAGAAACTCGACGAACTCGGCATCGACCTCGGTCCGGGCACGGGCGTCAGCAGCGAAGGCAGCGCAGCAGCACCAAGCGACGACTGAGCGGGAACGTCGGATTCGTTTTTTCGCGTCCGGTTCGGCAGTGTCCGGCGTACAGGTCGGTACTTGTCGATCGGAAGCCGTGCGGAGGCCGTCAGGCTGTACCGGAGCCCGCGACGAGTTCGCCATCGTCGTTCCACTCGCAGACCGCCTGTAGCCCGACATCCGTATAGCCGCCGACGTGATCTACGTCCCCGTCAGCAGTGAGTCGAATCTCGCCGTTCGACTCCCGTTCTTCCGACATGACCCACGTCACGACCGCGGTTACGCTCGACTCCTCGACCGCCACCGTCTTGATCTCCGCGTCTCACTCCTCGCGGTCGACTTCTGTCCGCCGCCCGTTGAGTGTCGCCGGCGCGAGTCGGTAGAGTTCGATGTTCAGCGCGTCCTTTCCTTCGGCCCAGATCTCGAACAGCGGCCGCTTTGCGTCCCCGTACTGGGCGATTTCGTCGGGCGTCAGCGCCGACGGCTCGATTCTCTGGAGATCTCCCGTCGCGATGACGCTTCGGTAGGCCGAATTGACTTCGTCGTACACGACGAGACGCGCTTCGGGTTTGGACTCGAGGAACTGGCGTTTTTCGCTCTCCGGCGTCGATACCATCCGATCGGCTCGGCTACTCGATGCCGTTCTCGTCGCCATCGCTGGCGGTTTCGTCCCCGTCAGACCCGATAACCACCGGTTCCCGAATCTCGAGCGCTGTGTCGAACTCGTCTTCGCGATCCGTCCGCCGGCCGATCCGCAGTAACTGTTCCTCGTGTGCTCGGCGGACGGCGGACAGATCGCGATCGGTCACGCCGATCTCGTCGCCGATCTCCTCCCAGTGGCCCCAGTCGACGAGGAATATCTCGAGGTCGTCGGCCGCATAGAGCCGCTCGTACTCGCGGCGGTATCGCTCGATAGCTGGGCCCAGGACCGCCTGTGCACGTTCGACCAAGTCAGGCAGCCGGGTCGGCGGGACGCTCGCCTTAGCCGCCGTGAGCACGAGCACCTGCCCCTCGATCGGCTGGCCCGCCATCTATCCACCCGCGCGCATCGCTTTCTGGGCGAACTGCTCGACGAGCGGCTCGAGAGTTTCTTCGTCACCGTCGAAGACGATCGTTACCTCGGTCAGTTTCAGTGAGGGACCGACGTCGACCGTCTCGGAGGAAAATGTCGCCGTCCAGTCGTCACCCGCGACGGTGTCCTCGTCGACCCGTTCACCGCCCAGATTCGTCAGGTAGCGAACGACGAGCCGTTCGGAAATACCGCGAAAGGAGCGCTCGAGACGAGTTTCCATACCACACGTTTGACGGCCGAACGGATAAATTCACGTTCGTCTGTACCGAGTGTAACTCGAATTACACGATTGCCCGGAACAGGACCACAGTCCCGACGCCGCTACACAGCGAGAGCAGGATGCTCTCCGTTCGCCACATGACTAGCAAGACGACGCCCGCAGCGCCCCACTCCGCCGGACCACCGGCGGCCAGTTCCGGCCCGAGGATCGCGATCACGATCGCACCCGGCAGGACCGAAAGCCCCGCCTCGAGGCGCTCGCTCACCTCAATCCGGCGCAGGAGCCAGAGCCCGCCGATTTTCGTGAGCGCGGTCACGAGCGCCATCGCGAGGACGACGCCGACGACGAGCGGGTCGAGTTCGAGCGCCCCCTCACCGATCATGGCGGACCACCTCCACTGCGGCGGCCGCGAAGCCGCCCAGCAGGATGTACCACTGGCCCGGGATCAGTTCCGCCGCGACGACGGCGGTTGCGAGCGCGACGAGCCACGGAACGAGCGTCGAACGGCCCTCCCAGAGTTCGGCCGCGAGCGCGACGAAGACCGCCGCGAGGACGAAGTCGATGCCGTACTGAGCCGGATCGCCGATCACGCCGCCGGCGGCCGCTCCGACGATCGTCGACGCGACCCAGAAGACCCACATCACAATGCCGGTCCCCAGCAGAAACGCGCCCCGACCGCTGCCGGATTGGAGATCGCGCATCGTCAGCGCCCAGTTCTCGTCGGCCATCAACAGGAGGCTCCCGTAGCTTCGCAGTGCCGAGAGCCGCTCGAACCAGGGCCCTAGCGCCGCGCCCATCAGGGAGTACCGCAGGTTGATCGCGAGCGTTGCGAGGATAATCGTCGCGGCCGGGAGCGGCTCCGCCCAGAGCTCCACGGCGACGATCTGGGCGGCACCGGCGAGGACGGTCGCGCTCATCAGCGCCGCCTCGGCGACGCTCAGCCCGGCCTGGCGCGCAAGCATGCCGAAGGCGACCCCGTAACCGCCGACGCCGAGCGCGACCGGGAGACAGGTGAGAAAGCCGGCCCGGATCCCCGCTCGGTCGAACGTGACCGTCTCGCTCCCGTCGCTCGCGGAGACCGGAGTATCGCCGACCGACGCGTCGTCCGTCCGATCAACGGCCGCACTGGAACGCTCATCCGCGTCGCTGCCGTCAGTTCCCGTCACGGTTTTCTCGAGTCGAACGAGGCGTAAAGCGTTCTCGAAATCGCCGGCAGACGTAACGCCGGATATCGTTGTGTCATGTGCCAACGTATGGCTTATGCACCGTACAAGAGCAGTGCCAGTCCGACGACTCCCGCTGCGAATCCGTACAGCGGACCGCTGACGACTGCGAGGGCGATCGCGAGCAACACGAAGACGACGCCGAGGAATAGACAGACCTGTTGGATCGGCGTTCGCTCGTCGTTGTGGCCGATGAGCCGGTCGAACCCCAGGTCCAGTATCAGTTCCGCAACTGCGTCGAGCATACGCGATACTCTTACGGAATTGATAAAAAATACTGGGGTGAGGCCCCTCGCGGGCTGGCGTGGATTTCCGCCGCCGTTACCCGCCGGCGACCGGCGGAAACACCGACACCACGTCACCCTCCTCGAGCGACGTGTCGACGCCCGCCATGTGCACCACGTTGCGGCCGTTTTTCAGCACGCTCAGTTGCGGTCGGACCGCTCCGTCCTCGAGCAACTGCCCCTCGAGCCCGTCGTACTCGGTCTCGAGGCCGGAGAGGACGTCGCCGACGGTCGCATCGTCGTCGACCGCACGTGTTCGCTCCTTCTCCCCAACGGCTTCTCGAAAGGTAGCGAAGAACCGGAGATCGATTTCCATACGCCACAATCGTGTTCGGACGACATAAGTCCGGGCGATGAGTCGGTCGATTTTCGTGACTGCTCCCCGAACGATCGGGATCGGGTCCGACTTAGGCCGCTGACGCTGTTGGCGACGACGTGTACGAGACAGCGTCGACATCGGCGTTGGCGAGCGCCTCGTCGATCGTACTCGCACCGATCTCGGCCGCCTCGTCGGCGTCGTCGGCCTCGACGGTCACCGTCACCGCGAACTCGAGCGTGATCGTGTACGGGTCGAATGGGCCAGTCGGATGTTCGTAGACGGTCGCGTCCCCGATTTCCCAGTCGGTGACCGTCTCCTCGTCGGCGAGGGTCTCGAAGGTATCCGCGAGCGTCGTCGTCGCCTCGTCACGGGCGGTTGTATCGGAGCCACCATGAAGGGTGACGAGCGTCGTCCCCGTTCGGGACACAGCGAATTCCATATCACCTCTAGTCTGGCCCGGAAGTTCAACGCTTGGCATGACGGTGAGTGGCTTGAGCAGTCGATACCGTCGCGACGCTACTCGATCGAAAACGGAACGCCGTGTGTCGACAGCAGTGATCGCATCCGTTTGACACCGCCGCGGACGTCCCACCCCGCCTGCGTATAGTGTTTGTAGGGGTGGCGGAGCCACGAATACTCGCGGTGGGCGAACACCTCGACGACTCCCTCGTCCGTCCGAAACAGCGTGACATGGAGTTGCCACGTCGCCAGCGGTGACTCGCGTCGAACCCAACTGCCCGCCGAGAGCCGCCCGTCGTCGTGGATCTTCAGCGATGCGATCGGCTCTGACTCGAAGGCCAGATCCGCGAGCGCTGTCCGAACCGCGTCCAGGCCGTGTCTGATGGTCCCGACGTACTCCGCCGGGTGTTGCCGACAGATCGCGTAGCCACCGAACGGTTCCTTGAGCCGATGGAGCGCCGGGAGGACGCGACGGCGCACGCGCGTCGTCAGATCAACCGCGCCGGTCTCGTCCGAAGCCGTCCCGTCGGTCGTCGTTGCCACACGTCCATCTCTCGAGTGTGACTACAAAACTGTTTCTCTACTATACATTTCAGTTACTATTGAATCAGTTGGTTAATCGCGATTGCAGGGCTTCCTCGCTCCGGTAGGGCTATTTAGGGATACATAGAGATCTGATATGACGCTCGAGGGACGATCGACGAGTCGCTGACCGGCGACCCTTACAGATCTTGCAATCGAATCCCGTCCTCGACCAGCCGCGCGTTCCGCTCCCGATCGAGGTGCTCGCCCAGTTCGTCGTGGTCGTGCAGCTGTGCGATCACGTCGGCGTACAGGGTCCGCCACGCGATGGCGTAGATCGGTGACTGTCCCCACGCTCGCAACTCGGGGACGAACGCGTCGTACGTCTCGTAGCGCTCCTCGAACCGGTCGATCGCTTCGAGCACCGTCCCGGCGGCCTCGCGCTCGTCGTCGGCCTCCTCGAGGATCCGATTGAACTGCTCCTCCCAGCCCGCGACCGCCTTCTGCATGTCCGCCGCCACGGTCTCGTCGTCGGCCGGCAGTCGATCGAGTATCGGTTCCGGAACACCGAGGGAAATTTCTTCCATACGGTCCGGTATGGGATAGACTGACAAGAAAATGTTCCCGATTCGATCGGCGCTCCGACGGGGACAGCGAGACACAGGCGTTACAGTTGTGCGACAGCAGGCAAGGCAGACTATCAGGCTATACGACGCGTTTCCGATACGACTCGGGGATTAGGGCCACGTCGCCAGCATGATCTCGTCGACGAACTCGCCCTCGAGACGGTACTGTCCCTCGTGCTCGCCCTCTCGCTGCCAGCCGTTTTCCTCGAGGAACTCGATCGCGGCCTCGTTGGTCGCGGGCACGTTCTGGTAGCACTTCCGGTAGCCCGCGTCGGTTGCCCACTCGAGGCCGTACTCGAGCAGTTCGGAGCCGATCCCCTGCCGCCGGTAGTCGGGATCGACGCCGACGGTCACCTCCGCAGTGTGGCGCAGTGACGGGAGCTCGGGTGCATCGAAGTGGAGCCAACCGACGACATCGTCGTCGTCCGACTCTGACGAACCAGCCGCCGTATCACTCTCCGCCGCGTCCTCGTCCGCCGACCGCTCTCCGCGGACCGCGACGAAGAAGACCCGCGATCGCTCCTCGTTGGCCCGGACGAGCGCCGACTCGCGCTCGAGTTCCGTCGCGACGGTCTCGGCGACGACATACGTGCCGTCGGCGACCGTCCGCATCGTCTCGACGACGCCCTCCCGGTCCTCCTCGCGGGCTGGCCGGATGGTGACGACGCAGTCCTCGCAGTCCAGATCAGTCGTCGTCGCCGAGAGCGCAATCCGGTACTTCCCGTCGACTTCGGTCAGATAGCCCTCCGCTTGCAGCGCCTCGAGACACGACTGGAGTTCGTCCGGTTCCGGCGCGACAGTTTCGGTGTAAGTCCCCGATCGGGCGGGTTTCGAGTGCGCGCGGCCGTCGTCGATCTCGATCGAGCGGGCCAACTCGGCCGGCGTGACGGCACCGTTACGCTCGACGTACTCGTAGACACGGCGCTGGATGTCGTTCTCGAGCGAGCCCGTCGGATGCATGCTCATACGACCCTGCCACCGACTGCCGGCATTAGTATGCGATCCGTATCGACCGCCGCTCGCGACCCACCACACCGAAGCGATCGATTGCTCTCGATCTCGAACCGTTTCGGGACACGCTCGTACCCGCCGCGTCCGGCCAATATCCGATTAGTTCGATCCGCCGGTGCGATCGGTGTCGTGATCGAGCTCGGACGGAATTCATATATCGACATATAATTCATGGTGAGGTATGACGGCGGACGGGGATTCGGCTCTCAATCCCCGAATCGGCGGGTAGACCGAATTACGGGCCACATCACACGTCGGTCGCCTCGCTCTCTGCCATGACCACTCGGTATCGTCTCACGTGGTACTCCCGGACGGTCCGAGGGAGGGCTGAACCGAGTCAGCTCCGAAGACCACCGAGTGAGCGGTCGACTCCGATGGGTATGGGAGCGATTGCAAGTACAGTACTACTCAAGGTTCAATCGCGCTCGTGAGTCGGGACCCGATGACTGGATGATCAACGAGACCGAGCGGGAGTGACCGAATCGATTCGAGAGATACAGGTTCCTCGCCGACCGCTCTGGTCTATTGATCGTCATTCCGTTCCCGAGTCTCCTGTCCCCAGTCGTGTCGCGGGACTGGCCTCGGTTCGGGTATCCGGAGTGACGGCAGCAAATCACTATTTCCCCACCGCAAACCCCTGGAGTGAGATGTCAGATTCCCGGTTCCCGTTCGATTTCCAACCGACGCGGTTCTGGTTTTCGGCAGCGCTCAACGGAGCGTGTCGATGGCAGGCGAATTCGCGTCGATCCGCAGTCATCGCTGTTGACTCGGACGGCGACTCAACCGCCTGCGGTCGTGCGGAGTGCTACCACAGACGATCCCAGGCACGGATGAGTCGAACGGGATCGGCGTTGACTTCACGACCGCCGGCTCGAGTGCAAGGGAAGGCGACCGTCCGGACGGCGGAGTGCGGTCCAATCCAGGCCCGTTGGTTGCCGAGCGGGTCGACACAAGCCCGAATCGACGACAGCGGAACCGGGTGGGACCGATGCCAGGGTACCGTCTCGTGAAATCGGCAGCGAACTCGAGTCGGATCGAACGGCTGCCGAAATACGGGTATCCGATGTTCCGTCGTCTGCACAGATTGCTCGTCCAGAAATCTCGGTGCGGTTTCCGATACCCCGTCGCTCTCCCGCGTTGCACGACCCACCCGAGATTGTGCCGTCATTCCGGACGAAACAGGCCCGGTTGTAAACGATAAATTGAATATCGCGATATCGAATTGGGCCGATGTTTCGGAAGTATTGGAACCGCCCCGGCGTCGTTTAATAGCATCGAGACCGAACCGGTCCGGTGTGATCGTCGATGGCCGCGTCCTGCGTGAGGACTTCGTGCCCACCGAGGTGGTCCACCGCCACGACGAGGTGACCCATCTCTCGGAGACCCTCGAGCCACTGCTGTACGACGGACGGCCGGATCCGGCCTTCCTCTTCGGGCCGACGGGCGTCGGCAAGACCTGTATCGCCCGTTACACGCTCGCCCAGTTGTGCGAACAGGAACCAACGGTCCGTGTCGCCTACGTCAACTGCTGGCAGGAGTACACGCGGTTTCGCGTGCTCTATAGCGTTCTCGAGGCGATCGATCGGGCGGTTAACGTCCACCGCTCGACGCCGAAAGACGAACTGTTCGAGCGGCTCTCCCGGGCGGACGAGGGGCCGATCGTCGCCATCTTGGATGAGGTCGACCAGTTAGAGGAGACGGCCGCGTTATACGACCTCCATCGGTTGCCCCACGTCTCACCCGTGTTGATCGCCAACCGCGAGGTGGAACTGTTCGCAGGCTTCGACGACCGCGTTAGATCGCGGCTCCACGCTGGCACCCGCGTCCGCTTCGATCGCTACGGCACCGACGAACTCACCGCAATCCTCGCTGAGCGGGCGGCAAAGGCGCTCGAGCCGGCGGTCGTGGCTGACTCGCAGTTGCGAACAATCGCCGACGCCGCGTCGGGGGATGCCCGCGTGGGAATCGGCATCCTCCGGTCGGCGGCCCGCCGCGCGGAGCGACGGGGGGTGGAATCGATCACCGACAAGACGGTCGAGGCGGCGATCCCGGACGCGCGGACGGCGATCCGTCGGAAGACCGTCGAGGGGCTGATCGAACACCAGCGGGTGCTGTACGATGTGATTGACGAGGCGGGCGAGATCGAACCGGGCGAACTCTACGACGAGTACGAGCGTCGCGTCGAGGAGCCGAAGACGAACCGGACGCTACGGAACTACCTGACGAAGATGGTCCACTACGACCTGATCGAGGCCGTCGGCGAGCGCCGGGGACGGACCTATCGGCTTGTCGACGGGCCCGACGAGGACAGCGATTCGAAGTAACGGCGACGCGCCCCTCGTATTCCCGCATGGCCAAAAGAGCCACTTACGAGGGTCGCTCCCATAGGGAACGTATGAGTCGAGCCCCGGCGCTTCCGGACGACACTCGTCCCGGTCGGACTGCACTCTCCGTCGCCGACCGGGCGGCGATGATCGAGTTCTATTGCGACGTCGTCGGACTCCGCGTCCAGAACCGAGGCGAGACGAGGGCGACGCTCGGCGTCAGTGAGACGCCGCTACTCGTGTTGCGCGAGGACCTGGACGCCGAGCCGCGCGGCGAGCAAGAGACGGGGCTCTATCACAACGCGTTCAGGGTCCCCTCGCGCGAGGCGCTGGGGTGTGCATTAGAGCGGGTTCGCGACCGCTGGACCCTCGATGGAGCCTCCGATCACGGCGTCAGCGAGGCGCTGTACTGTACCGACCCCGAGGGCAACGGCGTCGAGATTTACTGTGACCGACCGCGGGATGTGTGGCCGCGGACTAAGGACGGTTCAGTTCAGGCTGCCGGCGGTCCGCTCGATCTCGCCGCCCTCACGGCTGCGGCCGACGACGCGACGGTTTCGAACGGCCCGCAACTGGTCCCCGACGGAACGACTCTCGGTCACGTCCATCTCGAGGTGTCCTCGCTCGAGGCGGCGCGCTCGTTCTACGTGGAGACGCTGGGTTTCGACGTCTCGATGTCGTTCGCGCCGGGTGCGTGCTTTTTCGCGGCGGGCGGCTATCACCATCATATCGGGGTAAACACGTGGAACCAGCGGTCGACACCGGCCGACGGACTGGGACTAGAGTGGTTCGAACTCCTCGTTCCAGACGCGGACGCGATCGATACGATTCGGGAGCGGCTGGTCGGCGACGACGTATCGGTCACTACAGCCGACGACGGTATCGAGTTCACGGACCCAGACGGGATCACGATTCGACTGCGGGCGGCCGAGTAACGCTGTACGTTCGACTGTGGACGGTCGAGTAACGCTGCACGCTCCGCTCGGAACCGGTTGCGGAAATTCGGACTTAGTTCGAGAGCGTTGTCGCGCTGCTCGGCTGGGACCGAAACTGGATCGCTGAGCGCTTCGCGACGGTCGGACGATTCGGCTATCGACGGAAACGGCTGAGCCACGACCGGTCGTTGACCGCGACCGTCATTGCGACGCGAGCGTTCGCTTCGAGAGAGTCCGGCGCTAGGTTTACACCGTCTGATCGCATTTTGAATCGTACTATGGCTGCCGCCGATCCTTCGTCAGATGCTTCCTGCTCTCGGATCCGGTGTCAGGAAGCCGTCGCCGACCTCGGCCGGATCGCTCTGGAGTCGACCGATCTCGACGATCTGCTGACCGACGCGGCCAGGACTGTCCGGGACGTCCTCGAGGTCGACGGCTGCTCGGTCCTCGAACTGCGTCCGGACGGTGACACGGCGGTGCGACGTTTGGGCGTCGGTCGGGACGGGGACACTGTGGGTTCGGCAACGCTCCCTGCTGACGCCGATTCGTGGGTCGGCCGCGTGCTCGAATCCGCGGAGCCGGTCGTCACCACCCGTGACCGCGACGACTGGAACTGCAACGCGCCAGCGCTCGCGTCGCTCGCCGGTCACGGTGGTGCCGGCGTGCTCGGCGTCAGTATCGGCCCTCCTGCCAGTCCCTGGGGGATGCTCGGCGTTCAGACGACGGACAACCGAGAGTTCGCCGAGCACGAGGTCGAATTCGCTGTGAGCGTCGCGGACCTCCTCGCAGCGGCGATTGAGAACCACCGAGCGCGGCGACAGGAGCCGGCGACCGACACGGTCGCGGACGGCATCGTCGAGACGAGTCCGACGGGAATCGTCGCCGTCGACGCTGACGGGGGCGTCGCGTTCGCCAACGAGCGTGCCGCGGAAATCTTCGGCCGAACGCGGGCAGAGATCACCGCACTCTCCGACGACGATTCCTGCTGGGACGCCAGAACCGAGGGCGGTGAGCTCATTTCGGCGGACGAGTTGCCGTTCGATCGAGTCGTCGACGCCGGGACGGACATCTTTGACCACGAGATGAACGTCCGGCGGCCGGACGGGAGCCGCGTCTGGCTATCAATCAACGGCTCGCCATTGGAGACCGAGGACGGCGAGGTGACCAGTGCCGTCTTCGCCATCGAAGATATCACCGACCGCAAACGCCTCGAGAGCGAACTCGAGACGACGTTCGACCGAGTCGCGGACGCCTTCTTCGGGCTCGATGTGGAGTGGAAGTTCACGTACGTCAACGAGCGAGCGCGAGCGCTGATCGACCCCGAAGACAAGGGACTGCTCGGGGAGAACGTCTGGGATGTGTTTCCGGCCGCCGTGGATTCGACGTTCGAGACGGAGTATCGGCGGGCGATGGAAACGCAGGAACCGACCAGTTTCGAGGAGTACTTCCCGCCGCTCGATGCGTGGTACGAGGTCCACGCCTATCCCTCCGAGACGGGACTATCGATCTACTTTCAGGACGTTACCGAACGCAACGAGACCGAACGAGAACTGGCGGAGACGAACCGCACCTTACAGCGCCTTTACGCGATCACCGCCGATAGCGAACTGAGCTTCGACGAGAAGATCGACGACCTGCTCGCGCTCGGCCGCGAGCGGCTCGGTCTCGAGGGCGGCTTTCTGGCCCGGACCGACGCGGCCAATGACCGCTTCGCGGTGACACACGCAAGCGGCGGTGATGATCGATTCCGACCGGGCTCGGTCACGTCGTTGTCGACCGCCTACTGCAAGCGAACGATCGAATCGGATGACCTGTTCGCGTTTACTGACTCACCGCTCGAGCACGGGGTCAGTGAGGACGCCTACGATGAGTGGGATCTCGATTCGTATCTCGGCGGCCGGGTGGTCGTCGACGGTGACTCCTACGGGACCCTCTGTTTTGAGGACGAGTCGTCCCGTTCGGAACCGTTCACCCCGGCGGAGCGGTCCTTCGTCGAACTCGCGACCCAGTGGGTCAGCTACGAACTCGAGCGCCAGGCTCGCCAGCGTGACCTCGCGGAGAGCGAACAGCGCTACCGGACGCTGGTCGAGCAGTTCCCCAACGGACTCGTCGCGTTGTTCGACGAGGATCTGGAGTACACGCTCGCCGGTGGGCAAATCCTTGATGAGATCGATCTCTCCGTCTCGGAGTTCGTCGGACAAACGGTCCGAGAGCGCTACGAAAGTGAGACGCGCGAGACGTTCGAATCGAACTTTCGGGCCGCGATCGCGGGCGAGCATCGCTCGTTCGAGTTCGCCATGCACGACCGCGAGTGGACGGCCCACGCGCTGCCGGTCGAAGACGACCGAGGCGACGTGTTCGCCGGGATGCTCATGGTGCAGGACGTCACCGAGGCCAAGGCGAAACAGCGCCAACTGCGCGAGCGGGAAGCGCGCCTCGAGCGGTTCAAGGAGTTCACCGACGATGTTCTCGACGCAGTCGACGACGTGTTCTACGTACTCGACGAGACGGGGGACCTCAAACGGTGGAACGAGACTCTCACCGAGGTGACGGGCTATACGGACGCCGAGGTCGAGTCGATGCACGCACTGGAGTTTTCGAGGGCGAGGACGCGAACAGGATCGCGACCGCGATCGCAGACGCCTTCGAGACGGGCCATACGCGCGTGGAAGCGATAATACAGACGAAAGACGGGACTGAAATCCCCTACGAGTTCGTCGCGTCGACGCTCGAGAACCCCGACGGCGACCCCGTCGTGACCGGGATCGGCCGGGACGTGACCGACCAGCGAAAATCCCAGCGCAAACTCGAGGAGTTGGTCGACAACCTCGAGGAGTCCAACCAGCGCCTCGAGCAGTTCGCCTACGCGGCCTCCCATGACCTGCAGGAGCCATTAAGGATGATCTCGAGCTATCTCACGCTCGTCGAGCGACGGTACACCGACGTGCTCGACGACGACGGCGAGGAGTTCATCGAGTTCGCGGTCGACGGTGCCAACCGGATGCAGGAGATGATCGACGGCCTGCTCCAGTACTCGCGGGTCGACACGCAGGGCAATTCGTTCCGGCCCGTCGACTGCGAAGCCGTCCTCGCGGACGTGCTGGCCGACCTCGAGGTGCGGATCGACGAGACCGACGCCGAGATCACGGTCGACTCGCTGCCACAGGTGTACGGCGACCCGGGACAGCTCCGCCAGCTGTTCCAGAACTTACTCGATAACGCGATTACCTATTCGGGCGACGGAACCCCACGTATATCCGTATTCGCCGAGAAAACAGATGCAAAATGGATCGTTTCAGTTCGCGATCGGGGGATCGGGATCGAGTCGGACGATACGGATCGCATCTTCCAGGTGTTCGATCGACTCCACAGCCACGAGGAGTACGCCGGAACCGGTATCGGACTCGCGCTCTGTCAACGCATCGCCGAGCGCCACGACGGCGAGATTACCGTCGTCTCCGACCCCGGCGAGGGATCGACGTTCACGGTCGAACTGCCAGCCATCCCGGAGACGGCGACACCCCTCGAGGGCGATACGGCAACCGATACGGACTTCCCAACCGATGAGTGACTCAGACAGCTTTCGGGCCGAACCGGCACAGATCTTGCTCGTCGAGGACAACCCTGGCGACGTCCGCCTGACCAAGGAGGCGTTCAAACAGGGCCGGATCGAGAACGACTTGCACGTCGTCTCCAACGGTGCCGAGGCACTGGACTTCCTGTCCCAGCGCGAACCGTACGCCGACGTACCGCGGCCGGACCTCGTCCTCTTGGATCTCAATCTGCCCGGCAAGGACGGCGAAGAGGTCCTCGAGGAACTCAAGGAGGATCCGGCGCTGCGATCGATTCCAATCATCGTGTTGACGAGTTCGCGGGCAGAGGAAGACATCGTCAAATCCTACGAACTCCACGCCAACGCCTACCTTACGAAGCCGGTCGATCCCGACGAGTTCATCGAGACGGTCCGTGCCTTTGAGAAGTTCTGGTTCTCGGTCGTGCGGCTCCCGCCGGAGGTCGATAAGTGATGAGCGAGACGAACGCCGAGACCGAGACTGAGCAGAACGCTGAAACCGCCGACACGCTTCGCATCCTCCTCATCGAGGATAACCCCGGCGACGCCCGGCTGATTCAGGAGATGCTCCGGGACACCGAAGAGCTCGCCCAGCGGGTCAGTCCCGTCGAATCGACCGGGCGAACACCGGAGATTTCGCGGGAAACTCGCCTCGAAGAGGGCCTTGAGACGGCCGAGTCCGAGCCCACCGACATCGTCTTGCTCGACCTAAACCTCCCCGACAGCGAGGGGCTGACGACCCTCGAACGGGTCCACGAGGAGATGGGCGAGACGCCGATCGTCGTCCTGACGGGCGTCCGCGACCAGCAGGTCGGCGTCGAGGCAATTCAACGCGGTGCACAGGACTTCCTCGTGAAAGACGAGGTGACGAGCGAGTTGCTGGTGCGGACGATTCACCACGCAATCGAGCGCGCTCGCCAGGAGCAAGAACGCCGCCAGCAGCGCGAACACCTCGAGGCGCTCAACCGACTCAACCGGATCGTCCACGACATCACCCACGCGGTGATCACGACCGAAACGCAGGCGGAACTCGAACAGGAGGTCTGCGATCGACTCGCCGAGTCGGACGCCTACCGGTTCGCGTGGATCGGCGGGGTCAATCCGGGCAGCGACCGCGTCGTCCCGAAGGCAGCGGCCGGCTTCGAGGACGGCTATCTCGACGAGATCGATATCTCCGCCGATGAGAGCAACGAAGCCGGGCGGGGACCTTCGGGAACGGCGATCCGGACCGGGCAGGTCCAGGTCATGAGCGATATCCAGACGAACCCCGAGTTCGAGCCGTGGCAGGAGCAGGCACGCGCTCGCAACTACCGGTCGTCGGCGGCGATCCCGATCGTCCACGAGGACCTCGTCTACGGCGTATTGAACGTGTACTCGTCGTCGCCACGGGCGTTCGAGGGGCCGGAGACCGGCGTCCTCGCCCGGATCGGCGACGTCATCGCCCACGCGATCACGGCGATCGAACGCAGGGACGCACTGGTCAGCGACGCCGTCGTCGAACTCGAGTTCCGCGTCGAGGCGATGGCCGAGGAACTGGTCGAACTCTCTGCGACCGAATCGTGTACGATCGAGGTCGAACAACTGGTCGGTGGTGACGAGGCGCTGCTGGCCTACGGCTCGGCACAGGGCGTCTCGCAGGAAGCATTTGCCGAGGCCATCGACCACACCGACGGGATCGGCGACGTCCGATTCCTCTCGGTCAGACGCGACGAACTCGAGTTCGAACTCGTCGCGCCCGCGGCGGTCTCCCTGTTCGAGGCGATCGCCACCCACGGCGGCCGCGTCGCGTCGGCGACGATCTCTGACGGTGAGTTCCGGTTCGTCGTCGAACTCCCGCGTGGCCGGGACACTCGCCAGATGATCGAACTCATCAGGTCCCAGCGCGACGATATCACCTACCTCGCCCAGCGAACCACCGAACGCAGCGAGCGTAGCGACACCGGCTCGTCGTCGGTCCTTGAGGAGGAACTGACCGAGAAACAGCGAGCGGCACTCGAGACGGCTTACTTCGCGGGCTACTTCGACTGGCCGCGGGGCAGCACCGGCGAGGAGATCGCTGAGCGCCTCGGGATCGCGCCGGCGACGTTCAACCAGCACCTCCGGACGGCCGAACGAAAGTTCTTCACCTCCGTCTTCGGCGAGTGACGAGTTCCGCGTTTTTGCAGCTCCACGCCCCGAGTCAGCCTTAACGCGGGAGCGCCGTTCGAATTCTATCGCTCGATGATGTATTCCGATCACTAATGGGGGAGTCCAGCGGCCGGTGGTAGATCCGAATCATCGCTGCAGGCGCGCATTCGACCGGACACCCCGTCATCGAGGCGACCGCGCTCGAGGTTTAGGTCACACGAAAAAATATAATTAAGTTGAAAAGTTATATGTGGGAGCAGGCCTATCTTTCTCTTGTGATGAACACGCAGAAGACCGTCCAACAGGAAGCCGGCACCGTCGAGGAGAACGCGCTCAGACTCGAGCCCGAGAAGGCCGAGCAGATCGTCGAGGCGCTAAACCGTGACCTCGCGGACGCATACGTCCTCTACCACCAGCTCCACAAACACCACTGGAACGTCGAAGGCGCGGAGTTCCTCGACGTGCACGTCTTCCTTCAGGAGGTCTACGAGGACGTCGAGGCAGCCGCCGACGAGGTCGCCGAACGGCTCCAGGCACTGGGCGGCGTTCCGCACGCGAGCATGACGACGCTGGCCGAGAACGCCACCGTCGAGCCCGAGGACGAGGACGTCTACGATATCCGGACATCGCTCGCGAACGACCTCGAGATGATGGGCGACATTATCGAGAGCTACCGTGACCACATCGAGCTCACGGCGGGGCTCGGCGATCACGCGACCGCACAAATGCTCCGCGAGCAACTCGAGACCATCGAGGAACACGCCCATCACATCGAACACTACCTCGAAGACGACACGCTCGTCCTCGAGTCGGCCACAAACTAACACGGCCGATCGCTCGATGCGAGGGCGCGTTCGCTGATCCGACTAAGATTTTCACTTCTCTCTCGACGGCGTTTGCCGCCTCGGTACTGTTCACCTCGTGAACCATCGTCTTTGACGGAGTTACAGGCCGCGAAACCGGACTAGCCTCGGGTAGAAACGGTCAGACACAGACGTCAACGGATTCCACGTCGGTGGCCTCGAGAAGCGTTTCAGCGACCCGTTCAGTGACGAGCGAGCTGACGTTCCCTGCAAGCGCCATCGCCTCCCGCTCGGGTTCCGCGAGGCCGAGCACATCATTGAAAAACGCCGACAGGACGACGTAGGTCTCATACAGGTCGGCGGCCGTCTCCCGCCCCTGAGCGGTGAGTGTCGCCCCCTCGTACGGTTCGTAGGTGAGATAGCCCTGCGTCTCGAGTCGCTGGAGGGTTTCCGTCGCGACCGCCGGCGATCGCTCGAGTTCGTCCGCGACGTACCCCGGGGAAACCGGCTCGCCACCGTCACGGGCGGCGAGATAGCAGACGAGCAGGTACTGGGACGCGTCCGTCATGCGTCTCGAGTGGGGTGATCGCAGCCGAGTCGCTGGTGGTCCTCGCGAAACGCGTTGAGATGGGAGACGAGCGACGACACGACGAGCGGCCGCATCGGCCTGCGATCCCCTAGCGGATCGTCTTCCATATGTTTTAGGTGGGCCTAAAACATTAAATAGTTGCGACTAGTCAGTTCCTCGGAATCAGTCTCCCGTCGACGGACCCGAAGGTTGTGACTCGATTGGCGCGGCCGGCGGCCGAAAAGAGATTACACACCGCGAGGTTTGGTCGCGGGCGAGGTCGCGTCATCGATCGGGCGGGCGGCTACGGCGACGGTCACCATCGAGAGGCCGGTCACGAGGAGGTTCGCGCCGACCAGAAGGCCGATCGCCCAGGCCGCGGTCGCCGGGAAGCCGACCCAGAGGAGTCCGGCGAGAACGATCGCGATGACGCCGCTGACGGCAATCGAGGTTCGACCGGCGGACCCGGGCATCCGCATCGCCATTGCGAGTTCGGCGAGACCGTGGACAGCCAGATACGCCACAAGTGCCAGTGTCAGGGTGACGAGCGCGACGGTGGGTGCCGCGAGCGCGGCCAGCCCGGCGAGCACCGAGACGATCGCGAGCGTCGTCTGCCAGACCGAGCCGCGCCAGCCGCGCGCGGCGAACGCGTGGATGCCGTGGACGAGTCCGCCCGCGACGAGGAAGATCCCGAGCATGAGTGATACCGACAGTCCGGTGACCACCGGCGCAGCCATCGCGAGTAGCCCGATCAGCCCGACGATCCCGCCCGCGATTGCGAGTGTTCGCCATTCGTTCTCAAGGGAGTAGCCCTCGGCGTGTGCAGTGTCTGCTGAAATACCGTTCATCGAACTCACCAGTACTACGTACGTCGTCTAGGTATATAATACAAATATACGATTTGACAGTAAGTCCCGGAAACGGACCGGTCCGAAACCGGGATGAACGGCGGCTCTCGGCCGTCAGAGACGGTTCAGAAGAGCAAAGCGCACAGATCAATCGGCAAATCGCGGCCGTTATTTCGGTGCAGGTGGCAGGTCCGCTCGTGACGGACGAGAGCGACGACCACCGCGACTGTGAACTCTGCGGGGAGCGGGTTCCGGCGGCCATCTATCACGAGCACCTGCTCAAGGAGTGTCCGGGTCGGTGACCCGGCCGTCGGTGCTCGGCGAAGAGCGGTCGACGCCCCGCTCGAACGAATCGGGACTCTGAGGGCGGACGGCGTCTCTCGCCCGCTACTGAGCGACACCTCGCGTTGCTTTCTCGCCTTGAGACACAGGGAAACACCTTTCAGCCTAGTCGGAATCACGGAGAGACAGTGATGGGTGGATTGCAATCGAGAATCTGGCAGTGTCCGGAGTGTGGGCGCTCGGTCAACGGGTTCGTGAACGGCTGTCGGTGTCCGTCCTGTCGGACGGACGTCTCAGAGGACTGTTCCTGCGACGTGGCGTGACCGGTCCTGGGGAGCCTCGTCGCGAGACGGTTTACGTCTCTTCGACGTGGCGGATCTCGCAGGCGATTCCGCGCGTGCTCTCGGCCATTTCGCGGCCGAACATCTCGGCGCGGCCGACGGCGAAGGCCTTCGGCCCCTCGACGACCACCTCGTCGCCGACGCGGATGTCCTCGTCGGCGTCGACGACTCCCGGCGCGAGCACGCTGCCGTGGGGGACGAACCCATCGATCTCGACGCGCTTCGTCGGTGCGTCGCTCTCGAGCCAACGGCGCGCGCCCGCGAGCGTGAACGACAGCGTGCCGTACTGCGGCACCATCGTCGCGAGCTGGGTGTCCTCGGAATCACGGACCTGGATCTTCGGGTAGCGGCTGGTCGTCTGGATATCCTCGAAGAGGTCGTCACCGGCCCCGTCGCCGAGCAGGTAGTCCGCGATTGCGCGGACGGTGTTATGCTCGCGCTCGCGCTTGGCGTACTTCAGTTCGCCAGACAGGGCACTTGAGAGGTTTGCGAGTGACTCGTCGTCGGTCGGGTGCTCAGCGACCGTGTAGGTAATATCGAGGTCGAGTCGCTCCTCGACGCGCTCGACGATGTCGCGGTAGCCTTCATCGGGGACGTGGGCGATGATCGACGGATACTCGTTGCGCTCAAGGTAGCGCTCTAAGACCGTGCTCACGAACTGTTTCTCGTCTTCCGACCAGCGACCCGTCACGACGGTATCGTAGTGCTGGGCGGGATAGGTCGTCTCGAGTTCCTGGGGGACGACGCCGATGGGACTCGTCATAGAGACGAGGTGGGCGCGCCACTGGATGGCGTCGTGGAACTGGCGGTGACTCTGGGACTCACTGTAGGGCTTGGCGGCCGAACAGGGGACGAGCACGAGCGGGTTCTGAAACCGGTTTCGGTACCGCGTCGTCACCCGATCGGCGAAGCGCTGAATCTCCACCCGACGGAGGGTGTCCGCGGTCGCGGCGTCGATCCGGGCGTCCCGCAGAATCGGCGTCCGCTCCTCGATATAGCCCCACTGTGAGTCGAGTTCGCGCATCGCGGCGGTTAACCACTGGTCGTGACGAGCCTGCCCTTCGACGTAATCGCGGAGGCGGCCGTCCCGGATCCGCCGGCGGACGATCGCCAGTTCAGACTCGAGGGCGTTGACGTTGTGTTCGGCGCAGTCCTCGCGAGTGAACTCCTCGCGGGGCGTTTGGCAGGCCGGGCACGAGCAGGGAAGTTCCTCGAGGTCCTCGAGGAAATACGCCTCGTCGGTCGTGAGATAGCGGCCTTCAGTGCCCTTCACAACAGCAGCCGTTTCGTCGAACAGGTCGACGCCGGCGTAGGCCAGCAGGGCGACGTTCCGCGGCGTTGCAACCCCGGAGAACAGCAGGGCGGTGTCTGCGGGAATGGCCTCGCGGACGTTCACGACGGCCTCGACGAGTGCTGCACCGTGGCCCATCACGGACTGGACGTTCGAGAGGGCGTAGGCGTCCGTTCCCTGCGATTCGACGCTCTCGCTCGAGACGACTGCGACGCTGGGGTAGTCGACATCGGGGGCGTCGACGGCGAACGATTCTTGAACTTCCTCGGCGGTGCCACCGGGGAACGCCCGGTGTGGAAGCACGGTCAGCTGTGAGTCGTCGCCTGCGGGGAGTTCGCGGTCCCCGCTCCAGAGCGAGCCTGCGTCCTCGAGGACATCGTCAACGAGTGCGGGCGTCGACCGCGGCGAGGAGAGGCGAAGTTCGCCCACGCGCGCGGCCCCGTCGCGCTCGTGCACTTCGAAATAGTCGGTCATACTCGATATGACCGGGGCGAGCGAAAGAGGTTGTCGATAGCAGGTGACTGGAATCTCGAGTCGGTTATCCCTCGTATATCGTGACTATTTTACGCTGTATTTCCCGATACTAGTAACCGAATCTATCGAGAGACACTTTGGAAAATTAATCTTTATACGGTAGCAGTTGGAAGTCAGAGTATGCCATCGGACAGAAGACCAGACTCGAGACAGCAACTGAAGAACGGCACGCGAGCGTTTCTCGTCGTTCTTCTTGTTGCAGCCGTCGGTGTAGCGACGATCGGACTGCCGGCCATCTACGGCGGTTCGACGACGACCGCCGAAGCGACGGAGGGATCCGTCGAATCGTACGAGACGATCTCGCAGGCTGAATCGGACCTCGATCCGGCCGACGAGATCTACCTCCGCGATGACGGCAGCGCCGTCCTCCGCTACGACGATGAATCGGACGTCAACCAGCTTGACCTAGGCATGAACGCCAGTGAAGGACTGGTCCACATGCTGGTCGCCGACGACCTCGAGGATGACTTCGACAGCGAGGAGTTCGAGGAAGGAAGCTTCTCGGCGATCCTCGACCAGCAGGGGTTCTCCGGTAACGGTTCCCTTATCATGCAACAGCCGGACGAGGTCACGGACCTCTCCGTTGATATCTCCGGTGAAGTCTCCGACGAGACGAACCAGTTCGATGCGACCGCGACCGGGACATTCGAGAGCGATTCCACGTCCTCCGGTGAGGTTACAACCGACGGACACGTGACTGCCTCGGCTGACAGACTCGAGACGGCCGGTACCGTCTCCGTCGAGGACTCGACGCTTTCCGCCGGTGACGGAACGTCCATGGACATCTCCCTCGAGGACACGAGTGACGGCTATACCCTCGACATGGCCCAGGAACAGGACATCTCCGACTGGGAGGCAGATCAGTGGGAGACTCGAGAAGCGGCTGAACAGACCCTGCAGGACGAGTACGGCATGATTGCGATGCAGATGGGCGGGACGAGCGACATCCAGATCTCTGAGTACGAGTTCGAGGAACGCTCCACCGGTCAACACCGACTCACGCTCGATTTCACCGTCGAATACACTGGGATCGACGCCGGTATCGAGCAGCAGCTCGCGGCTGCCTTGGCAAACGACCAGTCGGTTGATCTGAGTCAGGCAGAAGCCGAGGATGTCGCAGCGAGCGTCACCGAACTCGAGATCGAGACGTTCGAGTTCACGATGAGCGAGAGCGACGGTGCGATCGATATCGAGTGGGAAATCGCACTCGAGAACTACGACGAACTCACGCTCGCGATGCTCGATGTCGCCGAGTCGACCGACATGAACGGTGAGATCTCACAGGAAGATCTCGAGGACGCCCGCGCAGCGATCGAGGCACAGCAGGCGGCTGACCTCACGTGGGACATCCAGTGGGATGCCTCGGTCGAGCAGACCTCCACTAACGAGCTCGAACTCGACGCCGAACTCACGAGTGACACGGAAAACTGGGAGGCCTACATCACCGAACTCGAGGCGAACGACATCGAGACGCCGAACGACGTCACGTTCAGTCTGACGGCCGAAACCGACGGTGACCAGCTCGCGGTCGACGGACAGTTCGAGATCGATGGCGAGGATCTGGCCGGGCAGGCGATCGACGCGATGGCCCAGTCCGCCCAGAGCGGCCCGACGGGGTCGACGAACTCGGAAACCGACCAGTTCCTCACGGCGCTCTCCGAATCCGACCTCGAGGTCGCCCGGATCGACGGCAGCATTACCGGCGACTCGGTTCGAGTCGAAGCGGGAGCGAAGTTCGACAACATGAGCAAGGTCACTGAGACGTTCAGTGACACCGTCGGCATTAGCGGCGTCGCGACAGAAACCGACGGCAACACCACGTCCACGTACGTCTACGTCGACGACATGGATGATATCGACACCGCGTCGGCAAACAAATCGGATATCGAACACCTCAGTGTGATCAATTCCGAGACGACCGTCCACCAGGCCGGCGACTGGGACAAAGAGTTCCCCGAGGTCGACACTGACGGCATGCGCGACTACCTCGGTCTCGACACGGAGGCAAGTTCGGAAGAAACGGACAGCGAGGACGACTCCGACTCCGATAGCGTTCCCGGCTTCGGGCTCGGTGTCGGACTCGCTGCAGTCGCCGGATTGCTGACGACGCTCGCCCTCCGACGACACGAGTAACGTACCGAAATCAGGTCGACCGCCATCGACCCATCCGACGCGTTTTTCGGCTGGTATCGATATCTCACCGACAGCGTCGGCTCACGCCGTCTAGACGGTCTCGAGGTACGTTGCCGTCGCCGATGTGTGGCCGCGGTTAAATGAGAGGACCTTGGCCCGGATCGTATCCGTTGGCTCGCAGCTATCGGGCACGTCCTCGACGAAGATAACGAACCCCTCGACTTTGGTGACTGCCTGTCGCTCGCCGGTGTGGTGGTCGGTGAACTCGCGAATCGCCACCGTTTCGATATCACCGATATCGACCGGCGGGTCGCGTTTCTGAGCCTCTCTGTGACGTTTCCGTGACTGTTGTTCATCCGCGGAGCCACCGCGAACGCGTTTGAACAGCCACAATACGAGTACCAGAGCGACGAGGACGCCACCGCCGACTACTGTTGGGCCGAGCATACCGCAACCGGATGCCGCCTGGGTCTTCGATGTTCCGATCCGGGCGAGTCGATCGGGTCCCCGACCGCGTGGGCAGTCATGACGAGGCTCGTCTGCCAGAATCAGCAAGCGCTTGTTGCCGGGAGACCGCCGGTCGGGGATGTTTCTCAAGCGCAACGCAGTCGCCGAGGGGCCTTGCACTATCCAGGGGAGGCTCGATACGACACGGTATGGGCGGCAGCCTTTTATTTACTCGAGCGATGAGATACGTCGTGAATAATTCATTCAACGGGTCATTCAGCGACGGGGTCCACGAGTCAGTGAGCATTGCCGTCGTCGCTGCAGTCGCGACACACCGGGGAATGGATCCGACCCGACTTCCGCCCTTCTACGAGTGGATCGATCCGGACGCACTTGATTCTCTCTTCGCGCCAACCCAGGGTGGTGGCCCCCTCAGCGGCCGACTCGAGTTCACGTACGACGGTCACGCGGTCACCGTGGACTGTACCGATGGCGGCTCGATCTCGGTCGATGGCTCGCTGGTCGCTGAGTCGGTTCCGGTCGGTCCTGGGAACACGGCGCAGACTGACGCATAACCGACGGCTTCGCTGTGACCCAGCTGGATCACGTGACGAGGGTTGATTTTTCGATGGGAGGTGGCAGGTCCGATCAGTTCGCGGTGAGATCCATGACCGCGACGTCGTCGGGGACATGCTCGAGGACGTCCATTGGCCACCCCTCGTGGGCGAGGGTAAACGCCGTCTCCGGATTCGTCGCGACGAGTCGAGCGACGCCGTCAGCCGCGGCCTCGCGGGCGGCCCGATCGGTCCGTTCGGGGATTTCCGCGGTGAGCGGGTAGCTCTTCGAGAGCGCTCGCGGGAAGGGGCCGAACGGCGGTTCGACTCGCCAGGAATCGTCAAACTCGTCGCTCCGCGGTGCGTTCCCCTCCGTCAGGAGCAGGGAGTCGGGGACGGACAACCGCTCGAGGCGCTGGTGGTGACGGACGACTTCGGGACGGCGAGCGCTCTCGTGGGAGGTATAGAAGAACGATCCCTTCGAGACGGGATCCGAGCGCTCGAGTTGGGCGGTGTGATCGAGCAGCGTTCGGTAGCCGTCGAGCATCGTCGGGTGAGCACGGGCGCGCTGTTCGACGAGTTCCAGCAGGTCGCCTGCACGGATTGCCTGCTTGATCCGGCGAATCTCGGCGAAGGTGACGTGGAGGTTGTGAGCGGCGAGTTCGGACTCACGCTCGGCGTCGGGGAGCGCGCGCAGCTCATCCGGCGAGTGGTCGGTACAGACGGCACAGGAACAGGGGAGGTACTCGAGATCGTCGAGCGCACGGGTCCCCCGGACCGTCAGGTAGCGGTCGTCGCGAGCGTACAGCGCGTAGGCCGCGGAGTCGAATAGATCACAGCCCATCGCGACGGCGAGGGCGAACATCATGGGGTGGCCGGCACCGAAGAGGTGCACGGGCGCGTCGGTCCCCAGTCCCCGCTTGGCGGCGGCGACGACGTCGATCATATCGTCGTATCGGTACTCGTTCATCAGCGGAACGACCGCGCCGACCGGGAAGACGTCGAGGTCGGTTCCATCGGCGTGGCGACCGGCCTGCTCGCGTAGCTCCGGATACGTCGACCCTTGGACGGGCGCGCTGACGAGCATCTCGCCCGTGTCGGCGGCCTCGGCAACCTCGAGTCGGTCCTGGGTGGTCTCGAGATCCGACTCGGCGCGTTCGCGGGAGACATCTGGTGGGGTCGGAATGTCGACAGGAGTGGCGATGTCGGAGCCGATATCGCGCTGGAAGGCGAGGATTTCCTCGGTCGTGACGTCGATTTCGCCGTACTCCGAGAGCTGGAAGGAGCCGGAGTCGGTCATGATCGCGCCAGGGAAATCGAGCAGTTCGTGGAGCCCCTCCTCGAGCGCACGCTCGTGGAGCTCGTCGTCGCTGTGGATGATATAGGAGTTCGTGATGAGGATCTCCGCGCCGAACTCGTCGGCGAGCCGGCGAGGGCTGATCGTGTCGAGATTCGGATTGATAACTGGCAGCAGGGCCGGGGTTTCGACGGTTGTCTCGGCGCGGGGCACGGTGAGTTCACCGATGCGACCGCCGGCGTCAGTGTCCCGGACTTCGAAGGACTCGCGCATTGCTCGAGGGTTGGACCGTCGGACGTAAGTCGTGACGGTTTTCGACCGGTGGTCAGTCGAACGTTTGTGCACCGCTCTGGCCGATGAAACTGTGAGCGGGCCGGTAAACGTCTCGTTCCGTCCCGTCGACGGTGTGCTCCCAGCAGTCACGAGCACGACAGTCGTCTTCGCGACGAGCGATCATCGCAGCATGAAAATGCTTCTCTGTGACGACTGTGACCATCATCGGTCTCGATAGATGAATCAAAGATTAGAGACCAGTGCGCGGTTCTAACGCTGATTTTCTCTAAGATAATCCCGTAACAGTCGCCTCGTTTTAGCCCGCATCCGGGGTAGAGAATCGCGTATGGTTTCACAACCACAGAAAATCGGTGTTGCACTCGTTGCGCTGCTGGTCGCACTTTCGGGGGGTCCTGCCCTCGCCGGTGCGACAGGGGCCGCGGGCGACGACGCCGGAGACATGGGCGAATCGGAATCGAGCGCGACGCTCGAGAACGTACAGGTCAGTACACTCGAGCTCGACAACGTCACCGTCGAGAACGCGACGATCGAGGAACTGAACGTCGAACAGCTCGACGCTGACGTCGAAGAACTCCAGAACGAACTCGACAGCAACGACACCGAGGAGAACGAAACTGACACCGAGAGCATCGAGACCAACGAAAGCAGCGAGGAAGTGACCCTCTCGGACATCCAGCTCGAGCAACTCGAGCTCGAGGGCGTCTCGGTCGAGGACCTCGAGCGTGACGGCGGAGACAACGCGTCGGACCACGTGGAGCGGACGGAGTCCCCCGACGCGGAGACGAACGAGTCGGACGACGGTGAAAACGAGACGGAAACCGACATCGAGGTCGAAGACGACGAGAACGAGACGGAAACCGACGTCGAGGTCGAAGACGACGAGAACGAGACGGAAACCGACGTCGAGGTCGAAGACGACGAGAACGACACCGCGACGGAGACCGAAACCGCCAGCAACGAATCGTTGATCGACGAGAACGCCAGCGAGGTGACGATCCAGAACCTGACCATCGAGACGATGGACGTCCAGACGCTGACCATCGAAGAGCTGACCGCCGGTGAGGACGCTGGTGAAACCGAGATGGTCGACAATGAGTCGGACGAGAATGTGACTAACGAGAGTGACGACCTCGACGTCTCCGACAACGAGACAGACGAAAGCGACGAACTCGAGATCTCCGATGAGGAAGACAACGAGACGAACGAAAGTGACGATCTCGAGATCTCCGATGAGGACAACGAGACGAACGAAAGCGACGAACTCGATGTCTCCGAGAACGAGACGACCGACGATGAGCCGATCGAAACCGAAAACGAGTCTCAGGAGATCGAGAACCTCACGATCGAACAGTTCGACGTCGACGAGGTCACGATCGAATCGATGAGCGTCGACTCGGTCGAGGAAGCGGATGACAGCGTCGGCATGGATGCAGACGAAAACGCGACGGAAAACGAGAGTACGGACCTCGAGATTACTGACGAGGAAGACAACGAGACGAACGAAAGTGACGATCTCGAGATCACCGATGAGGAAGACAACGAGACGGAATCGAACGTAACGGAGAGCGACGCCAGTTCCGGTGAAACCATCTCCACCCTCTCCGCGTCATCGATCACGATCGAGAACGCGACCAGTGACACCCTCACGCTCGGGGACGCGAGCGAACTCGAGGGCATCAGTAGCGAGAACGCGACGATGGAGTCGGACGACGAGATGACTGAGACGAACGAGTCGGACGAAGATGACGACCTCGAGATCACGACGGACGAGGACGACAACGAGACCGAATCCTAATCCGCAATCCGAGTGCAGCGACTATTCCATTTTTCAGTACATACGTATCGCGGCGGAGCCGCCAGCTACTTTCTGTGAAAGTCAACCGTTCCTAGCACTGCACTGAGCGGACTGGGGAGCCAGTCGCAGTCTTCACAACATGTTGACGGGAGGGGCACCGCTGACGGGTCACGACAGTTCTCGGACAGAACTGACCATGGCCATACATCAGCAGCTACGGATCCTTGAAAATGGACACTTTGGTGACTGCTACAGCAACTGGGCCGATGATGAATACAGCGGTCGTACTCGAGTAACGGTTTCTCGAAGTGTCCGGATCGGTGGTACAGGGTCGGTGTGACGTGATATACCGGATCGAAAAGAACAGGGAGTAGTTGCTAAGCGAGTGCAGCGGCCAATTACTGTTCTGGAACATTGTCGGCGTCGGGCCAGAACGTTGGTCCGAGTTCTGTGTCTTCTTTGCCAACCTCGTCGACGACGGTCAACTGGACACGGTGTTGCACTTCAGGTTCGAGTTGCTTTGTGACGACTTCACCGCTCTCGTGGTATGTTTCGTCAGTATCGACGGTGGTAATCTTCCAGTTGTATTCGACAATACTGCCGTTCGGACTCGTCGACCCGCTGGCATCGAACTCGACTGGATTCGACGGAAGATATTCGTTTTCTTCACCGTCAATGAGTACTTCCGCACTCGGCGTATTCGGATTCTCCTCAGGAGTGAACTTTACCGTCGCCTGGTCAGTATTGCCGGCCGTGTTTGTAACCTCCAGCCCGACTTTGAACGTGGTTCCGGTACTGAACCCCTGTTCGAACGTCTCTCCAGAACCGTTCGGGGAGCCATCGAAGACCGGCTCATCCGGAGTGTAGGATACGTTCTGCCAGTACCAATCATAGCTCTCGATCTCGCCGGCAGGGGTAGTGGATCCGCTTGCGTCGAACATGATGGGGTTGTACACCGGGTCCTGTGGCGAGAACTTGATGGTTGCAGTTGGGTCAACATCGCGAGATTCCAGAACCTGTCCGCTCGTGGTCACGTACGTAGACTCCCCATCGGACTGGTTGATTGTGAGGTGCGCCGTGTACTCTCCGGCCTCCTCGAACGTGGTCGAGACTGTCCGCCCGGTATACAACTCGAAACCGCTCGGGCCAACGATAGCCCACTCGTACTCTGCAAACGCGACCGAGCTAGTGAACGACGTTTCTTCTCCGATTACCGGCTGGTCAGGATCGACCAAAATCGACGCGTCGTCGCTCGCTGCGCTGACTGCGCCACTCGTGCCGATCAACGCACCTGCAGCCGCCTCGATGTCGCGAGCGCACCTCGCCGAGTCGTCAATTGTTTCTTGATACCATTGCCAGCCGTGTTATCCTTCGACATCAACTAGCGTCTGTCGCCCACGAGTAATAATATTAATTATTATATACTTATATATTAAACAGTAGTTATGGGTCAAGCATATTTTTGCGATGGAAAATATCTTCGAGTAGAAGTGGCCCCGGTAGTGGCCGTGTGAGGGCGACGGGTCTTTACCGATTGGGCGGCTACCGGGCGGTAATGAGTAAACCCACGCCCGAGGTCTACGAGCAGGGCAAGGGCATGGACGCCCACAATCAAGCGATGCGGGAGATCCGCTCGCGAAAGGAGGCCAGCTACGACCCCCACGAGCCGACCCGTGTCTGGCTCGACGAGGACAACACTCCCGACGGCGTCAAGTCGAGTCTGACGATCATTCTCAACACCGGCGGCTGCCGGTGGGCCCGCGCCGGTGGCTGTACGATGTGTGGCTACGTCGCCGAGAGCGTCGACGGCGGCTCCGTCTCCCACGACGCGCTGATGGACCAGATCGACGTCTGTCTCGCCCACGAGGCGGACAACGCTGACGACCCCGCCGACCTCATCAAGATCTACACCTCTGGATCGTTCCTCGACGAGCGCGAGGTCGGCGCGGAGAGCCGTCAGGCGATCGCCGACACCTTCGCTGACCGCGACCGGATCGTCGTCGAGTCCTTACCCGATTTCGTCGACCGCGAGAAAATCGGCGACTTCACCGGACACGGGCTTGATACCGACGTCGCGATTGGCCTCGAGACGGCGACCGATCGCGTGCGTCACGACTGCGTGAACAAGTACTTTGACTTCGCTGACTTCGAGGACGCCTGCGCGGAAGCCGCCGCTGCAGACGAGGACGCGGGCAGCGACGCGAAGGCCGGCATTAAGGCCTACCTTCTGATGAAACCGCCCTTCCTCACCGAATCCGAAGCCGTCGACGACATGATCTCGTCGGTCGAGCGCTGTGCCGACGTTGCCGGCTGTCACACCGTTTCGATGAACCCGTGTAACGTCCAGCGCTACACGATGGTCGACGACCTCTACTTCGAGGACGGCTATCGCCCGCCGTGGCTCTGGTCGGTCGCACAGGTCTTAGAGGAAACGGCCGATGTCGACGCCATCGTCGTCTCGGATCCGGTCGGTCACGGCTCCGATCGGGGGCCTCACAACTGTCAGGAGTGTGATGATCTCGTCCAGAAGGCGATCAAGGACTTCGATCTACGTCAGGATCCGTCGGTCTTCGAGCAGGTCTCTTGCGAGTGCGAACTGACCTGGGAGACGGTCATCGAGCGCGAGCGGAGCTTCAATCAGCCGCTGACCCGGTGAGCGGTTCGACCGACCGGCAATCACACAGCGGGTTCAGGGCGACGTACTTTACTGCGAGCCGGTGACGGATCACTATGGCACTCCCGTCGTTCTCGAGCTACTGGAACGAACTCGAGCCAGCGGTATTGATCGTTGTCGGCTTCCTGTTGTTCGTGTTTCCCGAGCCCGCGACTTCCGCGCTGGGTGCAGGGCTCATGCTCCTCGGCGGTAGCTGGTGGTTCTACGAGTGGGGCCGATAGGATGTTGGCAAACGGCTAATCACTGGCGGCCGTACCGTCCGACGCGGAGCAAACCGACTCCGCGTCCGCACGGGGCACCGCGAGCGTGACAACGGTGCCGCGGGGCTCGTTGTCTTCGAAGGAAAGCTGGCCGCCGGCCTGCGTGACGACCCAGTTGACCAGCCAGAGTCCGAGACCGCTGGCGTGGCGCAGCTGAGTGATCTCTCGATCGCCCTCGAGCAGTTCTCGTTCCTCGGCGGGTATGCCGGGGCCGTCGTCGGCGATCGACAGCGTCAATACCTCGTCATCCGGCCGGTCGCGCAGCGTCACATCGACGGTTGGCCGCGATCGGTCGTTGTGTTCGACGGCGTTCTCGAGCACCTGAAAGATGGCGGTCCGGAGGTACTCGTCGGCGCGAGCGAAGGTCCGGTCCGGCAGCGAGCAGGTGACCTCGACGTCGGAGTGGGCGCTCTCGAGGCGGTCGACCGCTCCCTCGACGGCCTCGGAGAGGTCGACGGGGCCAGCCGCAACCGTCTCGCGGTCAAGAATGCGTTCGACGGCTCGGGTCTTCTCCGCGAGGCCAGTGAGTTCGCTTGTCCGGTTTCTGATGGTCTCGACGTACTCGCGGTCTGCGTCATCGACGGCGTCCGCGAGCATCTCCGCACAGCCGTTAATGATGTTCATGCCATTGCGCAGGTCATGGCGGAGGACCCGATTGAGTATCTCGAGGCGCTTCTGTCGCTGTTTCTGGGCAGTAATATCGGTATAGAGTCCGAAGGCGCGATCTGACGACCCGTCCATCTCCATCGGGACGACCCGCAGCCGGAAATCGCGCAATCCGTCCGCAGTTTGGCGTTTGACTTCCGCCTCGCCGACTTCACCGTGGCTGCCCCGTCGGTTGAGGGTATCGGATTCAGTCATCTGAGCGGGTGGCACGATGACCTCGTCGAGCGGTGTCCCGACGAGTTCCGTCTCGTCGTAGCCGAATATCCGTTCGAAGGCCGGATTGACTTCCTCAACAGTCGGGCCATCCTTGAGTCGCGTGACGCTGACGACGGCGTCGGGAACGTTCTCGAACAGCGCCGCGAACCGGTCGCGTTCGGCCCGCAGTCGCTCCGCAAACGCGATCCGATCGAGCGCGTCGGTGACGTGAGACAGCAACAGTTCCGTTAGTTCCTCGTCAGCCGCCGTAAAGGCGTTCAGCTCCGCCGAAACGGCTTGAAACACGCCGTGGTCGCCGATCGGAACGCTCAGTACCGACTGGCAGTCGTCGACGCAGGGCGTGATCCCGTCGTCCGAATCGATTTCGTCGATGCGGTACGGTCGCCGCGTCCGATAGGACCGTCCGGCGATCCCCTCCTCAATTGGGCGTCGCTCCCCGCGGCCGATCTCGAGACCGGATGACGCGGCTTCCGTGACGAGGGACTCCCCGCTGACCTTGTCGACGAAACAGCCGTCGAAATCAAGGACGTCTTCGGCCGCTTCGACGGCCACATCGTAGATCGCCGCCCGACTCTCACAGCCCTCAAGCCGAGAGGAGACGGTGTGGAGCCCTTCGATTTTCGCCTTCCGATCGACCAGTTTCCGCTCCATTCGCTTGCGGTCACCGATGTCACGGGTGATGCCGACCGTTCCCTCGGCGCTGCCGTCGGATCGCAGCAGCGACATACTGACTTCGGCGGGGATCTGTTTGCCGTCAGACCCGGTCAACGTGACTTCGTACGTCGTGATACGCCGCTCGTCGTCGGCCATGAGTTCCCGGATGTGTCGCTGCCCGCGTTCGACGCTCTCGTCGGTGAGTATCCGCGAGACGTGTTCGCCGAGAAGTTCCTCTCGCTCGTATCCGGTCTTGTCTTTCATCCCGTCGTTGACCGTGACGAACCGGCCGTCACGGTCGAGTTGGTAAACGCAGTCGCCGACCGTCTCAACGATGGTCCTCGTCCGCTCGAGTTCGCGCTCGCGTGCCGACCGATCGAGCGCCGCTTCGACCGTCGTAGCGAGGATGTGGATCAGATGGATCTCAGCGTCATCGAGCTCGTCCACTCCCGATGCTGCCACCGCCAACATGCCGTGGTCGCCGAGTGGCTGGAGGACTACGTCCCCGACATCCGTCTCGATATCGTACGGGAGCTGGTCCGCCGAGACGGTCTCGACGACGGTCGGATCGCCGTCGGTATAGGCGTCCCAGAGGACGGTGTTGTCTGCGTTGATCGATGAGATATCGCCAGTATGGTCGTCGAGTGTCGCCGTTGCCCCAGCGAGTTCGAGCGTCTCGCGTTCCTCGTCGAAGAACCGGATCGCGGCCAGCGGCCGGTCAATCATGTCTTCGGTCGCCGCCATCACGATGTCGGCGATCTCGTCGGTTGACTCGGCTCGCAGTAGCTCCTGGGACGTCTCCTGCAGTGCCTCGAGCGCGTTCGCACGCTTGCGCTCGGCAGTAACGTCCCGTGCGAACGAAAGGACGCTGACGACCTCGCCCTCGTTATTGACCAGCGGCGCGTTCAACCACTCACAGGTGACCGTCGTCCCGTCCTTGCGGACGTTCGGGTTGATCCGATAGAACGAACCGCTGTCGAATTCACCGTCGGCGATCCGTTCTCGTAACTCGAGAATAGTGTCACGGTCCGATTCCGGGACGACCAGTCCGACGGCGGATTCGCCGATCGCCTCGTCGGCGGTATAGCCGAACAGCTCGGTCGCCGCCGGGTTCCAGTCTCGGACCTCGTACTCGAGCGTCCACTCGATGACTGCAAGCGGCGACTGTTCGATGAGTGACTCGAGCCGATCCGCGGTGGCGTCCGCAGATGCCGGCGGTGTAGCGTCGGTTGCGGTCGCATTCGCGGAGCAGTCGTCGAGAACCGATTGATCGGCGAGCAACGCGTCAAGTCGTTCGACGAGCGTCTCAACTCCTTGCGATTGGGGGACGTAGCCGTCGGCTCCCGCGGCGACGACCGCGCCCGCGAGCGCTTCGCTGCCGTCGTCGGGAAAGACGACGATCGGGACGTCGGACCGGCGATCCCGGATTTCCCTGCAGCAGTCCACGGGATCGGCGTCCGGGGGCGATCCAACGATTACGAGGCAGTCGACACTCGAGAGGCGTTCGAGACACGCATCGATCGTCCGAACCGCTTCGGTCGCCACACCGCGCTCCTCGAAGGCGCGTTCGATAACGGTTCCGGCGTCGGAACCGACCGCGACGACTCGAGCGTACGGTCCGATATTCGTGCCCATCCCCTGTATTCCGATCGACCACAACGCACCCCGGCACTATTACTCTTCGACTCGACTCACAAACTGAGTCGTCGCACTCGTCAAGCAGTCAGCACTCGAAAACGGGATCTCTCGCGCCTAAACGCCGCCTTCTACCGATTCGAACCCTCGGAGGACGCCCTGCCCGTCGGTCGGGCCGATATCGGGAAGCGTCGCGCGTTCGGGGTGTGGCATCAACACCGCGACGGACTCGCGCTCACCGAGGACGCCGGCGACGTTGTGCTTGGACCCGTTCGGATTCACGTCGGGGCCCGTCTCGCCGTTCTCATCGCAGTAGCGAAAGAGGACTCGACCCTCGTCCTCGAGCTCGGCCAATCGGTCGTCGTCGATCTCGTAGCGGCCCTCGCCGTGGGCGATCGGGATCTCGATGACCTCGCCCTCGTCGTAGGCGGCGGTCCAGGGCGTGTCCGCGCGCTCGACGCGCAGATAGACGTGTTCACACTGGAAGCATGCGCTCTCGTTAGTCGTGAACGCACCCTCGGTCAGTCCGGACTCGCAGCCGATCTGGGCTCCGTTACAGACCCCGAGAACGGGAACGCCGTCGGATGCGGCCTCGCGGACCTCGGCCATGATCGGCGAGCGGGCCGCCATCGCACCCGCTCGAAGATAGTCGCCGTAGGAGAAGCCACCCGGGAGGACGACGCCCGTCGTGTCCTCGGGGAGGCCGTCCTCGTGCCAAACGATCTCGGCGTCGATGTCGAGGTGTGCCAGCGCGCGGTCGGCATCGCGGTCGCAGTTCGAGCCGCCGAACCGAATTATTGCAACGGTCATCTACCGTTCGACGACCTCCACGTCGTAGTCGTGGATGGTCGGGTTCGCCAGCAGCCGTTCGGCCATCTCGTCTGCGCGCTCGCGCGCGTCGTCCGCGGAGTCGGCCTCGAGGTCGACCTCGAAGCGGTCGGCCGACCGCAGGTCCTCGAGGTCGAAGCCCAGTCGCTCGAGGGCTTGCTTCGTGGTCTCGGCCTCGGGGTCCAGCACGCCCCGTTTGAGTCGAACCGTCACCGTCGCGGTGTAGGCGGTCATTACCTGTTACCCCGTAACCGTGCTCAAAAACGCTTTCGCCTTGACTCCGTAATGCACGTTCGTGGATACCGGTAGGCTACGCGGTGATCGGTCACGGCTCACTCGGTCGGCCCGAGAAGGCAGTCGCCCGATGGCCGATCACGTCGATCGGACGACAACGATATCGCCCGTCGCGTGGACGGTGATCGTGTACGCGTCCAGCCGGAACGAAACCTGGCCGGTATTCCGGGCGGCAGCGCCGCTCGTCGGTGCGAAGAGCGTCTCGAGGCTCTCGGGGTCGATCTGGTCGTAGAGCCGGTCGACCTCGATCGGGTCGCTGTTCGAGAGCGCCGCAATCGTCGAGACGATCGTCGTCGTCAGCGAGTCGTTGCCGGTCCAGTCGTGGGAGACAAACGCTGTCTTCCGTTCGCGATCGATTCGTGATCGGCCGTGATCGTCGGATGTTACCGTCATTGTGTTCACCTATCGGCTGGCGACTGTCACTGTCCGTGACTAGAAACGCCTATTACAGATTGCCGTATAAAACCCTGTCAGACATCTTACGATCTATTGTACGACAAAATAAAATCGTCTGCGGGACGGGGAAGGGGTCCGATCAGGGCGTCCGTCATACGTCCGCTGGGAGGCCGCGAATGAACGATTGTCGCGAGCGTTCGTCCCGGTCGGACCGTGTTCCGATATCGATACCCGGAGGCTGTCTCGTTACACGTGAACTGATCATCACCTTCATTGCTCCCTCTGTAGGATTTTTCCGATAGCTATGTCGGACAACGAACGGAGTGCGGGTAATTCGCACGCCCCTCGCCGGAAAGCAGGACTTTTAGCCGCCCGTAGACTGCAATCCGTCGTGATAGATCGCAATTCGCTCGATCGGAGGTGGCAGCGATGACGACCGACGTAACCGAAATTACGGTAATCGGAGACGACGACGCCGGACTGGTCGCGAACGTGACCAGCCTCCTGTTCGAGCGCGGGATCAACATCGAGGACCTCGATCAGGCGGTTCGCGACGGCGTCTTCCGGATGTATCTCGCCGTCGATACCTCCGAGATGGTCTGTACGGAGGAGACGCTTCGGGAAGACCTCCAGACACTCGGCGACGACCTCGGACTCGACGCTCAGGTCCGGTTCCCCGCCGACCGCGAGACTCAGCAGATCGCCGTCCTCGTCACAAAGGAGAGCCACTGCCTCGAGGCCCTGTTCGAGGCATGGGCCAACGACGAACTCGGCGCGGACATCGGCGTCGTCATCGGGAACCACGACGACCTCCAACCGCTGGCCGAACACTATGACGTTCCCTTCCACGACATCGGCGACGAGGGCGGCCAGCAAAACGAGGACGAACTGCTCGAACTCCTCGCGGAGTACGACGTCGACCTGATCGTCCTCGCGCGATACATGCGCATTCTCAGCCCCAACGTCGTCTTCCGCTACGAGGACCGCATCATCAACGTTCATCCCTCCCTGCTGCCGGCGTTCCCCGGCGCGGAGGCCTACCGCCAGGCCGTCGAGGAGGGCGTTCGGGTCGCGGGCGTCACGGCCCACTACGTCACGACCGACCTCGATCAGGGGCCGATCATCACCCAGCGCGCGTTCGATGTCCCCGACGACGCCGACATCGCGGAGATGAAACACCGCGGCCAGCCCTTGGAGGCCGACGCCTTGCTCGAGGCCGTCCAGCTTCACTTGAACGGCGACGTTTCGGTTCACCGCGGTCGGACGTCAGTTCGAGAGAACGGTACGCACTACCAGCTCGGCCTGCCCGACGAAATCGGGGAGTTCACGCCGGATCGGCCGGTCGACGGAATCGGCAGCGCCGTCGCCGACGATTCGTAAGTGCCGTCGCCGAACTGATTTTCCTCCTGTTTCGACAGCGGACGGTCCCCGCTGTTCGAGACGCCCTCGCGCAGTTTCGTTCCGTGTTCACTCATCGTTCATCGCGGAACAGCGCGCGCCACTGCGCACGAATCGGTCGATACCAGTCACCGCGGCGCTGCCGATGGTATCCCGCTCACTCGAGGTGCGTCGTGAACCAGTCGGCAGCGTGGTCGGCGACCGCCTCGAGTTCGCCCTCGCCTTCGAAGAGGTGGCCTGCGCCCTCGATGATTCGGAGGTCGCGTTCGACGGCGAGGGCCTCGTAGACCTCCCGGTTTACCGTCCGAACCGACTCGTCATCGCCGCCGACGACGAGCAGGGTCGGCGCGGTCACGTCGTCGACGACGTCGGCCGCCATGTCGACCCGGCCGCCGCGCGAGACCACTGCGTCGATCGTTGTTTCCGGTCGGGCCGCGCTGCGAAGTGCCGCTGCGGCTCCCGTACTGGAACCGAAGTAGCCGATCGAGTGCGTACTCGTTTCCGGCTGCTCGCGGACCCACTCGGTCGTCGCAACGAGCCGGTCGGTCAGCAAGGGGATGTCGAACCGGTTCTCCCGATGCCGGTCTTCGGCCTCGGTCAGTAAATCGAACAGGAGCGTCCCGAGGCCCCGTTCTCGCAGCGTCTCCGCGACGAAGTTGTTTCGCGGACTGTGCCGACTACTCCCGCTCCCGTGAGCGAAGACGACGAGCCCACTCGATTCCGGCGGCACGATCAGTTCGCCCTCGAGCGTCACGTCCTCGAGAGCAATGTCGGTCACGGTCTGGATTCCGTCGGACGCCATGTCTGGCGGTCCGCGTCGCGCGCGGTTGACTGTTCGGATCGGTAGCGAGTTTGACGGGTTTGGCCGGCTCGAGAATCAGGGCGAGGTCGTCGTCGCACGATTCCACGGACGACGCGATACGAGGCGGTGTGCCAGTTAGGCCGCGTTCGACGACTCCCACTGCTCGCGGCAGTCGTCGCTACAGAAGTGACGATGGACGGCGGTTCCGTCCTCGACCGTCGTCACGACGCGCTGTTCGGAAGACGGTCCAACGGGGCTATCACACTGTCGACACTCGGGCGAATCTTCGTCCGTCGAATCAGTCATCGGTTGACAGGTGGAACGAGACCCACTTGAACGAATCCATTGCGGCGTATTCGGCCACGGCCGTCCGAACTGGACGCGTACCCGGTATAGGACGGCAAACCCATCGAACGACGTTCGGGTTCGGCTGGTCGGCAAAGCCGATTCCGCCGTCGGTCCGCGCGGTCCGATCAGACGTTTTCTCGGTCGGCTGTGACGCCCTCGAACAGCGGATCGAGTTCGTCATCGAGCTGGGACTTTAGATCCTGCAACTCGCCGTCCGTCAGCGCGACCGCGAGGGCGTCGGTGACCGCGTCGGCGTACTGTCCGGCGTCGTCGGGTTCGATGTCCGTGCCCCGAAGCTGGTCGCCCACCCGTTCGACGAAGTCCGTTCGGTCGTAGCCGGCACCGTCGTGGTCGGCGTCTTCGACGATTCCGGCCAGTTCGTCGGGGAGCTGTGCAGCGACGTTCTCGGCCTCGCCGCCGGTCACCGTCTCGCCGAGCGTCTCGAGGACTGCCGCGGTCGCGGCCTGTGCGTCATCCATCGTGTCGAGGTGGCCCGCTTCCTGTACCAGTCTGTAGAACTCGTCTTCTTGCATGTGCGGGCCTTCACCCGTGAGCGGTATCGGAGTTAGGCACTCAGTTGCAAGCCATTACCGCCCCCTCGCCATCAGCGACGCACTGTTCGTCGACTCTCGCACATTCGTTCTACGGTTCACCGACGGCAAACCGCGCCACAGCGCGCCACCGCGACCGGTTCATTGATCTGGTATGAGACATGAGCGCTATATCTCTCGCCCATCGTAGGCCGCGAGCAACTCCTGTAGGTGCGCGTTGACCGCGTTCGCTCGTTTGGGCGTCTCGCAGGGCACTGCTTGCGGGGGATCGTACAGTTTGTCCATGAACCACGAGAGCAACTTCCCGACGGAATCGTTCGGAAGTTCCCCCGCTTTCCAGGTGAGACCGAGAACCGTCCCGTCGTCAGCAATCGTCGCCTGCTCGAGGCCAGTCAGTCCGTAACAACTCGCTTTTCGACCGTCGAGCGTCTCAACACAGAGGGAGCCGCCCTGTATCTTCCACCGGCGATCCTCGGCGACCCAATCGAACTGTGTCTCAGTCGGGACCAAACACGCGTCGTGTCCACTGAGTCCGACGATTTCGTTTGCCCGGATCTCTCCTTCGAGCAGTGTCGCATCGACCCCCGCGTCCGAGTGATGCGGGATCGACTCAAGAACGGGAGCGCCGCTGTTACGAAGTTCGATTTGAAAGACGAAGTGCGCTCCGGCGATCCCATCCGTGAGTGTAATCAGGTCGAACAGCGCTTCCTGTCCCGTTTCAGTAGTCGTCGGAATGCGCCATGCAGTGGCCTCGTTCCGGTCCTGCTCGGGGACCCGCTCTCCTCGATGTCAAAGAGCGTTCCACGTCCGACGACAGTCGTCGCCGTCCGGTTCCATCTCCATCTCGTCTTCGTGAAGCCGGACGATAGCAGCAGTCGTGTCGGGGAGGACCATCTCGACGAGGGACCGGAACTCTTCGGCGAACCCCTCGCACTCGAGGTGATGTGTTCGATGGAGTTCGGCGGCCATATACGATGTAACGAGTCAGCTGCGTATTATCGGTTCTCCCTGTGCTCGTCTTCAGTACGGCCACCCACCATAGAGCTGCCCTGAACCGCTGGAACGACCGCCAACGACACGTCATCCGGAACCGACCCTCGAGCCCTGCCCTCCCGCCGATCGAATCCCGTCGCCGTCGGAGAGGTGCAGTTCTGCTCGCGGAGACGCCTCGACGATGGCCGCGATGGCGTCGGCGACGGTGTCGCCCCCACTCGGGCGTCACAGTTTCCCGCCGGCCGCACTCGGAGCGAATCATACACCGTCCCTGCCGCTTCATGGTCGGTAGTCGTCGCGAATGGACGAGAGAGTGGCTACGCTTGCGACCGATGAACGGGAGTCGAGAAAAGCCCGCGACTTAGTCGTCGCTCGGCTCGGCGTGGGACGTGGCGGTCGACGTCACGTCCTGCTGGCCGATCCACGTCGACGAGAACAGCGGTGCGACGGCGAACAGCACCATCGCGAGTATGAACACTGCCAGCATGACGCTCGCGACGGCCGTGATCCCGGTAGTGAGGTTGAACAGGACGATACCCGCTGTGACTCCACTGGTGGCGAGGCTCATTTGCGGTCGTCCGACTATACCCAGTCCCTCAATATGAGGGTTACTTTGTCCAACCGAGGTTGCGAAACGATACCATTCGACAGCATGTGCGTCTCCAAATTCGTGTCCGATCGAACTGAGTTCGCGAAACAAGTCGGTCGCTACAGCCGCTGGACCGCACCGATCGCGCTCGAGAGCGGCGGTGCGTCGAAGAACTCCCGCCCGATGTAGGCGTTGGCCCCAGCGCAGTACAGGTTGCTGGCGGTCTCGAGGACCGATTCCTCGAGCGACTCGGGCTCCACGTCGCAGAGCGATTTCCAGTCGGCGACGTTCTCCCGTTTCGCCTCGGCCTTGGCGGCGTCGACAGCTTGTACCCACTCGGGCTGAGTGCGCTTGTGGTACTGGCGGAGGACCTCCTTCGAGAGCTGGGTGCCCTCGTAACTGAAGCGGTTCTCGTCGAAGGTACCGACGACATCCGCGACGTAGAGTTCGCCCTGATAGTAGCAACACTCGATCTTGCCGTCCTCGTGGACTAATCCGGTTGAGTCGGCTCGCTCGGTGACGATCCGGTTGACCTCGCGGGCGAGCGACTCGAGGTCCTCGATCGCCGCCTTTCCGGCGATCGAGTCGGCCGCCGCGCGCTCAAGATAGCGGTCGCCCTCCTCGTACTTCGTGGAGAACTCGACGATCGGCTCCTCGAGGTCGACGGCTTCGTCGGGCCAGCTCTCGAACTCGAGTCCGTGGTCGGCCGGGTCGGTCCGGCTCCGCAGGCTCGAGCCGACGGGAACCCGGTTGCGGAAGACGATCTCGAGGGGGATTAGGTAGTTCTCGCCGGCCGCGTCGTGGTAGTGGTCGTAGTCGTACTCCCGACCCTCGTGGGGCAGGTCGGGCACCTGCGTGAGATCGATGGCCATCTCCCAGGGCGGGTGGGAGGCGTCCTCGAGGTCGACGACATTGCCGTTCTCGACGACCCCGCGGTAGTGGGTCGAGACGCCCTCGCTCTCGAGCAGTTCGAAGTTGAACGCGCCCATCGTACAGAGGCTTGCGCCTTTCTGGGGGATCTGGTCGGGCATCTTTCCCCAGTCGAACACTGAGTAGTCGTCGGTGAAGACGAACGCCCCGCGGCCGAACTCCTCGTCGGTCGCCGCTTCCTCGATGCGGAACTCTTTGACGCTCGTCACGTGTGACACCTCAGGACATATTCGCCGCCGTCACTCATACTTCAGTTGCCGTGGCCGGAGCGTAAGAAGGTTTCAATATCGTGCAGGTAACCCGCAATCGGTGACTCTCCTTCGGCCCGGTCCCATACAAGATCCCTTGCCCTCAGTCGTCCTCGACGGTCGCCAGCAGTTCTTCGGCCTCCTCGCCAAGCGCCCCCTCGAGCGGCCCCTTATTGACGAGTTTGCGGAGCGCCGAATCGCATTGGGGCGTCGCTAACGCTTCGAGAGCTTGGTGTCGATACTGATCGGCGATGCGCTCTTCGCGGACGAGCGCGGCGAGTTCGTCGCACTCGTTCGCCGTTTTCAGTTCGCGAATCGCACCTGCTCTGTTCTCCTCGTCGGCCCCCTCGTCGAGGGCGAGATCCACGCACTCCGCCGGCGTTCGTGAGCTCATGGGCGACCGTTCGTGTCCCGCGCCGATAGTTCCGGGACCTGCGTTCGACGAGTCCGGTATCGAAGCGTCGACGGCGAAAGCGAGAGGCGTACGCCGGACCGAGCGTTTTCCGCCTCGAGGCCGAATTCGACAGTGTGCTCACACTGGTTTCGGACCGGAACGTCGCACTGACGACGATGGCTACTTGCCCGGGGATAGTCGCTCTCGACGAACCGATCCCCCGTTTGATCTCGAGGTGGCGATGAAATGGAGTTCATCCCGCTCGTTCTCGGGATACTCCTGCTCGTCATCGTCGTCGTGGATCTCCTGTGGACGACGCTCTGGGTGGAGGGGAGTGCCGGTCCGCTCACCTCGTGGCTGATGGCGGTGACGTGGCGCGTGTTCCGACAGGTCGGCGATCGGCGCTCCCGACTGCTCACCCTCTCCGGGCCGTCGATCCTCGTGATCGGCCTCCTCGTCTGGATCATCCTCCTCTGGACCGGCTGGACGCTCGTCTTCGCGAGCGCCGAGTACCCGCTTATCGATACGGTCAACGGGGGGTCGATCTCCTGGTCGGATCGCTTCTACGTCACCGGATACACGATCTTCACGCTGGGGAACGGCGACTTCGCTCCGCGAGAGGGACCGTGGCAGATCGCGATGATACTCACGACGGCCAGCGGGATGCTCTTTGTCACCCTGACCGTCACCTACGTACTCTCCGTCCTCGACGCCGTCACGCAGAAACGATCCTTCGCGAGCAGCGTGAGCGGGCTCGGGACGCGGAGCGACGAGATCGTCCGGACGAGTTGGAACGGCGACGAATTCGACGGACTGGAGCTGTCCCTGAACGCGCTCGCGTCGCAGTTGAACACGCTCACGGCGAACCACAAGGCGTACCCGATTCTTCACTACTTCCACAGCGGACAGACGGAACGAGCACCGGTGACGAGCGTCGCTCTCCTCGACGAAACGCTCACGCTGCTGCGATTCGGCGTCCCCGAACCGGACCGTCCGAGCGACACGATCGTGAAAAACGTACGGGCGAGCGTCCACAGCTATCTCGAGACGCTTCACAACGGGTTCATCGAACCCGCAGATCGAACCCCGCCCGCACAGGACCTTGAGCCTCTTCGCGATGCGGGCGTCCCGACCGTTCCCGACGAGATGTTCGACGAGTCCGTCGAGAATCTGTCCGAACGTCGACGACTGTTGCTCGGCCTCGTCGAATCGGACGTCCGACAGTGGCCGACCGGAGAAACGACGTAATTCGTTCGTCTCACGCCGATAACAGTGGCGTCCGACCGCGACGGTCCCCTCGCGATCGGGATCGACGCGGACCGACACGCCGGCATGTCCCCGCGAGTCAGCGAATCCACCATGCTTTTCTCGCTGTACGGGTATCGTTACGTCGATGGAGCGACCGGTGACCGAGGCCGACCTCACGTTCGATTACGTTCCCGAGACCGACCAGTCCTTCGAGAACGCACTGGCAAAGGCACGCGACGGCGACCGACTCACGGTCGACGACGCGATCGAGTTATTCACCACGGGAACGGACAGCGAGGGGATCGACCGGAAACGCAAGGAGCGCGTGCTCGAGGCGGCCGACCGCCGCCGCGCCGAGCAGGTCGGCGAGGAGGTCACCTTCATCGCGAACCTGAACAACAACGTCACGACGGCCTGTAACGTGGGCTGTCTCTTCTGTAACTTCAAGGACGCCGCTCACACCTTCGAAAGTGAGACGGAGATCGAGACGGCCGGCTTCACGAAGACGCCCGCGGAGTCCCGCGAAATCGTCGCTGACGCCGTCGATCGAGGCATCTACGAGGTCACCTCGGTCTCCGGCCTCCACCCCGCGTTCGCACTCGACGAGGAACACCGGGAGATCCTCGACGAGCATCCGAACCCGAAGGAGGTCAACTACAAACCGCCCGAACGGTACGACACCAGCCCCGGTACCTATACGGACCAGCTCTCGGCAATGAGCGTCGACGGGACCCACGTCCACTCGATGACGCCCGAAGAGGCCTACCACGCCCGGCGGGGCACCGACTGGTCCTACGAGGACGTCTACCGACGGCTGCAGGAGGCCGGACTGGATACCGTTCCCGGCACCGCCGCCGAGATCCTCGTCGAAGAGGTCCGCGAAGTGATCTGTCCCGGCAAGATCAGTACTGACGGCTGGCTCGAGGCTATGGAGGCCGCCGCGAACGTCGGCCTCGGAATGACGGCAACGATCATGTACGGCCACGTCGAGAACGAAGCTCACCGCGCGATGCACCTCAAGCGGATTCGGGACTTGCAGGATCGGACCGGTAACATCACGGAGTTCGTCCCACTCTCGTTCATCCACCAGAACACGCCGCTGTTCGAACACGACGTGGTCTCGAGCGGCCCGAGCATCGACGAGGACGAACTGATGATCGCCGTCTCGAGACTGTTCCTCGACAACATCGATCACATTCAGTCCTCCTGGGTGAAGTACGGCGACGAGCAGGGTCTGAAGATGCTCAACTGTGGGGCCGACGACTACATGGGGACGATCCTCTCCGAGGAGATTACGACCCGTGCCGGCGGCGAGCACGGCGAGTTCCGCTCGTTCGAGGACTACGTCGAGATGATCGCCTCGATTGGTCGCGTGCCGGTCGAGCGCTCGACCGACTACGAGAAGCGCCGCGTCATCGACCCCGACGAGCCACCCTTTGGCCCTCGACTCGGACCGAGGGCCGACGGCACGCCGCTTTTGACTCGAGCGGAGCGCGAGGAGCGCGTTCCCGCCGACAATTGATCGGCGAGCCGCGTCGATCAGTGACGGAGGATATCTGTCGATTCAGTTCCGTTGACTCGCTCGAAGCGTGACGTGCTCGAACGCCGATATCAACTCGCCTCGCTCGCGTCGCCGGTGGAATCCGTTTCGTCCGTGTGACCCAGCCGACCGGCAGCCGCCTCCCGCTGGTCGGCTGCTGGCACGATCTCCGTCCCGTCGCATGCGGCGAGTCCGTGCGGCGGCATGTTGTTGTATACGGTTTCGTACTCGTCGGCCTGCACGAGATACGTTTCGTGCCAGATGCCGACGGCAGCGTCTGATTTGGTTCCACTCTGGTAGTAGTCTTGCCAGGTAGGGACGTGCAATCGGTCACTGTCACGGGCATACTCTCGCAGGGCATCGAACGACTCCCAGTACTGGACGAATCCGATATGGTGGATTCCCGGACCGACCACCGTTCGACTCTCGAGCAACCCTGACTCCGAATCAGCGACCAGTTCACGAACCATCCGCGGTGCGATGAGCAACAACGGGAGCCATTGGTGAACCTTCCAGAACGCGTTAATACGGAGTCCGATGTGGAAGACGACGAACGCCTCGTCGCGGTCGGCGGTCACTTTCTGTTCGATCACTCCGTCGGCGCTGCGATGCTGTTCTGGCATCACGCTAATGATCGCGGGGAGCGTCCGTGCCGATTACCCCAACATGTTGGTGTCGAACCCGATCGGCCGCTATCCGAACGGCGGAGACCGGTGCGAGTCCAGCGTCCGACGGCTCCCGGCTCTCACCGGCAACGGGCCATGATTCGCGCACAGTTTCGGATCCGTCTTCCGGAGGGCATCTGGGTGAGAGAGATCTCACAGACGTTCCCCGACGCAACGTTTACGCTCCTGACGGGATACCGAACTGGCGAACGAGCGATCGAACTCGGTGAGATTCGTACGGAGAACCCGGACGCGAGCGTCGACGCGTTACGTTCTCATCCCGCAATCTCCCAGTTCGAACTGCTCGAGTCGGCCGACGGACGCGCACTCGGCAAGTACGAGACGACCGACACCGGCCTTTACGATTTCGTCGAACGGTCAGCACTCCCCGTCGAGTTCCCGGTTACCGCTCGAAACGGCTGGTTCGAATTCGACCTGACCGGGACGCGTGACGAACTCGACCGACTTCGGGCGACGCTCGAGGCTTCGGACGCGGCGTACGAACTGCAGTCGCTGGTGAGCACCACGGACGCGGACACGCTGGTGACTGATCGCCAGCGCGAACTCCTCGAAACTGCGATACGGGAGGGCTATTACGAAATCCCACGGGAGTGTACGCTCGCGGAACTCGCCGAGACGGTCGGGATCGATAAAGGGACGGCGAGTACGATTCTCCGCCGCGGCGAAGCGACTCTCCTCAAATGGTTTCTGTCCGGTCCGGAAACGAACGGCAGACGCGTTCGGTAGCACTCACCGGGATTCCACTGCGGCCCTGGGTGAGATCGCACGAGTCTGGCGTTACTCTGCGGTACTCTCGACGCCGACGGCTCGCACCGGCGCACCGTCGCTCGAGAGCGCGATCGGGTACGCTCGGAGTTCGAACCGTTCTCCGACTGCCTCGAGGCTCGTCAGGTTCTCGAGGATCAGCAGATCGTTGCCCAACAGCGCGTGGTGTGCCTGGAACCCCTCGGGCTCGTCCTCGCCGGCGCTCTCCGTCGGCGTCGGGTCGGGATTGAGCGCGTCGACGGCCACGTCGAACCCTCGTTCGACGCAGGTCTCGGCCGCTGCCGGCGAGAGGTAGGGGTGCTCGAGGTACCGGTCGGTCCCCCAGTGAGTGTCCCAACCGGTCCAGAACGCTGCGAGGTCGGCGTCGGCGTCGGGAACTCGAGCGGCGGGAATCGGCTCGCGGTCCCCGAGATCGCGGCAATCGATCCGGACGGCATCGAAGACGAACCGCTCGAGCGGGTACGCCTCGAGGGTCTTCCCGTCCGGATCGACGTGTGCGGGCGCATCGACGTGGGTTCCGGTGTGGCTTCCGCACCCGAGGGCATCAACGCGGACGCCATGGTCTTCGTGGGTCGCGTGTCGCCGGACGGTGACCGCGGGATCGTCGGGATACGTCTGCATCCCGGTCTCGATCGGCTGGCTCAGATCGACGTGCATACGCGGTATCGTGGGGCCGAGGCGGATAACGCTGTGTTCTCCCGAGACACTGCCGCGCTCGAGCCCCGATCTCGGGACGATAATTTATAATGGCTCTTGATAACGTGTGTGTATGCGACTCGAAGGCAAGACAGCGTTTATCACAGGTTCAGGGTCCGGTCTCGGCCGAGAAGCGGCCGAACTGTTCGCCGAGGAGGGCGCGACGATCATCGCGGCCGACGTCGATCTCGAGGGAGCCGAGGAGACGATCGATCGCGTCGAGAGCATGGATCGGGACGGGACCGCACTCGAGTTGGACGTTCGCGACGCGGACGCAGTCCATGCGGCCGTCGACGAGGCAGTCTCGGAGTTCGGCCTCGATATCATGCTCAACAACGCGGGGGTTAGCCACCAGCGCTCGAAGATCGAGGCGATCGACGAGGGCGAGCGCGACCGCGTCATCGACGTGAACGTCAAGGGGGTCTGGAACGGTTGCCACGCCGTGATTCCGCACTTCAAGGAGCAGGGATCGGGCGCGATTGTCAACACCGCGTCGCTGGCCGGGGTCATCGGCGCGCCGAAACTGGGTGCATACTCGCTGTCGAAGGGTGCGGTCGTCAACTTCACGCGGACGGTTGCGGCAGAGATCGGGCCGGCTGGCGTCCGGGCAAACGCGGTCTGTCCGGGCGTCACGGACACGGCGATGCCCCGCAAAAATCGAACCGAAGAGGAGTGGCAACAGGCCAAAGAAGAGTTGGCCAGGTACTATCCGCTCAAGCGACTCGGGGAACCGGAAGACATCGCCAACGCGATGCTGTTTCTGGCCAGCGACGAAGCGGACTGGATCACCGGGCAGGCGCTGATCGTCGACGGCGGCTTCTCCTGCTCGTAGTCGGCGGATCGGACGCGTTCGATCGGCGATCGGCGACCGCCGCCGCTCGAGCGAGGAGAAGCGTTTCGGTGGCGGCGATGGAATCGGCTGGTATGGCGACCGACGAATCCTACGTTCGACAGGCAATCGAACTCGCCGAATCGGCGGTCGAAGGCGGCAACACTCCCTTTGGCTCCTTGCTGGTCGTCGACGACGAACTCGTCCGGACGGCCGAGAACACCACGCTCACCGACGACGACATTTCGGCCCATCCGGAGTTCAAACTGGCCCGGTGGGCCGCGAGCGAACTCGAGCCGAGCGAGCGAGCGGCGTGTACGATGTACACCAGCACTGAACCGTGTCCCATGTGTGCGAGCGCGATCGTCTACGCGGGACTCGGCCGGGTCGTCTACAGCGTTACTGGCGACTCGCTCGCGGAACTCCGGGGCGACGGCGTGATCGAAATCCCCTGCGAGGAGGTCGTCGACCGGGCCGACGGTGAGACGACGGTCGAGGGACCGGTGCTCGAGGACGATGGACTCGCGGTCCACGACGCGTATTTTTCGCCGTAACGGCGAGACGGACCGGGTCGTCGGCGCTTCCACTGACTCTGCTTTCCACCATGCGGTGGCACGCGCTGTGTCGCGGTGAGTGCGAGGCGCGATGGGCGGAGCGCCTCGAAAGCGGAACGGGGAACGAAGTGACGCGTAAGTCATAGACGAACCGCGACACAACCTTGCGCGAGTGAATCGGCTAGGGAGGGCGTGGCGATTCCCTGTTGCCAGCATGAGCAAGACGCTCGTCGCCGGTCGTATCACTCTCAACCGAACCGCTTCATTCGAGAACTTCAGCGAAGAAACCACCTGTACTCGAGCCGCATCGAATAGATATCACAGTACTCTCCAGTAATTATAAGTCACGCCGTGCGAACATTCAAGCGGAAGCCGGTCTCCGAACGCACACGCAATGGGGCACGCATCGAAATGCCCCGGGTGCTAGAGCCACCCGAGACGTGGCTTCCAACCCGAGAGGGTCCGAAAGCCATGAACGCGTACATTCTACCGGGATATAAACGTCCCGCACGACAGTGGAATCAACTCCAACGACCAGCGACGACTCCGGACGCTCGAGACCGGCCGCGCCGACCGCGGAGGTCGCGATGACTGACGACGACGAGTCGTTCGAGACGTTTGAATCGTCGCTCCCCGACTGCCCCACCTGCGGTCGCTCCGTCTGGGTGGTATCCGTGAGCGGGCCGCTCGAGGCGACCGCCTCTCCCTGTGGCTGTGCTGTCGCTCCGGGCCGCCTCGAGCGCGAGTAACTGGGAATCGCAACCCGAACATTTTTATATTTTAGAAGTAGCTCTTGGTACAATGGCAGACGATGGGGTAATACACCGCCTTAACGCCATCATCATACTACTGGTCTGTATCCTCGCACTACTGCTGCTATCCGTTCTCCCAATGGCATTCGTTCCGTTCGGCATCATCGCGTTCATCATCACCTCGCCAGTGATTCTTCTGGCCATCTTGCGATTCTACAACTAAGCTCTGCAGCGGCGGGCAGGATGGGTCGTCGGTACTCGCGTACCAGTCGACTCAGTTCGCCCGTTTCACCGACCGATGCGTCGATTTGTCCCAGAACGTTGTCATCGGTGAGCCTGAACCAGCGGTCGAGAAGGGTGACGGCGGCTACGCTGACTGGGAGATCGTTTCGATTCACTGCCTCGGAGAAGACCTGATCAACCGTACCGTCGGCGTGCGTCCAGTGATCGAACACTGTGAGTTTCATCGCTCGACAAAGCGCACGACGCTCGGCACGATGTGAGCATCTCTCATCGCCCATCGATCGTCGAAGGGAGACTCTGAACCTGGCACCAAATCTTGTTAACACGCACCACGAATTGGGAGTATGCGAAATGGGGACGATGCAATTCCGATCGAGGCATTGGAGGACATCGAGTATCTTTCGCGATCTCCCAATCGCGTTATTATACTTGATACCCTTACTAAAGGGCCATATTCGCGCCGGGATGTGGCGGATCTGACCGACATCTCACGGACAACGCTTGATCGGATCGTCAACGAACTGGAAGAGCGTGACTGGGTACGACGAACCAAGGACGGCAACTACGTTGGAACGCCGATGGGGACACATCTCATGGCGCAGGTACGGCCGTTCATAGATTCGGTCAAAGCCATTCGGCGGCTTGATGAAGCAGTGGCTTGGCTCCCAGCCGACGAGTTGTCCATCGGGTTGCACCACTTCAGTGATGCATCCGTCCTGCGACCAGAACAGGACGATCCGATGGAGACGGTCGACTACTTCACCGATCTGATTCGAGAGACCACCGAGTTCCGCGTCTTAACGCATCTCGCACCGCCGGGACCGCTTGCACGGGCGATGCGTGACCGCATCACAGCAGGTCAATTGAACGCAGAGTACGTGCTCACCGACGAACTCATCGAGTACCTCCATGATCAGCCCGAGCGACGGGAACGCTGGAGGGACATTCTCGACGGAGGTGGCGACGTGGTCCGGGTCCAAGGTCCCATCCCTTGCAACCTGTGGATCTTCGACGATACCGTGTTGATCAAGAAGAGCGGTCCCGAACCCATCGAGGACTCATACGGCGTTCCAATCCAGAGCAAGAACGAGACCGTTCGGTTGTGGGCCCACAACGTAATTGACAGCCAACGGGCTGACGCAACTCACGTCAATATCGAGGCCTTCGAAGACGAATAATTAGGTAGATGAACTTCCCGCGACGAGACGTAGCTGTGTAAGAACACAGCCGGTTCCGACCGCGTTTACTCGACGTATCCGTTCACACCGTGGGCATTTACTTATCGGGTAATGGGATAGCAGTCGCCAACCTATCCATCAGTGTGCACTCGGAGTGAGTCTCGTCGTCCCATGACGCAATCTAGTCAGTGCACTCGACTGAACACGAGGGACCATACCGATGGTGATTCCACCAACCGATCGTCCGAATCCCGTTGAGAACAGCGAGATCCAGAATAAACACGGGGGGCGCTCGTCATGACGCTCGCAACCGTTCCCTGCTATGACCCCGAGAGCGTTCGCGATACGGGCTGCCGAGCGGTCGTCGTGGGAAGCAGTGTCGCCGGTCTGCTCGCCGCCAGAGTCCTCGCAGACCGGTTCGCCGCCGTCACGATCATCGATCGCGATCAACTCGCCGACGAGCCGGAGCCCCGACCTGGAGTTCCCCAATCAAGCCAACCGCACGGATTACTGGAAGGCGGCCGCGCAACCATCGAAGACCTGTTCCCCGGCTACTGTGACGCCCTCATTGACGCCGGCGGGGTTGCGGTCGATACCGGGTCAGACGTGGAGTTCTACGACGATGACATCGAACTCGCCCAGTCCGGGGTGGAACGTTCGATGTATTGTGCCACCCGGCCGCTGTTGGAACTGATCATGCGCCGCCGCTTCGCCGCCATTGAGGGCGTCGAGTTCCGGGGCGGATGCACCTTCCTCGACTACCGCCACGACGACCATCGGGGCGTCGTCGAGGGCGTCCGGATTCGAAACGAGTCCGGCAAGACGACCACGCTCGAAGCGAACCTCGTCGTCGACGCGACCGGTCGAACCAGTCGTACTCCCAACTGGCTGGCCGAGCACGGGTACCAGAAACCGCCGCTCGATGAGGTCCGCGTCGACCTGCAGTACGGGACCGTGCAGATCGAGCGACCCCCGGCAACCGGCGGACAGTGTTCCTCCCGGCGTCCCATCCCTACCGCCGAGGGGCGCTAGTCGTGCCGATTGAGGGCGGCCGCTGGATCGTGAACCTCCACGGGTTTCACGGCGATCACCCACCCGACGATATCGACGGATTCCGACAGTTCGCGGAGGGTCTGGCGACTCCGGCGGTGGCGGAACTGCTCGACGAGGCACGAGTCACCTCTGAGACCGTCGACAGGTATCCGATTCCGAGCAGCCGCCGGTACCGGTACGAGTATCTCGAGCGGTTCCCGGAGGGCCTCCTCGTCGTCGGCGATGCCATCGCCAGTTTCAACCCGATCTACGCGCAGGGGATGACCGTTGCCGCATTCGAGGCCCTGGTTCTTCACCACACGCTCGCAGACGGCGAGGACGCCCTCGCGGCGAGGTTCTTCGAGGCCGCGACATCCGTTATCGACATCGCGTGGTCAATGGGCGTCGGTCCGGACTTCGAATTCCCGGAGACCGAGGGACCACGGCCCAGCGGAAGCCGCTTCGCCGGGTGGTACGTAGGTCGGCTTAAGCGACGGGCCCGCCGAGACCCCGTCCTGACGGAAGCGCTCACCCGGGTGATCCAGTTCGAACGACCGCCGTCCTCGTTATTTCGTCCACATGTGATGTGGCGCGTGCTCTCGCCACTCTCCGGGTTGTTCAGCAGTGCGGAGGCCGAATCACAACCAGCTGAAGTTGCCAGCTCATCAAGCGAAAAATAAGGAATCTATAGCTATCGCTCCGCTGAACTCATGCTCTGTATTCATCAGGTGGGCTTTGATAGATCTCAGAAATGTCGATAGCTGCTCCGGTAACTGCTTGATATGTACGTATCGTGAGTTTCGTGACCAATTTTGAATAACAAAACGTATTACCAACTACTGGTAATGTCAAATATTGAGAACAGTCCGATTGACATCCGACCGGTAGCGTACCGCTGGCCTCGCTCAGCGCGGGGCGGTCGCCGTTTCGTCCTGAAGCACTGCCCGATAGCGCTCGCCCGCTGAATCGTCAGCCGCGAGCGCGTCCCGGATGGTCGGCGAAATCCAGTCGCGACTCCCGTCCGAACCGCCGCTCCCCGCACCGTCGGCGACCTGCCCGTCGAACCCGTCCGTTCGCAGGGCCGGCGGCAGGAACCGCTCGTAGACCGGGAGCCGTTCCCCGAGCGGGAGAGCCGCCGACGCGGCGATCTCCTCGAGTTCCCTGAGCGCGGGCCATTTGTAGTCGGGATTGATGTGGTCATCGGTGACCGGCGAGACGCCGCCCAGATCGTCGACGCCGCAGTCGATCAGATCTTTCGCGGGCGCGAGGTTCGGCGGCACCTGCACCGAAACCTCCTCGGGTAGGGCGACGCGGGCCATCGCCGTCACCTGTCGCATCGTCGCGAGATCGGGTGAGCCGTCCGACCAGCGTTCGTTATCCACCACGGGCTGGATGATCACCTCCTGGATGTGATCGTAGCGCTCGTGGAGTTCCCGAATCGCCAGCAGGCTCTCCGCGCGGTCCCGCCAGTTCTCGCCAATCCCGACGAGAATCCCGGTCGTGAAGGCAATGTCGAGTTCGCCCGCGTTTTTCAGGGTCCGTAGCCGCTGGCCGGGCACTTTGCGCCGCGGCCCGGCGTGGGCTCCGACCTCGGCAGTCGTCTCGAGCATCACGCCCATACTGGCGTTAACGTCTGCGACGGTCGCCATTTGCTCGCGGGTCTGATCGCCCGGGTTCGCGTGGGGGAGTAGCCCCTCCTCGAGTGCCACTTCACAGGCCTCGCGCAGGTAGCTGTGGATCGAGTCGTGGCCCCACTCCTCGAGCTTGGCGTGGATCTCGGTGTAGCGCTCGTCGGGGTCGTCACCGAAGGTAAATAGCGCCTCCGTACAGCCTGCGTCGGCTCCGCGTTGGCAGATTTCGCGAATCTCCTCGAGCGAGAGCAGGGAGGCCTGGCCCGGCGGGTCGAAATAGGTACAGTACGTACAGGTGTAGCGACAGGCCGTCGTGAGCGGAATGAACACGTTGCGCGAAAACGTCAGCGCCGACGGTGCGTCGACATCGTTCGGGCTGACCTGACGGAGCTCCTCGACGGCCGCATCGTCGACCGCGATATCGACGCCGTACTCACTCGCCCCGGGAAACATTACCTCCCAGTGTCGTCGCTCGGCACATAAGGGCTTCACTTCGCAGTGATATTCATGACAAGTAGACTTCACTCCGACGGTCGAGCATCGTCGCGAGCGACGCCGACCCGTCCGTCCCGATCGTCGAGTACGAGCCCGATTTCCCGGAGACGAGCGGGCGCACGATCGCTCTCGCGACCGTGGACGAGTACTTCGACGAGGTCCGCCGGCTCGTCGATGTCCGTGGCCAACCGGAACGAGTCGACCGTCTCGAGGCCGGCCCCGACCTCGCGAGCGATCTCGCGGTGGTCGAGATAGGAGGCTCCGTGGTAGTCCACGCGGAACGCGGGGTGGCGAACGACGAGCGCGTTCGTCCCACCGCCCCGCCCCGGTGCGATCGCGATGTCGGCCGACGTTGTGAGGAGCCGCTCGAGCGCATCGGGGGTCGCCAGTGCGAGGTCCGCCATGACGACGGCGACGGGGTCGCGGTCGGGATCGGGATCGCTGTCCGCGCTGTCTCCTTCGTTCCCGCCGTCGCTGCCGGGCAACCGTGCGTTGACCGCCTCACTCAGCGGCCGCTCGTCGACCGCGACTGCGGTGACCGCGGCGACCTCGCCCGGGAGCTTGAGGGCGTCGAGCTCGAGCGGTGCGGTCGAGACGACCGTCGGCTCGTGGCCCGCCGCGACGATCGCACGCAACACGTCGACGAGCATCGCGCGGGCGAACCGCGAGCGCTCACTCGGAGAGAGTACGGACTCGAGTCTAGTCTTCGGCGTCTCGGCGGCGAACGGGACCACGACGCGCATCTGAATCTGGTTGCGGTAGTCCGGGCGCGCTCAAAAGCACGTCGGAGTGCTATCGGTCGATAGCGGGCGATCTGCTCGCCGAAAAGCAGTATCGATCGTCGTCCCCCCTGACACTGACACGAGTGTGGCGCTCGCGCCGTCGAATACAAAAGAACGGCGGCCTAGAACAGCGGCTCGAGTTCGTCCTCGTCGTCCTCGACGAGTTCCTCGAGGTTCTCCTCGCTCTCCTGTTGGATGTCGTCGATGTTGTCCTGTGCCTCGATGGCGACCTGCTGGAGTCGCTTGATCCGCGGGACGTTCGTCACGCCCGACAGCAGGATCGCCGCGGACACCTCGGGCTCCTCTCGGGGGAAGTCGCCACCGCGAACTTCCATGCTGCCCGTTTCCTCCTCGAGCCACTTGCGGCCGCGTTCGATGCCTTTTCGATTCAGATACTCCGGTGGACCAGAGAGCACGAGCAGGGCGCGCTCCGTGCCTTCGATCTCACAGGGGAGTGTGAGCCGGCCGAGTGCGGCCTTGCGAACGAGGCTCGTAATGCGGTTGGTCGTGTTCGCAGCGTCGAGATCATCGTCCGTCCCGCCGCCACCGTCGCCGGTGAACCGCGAGAGCAGCCCGCCGCCCGAGTTCAGTTCGACTTCCTCGGAGGCGTAGCCGACGGTGGAGACGCCACCGCCGGAGAGCGTGTTGATGATCTCAGAGGAGTCGACGACGCTCTCGGCGACTTCCTGCCCGTCGCCGACCTCGCCGGCACCGAAGAGGACGCCAAAGCGGCGGACGATCTCCTCGTTGATCTGATCGTAGCCACCCTCGACGGACTCGCCGGTCTGTCGCCAGGAGTCGTTGTCGAAGACGAGTAGGTTGTCGACTTCGCGGACGAACGTCTGGAAGGACCGTGCCGCGTTGAGAGTGTAGATACCGCCTTCGTCCGTGCCCGGCAGGACGCCGAGCCCGTAGACGGGGATCGTGTAGATTCGCTTGAGGTGTTTGGCGAGGACCGGCGCGCCGCCCGATCCGGTGCCGCCGCCCATCCCGGAAACGATCAGGAAGGCGTCGACCTCGTGGGTCGGGATCTGGTCGATGGCGTTTTGAACCTCGTCGATGTCCTCCTCGGCGACTTCCGCGCCGAGTTCGTTGTCAGCACCCACGCCATGGCCCTTTACCCGGGCCTGGCCGATGAGTACGCGGTTCTCCTGTGGAATATTATCCAGACCCATGAGGTCCGCTTTCGCGGAGTTGACAGCGATCGCTGCCCGGACGATTCCGCTACCCGTCCGATCGTCGTAATCGAGGAATCGATCGACGATTTTGCCACCGGCCTGTCCGAATCCGATCATCGCCAACTTCATTGTTTGTTAGGGGCTCCGTTGAATTGGTAACAGTGCAATGGAGGATATAAATCTTGTGCAACCCTGACTTTCTCGATTAATTTACTATTGCACCTAACCGACGGAACAAGGCGGTATTCGGCCTATTCTCGTGCTCGAGAAAAAAGTAATTACTCCGCCTATAGGTATTTTTATATTACGTATGAGCAGAGAGTAGAACTATTGAGAGAGTGAGGCGGCGACAACGTCAGACCGCTTCCGGCCGTTTTTCCCGGTGACTGGTCCGCTCGAGGCCGAAATACGATCCGAGCGTCCGCAGGTCCGCCGGATCGCGGCCGAACACGGTCACGTCGTTGTCGTCGACCGTGTTGTCGAACTCGAGCGATCGGGCCTGATCAGAGCCGAAGGGGATGAACGGTAGCGAATCGGCCGCCGAGAGGCCGAGTTTCGCCAGCCCCATCGGGATCGTGACGATCGTGACGTCTTTTCCCTCGGCCGCGTAGACCAGTTTCGTGACGTCCGCGAGCGTGGCGATCTGTGGCCCGGCGAGTTCGTAGGTCTCACCGATGTGGGACTCGTCTTCGAGCGCATCGGCCAGCATCGGGGCGAGATCACCGATCCAGATGGGCTGGAACCGCGTTTTTCCGCCGCCCGGTAACCCAGTCACGTACGGCGTCGTCAGCGTCTTCGTGAACTCGACGAACTCCGCACCATCGCCGAAGACGACGGACGGACGGACGATCGTCCACTCGAGCGTGGACTCCCTGACCACTGTCTCGGCCTTGCCCTTGGCGCGGATGTAGGCCGTCTCACCGTTCGGATCGGCACCGAGCGCGCTTATCTGGAGGAATCGGGAGACGTCGCCGGCTTCGGCGGCCCGGACGAGGTTCTCGGTGCCCCCGAGGTGGACCGCCTCATGACCCGGGCTGCCGCGGGGCTTGTAGAGCGGCGAGAGCGAGACGAGGTTGACGACAGCGTCGTGGTCCGCCACCGTGTCAGTGATCGAATCGTAGGCGCTGACGTCGCCCATCGCCGACGCGACGCCGTCGGGGAGTCCCTCGCCGTCCGGGGATCGAGAGAGCGCCGTCACCTCGTGGCCGCGCTCGACCAGTTCCGAACACAGGTTCGTGCCGATGAAGCCGGTGCCACCAGCGACGAGGACGTTCATGGACGGAATATGACCCCGCAGCGATAAATAGGTGGGCGGCTACGTGAGAAGGCGACTCGAGGCTCGACGGATTGTGCTACATCTAAATAGTGCTCTCCACGAGGTGGGAACATGCTGGTCACGCTCGAGGGACTGGACGGCAGCGGCAAGACGACGATCTGGGAGTCCCTACAGGACCGGTACCCCGACACCGTGTTCACGCGCGAGCCGACGGACGACTCTTGGTACGGCGACGCCGTCTACCGCTCGATCGAGGACGACGACGCCGACCCGCTGGCAGAACTGTTCCTCTACACGGCCGACCACGCCGACCACCTCTCGCGGGTGATCGAACCCGCCCTCGAGCGCGGCGATCTCGTCATTTCCGATCGGTACTCGGACTCTCGCTTTGCATACCAGGGCGCGACGCTTGCGGCGGCCGACAGTCACAATCTCGACGACCCGCTCGAGTATGTCGTCGACATTCACCGGCCGTTTTCGATCGAACCGGATCTGACGATCTACCTCGATCTCGATCCCGAGACCGCCGCGACCCGCGCGGGAACAACGAACAAGTTCGAGCGAGCCGAGTACCTCGAGTCGGTCCGCACGAACTACGAGCGATTGATCGAACGCGACCCCGACCGCTTCGTCCGCGTCGACGCGACGCAGTCGCCGGATGCGGTGCTCGAAGCGGTGACGGACGCGCTTGCCGCGGCAGTGGCAGAGTCCAGATAGTTGCTCGTTGGCCTTTCATTTCCTCGACTACCCGCGTTCTCGAGCGGGATCTCGACGATCGATTCGGGCAAAGCCTTTAGTCGTGGCATGGTGTACCACACCGCCGATGGTTCACGCGTTCATCATGGTGAAGACGGCCGCCGGAAAGTCCGAGGGGCTGCTCGCGGAGATCAACGGCCTTGACTCGGTCACCGACGCACACATCGTCGCGGGCAACTACGACATCATCGCGGAGGTCGACGCGCCGGAGGTCTACGACATCCTCCAGACCGTTTCCTCGAGTATTCAAGGACTGGGGGGTATCACCGACACGAAGACGTACATTGCAATGGGGTGACGGACAGTGATACGGACTACTGTAAGTCAGTTCCGGCGCATTCGCGACCCGCCATGCGGGTGCGCCGGTACACAGTTACAGCAGACCGTATGACCCGTCCCCGCGGAGACGGATCGTCGCGGCCGTCGATCGGCGTTCGAACCCGCTTTTGCCGTCGAAATCACCCTTCGGGTTGCCCCGTCCGATCGAACCCCTCCCATGGTAATCGGGGACAAACTTATTCACCGGTGCCGATGTACTTCCGTTCATGCGGTTCGTGATTATCGGGGCTGGACGGGTCGGTCTGCGCACAGCACGCGTCTTGCGTGACGAAGACCACGAGGTGACGATGGTCGAACGCGACGAGCCGACGCTCAGACGCGCCCGCGATCAGGGATTTCCCGTCGTCGATGGCGACGGCTCCCGCGAAGACGTTCTCGAGGAGGCTGGTATCAGGGATGCCGACGCCATCGGTGCGCTGACCGGCGACCTTAACGTCAATTTCACCGCTTGCATGATCGGGAACCACTACGGCTGTCGAACCGTGATGCGGATCGACGAAGCCTATCGCGAGGGGATCTACCGCAAGTACGCGGATCAGGTCGACGAGATCATCTACCCCGAGCGCCTCGGCGCGATCGGCGCGAAAAACGCCCTGCTTGGCGGAACGATCCGCGCCATCGCCGACATCGCCCCCCACCTGCAGGTCGTCGAACTCACGATCACCGACGTGGCCCCCGTCAACGGCTACACGATCAGCGAACTGCACCTCCCCGCCGATGCGACAGTCCTCGCCTTCGGCAAGCGCGACCAGGACCTCGAGATTCCCACCGAAGACCTCTCGCTCGAGGACGATGACCGACTCGTCGTCCTCGCAGACTTCGATGTCCTGAGCGAGGTCCGCCAGCTCCTCGTTGGCGAGACGGCGCCGCGTGCTGCCGCGAACGCGGGCGAGAACTCGAGTTCGGCGGCGACGGAACTACTCGAGACGGAAACGGACCCTGATTCGGAGACTGACTCCGACACTGGAGGTGTTAACTGATGGTTACAGCGTTCATCATGATCAAGGCGAATACGGGCGAGGCGGATCGACTCAGAGACAACATCGAATCCATCGACGGCGTCCAGTCGGCCCACATCGTTGCCGGTGACGTCGATCTCATCGCGAAAGCGGTGGTCGAGACGCCCGCCGAAGTCAAGGAGATCGCGGCTACCCATATCCAGACTATTGCGGGCATCGAGGATACGCAGACGTACATCGCGATGGACTAGAGGACCGAACTTTTGCGCTGTCGTTCGAGAGAGCTTCGCTCTCTCGTGACTGAGCGAATCGAAGATTCGCGAGGTCCGCGAAACCGAAGGTTTCGCTTGATGACGAGACGCCGAAGGCGTCTCGAACCACGTGCGGTCGCTTCGCGACCGCACTCGGCAAAACTTCGATGAAAAGCACTCTTCTTTCCCCACCAGCCGCGCTCCGCGCGGCTTCTGGGTCAGTCGTCGGCCCGCTCGCTCACCCTTCGGGTTCGCTCGCGGTCGGTATCGGGTAGCGGCCTGCCCTCCCCCGAGTCGTGTGGCTCTCGCGTCTGCTCGAGCCCCGCTCCCGGCCATTAGAGTCGGTGACGCATCTGACGAGACGACCATACTCACCGCGAGCGACTGATGAGAGCGAGCGTGTTGATCGTGAACTGGTCATCAGGTGTTGTGTCAGCTAGCGAGTGGTTCGGCGGACCCGAGCGACGCTGTTCACCGAGCGCGAAGCGCTTGGGCCGACGAGCGACCGACGGGAGCGAGGAGTGCTTTTGATCGAAATTTTGCCGAGGGACGTCGCGCTGTGTGGCGAAGCCGCCAGCGCGACAGACCGCAGAGCAAAATTTCGGTTTACAGCGGCATGCCGCCACTGTTTCCGTCACCGTCTGCAGCCTCTTGGCCCCTGCCCTGGGCGTTCTCGAGCAGCGTCGCCGCCTCACCCTGGTACTCGTAGCCGGGGATGATCCCCTGTGCGAAGGTGCCCTCGACGAACTCGACCAGCGCTTTGGCGTCGTCGGCACCCTCGCCGGCGTCCCAGGCAGTGTACTCGAGGCGGACTCGAACTTCGTCGGCGTCGCGTTCGATGACCGGCTCGTCGTGGGTGCTCGTGTGGGCGACGGTGAAAACGTCCTGGAGGCGTCGCTCGAGGGTCTCGAACCAGCCGTCCTCGACTGGGGTCGCGACGACTTCGTCGGCGACGGCTGCGTCGAGCGTCGGAAGGGTAACGGTCACGTGAAACCGGCCGTCGCGTTTCCCGTCGGCGTCATCGGCCGTGATCGTCGTTTCGAAGACGGTCGTCGTGAGGCCGTAGCCGTCGTCGGTCCGATCGAACGCATCGTGGGACTCGAGTTCGCTGGCGACGGGGTCTGGAAGATCTGTCATTGGAGATACCCACGGGCGTGGCAGAAAAGGGTGTTACGCTGTGCCGACGCCACACGGTCCGGCTCGTAGAAAACTATTTACACGGCGGAAACCGCGGGGCGGCGATGGAATCGTTTCACGAGGGAAGTAACGAGTTTCTACCGAAAACGACCCATATTACTACAAGGGAAACCAACCTCTAGCAGTGGCATGAGTCTAGACAGACACGCTGCGGAACGTCGTCGCTTCGCTCGCCTCCTCGGAACGGACGGCGACCACGGCTCCGGCTTGCCGATCGGCGAGGCGGACGCCGACGACGAGGACGATCGAGACGCGGCCGATAGCGATGTCGACCGCTCGAGCTCGAGCGACGACCCCGCTACGAAATCTCGCGACTGTTGAGGAACGAGTCGAGCGCCGTCGCGACTTCTTCGAAGTCTTTGACCGTCAGCCCGTCGGTGGTGGCGAGGACGCCCTCGCTGTCGTTGGTCACGCGAATCAGAAAGCCGTTCTCGAAGACCCGAATCGTATAGTCGTACCCGCCGAGCTCCGACCCCTCATAGGCGGTTTGGGTGGTCTTGAAGCCGCGCCACTCGTGGCCGATGAACGTCGAGAGGTCAGCGTCGCGCTCTAAGTCCTCGCGGAGGTAGACCTGCTCGTAGTCGTTGCGCGTGAAGTAAGTGACCGAACGAAGACTGTCGCCGATGGCCGTTCGACAGGTCGTAACGATCTGTTCCGACGCGTCTGACGTGAGTAGCCCGGTCGGCATAGTCGACCAGTCGAACGCCGAGAACTTAACGACGAGGGCTAGTTACAGCGCGCTGGAATTGTCGTCCGGCCGTGGTCGCGGTCACTCCGAGCCACGGTCGGTCCGGGCCGCAGTCACTGCCGATTTACACCTTCTCGATCGCTTGATCGAGGTCTGCGATGACGTCGTCGACATCTTCGATCCCCACCGAAAGACGCACGAGGTCGTCGGTCACGCCGCCCGCCAGCTTCTCCTCCTCGGTGAGCTGCTGGTGGGTCGTGCTCGCGGGATGGATGATCAGCGTCTTCGCGTCACCGACGTTGGCCAGCAGGCTCGTCAGGTCGACCTCGTTACAGACCGTTTCCGCGGCGTCGTAGCCAGTTCGAGACGACGTCTCGCGAGCAGACGGGTCCGTGTCGGACCCGTCAGCGCCCTCGAGCCCGAAGGTGATCATGCCGCCGTAGCCCCCATCGAGGTACTCCGTCGCGTTCTCGTGGGTCTCGTGGCTCTCGAGGCCCGGGTAGTTGACCCACGATACGTTCGAGTGGTCCTCGAGATACTCTGCGACGACCATCGCGTTGTCACAGTGTTTCTCCATGCGCAGGGGTAGCGACTCGAGTTTCTGGAGCGTAACCCAGGCGTCGAAGGGGGCCTGCTGGTTCCCCAGATCGCGAAGCCCGCGCGTGCGGGCAACAACCGAGAATGCCATGTCGCCGAACGTCTCCCGGAAGTTCACGCCGTGGTAGGCCGGATTCGGCTCGGTGATCTCGGGATAGTTGCCCTCCTCCCATGGGAAGGAACCGCCGTCGACGAGGACTCCGCCGACAGTCGACCCCGCGCCGTGGATCCACTTGGTCGTCGAGTTCCAGACCAGGTCCGCACCGTGCTCGAGGGGCCGGCAGAGATACGGCGTCGCGAAGGTGTTGTCAACGAACAGCGGCACGTCGTGATCGTGGGCGATATCGGCGATTCGTTCGATGTCCGGCGTGACGAGTGCGGGGTTGCCGATCGTCTCGAGGTGAACGAACGCGGTGTCGTCGTCGATCGCCTCTTCGTAGGCGTCGTACTCTAGCGTGTCGACGAACTTCGTCTCGATGCCGCGCTTTTCGACGGTGTGGGTGAGGTAGGTGTATGTCCCGCCGTACAGCGACGACGAGGAGACGATGTTGTCGCCGACCTCCGCGAGGATGAACGTCGCGAGGTCGAAGGCGGCCATTCCCGACGAGGTGGCTAACGCGTCGACGCCGCCCTCGAGCGTCGCGATGCGCTCCTCGAGCATCGCGTTCGTCGGATTCATGATCCGTGAGTAGATGTTGCCCGCCTCCTCGAGGCCGAACAGGGCAGCGGCGTGCTCGGTGTCCTCGAACTGGTAGGAGGTGGTCTGGTACAGCGGCGGCGCGCGGGCTCCCGTGGTTGGATCGGGCTCCTGGCCGGCGTGGACGCTGTTCGTGGCGAATCGATGGTCGTCCGGATCGTCGATCATACTGAGACTATCAGACGGGATATAGTAAAATTACTAGGTGAACGTGTTCCGGCCAGCGACCATCAAGCGAGCCGAACCGGGGCACGAGCCCCGACTCGTAGGTCATCCTGGGGTTCGGACTGAGCACCCGGGGTTCGGACCGAGCACCCGGGGTTCGGACCGAGCGCGTCAGTGTCGCCGCACGAGCAGGCCGGCCGTGAGGACGGCGATTGCGGCGAGCGCGGCTCCAACGGCGAAGCCGGGGACCGTGTCGGACGAGTTGGAATCGTCTGCGTCCGTCTCCTCGACTTCCCCCGCTTCCTCGTCCGTATTTTGGGTCGAAGCAGCGAGCGCGTCGTCGGCGACGGTGAGCGTCCCCGCCTCGAGCGACGGCGCGATCTTGCTCCCGCCGTCGGCGTCGACCTGCGCGTCCGTCACTCGCAGGGCCGTCGACCTGGCGTCGGTCCCACGGACCTCGATCGTCGCGAGCGTGACGTTCGTCGCGCCCGACGTCACCTCATCGGTGAGATCGGCAGCCTCGACGGTGACTGATTGGCCGTCGGCGCTCATGATGGGATCGGTCGTCGGCCTATATTCCTCGGGATAGCTGGCGTTCGAGACGGTCGCGGTGTCGTCTGCGAACTCGAGCGTTGTCTCAAACCCGGCGAGGCCGTTCGGTGCCTCGGTGAGGACGAGCCGATGGGTCGCAGTGTCCCCGGGTTCGGTGGTCGCGTCGGTGACGACGAGGCTACTCTCGGCCGCTGTCGGCGCTGCGGTATCGACGCCCGCGATTTCGGGCGTCGCTTCCCCGCTTGCCGCTACGGCCGTCGTCGTGACCGGCATCGCCAGCGCGAGCGTCAAACCGACCGCGAGACAGCCGAGGGCCGCGAGCAACCGCCACGGATGTCCGTGATCGGTCCGACCGCCCGCGGTCTGCATGGTCGACCGGTCCGGTCGTCCCCGCGAGCTCGTCTCGGTCGCCACATCGTGATCGTGCCGTCCCATCGGACTCAGATCTCGCCGTACAGCTCTGTGACGTCGTCGTAGTCGATACGACCGTTCTCGTTGAAGTCGTAGGCGTCAACGTTGAGCTGGATCGAGTCGTCCTCGATATGTTTGAAGAGGAGAGTTACGTCGTCGTAGTCCAGCCGGCCGTTGCCGTTCACGTCCTCGAAGGTGCCGTCGCCGTCGGGGTCGGTCGGGGCCGCCCCGCCCGGGCCGCTGCCGATCGGCGGCGGGCCGGTCACGACGACGCCGGACCGGGTCTGGGGTTCGATCGCGTCGCCGTCGTCATCGTCCAGCGCGTGCACGTCGACCGTGATGTCGGTCGTCCCGCCGCCGACGCCCTCGAGTTCGAGCGTCGCCAGCGTGACCTCCTCGCGAGCGGACTGGATCTCGCCCTCGAGATCGGCAAAGCGGAACTCGACGGTCGACCGGTCGTCGCTGATCGTCGGGTCCGCGGTGAGCTCGAGTGCATCGTGATAGCTTGCGTCGGTGATCTCGGCGACGTTGGCGTGTTCGACGGAGGCGGTGATGCGACCCCCGCGAGACCGTTCGGTAGCGACGAGAGCGTCAGATCGACCTCGCTAGTCGCGTCCTGGCTGACCGCCACCGAATCGGCACGGAGGACCGCTGGCGGGTCGTACACCCAGAGAGCATCGTTCTCGTACGTGCGTCCGAATGTGCCTTTGTCCTCACAGAGGAGCACCCGGCCGTCGTCCATGACCATGACGTTGTCGACGTTGATGAGCGACTCGTCGAGCAGCGATTCGGGATCGCTCCCGTTCGGGCCGACGACAACCGGCTCGAGCCGGGAGACGTCGTAGTTCGCCTCGAGTTCGGCCCGATAGAGGACGCCGGTCTCGACCTCGTCGAAGCGGAGTTCGCCGCGCTCGTCGGTCATAGAGCCACCGAGCGAGGAGATACCGAAGTAGATGAAGTCGCCGGGCTCGGCCTCGTCGTGGGCGTCGATCCCCTCGGCCTTGTTGAACTCGATGCTGGCATTGATTTCCTTGGCGGCCGCGCGGGTCTCGAGGAAGGGGACGCGACGGAGTTCCTCGTCGACGCCGTCGGGGCCGCGTTCTTCGTACTGTTCGGCCCACTCAACGACCTCCTCGTCGGTGATGTAGTCCTGATTGCCGTTGATCGCGACTTCCTCGTCGGCTTCCGCCAGCGCGGTCTCGAGGTCGTCCTCCCAGTCGGTTTCGGCGTGGGTCTCAAGGTAGTCGACCTGCGTAACGTCGTCGTAGTCGGCGATCCAAGAGTCAATCTCGGCGTTGCTGGCCGTACCTAGTTCCAGCCACTCGACCTCGAGGTCGGTCTCTGCGACCGGTCCCTCGCCGATCTCGGCGGCCTTCATGGCGTACAGCGTGCCGCGGACGTCCATCCGGTTGTCGTACTCCGGAATCGACTCTTCGGCGACGAACTTGTAGATGCCCTTCGCGCCGCCGTCGGACGCGAGGTAGACCGTCCGCTCGTCGGGCAGCACTTCGGGACATTCCCACGCGGCACGGCCGAAGACGTGGTGCTTGACGGGTGTTGGCACCTCGGCGGTCGGCTCGGTGATCTCGACGATCTTCCCGTAGCGGTAGCGGTTCGGGAATTTCTCGTCGCCGATGGGACGGGGCGTGTTCACGGTCTTGAGGCCGTCCCCGTCTTCGACTTCTTCCTCGGCCAGATCGATCGGGTCGACGCCGAGGTGATAGGCGTGTTTCTCGGTGTTACGGTTGTTGTGCAGCCCCATCGGGTACTCGGTCTCGTCGCCGAAGATCTCCTGGAGCGAGGCGTCGACCTCGAGGATGTTAGGTCGGTTCCAGAACTCGCTGCCGCCGCGGAGGCCGACGCCACTGCCCCGTTCGACGATGTCGCTGACCGTCGCGAGCCCATTGACTCGCGGGTGACCGTATTCCTCTTCGGCCGACAGCGGCGTCTCCCACGGACTCAGATCGCCATAACAGTTGACCTTCGTCCCGCCGATCTCGCGGAACACCTCGGTGTTCTCGAGTTCCATCGCGTTCTCGAGGTCGGCCTGCCAGTAGCCGTCCTCGTCGCGGTAGAGGGGCGTTCGCGTGATCCCGCCCGGCCGGATCTCGTTGTTGGTAAAGAGGTAGCCCTCCGTTCCCTCCTCGTTCGTCGAGACGAAGAAGTTCATGTCGGCTTGCTCGCCGATCCCTTCGTACTCGTCTTCGCAGATCTCGACGAGTTCCTTCCCGTCGGGCGTCTGGGGGTGGCCGAACCGCTCTGTCCCGCCGTTAATCTCGTCGCCCGTCTGGACGAGGAGTCGGTACTGACCGACGGCGGACTGCACTTCTCCCTGTTCCGCGTTGGTCCGTGGCGGTTTGAGCTCGTCGAACTCGTCGTTCTTCCCGTTGAACGTGAACTGGAAGTCGTCGATGACGCCGACGCCACCCTTGTTAAACGGTTCGGGATTGTCGTTGCTCGGCCCTTGGAGGCTGTAGAGGAGTTCGCCTGTCTCGAAAACGAACGGACCGGTGACCTCCGCACCGAACGCCGTCGTCGAGAGTCGTTTTATCGATCCCTCGACGTACGGCGCTTCGAGCGTCTCGTGCTCTTCGGGCCCTTCGTCGGCGCTCGCGACACCGACCGTTCCGACGCCGATCGCCGTCGCTACTGACGATGCCATCAGCTTCCGCCTGGTGAATTCGACCATGCGAGCGGAGAACGCCACGGTTAACTGATGGTCTTTTATAATATGTATATTAAATCAAATATAGTGAATAGAGTGAGAAACGAACGTCCGGATGGCTATTTATCAGTACCGAGTGGTGGGGTCGAATATATCCCATAGCGAGAGCCCAACGACTCTCGGAATACGATCGGCGGCGGAAAAGAGAGTCCAGTTGCACTCGCGACTAGCGGCCGGTGCAGTGGTAGTAGTTACTCGAGGCCTCGTTCAGTCACTTCGGTCCGGATTTCCTCGGCACGGTCGCGGACCCACGAGCAGTAGCGCTCGATGTCGGTCGGTGTGACGCCGTAGAACGAGGCAACCCAATTGATGTCGGTCCACGGACAGGTGACGAGATACGCCGAGAGAGTGTCTTTGCCTGCCTGAACGATCTCCGGTGGGACGCCGCGTTCGCCGGTGCCGTCCTCAACGAAGCCGTTGACGTCGAAGTAGACATCGGCGTAGAGCCGGGCGTCCTCAAGATTGTCGAACGCGATTTCCGTGTGGTTAGGGGCCTCGAACTGGTACTGAACGTCGCCGTCGGCGGCAACGGATTCGACGATGCGAACGCCCAGCACGTAGTCATCGACTGGCGAACCGTCGGTTTGGGGGCCGGTATCGGAGCGAATCATACTGTAGCGCGACCTACTGAAACTCTTCAGATCGCCGTATTGAACGTTGATATGTCGTCTATACGCCCCTCGTGAGGAGATCATACTGCTATCGAGACGGTTCTCTCACTCCCACGCTGACCGACTCGGATCGTCGAGCGGTCTGCCGGATATTATTGTTCCGATACTGAAGATTATTATAGCCGGTCGGATAATTGAACGGTCATATGGGGGATACAATCGACATTTCTCTCGGATCGAATCGAACATGGGTGGTCTTCGTCGCGCTCGTCGCGGCGAGTACCGCGCTCGCAGCACCTGCGGCGGCCGCCGCGACCGGTGCCGATACGAGCACCGCGACCGACGGGGACGACGGCGGACCAACGGTTCGCACGTCGTGGTATGACGTCGTCAACGAGACGACTATCGTGGCCGCCGCGAACCTCACCGATCTCGGCAACGCGTCCGAGGCGAGCGTCCGACTCGAGTACCGCGAGAACGGGACGGATGGCTCGTGGACGGCCACGGAGCCGCGGACTGTAAACACCTCGGACGAGTTCGTCTCCGACCTGACTGGCCTCGAGCCGTCGACCGAGTACGAGTATCGCGCCGTCGCGGAGACGGCCGCCGGGACCGACCGCGGCGAGTCCCGACTCTTCGAGACGTCGTACGACCGGCCCGAGGTGACGACCGGTGATGCGGTCGAAGTGAGCGCTGACGGGGCGACGCTCTCGGCCACCGTGACCGACCTTGGCGACGGAGACGATGTCGAGGTGTGGTTCTCGTACAACCCGGCCGATTCTGACGCGTGGACGTCCGAGTGGGAGGAGACGGACCCGCAGACAGTCGAATCGATGGGGACCGTGACCCAGACGGTGACCGGCCTCGAGTCGGATACCGAATACGACTTCCGGGCGAACGTTCGCAACGACCGCGGCTACGGATACGGCGGCGGGACTGAGCAGTTCGCAACGACCGCGCCGTTTACTGTCGATACCGGTCCGGCGACGAACGTCTCGGAGACGAACGCGGTCCTGACCGGCAACCTCGGCGGGCTCGGCGGCACCGACGAGGCGACGGTCTGGTTCGAGTACAGCGCGACGGGGACCGACGGCGTGACTAAAAGCGAGCCGATCGAGCGGACCGCGGCCGGCGACCTCGCGGTCCGGGTGACCGACCTCGAGCCGGACACCGAATACATGTACCGCATCGTCAGGAAGACGACGGCTGGCGACGCGGACAACGGAACGCTCGAGTCGTTCGCGACGCCGAGCGAACTCGCTGTCGAGACCGGTTCAGCGGCGGACGTCACCGAGAGCGGAGCGACGCTGACCGGCGAGGTCACCGACTTTGGCGATAGCGACGCGGTGACGACCCGGTTCGAGTACCGATCGATCGATGCCGACCAGTGGCAGACGACCGAGCCGGTCGATCCGGACTCGACCGCACGGGTCGAAACAACCGTCGGCGGCCTCGAGCCGGGAACAGGGTATGAGTTCCGCCTCGTCGGCGAGACGGAACGTGGCGAATCGGACGTCGGTGCGACGCAGGCGTTCGAAACGGCCGTTGATCCCGTCGTCGAGACCGGTTCCGCGACCGCCGTTGGCGAGGAGTTGGCGACTGTTGGCATGACCCTCTCAGATCTTGGCGGTGCGGACGACGCGACCGTCGCCGTCGAGTACCGCGCGGTCGACGGCGGGACGTGGACCGAAGCGGCCGCCGAGACGCTGACCGAGCCCGGCACGCTCGAGACGACGCTGTCAGGCCTCGAGCCGGACACGACCTACGAGTACCGGGCCGTCGCGTATGCCGCCGACGAGACCGAGACGGGTGCGGTGGAGACACTGACCACGGAGCGTACGGACCACGATCCGACCGTCGAGGTCCTCTCCGGCAGCGAAGATAGCTCGCCGAACCCGCACGCAGAACTGTTCGTCGATTGGCGCGTTGCCGACACGGACAGCGACCTCTCGTCGGTGACAGTGACGATCGAGAACAGTGACGGACAGGCCATCAGCGGAAGCGATGAACGGGTCGCCGGGACGAGCGCCAGCGGGTCGCTCGACGAATCCGTGAAACACGGCGCTGGTGACACCTATACTGTGATTCTCGAAGTCGAGGACGGCACCGGCAACGTCGTCACTGAGCAGGTCGAAATCGACGCGTAACTCGATTGCGAATTTTTTGCCGCGACGTGTGAACCGTTACTCGAGCAGCGATTCGCCGGTCATCTCAGGAGGCTGATCGAGGTCAATTACCTCGAGAATCGTCGGTGCGATATCTGCGAGTGTGCCGCCCTCGCGGACCGTCCGGCCGCCGCTAGTCCCGGTAGGGCCTAGATAGATCAGCGGGACTTCGTTGTACGTGTGCGCGGTGTGGGGGTCCTCCTCAGTCCCCATGTCGTCGGCGTTGCCGTGGTCTGCGGTGATGAGGACGTGCGCACCAGCGTTCTCGAGTGCCTCGACGAGCCGGCCGAGTTGCGCATCGACGGCTTCGACGGCCTCGATCGCGGCCTCGTAATCGCCGGTGTGACCGACCATATCCGGGTTGGCGTAGTTGAGCACGAGCACGTCGGGATCGTCGCTCTGCTCGCGGGTCGTCCCTCCCCGCTCGCTTTCTCGAGGCGCTCGCTCCGCTCGGGCCTCGCCCTCGATCGTCTCGATAGCCGTATCGGTCACCTCTGGCGCGCTCATCTCGGGTTGCAGGTCGTAGGTCGGCACGTCGGGACTCTCGACGATCTTTCGGATCTCGCCGTCGAACTCGACCTCGCGGCCGCCGTTCAGGAAGTAGGTGACGTGGGCGTACTTCTCGGACTCGGCGATCCGGAGCTGCGTTCGTCCCGCGTCGGCCAGCACCTCGCCGAGCACCTGTTCGGGCTGGTTCGGCGGGTAGGCGACGGGGAGATCGAACGTCTCGTCGTACTGGGTCAGCATCACGACTTCGGCGTCCGGTGGGCTGGTCTCGAACTCGTCGGCCCAGTCCTCAGGCCGAATGTCGGCGAGCATCCGGGTCAACTGCCGGGCGCGGTCGGAGCGGAAGTTGAACCAGACGACCGAATCGCCGTCCTCGAGCGCCGGCTGGTCCCGAATCAGGGTCGGCTCGACGAACTCGTCGGTCACGTCACGGTCGTAGGAGTTCTCGACGGCGTCGACGGCCGAGTCGGCGGTCCACTCGGCCTCGCGGTTCGTAATGGCGTCGTAGGCCCGCTTTGTCCGCACCCAGTTCTGGTCGCGGTCCATCGCGTAGTACCGGCCCGAGACCGTCGCCACGTCGCCGGTTCCGTGGTCGGCGACGACCTCCTCGAGCCGGCCGAGGTAGTCCCGTCCGCCGGTCGGGGACGTATCGCGGCCGTCGGTGATCGCGTGGGTGACGGCCTCGACGTCGCGGTCGGCGGCCAGTTCGATCAGCGCGTGCAGGTGCTCCTGATCCGAGTGTACCCCGCCGTCGCTGACGAGGCCGACGAAGTGGACGCGGCCGTCGTTCTCGGTGGCCCGGTCGAAGGCCGTGTTGATCGCGTCATTCTCCCGGAAGGAGCCGTCCGCGATCGAGTCCGAAATCCGCGTGTACTCCTGATAGACGACCCGGCCGGCACCGATGTTGAGGTGGCCGACCTCGCTGTTGCCCATCTGTCCGTCCGGCAGGCCAACGCGCCGGCCCGCGACCTCGAGCCGTCCGTACGAACCCGATTCCGCGAGTCGATCGAAGACCGGCGTTTCGGCCGCCTGGACCGCATCTCTGCCGCCGTCACCGAGTCCCCAGCCGTCGAGGACGATCAGCGCAGCTTCCATACGTACCCGGTTTCCAGCGTGGCCTAACTAGCTGTCGTTGTCGGAGAGAATGGGGAGTCGAGCGCGGTCCATGTCGCCCTCGTTCGGGTGGGTTCGAGCCGGAGCCGTTGAGCGGAGTCATACTGTTGGACAGAACTAGTTGACTATCGATCGCTGAATTCGTCCGCCTCCAGAGTCGACGGACGATCTTTGGATCAAATCTGCAGTAACTTCTGTCCGACAGTGTCAGTCGTTCTGGATGAACTCGCCTGAACAGTCGTACTTGAGCAGTTCGTATTTGGCGATATCCGGGTCCTCATACGGGGCGGCCCGATCGGACAGGCCGTAGATGGTGACCCGTTCAACGCCCGTCTCGTGGGTGGCATTCCAGCGACTACACTGGTAGTTCGCGAAGTACGAGCGGTGGTTCTCGTTGTTGACGAATCGCATGTTTCTGATATACTTTCGCCATCGGGAACTCTCGTAAGTCTCATCGACTGACGGCGGTCTGTCCCAGTCGACGGCCGAGTCGTGATAGATGTCGGTTTCCATGCCGTCCTCGAGTTCGCCGGGAACCACGAGCCACTTGGCCCGCCAGATCGGATCCGGAGCGAACATCTGCCAGCTCTGTTCGGCCTTCGCCGTCTCGAGCACCTTCTCGCCGCGATCAGGCATTTCGTCGTATCCGACCGCTCCGGCGCTCGAGAGTATGACGAGAACGAGAAAGAGGCCGGGAAGGATCGTCGAGAACAGGACCTGTCCGCGGTTCGTGACCGCGGTCAGCGAGGGCACGATCGACCGAGCCGACGGAAGCAGTGGCACCGAGAGTGTCGGGACGTCCCGCTGCAGCCGCGTCAACCCGTCGCGGAGCCGCGGTGCGATTCCGACTCGAGTCGCGAGCCCGCTTAACCCATCCCAGATGATTGGCGGATAGAACGGGAGGAGTCCGGCGATGGCGATCAGCGGGAAGAGACCGACCTGAATCGTGACGACCATGCCGAGGTGCATGCCGACGAAAAGCGAGGCGAATATCGCCCGTCGATACCCGGTCAGGAGGACGAGCAAGGGCGAGAGCACGAGGAGGGCCACCCAGACGTAGGTGAACGCGCGCAACAGGAGTATCTGATCCGCGATGACGTTGCCGAGCAGGATAGTGAACTGATCGGCCCGAAAGGCCTCGACGACCGCATCGCCGGCCATCCACGTGTCGCCTCTGTGCTTGTGGATGGCGTTGCTCGCATACATGAGTAGCGGCTGCAGGAGGACGGCTATCGTTCCGGCAGAGAACGCTGTCGATCGGTTTCGATCGATCCGGCGGGCATCGATCGCCCAGCGCTCTCCGAGGGGAGAAAGATCCCCCAGAGGAGCAACATTCGAAACAGGGCGTCGCCGCCGTTGAGGATCATCGGATTCCGGGCGTGCAACGAGAGCAGCAGTAGCCACGAGACGATCGTCGCGAGCCTGGTTCGGTAGCCGACGATCATCGCGAGAGCGAAGAGTCCGGCGACGCAAAACAGGAGCGCCTGTACCCACGCCTCGCCGGAGACGGCGTGGAGGGAGTGGACCGACGAGTAGTCCGAAAACAGCGCCTCGAGCGGGAGGACTCCGTCGTCGGTGTAGAAGGCCGTGAGATGCCGCGATCGGAGCAGCAGATCGACGATCACCAGCGTCCCGATCGCGATACGGAACGCGGCGAGCGCTCGCAGATCGATCTCGAACCGTCGGGCGAACGATTCCGAGGCGGTATCCAGTGCGGTCAGTAATCGGTTCCATCCATTTGTGAGGAGGGCTTGATCCATTGGTTGCTCTCGATCGATTCTTCTGCTCGGCTTTCGTATCAACCGGCATAAGCTTGTTGTAATCTGAAACGATCCCGTTCCGCGGCTATTGACCGATTTCAGCTGGAACTAGTGTCGGAAAACGAGCGGTCGACGATCGCTTAGGACGACGGCCGGGTCGCGTCCCCGTCGTGTTCGAAGGTCGCTCCGCAGTCGCCACAGATGGTTTCCTTCCCGGGCTTTACTCGCTGTGCGAACACGGCACCACAGTCCTCACAGATCATGAAGAGGCGATGTTCCGGCGCGACACCGGCCTCGAACTCCGCGTGGATCCAGGCGTCGGGAGTTCCCTCCTCATAGAGCGTGATCCCGGAACTGGTCTGTCGCCAATTGATCGCACGGTCATCACGGGTGGTCGCAGCCGTTTCTCGCTCGGACATCGAGATATCTCGACTCTCGACCCGCTCATACATACGTTTTCTGATAGTAATTTACCCGTACCCGAGTTAACATCGTCTCGAGATGCGACCACTGGCTTTTTGCAGGTCGGGTGGGTGCCCCCAGCCATGACGCTCGACCCGGTCCATTTCGACGGTATCGCACGGCTCGCGAGGCGGATCGACCACGGGACCGACGAGCGAGACCGTCGCGCGTTCGCCGAAACCGTCTGGGAACAGTTTCTCGACCCGCTGGTGTATGACGGGCGGACAGTCCTCGAGCCGGTCGACGAGCAGGCGCGACGGGTTGTCGACTGCGAGGCAGTCGCTCTGCGCGACCGCGAGTTCCCGACCAAACACGGCCTCGACGCGGGGACGATCAATCCGACGACGTTCAAAAACGGGCTGGTCATCGACATCGCGCAGGCGGCCATGAGCGCGACTCCGAGCGACCTCGACCTCCACCGGTCGCGGACGACCGTGATGACGGTCCACTCGAACGACGAGACGATGATGGTCGATGAAACCTGGGGCAAATTCGACGAGGGCTACAGCCAGAGCCGGGCAGTCAAGATCCCGCCGCTGCCGCGGTTTGCCGAGGGCGTTGTCCACGCGCTCGCGCTCTATCTGGCCGAGAGCAAACACGCCCGCGACCACGCCGACACAGTTTCGAATCTGCTCGTCCTCGACGGCCCGCTCTATCCGCGGGGCCTGCTGCGCTGGGCCGACCAGCATCCCGATCTCGCGGACTTCCTGCTCGAGGACCCCCGTCCCACGACGGTGCTGGAGAACTACGTCCGGCTGGTCGAGGATTTCGTCGAACGGGACGTCCCTCTCGTCGGGTTCGTCAAAAACCCCGCAACGCGCGTGCTCACTCGGACGCTGAAATCGAAACGGGATATCGACGTCAGCGTGCCATGGAGCGACGATTCGGCGCTGTTCACCCGCCTACTCGAGCGCGGCGAGTACGTCGACGATATCGACGGCGAGCGCTGGGAACGGGACACGTCGTCGCTGACCTACACGAACTGGTTCCGATCACGGGGCGGCGTCGATCAACCGTTGTCGGCTGAGGGCAACGCACTCGGCGTTGAGCGTCGCCTCGAGCGCGAAGCCTACGAGGTCACCTTTTTCGTGATCTACGATCCCCGTGACGACCTGCTGTACCGGATCGAGGCCCCCTACGCATTCACGAAGGATCCCGAAATCCGAGAGCGGCTCGCGATGCAACTCCTCCAAGACGTCGCCGTCGCTCACGGCCCGCCGACGATCGTCGCGAAAGCCGACGAACTCGCCCGGATCAGCAATTCGGAGAAGGCGTCGCTCCGCGAGACGCTCGAGGAGCGGTTCGACGCGGCCCAGGATCGGACCTATGACGACCATCGGTGGGACGAACAGCCCTATTGATCACTGCTGGTCCCGGTCCCTCTTCATGCGGCCGACTACGGAAAAAGGGGCCACTAGGCCTCGGTGTTCGTGCTAGGCTCTGCCGTCTGAGAGCCAGATCGAATTCCTCTGTAGGCGAGTATGGCCCCCACTACGAACACGATCGTTGCGAGGTAGATGGGGCCGAGGTGCGTCACCCAGTTGTGGGCGAAGAGATCGGCGTAGTGCATCGGAAGCGCGATAGCCAGTCCGATCACGGCGGCGACAACCGCCGTCGCCCACGCCCACAGTTGCCCACTGCGGACACCGTACCACGCGAGCGCCGCGATGGCGATCCCAGTGGCGATGATAAACGCCGCCGTAGCGACGTGGAGATGGTTGATGTAGTGCATGATGGCCGGATCGAGCGCGTTGAGATCCGCCGGCGTGACTCCGTTCAGGGTCGCGACGCCGAGTTCGAAGCCGGTCCCGAAGAACGTTCTGGCGAGGAAGACGATCCCATATCCGACGAAGGCGACGCCCGCGAGCGCCATCAGGAGCGATCCGACCCGTACCCCACGCTCGAGTTCGTAATCGGTCCGATGTCGGTCAGCCGTTGCTCGGTTCACGCTCATTGGTCTGCTTCCTCGAGGTCGACCTCGACCGTTTCCACGTGACGGGCTTCGATCTCGTCGAGACTGACGTCTTTTCCGTGCCGTTCTCTCACGTGTTCGCGGGTCATCTCCAGCAGTCGTTCCTTGTCGTCCGCCTCGGTACGCATGCGGAAGACACAGCCTGAAACCGCTGTATCGCACGCTACTTGGAGCCCCGTCGTGCTGTCTTTCGATTGCTTATCGGTAGTCATGGGTTCGCCTCTCGGCAGAAGAGACTACGAGACGGTGGGTCGTGTAGGCATCTAGTGGTTTCTGTGCAGTCGGTGACAATCGTGCAGACGCTGCACTGCGGTCATCAGGTGGAACCGTGTGACGTATCTCCTCCCGAATCGCCGTTTCGGCCGAGAACGTCGCAGCCTCGACCACTGACTGTCGACCCGGGTTTCGCTACTAGAGTAGCCGGCAGCACGTCTTCGGTACCACACTGCGTACGCGTTGTCATTCGACGATCAGTTCGGGAGTGAGTGGTCGAGATTCGCGTCTGAAGGACTCGTACATCGATTCCGCCCATTCACGTGCCTCCGGTGTGTCGGTATCGATTAATACCCGAACTGTCCCGCTCTCGGGACTGTGCCCACTGATCCCGATTCGATGATCGAGAATAGCGACCCCGTACGGCGGCAAGTCGTCGTGGAGTCGGACCGTGAGATGACCGCTTTCACGAGGTCCGGAACAGTGCTCCGGGTAGGTCGAGAGGATGTGCTTGGCAACGGACGGTGGATCGATGATTTCCGTGTCCATCCCGTTACTGATCCGTCGCGCGAGTTCGTCCTTACATGGCTCGAGTAAGGCTAGGTCGAATCCGACGAACCGAAACCGGTCTGTCTCTCGGAGCAGTGATGCGAATCGGTTCACTGGACGGTACGGATCGTCGGATCGGGCGACCGTCACGACCGCGTCGGTCCCCATCTCGATCGAGAAACCGCTCGCCTCGTTCGGGAGCCACTGCCAGACATCGCGGAGTTTCTGCTCAGTTTCGAACCGGCTGATCAGTTCCCGCATTCCTGACGCGACGAACGTACCCAGCTGTGTCGCCTCGTACCGGTGCCCGTTCCTACTGATCCAGTGTCGAGCTTCGAACTCGCGGAGCGTCCGTCGGATCGTGGACTTCGAAACGCCAGTCATTTCCCGGAGGTCGTCCCGGCTCTGTGGTCGTCTGACCAGTGCGTCGAGCGCTGTCACGCGGTGTTCCGACCGTGCAAGGAACTCGATGTCGTCGAGCGGCGAATTTGTGACGCTAGATATCATGGTAATTGTACACACACCAGCGGTATAGTTGTGGCCCTTCGTCCCTGCTCAGAGGGACAGTGTCTGGACGGATACGATAGTAAGAGGGGAGCGGTGAGTCCGCAGGCGGATTCCGTCGCGTCATCGAACGGTTCTTTGTGCCGGTCTCGTCTCTCGCTTCGACCACAACGAGGACAACCACACCGTTGGACACAGTCGCACGTGCAACCGCTCGAGAAACCGTCGAATCAGACGGCAGTACCCGGGTTACCCACTGCAAGTCCTAGCCGTCGTTTTTCTCGACCTTGAGCGAGACGTCGTCGGGATCGACCCCGATTCGCGCGAACTGCGTTCGGACGTGTTCTTTGGCTCCCTCGAGGGCCTGTTCGCGGGTATCGAAGCCGCGTGGCATGGGCGACTCGAAGGCGAGGTTGACCTCCCGACCGTCGACGAGTTGTGTCGACCCGCCGCTGTCGACCTCGTAGAATTCGTCGCAGACCCAGACATACGCGGCGTCTTCGTCGGGTGCGCCGCTGAACGTGGGGGCTCGCTCACCCCGTTCGTACAACGTCCCAGTGAGTTCCGTCCCGCCCGCACGACCGCGTACCATAAGCATACGCTATCGTACGCTTTGCGAACGCAAAAATGTCGTGGCATCGGCCAGCGCACGGACATATCGGACTCGGTCAGTTCCGACGGGTGCTTTATTCGTTCATCCGTCTTTCCACCAGTGAGACGGTCAACTGATCGATTACCCTAATTCGGTAGTCCGTGCGAATTACCGCCAAACTGGCCATTCAACTGATCGGAAATGAGGAGTGCGATATCCTAGGCAATCTATTAGTTTGTGTATAATTACGGCGTTAGTGTCAGTATCAGATTCTAGAATTAGGTTTCTAACGGTAATTGCCTTATCACTCGTTCATAGGCATTTCAGCGCGTTACGATGATGTTACGGGAGTAATAATAGAATTTCCGGCCCAAATCGTTTTGGAAATGACCTTATCCCCCTTGCAGAGGTTGGTGTGTGTAATGAGTTCGGACGCTCACCTTGGCGGCAGCAAGCCCGACCCACTCGCAACCGTTCCCACGGAGTGTTACGACATCCTTCGGCATCCTCGCCGGCTTCGCCTTCTCGAGGTTCTCGGCTGTCGACAGACGCGACTCTCCCTCTCGGAACTGACGACAGCCCTGATCGACAGGACGACGACGGACGCGAACGGGCAGGCCCGACACGACATTCGGATTAGCCTCGTTCACAATCACCTCCCACGACTCGAGGACGACGACATCGTCGACTGGAACGACGACGGCGTCGCGCTCGTCGACGAACCGCCGGTTCACCCCGCCGATCTCTCCGTCCTGCTCGATCTCTGTGATAACGAGAACGCGCAAACCCTGCTCGAGACGCTCGTCGATCCCGTTCGGATGCGGCTACTCTCCGTCCTCGACGCGGACGACCAACCGCTCTCGATCGAGCAACTCGCCGGCCGACTCAGCGCTCACGACGGCGAGCCGTTTTCCGACACCGAGCGCGCGGCCGTCGCGCTCCACCACTCCCACCTGCCCGCGATGGCTGATATCGGCGTCATCAGCTACGATCACGAGTCCGGCCTCGTTACGCGATACGATCAGGCCGTTTCGATCGTCGAGTAGCCGTCGACAGCGTCCGGGGTCGCCGACTGCTGCCAGCCGATTCGACGCGCTCTTGCTTTCCTGAACGGTCCGTTCGCGTTCGATTGCGTCCACCAGCGGTGGATTCCGCCGTGATCGACAAGCGGTAAGACCGACCCGCCCGTAGGAAGAGCCGTCGCGACATGGACACTGCAAGTGACGATGGCACCAGCCCGCCCGATGAGACGGCACCCGACGGTTACCGTGTCGTCGCCAGCACTGGTCTCGCCGTCTTGTTCGCCCTCATCCTTTCGATCGCACCCATTGCAGGGACGGCCGCTGCAATCGATCAGGTCGCGATCGTCTCGCCCGACCGGGCGCAGGTCGAGGCCGCGCCCGGCGAGACGGTCACGATCGATGTGGCCCTCCGGAGTCAGGGCGGTCACGGCGGGGAAGGTATCGACGCAGTGACGCTGACCGCCCAGTACCACCCCGAGTACCTCGAGATCGAGGGCATCGATCGGGGCCCGTGGCTCGAGGGAACCGACACTGAGATCCGGACGACGGAGACGCTCGCCCACGAACAGGGGACGGCGATCTTCGAGCAGCGCCGCGAGCCGGCTGCCGGCGGTGCGACCGGCGTGGGGACGATCGCGACGCTGACCGTCCGGGTCGCCGAAGACGCGCCGGTCGGCGCGACGACGATTTCGTTCGACGAGAGCGAGATCGACACCACGGGGGACTGGCCGATTGCCGTCGTCGACGAGTCCGCGACGGTCGCGATCGACGGCGGCACCGAGTCGCTCGACTCGCTCGAGTCGTTCGAACATCCCGACCCCGACGAACTGGCGCGAGATTCGAACGACTCGAGCGGAGGGAACGCCTCGAGCGATGCCGAGAACGAATCGGCGGCGACCGACGACGGCGAGCCGGTTCCAGGGTTCACGGCCGGACTCGCGATCACGGCCGGTACGATGGGGTTACTGCTTTTAGCAGCCGCTCGTGACCGTCGCCAGGGATAAACAGTCCGTCCGACTGGAGGGAAACGCGTTTGTGGGATGGGCCGGATGGGGTTGGTATGAGCGATCTGGGAGACTTCGGCGATTTTGACGCCGACGCCGGTATCGAAGACGGCTCGGCGGCCGACGCGGCGGGCTCGTCGCCGTCGTCTTCGGGTTCCGAGGGCACGGCGAGTTCCACGACCGACGAGGTAACAGATGATTTCGAAGCCACGACCGTCGAACCCAGTGGCGAAGACGTCGGTATCGGGACGATCTGCGTCTCCCAGGGCCTGCGCATTGCCGAGGACGAGGACGACACGACGCTGCGAGCGTACGTTACTCGCGGTAACCGCTCGTCGATCCGGATCGGAAGCTACCTGCTCGCGCCCTACCCTGACGGCGAGACGCTGTTCTGTCGTATCACCGGCCTCGAGTACGCCCAGCAGTACCACGCCGACGACGCGACGGAGATCCACGCGCGACGGGCGATGCGAACCGACGAGATCGACGAGGCCGATTACAAGTTCGTCGCGAATCTCGAGCCCGTCGCTGTCCTCTATGATGACGACGGCGAGTTGAAACGGCGGATGACCGATCGGGTGCCGAAACCCCAGACGGTGATTCGGCAGGCCGACGATACCGAGGAGATCAAGACCGGGCTGAAGATGCCCGACGACGGCGTCTTTCTGGGCCACCTCTCGGTCGGCGGCGAGAAGGTTCGAACCGCCGCGTCGCCACCAACAATCGATTACCGGCTGAAAGACGACTACGACGCGGGTGATCCGCTCGTCTTCCGCCACTCCCTGATCGCCGGCGGGACGGGATCGGGGAAGACCCACGGCGCGAAGAACATCCTGCGCCAGTATCTCGCCGAGGAGCGAACCTATCCGATGGACGACGGCCGCGAGGTCAGCCCCGCCGTCGTCCAGTTCGACCCGCAGGATGAGTACGCCCAGATGCACGACGACAACCCCGACCTGGACGACGAGTTCGCGCGCCGTCTCGAGCGCGAGGGGATCGCCTACGGCGGCCACGACGAGACGACCGCCTTTATTCCGAAGGTCGGCTCGGCGTCGTACGCGGCGGGCCACCACCGCGCGGAGCAAGTCGAGTTCACGATTCCCTTTTCGATGGTCCACGACAACCCGTGGCTGGTCGCGGGCAGCGGGTTGAACGACAACCAGTACGGCGCGCTCACCACCGTTCTCCTGCCGCGATTTCGGAAGCAGTACGGGAGCGATGGGACCTACGAGGAGTTCACTACATTCCTCGATGACCCCGCGCTTCGCGAGGAACTCGACGAGTCGGGTCGGGTCCACGAGGCGACCTTCGACGCCGTCCGCCGGCGCGTGCTCGGCTTCGGGCACATTTTCGACCAGGACGCGCGCCCGATCACCGAGTTGGTACACGACTTCATCCAGCCCGGCGGGCTCACCGTCGTTCCGACCTACCACATCAACGACAGCCGGGCGACGGAGGCCATCGTGCTCGCCGTCTCCTCGCTTATCATCGACCAGAAACTCTCGAACGACCCGGACTACGACCGGATCAAGGAGACCCCGCTCGTGCTGGGCATGGACGAGGCCCACAACTTCCTGACCGACGCCGACTCGGTCCAGGCCGGGAAGGTCATCACGAAGTTCACCGAGGCCGCCAAGCAGGGTCGAAAGGAGCGCCTCGGCCTCTTCCTCATCACGCAGGATCCTCAGGACATCCACGACGCCGTCTTCAAGCAGATCAATACCACCGTCGTGCTCAACCTCGGCGACGAGGACGCCATCAAGAGCGTGAATATTCCTAGTAACCTCGAGTCCAAAGTGCCCTACATGGAGAAAGGGCAGATGGTCGTCTACTCGCCCGATAATTCGGAACCCGTCGAACTGATCGGGCTTCCGAAGTGTCTGACTCGGCACGGGCGGGACTGACATTCTCGGACGGACCAAGACGTTTTTCGGACGAATGCGCTCCAAACAGCCGCTCACGATTTGCTTCTACACCACTACGCTTTCGCCCGCTCCGACTGCTGTTCTCAGAGTCGTGAATACATCATGCGTCTCTCGCGTACGGTCCCGTTTCACTATTCAATCAGTATATGAATGTGTCCAGAATGTTTTTCGCTGCCTGAATTGTATACGCGGATATGGAACCGGAAACGAACTCCTCGTCATCGTCATCTTCTCGGACAGCCTCTCTCAGAGATATCGCGCTATCGGGGGCGGTAGCGCTCGTACTGTCACTTGCTATCAACTGGCTCATCGTATTTGGGGCGAACACCGGCGGCATTGCCCCAAGTCTGATGGCACTAAATTATGGTCCAGTATCGTTGTTCACTACCCTCGGCGTTGTCGGTGCAGCTGTAACCTACGGTATCCTCACGCGAGTCACCGACAACCCCGATCGACTGTTCGCGGCCGTCGCGGCGGTCGTCCTCCTCGTATCGTTAGTTCCTGATTTTACTGTCATCCCCAGTGAACCCGGTGGAAGCCTCGTCTCCGGTACTATCCTCGGAGCGATGCACGTCATAACGGCAGTCATTTGTGTCGGAGTGCTAACCGACCGCTGGAACCGACGCTAATATCATCGTTCAACCGTTCGCGTCACTCCCCCGATTGTGGCTGATAGTACTGTTTCAGCCAGGTCGCCAACCCCTCGAGTCCGGGAAACAGCGTCCGGTGATTGATGTTCATCTGGTCGAGTTTGTCGCGGAACTCGAGTTTGCGCTCACCCGGGATGACGATTTTGCGGTAGCAGTCGGGGCGGTCCGCGAGCCACTGGTCCAAGACGAGCCGCGGATCGGACTGGAACGAGAAGACGGCCGACTGGTTGACGATGCGGTCGTCGATCGCGGGCGGCCGGAAGAACATGACGTACTCGTCGTCGCGCTCGTTTTCGGGTGCCCACAGTTCCTGCCAGAGTTCGTTCACGCGGGAGACGTCGTTGAGGTTTCGGGTCGGTCCGTGTCCGTCACCAGTATCCTCGCGCAGGGCGTACTCGAGGGTCGCGTTCGAGAGGAGGTGCGTGTCGAGCATGTAGGTTTCCGTCACCTCGAGGACGTCCTGGTAGTAATCGGGGAGATCGGCGTGTAGTTTCCGGTAGTCGACGGCCCAGATCGCGCCGTCGTGTCCGGTGTCGCCGGTGCGGGTCGCGAAGTACGCCGCGACGAGCGGCGAGAATGACCAGTCGAGTAGCCGGGTCGGCAGCCCGTAGTGCTGGGCGATCGAGAGTAGGTGCCAGATCGATTGGGGTTCGTCGATTTCGCCCGCCGCGTACTGAGCGAAGTTCCGGAGCAAGAGGGGCTCGAGGTGCCACTGTCCGGAGTCGACGACGAAGCGACTGATCGGCGTCTCGAGGCTGAACGATTCATCCGGGACGCCACGGAACACGTAGGGCGAGCGGTGGCGGCCGATGTCGCCCATCCACATCTCCTGGGAAAGCAGTTGTTGGAGTTCGGTCCACGTCTCTGCCCGCTGGATCGATTCGGGATGGGCTGCGGTCATCGGTTCGCACGGCCGTGCCGGGCTCGGTCCTGAATCGGTGCCACAGTGGCCGGCTTACTCGCGGCGCGAGGAAAAGCGATTCTCACGGGTGGCAGTGACTGATTGCCGCTCGGGAATATTTGCGATCCTGATTGGTCTCGATGCCAGTCACGCCACCTCGAGCAGCGTCCGTTCGAAGAACGACCGTACCGTCGTCGCAATCTCGTCGTGCTTCCCGAGGAAGAAGTGGTCGCCCGCTAGCGCGGTGGTCTCGTCGCCGCGTTCGCGTGCTCGTTCGACTACCGGTTCCCAGTCGACGGTCGTATCCCGCTCGCCGTAGAGGACGTGAACCGGTGCTTCAAGGCCGCCGAGTGTCTTGAGCGCGTTGAGGTCGTCGTCGAGCCGCGCCGTCGGAGCGAGGACGGCGACGGCGTCGGGGTCGGTATCGGCCGACGCGAGTAGGGCCAGCGACGCGCCGAAACTGTAGCCGAAGACGCCGACCGGGAGTCCGTCGGCATCGACCTCGTCGTACTCGTCGCGAGCCCACCGGACGGCGTTGCGAACGTCTTCTCGCTCGCTGTGACCCTCGTCCCACGACCCGTAATCGAAGCGTAGGCAGGCGATACCGGCCTCGGTCAGGGCGTCGCTGACGGCGACGAGGCGAGGATCGCTCCTCGAGCCGCCCTGTTGGGGATGGGGCGGGCAAGCGACGACGACGGCCCGCGGTTCGTCGGTCGGTTCCTCGAGGGTTCCACGAACGTCGCGGCTCCCGGGGATTAGCACGTCGGTCATAGACGGATACTCACTGCGGCGCGTAATCAAATCGACGAGCCGCGGCGATCAGTTTCGACATTGGATATTCCTGAAGTGACATTTTAAGGGCGGCGAGCAATACGTAGCGAGTATGGGCATCCTCTCTCGGACCTCCTACGTCATCCGGTCGAAGCTCAACTCGGTGCTCAACCGGGCCGAGGATCCGACCGAAACGCTGGACTACTCTTACGAGCAGATGCGCGACCAGCTCCAGCAGGTCAAGCGGGGCATCGCCGATCTCACGACGCAGAAAAAGCGCCTCGAGATGCAGAAACGCCGCCTCGAGGAGAACGTCGAGAAACACAACGATCAGGCCCGAACTGCCGTCCAACAGGGCCGCGAGGATCTGGGACGACGTGCCCTCGAGAAGAAGAAGACGAAGATGAACCAGATCGAGGATCTCGAGCGCCAGATCTCGGACCTCCAGAACCAGCAAGACCGGCTGATCGAACAGAAGAACGAACTCCAGAGCCGAATCGAAGAGTTCCGAACCAAGAAGGAGACGATGAAGGCCCGCCACGAGGCCGCGAAGGCCAGTTCCACGGTCTCGGAGGCGATGACGGCCACCGGCGAGGAGTTCGAAGACGTCGGCCGCGCCATCGAGCGAGCCGAAGAACAAACGGAAGACATGGAGGCCCGCGCCGCCGCGATGGACGAACTCCACGAATCCGGCGCGTTCGAGGATGTGCTCTCGGACAAGGACAACATTGACCGCGAACTCGAGCAGCTGTCGACCGACAGTGGTGTCGAGGCCGAACTCGAGACGCTCAAGTCCGACGTCGGAGCCGACACCGACACGGAGACGGCGTCCGGTGAGGAGGCAGAGACCGACGCGGCAGCCGAGGTCGACGAGGAAGAGCTCACGGAACTCGAGAACGGCGAGCAGGACGAAGTCGAGGCCGAACTGGCGGAGTTACAGGACGAAGAGAACGCGTAAGTCGATTTGTCCCGAATCGATAGCGGGGTATCGGAGCGGTGATCTAGGTTCCCGCCAGTCGCCGATAGACGGAATCGAATCGCGGCTGCACCACTTATCACCAGTCAGTCACGTCTCGCGCCATCGGTGAGCGGTGTACTGACTCGGTCTGCTTGGGCCGATTGCCGGTTTCCGTTCTGAATGGCAGAGAAACGATTACGATTGATCACGAACAAGTATGTGCTATGAGTGACGAGTCACCGCTCGAATCCATCTCACTGACCAATCAGGCTATCCTGCTCGGCGTCGCCGAACTCGCCCGTGAGGGCCAAACGCCGGTCCAGACACACGAACTCCGCCAGCACTGCCAGCGGCAACTGCCCGAGGTCGATACGGAGGTCGTCGGAACGATTACCGAGGCCGATGTCATCCGATCACTGTACCAACTCGAGGCCGAGGGTTTCGTTGACGAGGTCGAGCCGGCGGAGACGTCGCCGACCGGGAAGGGGCGGCCGGCGTATACGCTCGCCGTGAGCATCGACGCCGTCTCCGACGGGGTCGCGGACGAACTCCTCGATGAGTTGGCCGACTGACCGACCGGCGTGACCGCCGGTCGCGGTGAGTCGGCACTCGCGCCGATCACGAGGGGGTTCCCAGAACGGTGATATCGTAGCTAGCGACATCCGACGGTGACTCGAGGACGATGACCTGAAACTCCCACGTCGAGCCGCCGTTGAGGTCGCCGGTGCTGGCGAGATAGCGGCCGAGCAGGTTTCCGGCGTCGTTGTAGACGCGCGTTCGCACTTCGACGATCTGGATCCGATCGGTTCCCGTGTTCGCGACGGTCCCCTGTATCGTCGACCCCAGATAGCCGTCCTCGACGACGAACTCGTGGTTGATCAACTCTAGTGGGTCGAGCGGTGTCACCGAGTTGTTGGGTTGCTGCTGGGCGAGTGCTGCCGCCGTGGACATCTGGGTTGCATTTCTGCTTGAGACATTGCTGGCGTTGACACTCCTGACAGTCCCCTCCTCATAGGACGGCTGGCCGCCGAGCCCGTCGCCGCCGAGACAGCCGGCGGCCGCGACAGCGATCCCAGTTCCGAGTGATGCGAGTACTCGCCGTCGATGCGTCGATTCCGATCGGGTCATCGCCGTCGACGGATCGTCTGCATCTCGGTTCCCTCATTGAGCATGTACCGGACTGACAGTGCGGACGTATTTCAGTGTAGGCCTTGAAGCGGCCGTTCTCTTCATTCTGGTGGACGTCCCAGTTCACTCGTGCTGACAGTGCCCGTCGAGGGCCGCGTCGATCACGGTCTATACCGGTGCCGACGGTGTGTGCAACGCAGGCCCTTATTGTCGGGTCGGTGGAACGTATCGCCATGGGACCCGCCGAGACCGACGAGACGCTCGAGTCTTACGGAGCCGACGTGGGCAGGCAGGCAGGGCCGTTGACACAGTTCCACGAGTGGTTCCTGATCCAGGGAAACCGGTTAGCCGTCGCGGCGCTGCTCTCGGTCGTCATCTTCGCGTTGATCGTCGGACTGCATGAGCTCGGCATTATCAACTTCGTCAACCCAAACTCCGTGACGCGCGTTGCCAGCGGCATGATCGCGGGCACGTTCTCGCTCGTGACGCTGGTCGTCTCGGTCAATCAGCTCATCCTCTCTCAGGAGTTCGGTGCGGCGGGCAAAGCGCGCGACCGGTTCGAAGGCGTCGTGGCGTTCCGCGAGGACGTGGCGGACGAGGCGGCCGTTCCCGCGACCCCGACTGAGCCCACAAGGGTGCTCGAACTAATCATCGAATCGATCCGGCACAACGCCGTCGAGCTTGCCGAGATCGTCGCCGATCACGACGACGAGGTCCGCGAGACGGTCGTCCAGTATACGAACAGCGTCCAGCAGCGCGCTGATCGGGTGGACGAAACGCTCGAGCATTCGGCGTTCGGCACGTTCTCAGCCGTGTCGGCGGCGATCAACTACGACGAGGCCTGGCAGCTGTACGTCGCGACCCATCTTCGAAACGACTACCACGACTCGCTGTCGCCGGCCGCGACGGAGCAACTCAACGAACTGATCGGCTCCCTGAAACTGTTCAGTGTGGCTCGAGAGCAGTTCAAGACGACGTACCTGCAGCGAGAACTCACCCGGTTCTCACAGCTCACGATCTACTGTGGGGTTCCATCGATCCTGTCGGCGATCCTCGTCGGTCTCCTGTACGCCGACTTCACCGGACCGAGCGTCAGTGCGGCCGTGCTCCCGTTTGTCGTGAGCGCACTGATCGTCGTCGTCCTCTCGCCGCTGGCGCTGCTCGTCTCCTACATCCTCCGGACCGCAACCGTCACACGCCGCACCGCGTCAGTCGGTCCGATGATCCCCCAGAAAGATCCCGAGGAAGGGCCATTCGACGTGACCTATGGCGAGGAGCGGTAAGTCGTTCTGGCTCGACGAGTGACAACTATAGTAGCCACTGAAAGTCACTGCACACCCGATCGCACGACGGCTGTGCGATCGGCGTGTAAATCGTTTCAGTTGTTACTATACCCGTCGGGATTGCTCACTCCCGCATGGGTATTTTATCCGCCGTTGTCATCCGTTTTTCACACTCAATGAGCGATTCGGACTCGAGCGGCGTGTTGAGTCAACGGGCCGGCGTCGGCGGCCTGCGGCTGTGGGTATTGCTTCGGATGGGGCGCTGGCTCTTCACTGCGGTCATCTTGGTAACTGTGTTCGCCGTGCTGGTCGGGTGTAGCCTGCTCGGACTGACGCCCCTGCGAATTATCGTCGCACAACACAACGGCACCTTTTGGATCTTCTCGGCGTTCATCGGTGCGATCATCACGGGGACGTCGATCGTCGTCACGATCAACCAGCTGGTGCTGTCCCAGGAGCTCGGTGCGGTCGGCGACCAGCGAGAACGCATGCAGGACGCGATGGACTTTCGCAAAGATATCGAGGATTCACTCGAGAAGGAGGACGTGACGCCGCCGGAACCCGCGGCGTTCCTCTACGAACTCGTCGACGGCGTCGAGGAGGAAGCGAATGACCTCGAGCAAACGGTGGCGGACGACCACGGCGACGAGATTCAGGCGAAGGTCTCCGACTACGTCGACGACGCGATCGAGAACGCACAGGTCGTCAAGGACGACCTCGAGGACGCCCAGTTCGGCACGTTCGACGTGATCTGGAACGCGCTCAATTTCAACTATTCCCGGAAGATCTACGACGCCCGCAAAATTCGGGCCGACTACGGCGACGAGCTGTCCGACGACGCAGACGACGAACTCGACGAGATGATCGAGATCCTGAAGTTCTTCGGGCCGGCCCGCGAGCACTTCAAGACGCTGTACTTCCAGTGGGAACTGATCAACCTCTCGCGAGCGCTCCTCTATATTTCCGTGCCCGCGCTGGTGGCGATGGGACTCCTGATGATGTACATCGACGCCAGCGCGCTCCCTGGGACGACGCTAAGCGTTGACAACCTCGTCTGGTTGACCAGTGCGGGGTTCGTCATCGGCATCGCGCCCTTCGTCGTCTTCATCGTCTACATCCTCCGGATCGCGACCGTCGCCAAACGGACTCTCGCCATGGGCCCCTTTATCCTCCGGAAGTCCGAACGCGACGAGGACCTGGGCTGAATCGGTCGTCATTGCCGGATTCCGTTCACTTCTTGCCGTAGCTATTTCCGAGACCGTCTGGTATTGTCCGGATCGAACGATGAGCGGCGACGGGTCCCAACCCAGCGACACGATGGCCGAGCGTAGCGCGGACCCGACGTGGAAACATCAGCTGTTGTTGAACGCAAACCGGTGGGTCGTCACCGCCGGCCTCATGGCTTTCGTCTTCGTCGGTCTCCTCGCGGCCGCACGGTTCAGTCCCGTCTCGCTCAGGGCGCTCATGGGAGTGAAAGATCCGACCGGGACGCTCTTTCAGGCGCTGACGACCGCGCTGATCACCGGGGTCACCCTCGTGGTCACGATCAACTCGCTGGTGCTCTCTCAGGAACTCGGAGCCGTCGAAGATCAGCGCACGCGCCTCGAGGGTGCACTCGACTTTCGCGAAGACGTCGAAGACTCGATCGATGCGCCGATCAGTCCGCCGGAGCCGTCTTCGTTCCTGCAGGCGGTCGTGGCGTCGTCGGAGGACCGGGCCATCGACTTCCGCGATGCCGTCTCCGACAGTCAGGATGACGAACTCAGAGAGCGCGTCGACGACTTCGTCGACAATCTGACGACCCACGCCGACTCGATCCGTGAGGATCTCGAGAACGCCCAGTTCGGAACGTTCGACGTCGTCAAGTCGGCACTGGACTACAACTACTCCTGGAAGATCTTCCGCGCCCAGCGGATTCAGAACGCACACGCCGACTCATTTACCGACGAGGCTCGCGAAGCCTACGACGACCTGCTCGAGTCGCTGAAACTGTTTGGCCTCGCCCGCGAGCACTTCAAGACGCTGTACTTCCAGTGGGAGCTGATCAACCTCTCGCGGGCGATGATGTACGTCGCCGTCCCGTCGCTGGTGGTCACGATGTCGATGCTCCTCTTTTTCGATTCGGACGCCGTCTCGGGGGTGTTCTTCGGCGTGGATATCCTCGTGTGGATCGTCGTGTTGGCGTCGACGATCGCCGTCACGCCGTTCTTGCTGTTGATCGCGTTCATCCTGCGGGTCGCAACGATGGCCAAACGGACGCTGGCGATCGGCCCGTTCATCCTGCGGGAGTCGAGTCGCGGCGAAGAGATCGACTGGGAGTGACGAGTGGCTCGAGCGACAGTAGCTTGCAGCCGTGGGCCGCAACTATCCATCCCGGTCTGAACCGGCACCGGTATCGACATCATCCAAGACAACGCGACGGCAGTGTCCCGTCTCCCGGACCGAGAACAGCGTCTTCGACACCTCCTGTCGACGGTGTCTCGAGGCACTCCCCTCGAGAACGGCGCGTTCGACGGCGATCTGAACGCTCGAGCGGCCTCGAGTCGACGATCGACATCCCCGCTATTGGTATGCCCTCGGCGGCTACCGACGGGCGTGATCGTCGTCATCTGCGGGCCGCCGGGGGCAGGCAAGACCACGATCGCGGCCCGTGTCCGCGCTCGGCTCGCGGCGCGGGACGTGCCGGTTCGGTCGGTCCACTCCGACGACTTCTCGAGTCGGACATACGAGCAACTGGCCGAACAGGTCGCCGACGCGCCCGACGCCGGGGTCACGCTGGTCGACGGCACGTTCTATCAGCGAGCGTGGCAGACGAACTTTCGGACGCTGGGTGACGTTCGGTTCGTCCTCGTGACCGCGAGCCTCGAGACCTGCCTCGAACGCAATCGCCGTCGGGCGGAGCCGATCGACGAGCAGGGTGTCCACGTGGTCTACCGGGAGTTCGACGACCCTGATACCGACCTCGAGATCGATACCGACGAGTATGGGCCCGACGAGGCGGCCGATCGGATTCTGGCTGCGAGTAGCGGCTGGCTCGAGTGAGTCGGTTCCTCCCGACGGCAGTGACTCGTGACCATAAAAAATCTCACAGGAACGCCCAGATATTTGGATGGTTATACATATATAGTTTGGTGGTTGTAATGGTGGAAACTTATTTATATAGTTTTAATGTGGTATGGTCTCATGGATAGAAAATTAATAACCCGGCGGAAAGCGATAAAAGGTATCGGAGCAGCAAGCATCACTGGAACACTTTTGTCTTCCGTAGGCACCACATCAGCACAAAGCGACGAATACGTTCCCAGACAGACGGCTCGACAAATTGCAAAAAACGCCGTCAAGCAGATTAGTAAAGACTCGGAGTTCGACGACTGGCAACCGGAAGAAGTCAGGGCACCGCAACTGTACTACGGGAAAGTCCAGAGCGAGAACTCGATTGAGTATGTGCCCCGAGCGTGGGTGTTTGCGATTGAAAACCGCGGCGATGATGTTGGTTACATCACTATTGACGCGGACCAGTTAGTGACCCCTGTCCTTGCGTTTGGGCGATCGAAAGCGCCCCACAAACGGGTGGACCGTGCCAGCCAAGTGGCCAAGGCAAACGGCGTCTCCATCCACGACCGGTTCCTCTACCAAGGCGGCGTCCAGTTCGGTATCGAAACGACCGACCGACGTATGATCGATCTGCGTGGGGACGGAATTTTACCGCTACCCGCTGTCAGCAATGCGGATAACCTAAAACCGACCCACGATCCGACCGAACAGGGTAACAAGCAAACAAAGGAAGACCAGTTTACACTGCAAGGGGACGACCTGAACGCACCCGACTGGGAGGGTGGTACAGACGACTCTATCTCTAACGTTCCGAACTGGAAATCGTACGACGATGGCGGGGCGAGCACTACTTCTTACGGATCAGGAGATGACACTTGGGACGAGTGGGATGGGTGTTCACCAATCGCTGGTTCGATGGCCATCGGCTACCACGAAGGTATCGATGAGTGGGACGATGCCGATGAACGCGAGGCACTCATCGACAGGCTCCATGACGATATGGGCACAGACTCAGACGGAATTTCGGATTTCAATGATATCGACAATGGAATCTCGAACTACGCAGAGGGGACGTATTCCTATAATGGAAACAACAACCACTGGTTGATCAAAGGAAATATCGAAGACGCCGTTGCTAACAACAATCCACCGATGCTAAACATGACGAACGGACCATATTCCAAAGACAGCGAATGGATCAATGGTCACAGTGTCACTGTCGTTGGTTACAGAAATGGGAGCGGTTATTTCTACCACAAGGTACACAACGGCTACAACACCGCGCCAGACCGAGTCAGTAATGGTAACTGGACAGATGCCTTCGTCACTCGAATCACGAAACAGTAGCTACCGCTAAGATCGAGTAATCAAGCATCTCTCCCTTTTCTCACAGTTCTCAAGGACGAGGTTCTTTCATCGGGCATCACTGATAGTGTTTCGTCTCTGGTAGGCAACCATGTCGACAGCCCGCCGGCCGAGGATGAGAAGCGAGAGCGGGACTCCGGTGGCGAGCGTGAAGAGTCCACCGGCAAACATGCCAGGATTACTAGTGTAGAGCGTGTAGAGGCTACCGCTTGCCAGCAAAACAGTGATAGCGCCAATAGCACCGACGATACTTGACCAGATATCGAGGCCATCCATGGCCCCGTTGACGAGGACAATGACGCCGAAGGCGCCGGGAACGACTAGTTCCGGGTCGATTGGCACGCCACCGAGTGTCGGCCCTGATGGATACTCAAACGGGACGTTAGTCACCATCACTGTGACGACGAGGAGGACGGCTACTGCAAGTGCGGTTTCAACAGCTTGGAGGACCGATCTGTCGAGTATTGACATGGCCTTAGTGTGTTTTGAGATATAAAAAGTATTTTCCCATAACTCGAAATGGTATACTCACAGACACATACCAACCTTGAATGGGAGACTCAGTTGACGCCCTTCTTCATCACTGTGGTTAGTGTTGGATTCCGTGCTCTGGTAGGAATAGTCGGGCAATACTCGGCGATTGGTTACCTATGAAACTCGGAAATCACGTCTCTTGAACGGACAACTCGTTACGTAGCGTGCTATGTGTCCTACCTGTACGTACCGCTATGGAGACCGGATCTGTCGCTCTCTGCGTTTCGGCAAGAGTTGAACTGGGTTGAAGCGTTTCTTCCGGGTCAATTGGTCCACTTCGAGGCGAATCGCTGACTCGAGCCCGAGTCTCTTTCACTGTCGTAACAGTAGATATAAGGCACAACGGGTCAACGATTAGAACGGAAGCGAGTCTCGAATCAGGGGCTTCGTCGAAACGCCCCGGGTGGTCACAACACCCGAGGCTTGGCTTCCAACCCGGAAGGGTTAGCGAGCCATGATTGCGTACATTCTACCGGGATATAAACGTCCCGCACGACAGTGGAATCGCCCGACACGACGAGCGTCGATGCCGAAACGGCGGCGACCGAGGAACGGTCGGGATGCGTAACGACCCCGACGGAAGTGACGACGACGGCGACGACTCGTCACCGCTCCCCGACTGCCCGCGCTGCGGTGTGCCGGTCGGATTCGTCACCGTCACCGGACCCATGACCGCCTCGGCGAGTCCCTGTGGCTGTACAGTCCCGCCGAATTTGGTCCAGCGCGACGAGTCTAGTAGCCACTGACAGTCACTGCACACCTGATCGCATAGCGATCAGCGTGTCACTCGTTTCAACGGCTACTATAGGGGCTCGGCCTCGAGTCCCGGCGGTCAGCCGGCCGCTCGGCGGTGTCGATCGAACCACCACACCACCCCGTCGACACCGTCCGCCGGGCGGTCGGTCCGAAAACGGGCCTCGAGTCGGTTGCAATCAGTAGAGTCGTTCACATCTTCGGCTCGAGCACTTCTCGGCGGAGAATAACTACGGAGGGCCATTATAAATCAATCAGTGAGATCGAGAGTAACTAACCAGAGAAGCGCCCTGCTCTCGTGGCAACACGGAATCGCCACGCCCTCCCCAACCAATTTCTGCTCACGGGCGCGTAGCGCCCTCTGCTCACGGGCCGACGGCCCGTTCGCACGGTATGCGGGACCGCCGGTCCCGCACTATTCGCATAGTTCGCGGAACCGTCGGTTCCGCGCTAACGCTCACTCCCAGCGGTCGTTCGCTTATCCCTTGCACAAGTTTGCGCCGCGATTCGAATCGGATCATCGCGTCCCAGCGCGCGCCACCCTCGTCGGTTCGCCACTGCTCTGCGTGGGGAGACCGATCGCTATAGCCCCAGATCGAGACCGAAGGGGCCGGTCAGACCGAGATCAGTGGGCAGCCGATCGGGGATGACCTCTTCCGGCAGCGCACCCCAGTCGAGTTCGTCCTCGCCAGGGACTGCGTCGGTGTCGAAATCGGGATCGTCCGCGGGCGGCAGATCGCGATACTCCTGCGGGGGCGCGTCGTGTGCGTAGACGCTCTCTGGATGGTCGACGGTCCAGACGTGGAGCATACAGGGCGTCCGGCAGGGGAACTCGAGGTCGCCGTCCTCGAAATCCCGCTCGTAGGTCTGCTGATAGAACCACCACGCGAACCGGCCGGGGAGACCGATGTGGGCGTGCCACGGCGAACACAGTTGCTCGGCGTCGTCCGCGCCGTACACTGCCGGCGGCTCGACCGGCTCCCCGTCACTTGTCGCGATGAACATGACGCCAATCGACCGCCACGACTGGTTGTCGACGAGGACCGATTCCGGCCGTTCGGGGTCTACGAGTTCGTCGTCCCCGATGAACTCCGGATTGAGCCAGTGCGACCAGCTGTCGTCGCCCGTCTCGAGCGTATCGAAGTACGGCTTATATCCCGCGTCGATCAGCGCGTCCACGTTGGGATACTGTGTCTCGAGGGACTCCGAGACCGCCGACCGGATCTCGGTCGTCGCCGGATGATCGTCCGCACACCCCTCCATACTCGCCCCCTCGCAGGGGGTCATTCCGGGCTCGAGGGTGGCCTCCGGACAGTCTCGGTCGATCCGTTGGGCCATCCCGGTCGCTCCGTCGTCCCCACCGGCTCTGACACTCCCGATGGCCGACAGGGCGGCCGTGCCGGCCGACGCCCGAAGCAGCGCTCGTCGAGACACGTTTCGATCGCCGTCACTGTCGTACATACCAGCAGTTCCACACCGACCGTCAGTATGAAACCCCGTTGCCGGCCGGACTGACAGTCTCCCGAAGCGGACACTCCCGTCGAGTACTCGGGCACAGCGGGGCGGCTGCGCGTCAGTCGAGTGCCGACTCGAGGACGGTCGTCAGTTCGCGAGCGCTCATGCCGGGCGGCCGTCCGCCGTCGTCAGTGACGTACCGTTCGGGCGTCTCGCAGGTGAAGTCGTAGATCACGATCGCCCCATCGTTGGACTCGATCGGGTCAGTGTCGTTGACCTGAATCAGGGCGTAGTCGTCGCCCGACGGCAGCAGTTCGCCGACCGGTTCGATCTCCCCCGCCTTGAGCAGCGGGTCGATATCCGCGGCGAGCGTCCCGGCGATCGAGACGTGGATCTCGCGGTCGTCGCCTGCCCGCTGACCGCCAGTGTACAGTTCGTAGACGACCGGGTGGCCGTCGACGACCGCGATCTCGAGGCGATTGGGGGGCCATCTGGCCGCGAAGCGCCGGAACAGCGGGTTCTCTTCGGGCGCGTCGAGGTGGAACTCGAGCAGGCTGGCCTTGCGGGAATCGGTGTAGGGCGCTAAGGCGGTAGCCGCATCGAGTTTCTCGAGCAGGGAGAGTTTCGTGACGAGCGTTTCCTTGTCGATCGGTTTGACGAGGTAGTCGTCGATTGGGAGATCGATGATGTCGCTTTCCGGCGAGACGGCGGTGATCATCAGTGTGATCGTATCGAACCAGCTCGTTACCGAATCGAGCAGCTCTCGCCCCGGGCCGTCGGGTAGTTGCCGATCGAGAAGCACCACGTCGAGCGTCGCCTGAGCGTCCAGTTGCGTCCGGCCATCAGCGACCGAATGTGCGACGCGGATCCGTGCGTCTCGGCCGAAGCAATCTCGCGTCCAGACGCACAGGAGTTCCGCGAGGTCCTCGTCGTCCTCGACGATCAGCACGTGACGAGGCGTCGTCTCGGGTGGCCTCGTCTCGGTTGCGTCCGTCCGGGCACCGTGGGATGACTCGAGTGGCATGTGTGGAGTTCGCTCGCTGTGGGCCGCTACTGCCGATCCGTTTCCGCTCGAACCCTAAATAAGTCTAGATATACTCACATCATGTGGGAATATATCAACCATACAGAATTTTGTGCGATCCGGTATCGGTCAACCTGATGAGCCGCTGCTTACGATTCGAGGAGCGCACCCGTTCCCGGGCGCTCGAGGCCGGCGAGGTCGATCCGGCCGTCGGGCATCGGGATGCCATCGGCGGGGTCGTCGGCCAGAAGCAGTGAGCCGTCGAGGTCGGCGTAATCCAGTAGCGGTGCGAGATGACAGGCCGCCGCGATCGAGGCGTTGGATTCGGTCATGCAGCCACACATCACCTCGAGGCCGTGGGAGTGGGCGGTACTAATCATCCGTCTGGCCTCACGCAATCCGCCACATTTCATTAGTTTCAGGTTCGCGATGTCACAGCGATCGGCGATCTGCGGGATATCCGCAAGCATGATGCATGACTCGTCGGCGGCGATCGGCAGCGTCGAGCGCTCGTAGACGAACTGTAACCCCTCGGGATCGTCGGCCGGGACCGGCTGTTCGACGAACGCGAGGTCGAACTCGGCGAGCCGATCGATCTTTGCGACCGCTTCGCGGGGCGTCCAGGCCTCGTTTGCGTCGACGAACAGCCGGACGTCGGGCGCGACCGACCGGATCGTCCGGATGATTTCGAGATCGCGGTCGGTCCCGAGCTTGACTTTCAGCGTGCCGTACCCCCGATCGATGGCCGTCGTCGTCTTCTCGCGCATCGTCTCGAGGTCGTCAAGGCCGATGGTGTAGGAGGTCTCGAGCGTCTCCGTCGGGTCGAGTCCCCAGTACCGATAGAGCGGGACGTCAAACTGTTTCGCGACGAGATCGTGCAGAGCGATGCTCACTGCCGTGCGGGCCGACGGATTTTGCCGGACCGTCTCGCGCATGCGGCGCTCGATTCGCTCGAGTTGATGGGGATCGCCGACGCGCTCGACGACCGCCAGCAGGTCGGGGAGGACGGCCGTGACCGTCGCGACGGTCTCGCCGTAGTGTGACGAGGGCGCGGCAGCGCCGATGCCGGTCGTCCCGTCGTCTGCCTCGATCCGGACGAACACGACCTCGGTCTCGGTCGTCGTTCCACGGGCGATCCCGAAGGGGTACTCAAGGGGGAGCGAGCGCCGTTCGAAGGACATCTCGAGGGTCATCTTAGCACAGTTCCGTGAGTAGCTCGTCCGTCTCGAAGCGGATCACGTCGGTCGCGGGTGCGCCGATCGCGTCAGCGTATTCCTCGACCGCCTCGCGGGCTTGCTCATCGTTCTCGAGCCCGGCGGTATTGAGCGCGCCGGCGACGACCTGGCTCTCCGCAACCGGTTCGGCAACGCTCTCGTAGAGATCGATATACGTCGGGAGCGACGGCAGCGAGAAGGACTCGTAGCCGTGGATTTCCTCTCGGCCGGCCTCGTGACAGAGCACGAGCGTATCGGCCATCGATCCGTGGAGGATGCCCAGCGTGACCGGCGAGTACGCCGGGTGGACGATGCTGCCCTGGCCCTCGACGAACAGGTAGTCGTGTTCGTCGCCCTTCTCGAGGATCATCTCTTCGACCGCGCCCGCGGTGAAGTCGCTGACGACGCGATCGATCGGATTGCCCCAGCCCTCGATCATGATCCCGGTTTGGCCGGTCGGGATCACGGCGGCGTCGTGGCCGGCCGCGCGAGCGTCGCGGGCGAGTTCCATCGTCGTCGTCATCTTGCCGACCGAGCAGTCGGTACCGACGGTGAGGATTACTTCCGCGTCGACCTCATCGGCGACGCCGGCGGCGACCGTGAGATCGGCCGGCGGGTTCCGGACGTCGCGGATCTCGCAGTCGTTTTCAGCTGCCAACTGGGCGAACTCCTCGTCTTCTGCGAGGAAGTAGTGTAATCCCGAAACCACGTCACAGCCGTACTTCAGGGCCGTCCGTACGTCTTCCCGCCAACTCTCATCGAACTCCCCGCCGATCGGAGAGATACCGATCAACAGGGTATCGATGGCGTCCGACTCGAGGTCCGCCGTTCCGGAGACGATCGGTGCGTCCTGGACGTCGGGAACGAAATCGGCGACGCGCCGTCCGTCGTTCGCTCGGTCAAGCACGGCAACGACGTCGTGGTCGGCGTACCGGAGGACGCCGAGGGCGGTCTTAGCTCGGTCGGGAAACTTCTCGTGAGCGAGAATCGCGATACGCATACCGGGACATAGACGAGCGGTCACTTATATTGTCATCGTTCGTCTAGCAGGTTCGTCGGTCGGTCTTGGCGGATTTCGAAATCAGTTCCAGCCGACAGTACAACGCGACAGACGTGCGACGAAACCGTCGGCGGTAACGGCGGACGGAGTCAGTAGTCAGTGCCCGAGGAGTGTGAGATATTTCGGTTGGATCGCGAAGCGACTGATAGCGAATAGCTGATTACAGACACATTAAAATGAAGTTTTGATTTAGTTGTATCAAATTCCAATCTGGCTGTTTGAGAGATGGATGATATCAACATATTTCTATCATTTCGACAATACCGAAACCCTCATTTCGATAACTAACCGATTCGGTTCCAACGTCGTATTCCACCAGTTCGAACGGGTCAGCGTGGGGCCGACACCTAACATCCCTGTCACTATCGTTTGGTGGAATCGAAGCGAACCGACGGGAGATCTAGAAAAGGATGGGATCTGACACATCAGTTTCGAACGTTGTACTCGTTACGGTTGACTCGCTGCGGTCGGACGCGGTCAGCCCGTACGATACCGACCGTCATACGCCGGTAATAGATTCCCTCGCCGACCGTGGGACCGTCTTCGATCGGGCCTTCGCGACCGGGAACTGGACGCCGTTCTCATTCCCGTCGATCCTGTCCTCACGCCCCGTATTCGCGGATAACGGACGGATTGGCGTCGAGGAATCCCCGACGCTCGCGGAGACCGTCTCGGACGCAGACATTGCGACCGGTGGCTTCAACGCCGCGAACGGATTCCTCACGACGCATTGGGGGTACGAAGACGGGTTCGACGAGTTCGAATCGTTCGTCGCGAACGTCGGATCGAGCGTCTACAGCCGCTATCTCGCGACACATCCGACCGTCGAGGCTTGGCTCCAGTTGGCCGCCTCGCCCGTCCGCCGCGCCGGCTCGTGGCTCCGCGGCGAAACGGACGATCGACCGTTCTTGGACATGTCTCGAATGTTCGATGTCGAGCACGCCGCGAGTGAGTTCGTCGAGGAGACGTCGTCGCCGTTCTTTCTCTGGATCCACTACATGGACGCCCACACGCCGTACGTCCCCGCGCCCCGCTACATTCGCGAGGTCTCGGACAACCGGGTCGGCACGCACAGAATGTTGCTCGCCCACACCAAGACCGGGCTGGGGCTGGGCGTCAGCGATCGAACCCTCTCGGACCTTCGAACGCTCTATCAGGCGTCGGTCCGGCAGGTCGACGCGAGCATCGGGCGACTCCTCGAGACACTCTCGGCGAACGATCTCGACGACGAGACGGCAGTCGTTCTGGCGGGCGACCACGGCGAGGAGTTCCAGGAACACGGTCACCTCGCGCACTATCCGAAGCTCTACGACGAACTCATTCAGGTCCCGCTGATCGTCGACGTTCCCGGCTCCGAGGGGGGCGGGTGGACGGACAGGTCGGTCTCGATTCGATCGCACCGACGGTAACCGACCTCCTAGACGTCGAGGCTCCGGAATCGTGGACCGGTGACACGCTCGTTCCGAGCGTGACCGGCGACGAGCAGCCGACCGACGATCCGGTCGTCTCGGTCACCGTTCGTGACGAATCGGTGACGAACCAACCGATTCCGCGGTCGCTCACCGACGGAGACCTCCTCGTCAGTGCTCGGAACCGGGACTGGACCTATATCGAAAACGTCGACACGACCGAGTCCGAACTGTATTACCGACCCGATGACCCACGGCAACAAACGAACCTCGCGACCGATCCGACGCCCGAGCAAGCGGACGTGATCGAATCGCTCGCACCACTCGTCGCAGAGCACGCCAGCGCGATTCGGGAACACGACTCCGAAACGACCGATGACGAGGACGTTGACGAGGATCTCGAGGCGCGGTTGTCGGCACTGGGCTACCGATAGATGATCCGATCGTTCCTCCGCAGTCTCGTTGACGGCCCGTTTGCCCGCCAACTCCGACGGTTCGCTATCGTCGGGACCGTCGCTGCGGGGGTACAGATCGTATTACTGTGGGCGTTCGTCGACAATGTCGGATTACACTATCTGGTCGGTGCAGTGATCGCCATCGAGATTACGATTATCTTCTCGTACGTGCTCAACAACGCGTGGACGTTTCAGGCGACGCAGAATACCGGCACTATCGAGTATCTCGTCGGATTACTCAAGACGAACGTCGTCCGGGGGACGGCGGTACCAATCCAGATCGGTTTCCTCTTCGGCTTCGTCGAGTGGGGACACCTTCCGTATCTGGTAGCCAACGGGATTGCTATCGTTCTCAGTGGTGTGTATCGATACGTACTCGACGCGCGGTGGACATGGGGGTCGTGATGATCGGCCCCATCTCGATCGGACGTGAACCCCCGCAACTGACGGTCGGTCGCCCCGTCCGAAAGAACTGGGAACACTCTATTACCTGACTCACAATGAACGGCACTCTTTCGTTATCAGCGCTTCTCGTACTCGAGATGCTAACTAATCTCCTCGTCGGGAGCGGCGAGGCGATTGTCGAGTCGGCAACCGGCTGGGCCGGCATGGGAATCGTCTTCGTCTACTCGTTTCTAATCGCGTTCGTGCTCCCTGGCCCCAGCGAGGTCGTCCTCCTCGCACCACTCGATCTCGGCTTCCCGTCGTGGCTGCAGCTCTCGAGTATCATGCTCGTGAGCGCGATTGGGAAGGCCGCCGGCAGCGTGGTCGCGTTTCACCTCGGTCAGGAAGTCAAACAGTCCGGGCCGATAACCCGATGGTTGCGCCAGTCCAGATGGAACGTGCTGGCGTGGTCGGAGAAACGCTCCGTCCAACTGGCGCGACGGTACGGCTACGGCGGGCTCGCGATTGCCCTCTCCGTCCCCTTCTTTCCCGACACGATTTCGATCTATGCCTTCGCCGTCCTCGAGAAGGATTACCCGAAATTCGCGCTGGCGACGTTTCTCGGGAGTCTCGGCCGGCTCGTCGTTACGCTTGGCCTCCTCGGTGGCTTCGTAACGGTGTTTTGAGAGTCCCCCGCCGGTTCGGTCACGGGCCTCGATGACTCGAGCCGAACTCTCATCACGGTTTACCCGTTCGCAACCGAGGAGACGGTACTGACGGACCGCTGGCTCGCCGCCTGGAGCTCGGCTCGATCGCCTTCGCTGTCTCCGGCGGGCTCGTCCCCGTCGGCGCGGGGCTCGTCGTCTCGCTCGAGGGCGCTCTCTCGCGACAACCGCGTTGCGACGCCGTCGGAGGCATCCGAGCCGCCGAGCGCCGAAATCGCGAGGCATCACGGAACGACAGCGAGTAGCAGTCGACACGACGGATCGGCAGTCGGGTCTTAGCTGCCATGGCGGTACTGATAAACCGGCCACGCGCGAAGTGAGCGCTGAATGCTCGAGGGAGTCAACGTCGCGCTCGGAGTGACTGGATCGATCGCTGCCGTCAAGACGGTCGAACTAGCCCACGAGCTGCGACGGCAGGGTGCCGCGGTTCGCGGGGTGATGACCGACAGCGCAGGTGGGATAATTCATCCGTGGGCCGTCGAGTTTGCGACCGAGAACGAAGTCGTCACGGAGATCACGGGGAGCGTCGAACACGTCGATCTCTGTGGGTACGACGGCTGGGCGGACGTCTTCCTGATCGCGCCGGCGACGGCGAACACCGTGGGTAAGATTGCCGGTGCCGTCGACGACACACCGGTGACGACCTGTGCGACGACCGCGCTCGGTGCCGACACGCCACTCGTGATTGCCCCGGCGATGCACGAACCGATGTACGATCATCCCGGCGTCCTCGAGGCCATCGACACCGTCGCGGAGTGGGGCGTCGACTTCGTCGATCCTCGCATCGAGGAGGGGAAAGCGAAGATCGCCAGCGAGGAGGCGATCGTCTGTGACGTTGCCCGTGCGGCCAGCGACCGGCCGCTCGAGGGCGAGCATGTCGTGGTCACGAGCGGGGCGACTAGCGAGTCGATCGATCCCGTCCGAATCCTCACGAACCGCTCGTCGGGCAAGATGGGGCGCGCCGTCGCGAAGGCCTGCTACGTCCGCGGGGCGGACGTGACCCTCGTCCACGACGGCCCGGACGTGCCCTTCGCCGACGTTCATGACGTCGAGAGCGCCCGCGAGATGCTCGCGGCAACGAGCGCGGCCTGCGAGGACGCCGACGCGCTCGTCTCGGCGGCGGCGATCGGCGACTACACCGTCGACACGAACGAGGAGAAGATTCGCTCGGGCCAGGAGCTCACGCTCGAGCTCGAGCCGACACCGAAGCTCATCGACGAGATCCGATCCCAGTACCCCGACCTCCCGATCGTCGGCTTCAAGACCGAAACCTCAGGCGACGAGGACGCGATGATCGACCAGGCCAGGAAGACACTCGAGCGGGCGGAGCTCGCCTTCGTCGTCGCGAACGACGCGAGCGTGATGGGCGCAGAGCGAACGAAGGCCCTGCTGGTCCACGCGAACGATGCCGCCCGGTACGAAGGGACGAAAACGGGACTGGGCGGTGAAATCGCCGACTCGATCGCAGCGGTACTGGCCACCAACATAACAGATTCGTAACTGAATTTCGAGCGCGTCAGGAGAATTATATGGGTGGGGTACATCCGACCGGGATAATGGATAGACGATCGGATCTTACGGTTTTGGGGGGACCGGTGTGGGCCGGCAATTCGAGGTGATCAAGGTGGGGCAACGACTGCGAACCGACGGCGCTGCCGATGCCGACGATGGGGACGGAGACGCCGATACCGGCGACCCGCTCTCTAAAGGTGAAATATTCGAGGTACTCCGGAACCAGCGACGGCGTTACGTCTTGCAGTATCTCAAGCAGGACGATCGGCCCGTCGAACTCGGTGATCTGGCTCAGCAAGTGGCCGCCTGGGAGTACGAGACAACGCTCGAGGGAGTGACGCCCGAACAGCGAAAGCGGGTCTACACGACGCTCCAGCAGACACACCTCCCGAAGATGGACGGGTCCGGTATCCTTCGATTCGACTCTGATCAGGGCGTCATCGAGGCGACCGAGCGAACGCGGGACATCAGCGTCTACCTCGAGATCGTCCCCGGTCGGGAGTTCGCCTGGCGGGAGCTGTATCTCTCGCTGGGTGCGATTAGTTGCGCACTCGTCGCCGCACTTTGGCTGGATATTTATCCGTTGGTGCACCTGTCGAACCTGACCTGGACGGCCGTCGTCGCGGTCATGTTTACGGTGACCGCGGTCGCACACATCTATCACGAACGGAACATGCGCCTTGGTCACGGTGATCAGCCGCCCGAGCTCAGCTACGGGACCGACGACTGACGGCGACCGACGACTGACGATTGACGTGCGGGAACGCCCGGCCAACATGCCAGCAGCGACGGTGTGGACCGTTCCGACCGTCTGATCGATTGGTCCGAACCGACAGGCGGGATGGGTGATGTTCGCATTCGGCGATCGTCCCGGCCGTATCGTCAACTTTTACTCCGCTACCGTCCCACCGACGACATGGATCAGTTGAAACAGTCGCTCCTCGAGGCGCCGATCATCGAGAAGAACGGCTATCATTACTTCGTTCATCCCATCAGCGACGGCGTCCCGAAGCTCGACCCCACCCTCCTGCGCGAGATCGTCATTCGAATCATCCGGAAGGCGGAACTCAATGAGGTTGACCGGATCGTCACCCCCGCAGCGATGGGCATTCACATCTCGACTGCAGTCTCGCTGATGACCGATATTCCGCTGACGGTCATCCGCAAGCGCCAGTACGGCCTCGACGACGAGGTCGCGATCTCCCAGAAGACGGGGTATTCGGAAAACGAGATGTACATCAACGACGTGCGCGAGGGAGAGCGCGTACTCGTTCTCGACGACGTCCTCTCGACGGGCGGTACGCTCGCCTCGGTGCTCGCCGCACTCGACGAGATCGGCGCGGAGGTCGTGGATACCGTTGCAGTCATCAAGAAGGTCGGCGGGGAGAACAAGGTCGACGACGCAGGCTATAACGTCAAGACCCTGATCAACGTCGATGTGGTTGACGGCGAGGTCGTCATCGTTGACGAGGAAGGCGACCAGTAAGTAGCTCCGGTAATACGACGTTTTTCGGCCACTATATCCGATCTCCTAACCGATCTGTGCATATTCATCACAAGGAATATGTTGCCACGATCTGAATCGCACACTGATGTCAGGGCATAGCGTCGGGTCGGGTGAACGCCGTGCACTACGGCGGCGTTCACTACTGAAGGGTGTGGGTACGGCAGGGATCGCCGGGCTGGGCGGCTGTATCCGCAGCAATAGTATCGAAGCCGACGGCCCGGCCGAAGAACTGATTCAGGAGGGGTTCGCGGCGACCGGTATCGAACCACCGTTTGAAACGACGATCGCGGTCGCCGAAGACACCGAACGAAGCCGATTCGCGGAACTCCTCAAGGCCGAGCTCGAGGACACCGGCTTCTTCGATATCTCGATTGCGGAATACAAGTGGACGACCTATCTCGACCTGCTAACCACGGCGGCTGACAAGGGCGAAAACGCCCTCTTCATCGCCAGTTGGACCGGTGGCTGGGATCCTGACGACTACGTCAACATGCTGTTTCACTCGGACAACCATACCCCCGAGGGGCTCAACGTCAACCACTACACCAACGAGACCGTCGACAAATACATCGATAGCGGACTCGAGGAGACAGTCACCGACGAACGGGTCGATATCTACCGACAGCTACAGGAACGGCTAGTCGCCGACTCCCCGGTATCGTTCATTCGATTCAGCGAAACGGCACACGCCTGGAACGCCGACGTCGTCAGCGGCTGGCAAACGTATCCGCTCCAGCCGGGCACGTATAGTGCGGTGTATGCCCCCTGGGCGGACGTCTATACGAATCTCGAGGGGAGCGACGAGTTCGTGGGCGATCTCGGAAATGATATCTCGACTACTGATCCCGTCTCGATGAACGACTCCCCCTCGAGTCAGGCGGTCCAACTCATCTACGAGGGACTCGTGGGCATCGACTTCGACGGTGAGCTTCAGCCGGTCCTGGCCGACGGATGGAAGCGACTCGATGCGACGAGTTATCGGTTTTCACTCCAAGAGGGCGTCCAGTTTCACAACGGCGAGGAGCTCACCGCCGCACACGTCAAGGGCTCGTTCGAACGCTACGAGGGCAAACCGCGGGAATCCGACGTCTTCGACTGGTACGATGACAGTGAGATCGTCGACGACTATACGATCGACATCCACTGCTGGCGGGAGTACGGTCCCTTCGAACAGCGGCTGTTCAACGTCCCGATCGTCCCGATAGCGGCGATCAACGGCGACCTCGACCTCGAGTCGACACCGATCGGAACCGGCCCCTATCAGTTCGTCGACTACCAAGCGGGCGACGACTGGCGACTGGAACGGTTCGAGGACTACTGGTTCGCGGGCTCGGAGACGGTCCCGGCGACGGCACCGATCGAAACCGTCCGACTCGAGGTCATCACCGAGAAGGCGTCACGACAGGGTGCACTCGAGGCCGGGAATACCGACTTCAGCGACGGCGTGCCGTCGGCGAGTCTCACGGAACTGGACGACGATGACGCGTACGGCGTCGACCGCCACATCGGCGGCGGGTTCGATATGCTGATCTATCCACTCTATCACGATCCGTTTTCCAATAACGCCGTTCGCCGGGGGTGTAATATGCTGATTCCCCGCGAGCACATCGTCGAGGAGGTATATCACGGGCTCGGCCGACCGGCATACACGCCTATTTCGCCGCTGGCCGAGGCGTATACCGACGAGGCGTTCCGAGAACGGATCGCCGACGAGTACGTCCGCTCATCCTGACTCACTCCCACCAATGTCGCTCGGTCGCTACGTCCTCACGCGGGTGTCGGTCACGGTTCCAGTCCTGCTTGGCGTCACCGCACTGACGTTCTCGTTCGTCCACGCGCTCCCGGGCGACCCGATCGACGCGCTCGTCGGGTTCCGAAACGTCAGCCCCGGCACCGAGGCCGCGATCCGGGCCGAATACCATCTCGACCGGCCGATCTGGGAACAGTACCTTCTCTGGCTGCGGGACGCGCTCTTTCTCGAGTTCGGCGAGTCGCCGATCACCGGGCGGAGCGTCACAGCGACGGTCGGCCGGCGGCTGCCCGCGACACTCGCTCTCGGCGGGGCCGCGTGGCTGCTCGCGCTCGCGATCGGCGTTCCCGCCGGTATCGTCGCTGCGGTCAGGCACGGCGAGCCGGCCGATGAACTCAGTCGGCTCGCTGCGCTCGCCGGCATCGCGACGCCGAACTTCTGGCTCGGGCTCGTCCTCTTGCTCGTCTTCGGCGTCCGACTCGGCTGGGTTCGGGTGATCCCGCCGGACGCGCCACTGGCGAGTCTCGCGATGGCGAAGTTCATGATCTTGCCGACGATCACGCTCGGAACGGCCTCGGCCGCGCTCGTCACCCGGCTACTGCGGTCGTCGATGCGACAGGAACTCGACGCGGCCTACGTTCGGACAGCGCGCGCGAAGGGGCTACGCGAGCGGACGGTGATCCTGAAACACGTCCTGCGGAACGCCTTGCTCCCGGTTGTGACGGTCGCCGGCCTCCAGCTCGCGTTTCTGGTCGACGGTGCTGTCGTGGTCGAACAAATCTTCTCTTGGCCGGGCATGGGGCGGCTACTGGTCCGGTCGATCCTGCAGCGGGACTACCCGGTCATTCAGGCCGGCGTCCTACTCATCGCCGTCTCGATCGTCCTCGCGAACCTGCTCGTCGATATCGTCTACGCGGTACTCGACCCACGCATTCGATACTGATCCATCCATGAGTGACCGACGCCCTACCACCGACCGCGGCCGAATTCGCATCGTCGGCTTCGACGATGCGGACTCGGACGCCCGCAGCCACGCGGACTCGAACAGCGACGACGGTGACCCACCGACAGCGAATACCGGGCCACCGGCCGAGCGCACCGCCACTGGGAACGCGAACATTGACCCGAGGTCGCGTACGGAACCGACACCGACGGCGACGATGGGGACGACGGAAACTGCGTCCGAGGGACCGGGACGCCCCCGGCTCGAGGAGGCGTGGCACCGGTTCCGCCGGAATCGGACGGCGATGGTCGGGCTGACGATTATCGTCATCATGGCGGTGCTCGCGGTCTTCGCTCGCCCGATCGAGGTCTCGACGGCGGAGTACACAGTCACGCTCCAGCCCGTGTCGCTGGCCCCGTATGATCCCGCCCAGACGTTCGTCGGCCCGGCGAATGCCCCGCCGTCGTGGGACCATCCCTTCGGCACTGACTGGGCGGGCCGCGACCAGTTCTCTCGAGTGCTCGTCGGCGGCCGCTACACGCTGAGTGTCGGTCTCATCGCCGTCTCGCTGGCGCTGTGTGTCGGGGTTCCGCTCGGCGCGATCGCCGGCTATTTCGGCGGCTGGATCGACGAAATCATCATGCGACTCGTCGACGTGCTGTACGCCTTTCCGTTCTTGATCCTCGCGATCGGGATCGTTGCGATCCTCGGACGGGGCTTTTGGAAACTGGTGTTGGCACTCGTCGTCACCGGCTGGATCGGCTACGCTAGACTGTTGCGCGGCGAGGTCCTCTCCGTCCGCGAACGCGAGTACGTGACGGCGGCCAGAGCGCTCGGCGTCCCCGACCGAACGATCGTCCGCAGCCACGTCGTCCCGAACGCGATCACACCCGTCGTCGTACAGGCGACCCTCAACGTCGGCACGGTCGTCCTCACGGCGGCGGCGCTTGGCTTCCTCGGACTGGGCCTAGAGCCCGGCACCGCCGAGTGGGGCGCGATGCTCTCTCGAGGCCGGGACTCGCTCGTCCAGGGCCACTGGCACGTTACCGTCTTCCCGGGGGCCGCAATCTTTCTGTTCGTGCTGGCGATCAACCTCGTGGGTGACGGCGTCAACGACGCGCTCGACCCCCACCGGGACGCGAGTGACGACCGGAGGCGGATGCGCTGATGGCGCTGCTCAAGGTCGAGGACCTCGTCGTTCAGTTCTACACCGATGACGGCGTGGTCCGAGCCGTCGACGGCATCAGCTACGAGGTCCGTGAGGGCGAGACGGTGGGACTGGTCGGCGAAAGCGGGGCCGGCAAGAGCGTCGCCACCCTCGCGCTCCTCCGTCTGATCCGCGAGCCCGGCGAGATCGTCGGCGGCGAGATCCGGTTCGACGGGCGGAACATCCTCGAGTGCTCGGCCGACGAACTCCGGGAGATCCGCGGCAACGACGTCGCCATGGTGTTTCAGGACGCCGACGCTGCGCTCAACCCCGTCTACACCGTCGGCGAACAGATCGGCGAAGCGATTCGCGCCCACGAAGACGTCACCGACCGCGAGGCCCGCGACCGGGCGATCGCCCTCCTCGAGCAGGTCGGAATCCCGGACGCGACCGTGCGGTACTCCGACTATCCTCACGAGTTCTCCGGCGGAATGCAACAGCGGGTCGTCATCGCGATGGCGCTGTCCTGCGATCCCGCCCTCCTGCTCTGTGACGAACCGACGACGGGCCTCGACGTCACCGTCCAGGCGAGCATCCTCGAACTGCTTGCGGACCTCGCCCAGGAGTCCGAGACGGCGATTCAGCTTGTCACGCACGATCTGGGCATCGTCGCGGAGCTCTGTGATCGGGTGCTGGTCCAGTACGCCGGTCAGATCGTCGAACGCGCGCCGGTCGAGGAGCTGTACTACGACCCGAAACATCCCTACACTGCCGGGCTGCTTGCTTCGATCCCCCGCCTCGGCGACGATCGCGAACGGCTCACGACGGTATCCGGGACGATGCCGAACCTCATTGACCCGCCGACGGGTTGTCGGTTCCATCCGCGCTGTCCCTACGCTGAGGACACGTGTGCCCGGCAGGACCCGTCGCTCGTCGAGACCGAGTCGGGGACGCCAGCGGCCAATACGGGTCTCGACAAACATCTCGCCGCCTGCCTCGAGTACACCGGCGACCTCGAGGACGGCTTGGACTACGAGGTGCAGGTGCGAGACGCCAAGAGCGAGGACGAGGTGGACGATCCGTGTCACGAACGGGAATCGAGGAACCGGCGGGGTGAGACGCGGTGACGACGGCCGACGACGCTCCACTCCTCCGGGCCGAGGGCCTCGAGACGTACTACTCCACCGCCGACGGGTTCCTCGATCGGCTGCTCGGGCGCGACGAGACGGTTCGGGCGGTCGACGGTGTCGACCTCGAGATTCGCGCAGGAGAGACGCTCGGGCTGGTCGGCGAGAGCGGCTGTGGCAAGACGACTCTCGGCCGAACGCTCCTCGGGTTGCTCGAGTCGACCGGCGGCTCGGTCACGTACCGGGGCACCGAGTTGACGGACCGCTCGCGATCGGAACTGCGGGAGGTACGGACCGAAATCCAGTATGTCTTCCAGAACCCCACGGCCAGCCTCGATCCGCGACTGACGGTCGGCGAACTCGTCGGCGAAGCCCTCGCGGTCCACGATATCGTGCCCCCAGACCGCCGCGACGAGCGCGTCCGCGACCTGCTCGAGACGGTCGGGCTGCGGGCCGGCCACGCAAGCAGGTTCCCCCATGAGTTCTCGGGCGGCCAGCGCCAGCGGATCGGCATCGCCCGCGCGCTCGCGGTCGAACCCGAACTCGTCGTCTGCGACGAGCCGGTCTCCGCGCTCGACGTCTCGGTGCAGGCCCGGATCCTCAACTTGCTGTCCGATCTCCAAGATGAGTTTGGGCTCTCGTATCTGTTCATCGCCCACGACCTCTCGGTCGTCGAGCACGTCGCCGACCGCGTGGCCGTGATGTATCTCGGCGAGATCGTCGAAACCGGACCGACTGCCCGGGTCTTCGACGATCCCTCCCACCCCTACACGGAAGCGCTGCTGTCGGCGATCCCCGAACCCGACCCCTGCTGGGAGGGCGACCGGATCGTCCTCGAGGGGTCGGTGCCGTCGCCGACCGATCCGCCCGCCGGCTGCCGATTCCACACTCGCTGTCCGAAGATCATCCCGCCTGCGGCGTACGACCTTGAGGCGGACGCCTTCCGCGGGATCATGTCGCTTCGGACCCGTCTGACCGAGGCGGACGCCGACGCAGGGCTCGAGGCGCTGCTCTCGCAGTCCAACGATAGAGCGGATCTCACCGCGGCGATCCGCAATGTCCACGGCATTCCCGAGTCGCTCCACGATCTGGACGCGGACGCCGTCCTCTCGGATGCGCTCGAGACGGCCGTCGCTGGCGACCTCGAGGGGGCACGACGGCGTCTCGCGTCGGCGTTCGAGACGCCCTGCGAGACGACGGAGCCGGAACTACAGGGTAGTTCAAATCACCATCCGATCGCTTGCCACCGATTCGATGATCGGTTCGACACCGACCACGAGTTCGACGCGGACCGAACCCCAGCACATGACCAGTAGACCAGTTATGACGATGGACGACGATACTGACACCCGGACTACCCGCATCGACCGACGGATGCGAGACGATCAGCAATGAAACGAATCTACGACTCCACCGCACTCGAGCGCGCGGACGACGATCCGTTCGCCCCCGAGACGACCGAGGGTGACGACCGCAGTCCGCGCACGATCGACTGGGGAGCGTTCAGCCATGCGTTCACACCGATCGCGGTGCGTCACTGGGCGATCGATGTCACGGTTTCGACCGACGAACGACGGTACGAGCCCGACGAACCGGTCGAAATAGTCGTTGAGTTCCGTAACCGGCTCCCATTTCCGGTTCGAATTCGAACCGACTCGCCGAACCGCTGGCGGTGGACCGTCAACGGTCTCCGCGACGCCTCGCGGGTGGCCCAAACGGTTCCCGACCGCCCCGTTGCGTTCTCGTTCGCTCGACGCGAACGCAAACGCTTCCGGCGGCAGTGGCACCAGCGGATCCAAATCAGTGACGACAAGTGGGACCCCATTGAGCCCGGTGTCCATACGATCGGTGTCGGGATCAACCGCGCGGACGCCGCTGCTCGAGGACTCGTCGACTCTACTGAGATCGAGATCCGAGATTGACCTCGCTTCGCGTTCCCGCTCCCTCGATATCCCCATCTTGCCTCGAGTCGTCACTACAGCGGCGGCTGAAATCCTGACGAACGCACCGTCCTAAAACGTAGCGAGAGGTGAATTCGAATACACCGTCACCTCGTAATGTCTGGGTGTCGTCTGGTCCAACCGACCACCGTGCTATACTCGGCGCTCTCGGAAAAAGTATACGAGAGATAGATTTTCAGGGATTTCAAACTCGTGTCACACTACGTTCGACGCTCGTTGTTGAATCCCTGAAAAGTAGCGGGAGGTAGATTTGAACTACCGGTCTGCGGGTTATGAGCCCGCCGGAATCTCCTGGCTATCCCATCCCGCTACCATATCATACCCGAGTGCACTAGTTAAGGGTTGCGATCCGGTCGCCGTATGCGGGTTTCTACCGCTACTCCTGGTGGACCTGCCAAGTATAGAGGCTCTCACAGGTGTAGTTGACGAAGAAGCCGACACCGATTCCGATCACGTTTGCGGCCACATACCAGACATCGAACTGTCTGACCAACACGCCCAGTACGGCCAGCGTCACCAGAAACCCGCCGAACCGGACCACGTTCGAGCGGAGGAATCGCCTCCCCAGCGGGCGTAGTCCGACCCGTCCGTAGTCCGCGAACGTCCACCGTTCGTTGATCGCGAAGATAATCGCGATCCCGAGCTCCCAGGAGAGGATCTTCGCAACGATCGGTCCGAGACCGGTAGCTTCGACGAGTAATACGAGCACCAGGGTGTCGACGGTCGCACCGACAGTCCCCACGCCGACGAACTGGGTAAACCGTGTTGTCGAAAGCAGCGCACGTGTCCGCGTCCGGACAGCCTCTGACAGGGAATCACTCATCGTCGTGTTCGATCTCATCCGTCTCAATCACTGTCGTCGCTTCCGAGTTTCGGTTCGGGGTTGCCGAACGACGCATCGTTCCGAACGGAGTCACGAGATGGGGTGCCCGTTCGCGGGGACTCATTCGACTGCCTGCCATCCGCGGAAAGAAAAACATTCGGAGATGACTCGAGGAGCGGGTCGACGACCGATCGGAGACGATGCGGTTAGACTGCGAGATCGCTCTTCGCCCGGACGACCTCGACATCGTCGGCGTCGACGCGGTCGACATCGAGGAAGTGCGGCGTGAAGTTTCGCTTCTCGTAGTCCTCGTACTCGTCTTCGGAACCGACGGTACACCAGAGCTGAACCCGATCTGGACCGTGGTACTCGCCGTTTCTGTTGATCCCGAAACAGACTACCTCGGATTCCCCGTCGTCCCCCTCGTACCGAACGATGGCTCCGTTACGGATCCCGGGGTCCCCGTGGATGATGAGCTGCTTCATGGGCGGAAGTTCACAGGAGAGCGGATTAAACGCTTCGGACCCGGGAGTCTCTCCGATCGGGGTCAAAACGACAGCCGGCGATAACGAGCGACGACGAACCAAACGGGTTATAAACGGCGCTATCTTAGCCCACGGCAAGTGAGATAACTATGCAGATGCCACGCCGATTCAATACGTACTGTCCGCACTGCAACGAACATCATGAACACGAAGTCGAAAAGGCCCGAACGGGCCGCTCCTCGGGCCTGAAGTGGGACGCTCGCCGAACCCGACGGAGCACCTCGAGCATCGGTAACTCCGGTCGCTTCTCGAAGGTGCCCGTCGGCGAGAAGCCCACCAAGAAGACCGACCTCAAGTACCGCTGCGGCGAATGCGGCAAGGCCCACCTCCGCGAGGGATGGCGTACCGGCCGACTCGAGTTCCAGGAGTGATACCAATGGCAGGAAAATTCTACAGCGTTCGATGCAGTGACTGCGAGAACGAACAGACCGTCTTCGGCAAGGCCTCCTCGGAGATTGCCTGTGCCGTCTGTGGCACGACGCTCGTGCGACCGACCGGTGGCAAAGCCGAGATCGAACACGAGATCCTCGAGACAGTCGAGTCACGATGAAGTATAGCGGCTGGCCCGATCCCGGCGAACTCGTCGTCGGCAAGATCGACGAAATCGAAGATTTCGGTGTCTTCGTCGATCTCGAGGAGTATGAGGACAAGCGCGGCCTGATCCACATCTCCGAAGTCGCGAGCGGCTGGATCAAGAACGTCCGCGATCACGTCCGCGAGGGCCAGATCGCCGTCTGCAAGGTCTTAGATGTCGACAAGGAGTCCCAGCAGATCGACCTCTCGCTGAAGGACGTCAACGACCACCAGCGCTCCGACAAGATCCAGGAGTGGAAAAACGAGCAGAAGGCCGACAACTGGATGGAACTGGCCTTTGGCGAGGAGATTGCCAACGAGGACTATACCGCCATTGCCAACGAACTGATCGCCATCCACGGCGGGCTCTACGAAGGGTTCAAGCAAGCCGCAATCCACGGCGAAGAGTCCCTCGAGGACACCGATCTTGACGACGACGAGATTGACTCGATCGTTGACACGGCCCGCGAGAACGTTTCGGTGCCGTATGTCAACGTCACCGGCTACGTCGACCTCGAGAACCCGACAGACACCGGCGTCGACGGGATCCGCGAGGCCCTCGAAGCGGCCGAAGGCGACGGCGAGATACCCGAAGAAGTCGACCTCGAAGTGAGTTACGTCGGCGCACCCGAGTACCGAATCAAAGTGAAGGCACCGAACTACAAGACCGCCGAATCCCAGCTCGAGGAGAGCGCACAGCGAGCGGTAACGGCGATCGAAGGCCACGATGGCACAGGCGAGTACCACCGTGAGCGCCGCACCGACGACGAGTAATGAAATCGGATATCCGGGTGTGTTCGGCGTGGCGCGAGGCCCACGACAGCCCGGTCTATACCCTTTCTGACACCTGCCCCGACTGCGGTGCCGCGGCGGAAAACAGCGCCCCAGCACCGTTCGATCCGAACGATCCACACGGAGAGTACCGACGCGCTCTTAAACGTCGCAGCCGCTGATACGGTATGGACGAACTCGAGATCGACGCAGTCGCCGAGGTCGAACTGGACGACCCCGTCCTCGTCGAGGGGTTGCCGGGAGTTGGACACGTCGGCACCCTCGCCGTCGAGCACTTGCTCGAGGAACTCGAGGGCGAGAGCACGCTCGTCCGACGGATCTACTCTCGGGAGCTCCCACCTCAGGTGAGTGTCGAGGACGGCGTCTCGGAACTGACCTGTGCGGAGATCTACGCCGTCGACGTTCCCGAAGGCCGTGATCTCCTCCTCCTGACCGGCGATCATCAGGCCCAGAGCAACGCAGGCCACTATACGCTGACCGACGCGTTCCTCGACATCGCTGAGGAGTTTGGCGCGACCGAAGTGTACGCGCTTGGCGGCGTCCCGACCGGCGAACTCATCGAGGAGTACGCAGTCGTCGGGGCCGTCAGCGACGAGTCGATGCTCGAGACACATGAAGACGCGGGCGTCGAGTTCCGCGAGGACGAACCCGCTGGCGGCATCGTCGGCGTCTCGGGGCTCCTGCTGGGACTCGGCGATCGCCGCGGCTTCGAGGCGACCTGCCTGATGGGCGAGACCAGCGGCTATCTCGTCGATCCCAAGAGCGCCCGCGCGGTACTGGAGGTGCTCGAGGACGTACTCGGCTTCGAACTCGAGTACGAATCCTTAGACGAGCGGGCCGATGAGATGGAGGAGGTCATCGGCAAGATCGAGGAAATGGAGCAACAACAGCAGATGGACGTACCGACGGACGACGATCTGCGGTATATCGGCTGACGACGGTACCGACGGTCGGCATCGTGCGTTCGGGCTGCAGATGATTTTCGGATCTGACGCGTACTACGATAGCGGTCGCTGTCGATCGTATCGAGTGTTTGACCGAGCAAACGACTGTTCCCGGTCAATCGAGTCAGCCCTCGAGCACTTCGTAGGAGACATCGGCGTCCCGGAGCGCGTCGGTGACTCGGCCGACGGCATCGGTCGTCGCGACGGCGGTGACCTCGAGGCCGTGATTCGCGGCGTCGGCCGCGACGTCGCCGACGGCGAAGGTGACGTCGGGATCGGTGCCCGCCTGCCGACAGGCGACGACGGCCTCGACGCCGGTGGCGACCACGATATCGACCTCGTCGCAGGCATCGGTGACGGTTCCGTCGTCGATCGCGCGGCTCCCGCCGGTGCGGATCGAGGGGACCTGCAGGACGGTGACGGAGCCGGGTTCGAGTTCCATGACGCCCTCGAAACTCGTGACGCCGACGTCGGTCCCGGCCTCGGCGTCGGTCGTTGCGATGCCGGTCGCGGGACCGTCACTACTCGGTGTGGCGTGGAGCAGGCCGTCTTTCACCGTCAACGAGACGGTCTCACCTTCCTCGATGTCCTCAGTCGCGATGTAGGCGTCCTCGCTCATCGCACCGAGCACGTCGCCGGTGACGTGGTCGGCGAATCGGCGGACATCGTCGGCCGCCCGGAAGAGCCAGTCGACGCCTTCGCGGGTGACGCGATAGCGCGATCGGCCTTCCTTCTCCACGAGGCCGTCGTCGACAAGTTCGCGGATGTACTCACTGACGGCCTGGCTCGTCACGCCGACCTCCCCGGCGATTTCCCCCTGGCTGACTGCGGGCTGGCGCTCGGCGATCTGGACGAGGATCCGGAACCGCGTCGCGGCCCGCTTGTTATCGAGGACGTCGACCATATAGCTAGCGTTTTCTCGAGCGACGGAAAAAGGTACGCGGTCGGCCGGTCGCCGGTTGCGGGCCTCCCATCGATTGAGCGTTCCGAGGCGTCAAGTTGATAGCAAGAGAGTTCATCGGATTCACGTGAGTATGTCGGCCCTCCCAGTGACGACTGCCGCAGCCGCGACGGATGTCGATCTCGCGGCGACGGGGACGATGTCGACCGCCTCGGCAGTCCTCGGCTCGCTCGGACTATCTGACTGGTTCGCCTGGATTGCGATCAGTACCTTCGTTGTAGCGATGGCTCTCCAGTGGTCCGGCGCTACCGATCGGGCACGGTACGTCGCCGCAGCGGCCTGGGCCGTCTTCGGGGTCTACTGGATCATGCTGGTGCCGTACTACTACGGCGAACTCCAGAGTCCGCTGGAGACGCTCTTGGCACTCGCCGCACTGCCACTCTGTCTCTACACTAGCTTCCTCCTCGTCAAGGGTCGGGAGTCGCTCCTCTTGCTCTCAAAAGCTGTCGCGTTCATGGGGCTCATCTACCTGCCCGCCGAGACGATTCCGATCGTTCGCACGTGGTTGATCGAAACGACCGCGGCACAGACCCACTTCGGGATGGAGCTGCTGGGACACAGCCCCGGACTGACCGAAGGATCAGAGGGCTACCTGAGCAAGTTCGACTTCGATTCCGAGAAGACGGTGACCGGGCGGACGACCTACATCATCATGGCCTGTACCGGGATCGGCAGCATGGCTATCTTCGGTGGCCTCATCGCCGCAGTCAACGCACCGCTCAAGCGGAAAGCGATCGCCTTCGCGAGCGCGATCGGCATCATCTGGTTTCTCAACCTCTCTCGAAACGTCTTCATCGGGATTGCCTCTCCATGGGGTTGGTTCCAGCAGGACGTGTTCGTCTACATCGCGAGCGACCTGATGGGTGCCCCTGCGAGTCGAACCTCCTACATTGTCGCGCACAACTTCATCGCCCAGACGCTGTCGATCGTCGCCCTACTGGGCATCACCTATCTCGTCGTTCGCGTCCTCCCGGAAGTTCTCGAACCCCTCGAGGATGTCCTCTACATTCTGACCGGCTCCGAGTACGATCTCAAGGCCGCACTCGGCGAGGGGATGCGCGCCGACGGCGGGACGGATGCGTCGCAGTCCGACTCGACACAGTCGCCTGATTCAGGCGCAACAGCCGGGCCCGACGCCGCGTCCGATCCCGAAATCGACGATGACTGACGACACTGCCGTCGACGTTCCGTTCTCGATCCGCGATCGCGCGGTCGTCTTCCCCGCCGCCGAGACGCTCGTCCTCGCCGATATCCACCTCGGCAAGGCTGCCGCCTCGAACGTCGAGGCACCGATCGATGACGGGAGCGACGCCATCGAGCGGCTTCAGGGGCTCCTCGCGGATACCGAGCCGGCCACCGTCGTGGTCGCCGGTGATCTGTTACACTCGTTTTCGCGGATTCCGCGGGGGGTCGAGCGCGATCTCGAGTGGCTCATCGAGACCGTCGACGCAGTCGGTGCCGACCTGATCGTCACGCCCGGCAACCACGACACAATGCTCGAGGACGTGTTTCCGGGCACGACCGTCGGAGAGTACCGGTTGGACGACGGCGAGACGGTGGTCTGTCACGGCCACGAGCGCCCCGACGCGGCGGCCGAGCGCTACGTCGTCGGTCACGACCATCCGGCGCTGGCGATTGAGGGCCGCAAACTGCCGTGTTTCCTCTACGGGCCGGCGTGCTACGAGGGCGCAGACGTGCTCGTCCTTCCGGCGTTTACGCGCCTCGCCGCCGGATCAACGGTCAACGGGATGTCCGGTCGCGACTTCCAGACACCGCTCGTCCGGACCGCCAACGCGTTTCATCCCGCAGTCAGGGACGACTCGAGCGGCGAGACCCTGTGGTTTCCGCCGCTGGGGGAGCTACGGCGGTTGCTGTAACCGTCGGAACGCAGTCGAAGAACGAGTAACCGTGCTTCGGGAGAGTATCGCAGTGGGGACCGATTACGGCGTATCCTGGTGAGCCAGCGCGTCGAACCCCTCGTCCGTGGCCACGACGACGGAGTCGTCCACCAGATAGTTGCGGACCGTCCGGTCGACGGACCTTCTCTTATTTGGGTGGGGCGGCGTTCGAAGTCAGCAACCCTTGAGTCCACTGGCCGTCGGTGCGGTGACGAGCCACAGCGTGCCGACTCGAACGCCGGTCGCGTCGGCGGACGCCACCAGGTTTTTGAAGAAATCGCTGAACATGATCAGTAAGACTGCTGCGATGATGATCAAAACGAGGAAGGTGAAGAAAATGATCGCCGCTTGTCGCCCGGTCAACGCCGTCCCTTCGAGGAATTCGTCCATGGCCATAGCGATTCTGTCCGTGTCTCGAGGTGAGGAGACGAGCGGAAGTTAGTATTTTCCCACTATTCGGAGACTGTCGTCGTACGAAGAACATAGCGAGCGTGGAGGCGGCAACATCACGGCGCGATTACAGAGCCCGCCGACTCGAGTTACACTCAAGTATGGTCACCGCGACAGGTCGTCGATCACGGCTTTGGCCACCTGTCGGCCGCTCTCCATCGCCCCTTGAATTGACGACCACTGCGTATAGTCGCCGGCCAGATAGACGGGGCCGGCGGGAGCGCGAACGTCAGGGAGCCGGTCGTGAATCCCCGGCGGCTGGTTGAACTGTGCGAACGGGACGCGCTCGGTGTGGAGCGTCTCGAGGCCGTCGAACCCCTGCTCGGGATACCACGACTCGAGGGCCTCTCGAGTGCGGTCGGCGAGTTCGGCGTCGCTCTCGTCTGCGCCGCAGCCGGCATCGCTCCGGTTCGGGGGCCCGCGAACCTCGCACTGCTCGTCGAGGTAGGTCGCGCTGAGCAGCGTCGTCCCCTCGGGGGCGTACTCGGGCGCGACCGCGCTGTGGGGCACGACGTGGTTCGGCCCCCGCTCGGTCGCGTTCAACAGGAGTCGGCGTCCGGTCTCGAGGTCGGTGTCTGCCGGCAGCGCGTAGTACTGGGTGACACAGCCCCGTCCGTCGGTCGGGATCGAAGAGACGGCGGTGAGGTCGCGAGCGGTCGGCGGATCGGTCGCGACGACGACCGCGTCGGCGTCGACGGCTCCCTCGTCGGTCTCCACTGTGACTTGGCCGTCGACGCGGTCGTCACCGCTCGAGTCACTACCGTTCGTTACGACCGACTCGACCTCGACGCCCGTCCTGATCGTCCCACCGGCCTCGCGAACGCGGGCGGCGAGCTGGGACGGGATCGCTTCCATGCCGGCGGCCGGAACCACCGTCTCGCCCGCCGCGAGCATCCGGAAGGTGTACTCGAATACGTGTCTGGAGGTCGCCAGCGACCGATCGAGCGTAATGCCCCCGTAGAATGGTGCGATGAAGCCCTCGATGAAATTCTCGGAAAACCCTCGTTCGCGGAGGAACGCGTCGATGCGCTCGTCGTCGCCGGCAAATAGCTCGTCCGGCTCGGTCCGCTGGAGGTCCCACCAGAGCTGGGCAATCCGGAGCGCGTCGCCGACGGAAACGTACGGACTGGACAGCATTGAGGGGACGGTCCCCGGCTCCCGACGCGGGTCCGCCAGCGTTGATCGCCCGTTCGGCCCGGCGACAGTGGCACCCGGTTCGAACCTGCGGAGGTCGAGTGCCTCGATATCGAGTTCTTTCCGGACTGCCGGATAGGCGGTAAAGAGGACCTGAAAGCCGCGATCGAAGCGATAGCCGTCGCGCTCGAGGGTTCGGACGCGGCCCCCGACCGTCTCTCGGCGTTCTACCAGCGCCACAGCCACGCCGCCGCCGGCGAGGTGCCGCGCGGCGACCAGTCCGGCGAGTCCACCACCAGCGACGACGACCTGCGGAGTCGAGCGCATGGGCGAACGTCCGGACGGCGACGAATAAAATCGTGGACCCAACAATGCAGGCCGCTTCGATCGTGGCAGGTGGCTCCCTCGAGGAGCGTCGTCCTCGGCTCTCGCTCCCGGAGTGGCGGAACCGTTTTGGAGTGGCCCGCTGTGAATGCGTGCCGTCATTCTATCCGTCGTCGCGTCGTCCGGGAGATATGGTCAAGCTCTCGACGATCGTGATTCTCGCCGGCGTGGTGATGTTGTTCTTCCCGATTCCGCCGATCGCGAGCGCGCTCGGAGGCGTCGCCGTTATCCTCATCGGAATCGCACTCCGGGTACTGATGGGGAAGTGATGAACACGACGCCGCTCGAGACGCTTCGGTACCGGGACCCGCACTACGCCGGATGACGGGTTCGGGAGTTCGGGTCTCGAGTCGCGAAATCGTGGGACCGAAGCCGGAACCGAGACCGGCTACGGACTCACGAGCAGGTCAGGACTGTCAAGGTACTCCTGAATACCCTCCGCCGCGCGGAACGCTAACGCGCCGACCGTCCCCGTCGGGTTGTAGCCGCTGTTGTGGGCAAACGCCGAGGCACCGGGGACGAAGAGATTGTGTGCGTCCCAGTTCTGTAGGTAGTTGTTCACCACGGACTCCTCGGGGTCCGACCCCATGATTGCGCCGCCGGTGTTATGCGTCGACTGGTAGGGCGTGATGTCGAAGCTGCCCTCGAGACTCGCGCTCGCGTCGACCGTGTCGGCCCCCATCTCCTCCATGATCTCCTCGAGGTAGGGGCCGATGTACTTGACCATGTTTCGGTCCTGCTCGCGCCAGTCGAATGTCATCCGCAGGAGCGGCTGCCCGTGCTGGTCGGTGTAGTTGGGGTCGAGGTCGAGGTAGTTCTTCTGGAACGGGAGGACGGCTCCCTGGGCGGCGATCGAGATCGAACTGTGATAGTTGTCGATGCTCTGGGCCTTGAACTCCGAGCCCCACGACTGTGTTCCCTCCGGGACGGGGTTGTTGGCGATCGGCCGGTCGCCGGTCTGGTTCAAGGCGACGTTCCCGCCGTGGAGGAAATCCAGACCCGAGTGATCGAAGTTGTCGCCGTTGAAGTCGTCGATAGACGCGCCCAGTGCTCCAGCGCCCATGTAGAGATTCCACTCCTCGTCATCGAAGAACCCGGTCGCGCTGGCCTGGAAGTTCTGGTAGCAGTAGTTCTTCCCGACGGTTCCCTCGCCCGTCTCGGGGTCGTATGGCTCGCCGATCTCCGACAGCAACAGGAGCCGAACGTTGTTCAGCACGTAGGCAGTGAGCGCGACGACGTCGGCCGGTTGCTCGTACACCTCGTCGGTCTTCCGATCGATGTACCGAACGCCCTCGACCTGTTGTTCGTCCTCGTTGTACAGCAGTTCGACCACGTCAGCGTGAGTCCGCAGTTCGAAGTTGCCTGTCTCCCGGGCGGCCGGCAGGACGGTTGTAATCGGCGAGGCCTTCGCGCCCCACTCGCAGCCGAAGCGTTCGCAGTAACCGCAGTACTGACACTGTCCCTGCTGGACGCCGTCCGGGTTCGTGTACTGCTCCGTGAGGTTAGCCGAAGGCGCTTGGAACGGTTCGTATCCGAGCTCCGCGGTCGTCTCCTTGAACCGCTCGAGAACCGGTGTTTCAATCATCGGCGGGAGCGGGTACTCCCGCGACCGGGGACCCTCGTAGGGATTGCCCAGGTCCTGAATCTCGCCCGCTATGTTCCCCGCCTGACCCGCGATACCAGCGGTGTACTCGAACGCATCGTAGTAGGGCTCGAGTTCGTCGTAGCTGATCCCCCAGTCCTGGAGCTGCATGTTTTCGGGGATCTTCTCCTCGCCGTACTTGTCGATCGTCTGTGACCGAATCTGGAAGTCGTAGGGGAGGAACCGCCAGGTCTGGCCGTTCCAGTGGACGCCCGCCCCGCCCTCGCCGGAGCCCGGGAGGAACGCGCCGAACCGGCGCATCGGAAGAGCCGTATCGTCGACCGTATTTCTGAAGGTAATTGTCTCCTTCGAGAGGTCCTGCATCAGCTTGTACCGGAGTGCATAGCCCAGCTCGTCGTGGACCGTAAAGAAGTTCTCCGTCTCGCGCTCGCCGCCCCGCTCCAAGCTCACCACCTGATAGTCCTCCTGTGCGAGTTCCTTGGCAATGATGCCGCCGGTCCAGCCCGCGCCGACAGTCACCACATCGACGGGATCAAGCTGTTGTGCCATCAGTGCTCACCTCCGTGGTCGGCGGCCTCATCGTCGAGATCTGCCTGCACTGAGTCACCATCAGCGTCCCCGCGAGCCGCCTGCTCGTCGACGACGTTCGGGTAGTCCGCCTCGGCCGCGTCGTGGACGTGCGCGTGTCCTTCCTCGCTCTGTTCGTTCGCCGGCTGCTCGTTCTCACCGCCGATCCCGAGCGACTCGACGTCGTCGGCCAGTTGTCGGAAATCTCCCTCCTCGAGTTCGATGTACTCGCCCTCCTGAAGCAGCCCCCGATAGCTGCCGAGCGCGCCAGGCGTTCCGGGGAACCCCTTTAGCCGCCAGCCGATCATCTCGCGGTTGCCGCCGTACATCGGGTCGCTAAACATCCCCTCTATGGTGTTCTGTCGAATCAGGAGGAAGAAGCCGTCCGGATCGATGTCGGTGTCCTCGAACGTCTCAACCGCGCCCTCCTCGAGCGCGGAGACGACCTCGTCTTGCTGGTTGCCATCTAGTTCCGTAAACGACTCTGCGTCGTCGGCTTCCGCCGCCACGTACTCTTCGATTGCCGCGATACCCTGATCGTAGGCCTCGTTCGGAGTGAGCGCGTACTGCCAGCCCTGCGTCTCCGAGGGGTTCGTTTCCGCCCAGGGGACTTCGACATCGGTCTCGATATCCTCGGGTCGTTCCGCATCGTCCTCGAACGGTTCGGTCGGGTCCTTTCCGGCGAACGGCGCCTGCATGTACCACCGATCCCCGCGACCCCACGCCGAGTTCATCTGCTTGTCGATGAAATAGACGACACCGGCCTCCGGCGCACCCGGTCCGTTGTCATCGGAGGGATAGATCCGCGCCGTCAGGTCGTGAACGACCCGTGCCTGCTGAATCGTGAAATACTCGAGCCCCTGTGGCTCGACCTCGACTTCCTCGACCTGCTCGAGGGGTGCCACGTCGAACTGCTCGGGGTCGAACCCCTCCGCCGTCCCGGCGATACCGAACACGGCCAGCGTGCCGCCGGCCTGCATGATCTTCCGCCGAGAGAGGTCTCGTGTGAAGTCGAACGCTGGGTTGTCATCGTCTGACATACAGGCGACGGACGCCGAGGGATAGAATAGTGGATATACTTGCGACTGCGTGTCACAGTTCCTTCGACCACCGAATCGGTCCGGAATCCGACTGCAGACCGAGCGGTCGAGGGCACCGACACGCCGATATTCGTCCGCGAAGCGGGCCGAACGCGCCTCCGAAAGCGTCACAGCCGATGAGGACGCCCCCGTCCGCGGCGACTTCGACGGTGATCTCGAATGAGAGGCCGTCCACTGCGACCACCGGCGGGTCTGCAACGGCCTCGAGTTCATCCACTTTCTCAGTCACGCGCCGGTCTCCCTCTCCCCGATCACTGGGGCCGAATCCGGCTGCCTGCCGTGGCCGATACGGTTTTGCACGTCGCGGCGGCGTTGCCTGTATGGGAGACACTGAGACAAGCGATCCGGATCGGAACTCGGAGCGCCCCGCCTTTCAGCCCGTCCTCGAGAACCGCGTTCGGTTCGCCGAGACCGACCAGCAGGGGATTGTCTTTTACGGCGAATACTTCACGTTCCAGGACGAGGCGATCTCCGCGTTCTTCCGGGAACTCGATTATCGGTACGAGACGATGCACGACCGGGGCTGGCAGACCCACGTCGTCAACGCCGAACTGAACTACCACGCCGGTGCCGAGTTCGAGGACACCATCGTCAACGAACTGCGCGTCACCGATATGGGGTCCTCGAGTTTCACGTCCGACTACCGCGCGATGCGGAAGCGTGACGACGAACTGCTCGCCGACGGCTCCGTCACTCACGTCGCCGTCGACCTCGAGACCGAGGAGCCAATCACCGTCCCGGACGACTTCCGGGAGGCAGTGGCGGCGTTCCAGGGTGGCCTCGAAAGCGACGACTGATGCCGTCGCGCTCGGTTCGTCGGGACGACTGCGAAAAAAGTCGCGAGAATGCCGTCAGTGGACGCCGACGTACGCCTCGCGGACGTACTCGTTGTCCGTGAACTCGTCGTGTGGGCCCGACAGCTCGATCTCGCCGGTTTCGATCAGCGAGAGTCGATCCGCGTGGTTCAGCGCGAACGTCGAGTTCTGTTCGGCCAGCAGGATCGTTAGCTCCTCTTCCTGTTGGAGCGTCGCGAGCGCATTTCCGATGTCCTCGATGATGACCGGTGCGAGTCCGAGCGTCGGCTCGTCCAGCATCAGCATCTCGGGATCGCTCATCAGCGCGCGGCCGACGGCGAGCATCTGCTGTTCGCCGCCGCTCATGGTCTCTGCTTCCTGTTCACGGCGCTCGTCTAGCCGCGGGAACAGGTCGTAGACCATCTCGAGGTCGTCCTCGACGGCGGCGCGGTCGTCGCGGAACTGCGCCCCCATCAGGAGGTTCTCGTGGACCGAAAAGTACGGGAACAGGTCCCGGTCCTCGGTGCAGTAGATGAGTCCCGATTCGACGATCTCTTTCGGTTTGGTCTGTGAGAGGTCCTGGCCTTTATAGCGAATCGTTCCCTCGTAGTCGATGAACCCGGCGATGGCGTTCAACATCGTCGTCTTCCCGGCCCCGTTCGGGCCGATAGCGCCGTAGATCTCACCTTTCTGAATGGACAGCGAGACGCCTTTCAGTGCGTGTGATTTGCCGTAATAGACGTTGAGGTCTTCGATGTCGAGGATCGTGTCGGACATTATAATCCCTCCCCAGCGAGGTACGCTTCCTGGACCGCTTCGTTCTCGGCGATCTCCTCGGGCGTCCCCGAGGCGAGTTTGACACCGTTGTTGAGCACGACGATTCGATCAACGAGATCCATCAGGCCGCCCATGTTGTGGTCGACCACAATCATCGTCATCCCTTCTTCGCGGAAGCGCTTGATCTGGTCGGCCAGTTCCGTGATCTCGGCCTGATTCATCCCGGCGAAGGGCTCGTCAAGCAGCATCATCTCGGGCTCGGTCGCCAGTGACTTGGCGATCTCGAGCCGGCGGACGTCCGCGTGCGGGAGCTCGCCCGGCATCTCGTCGAGCTTGTCCTCGATGTCGATGCGCGCGGCGTACTCGTAGATCTCCTCGTCGCTCGCGCCGCCGTGGAGCGAGCGGATACTGTTCGGCAGGGTGAACAGCTTGATATTCCCCGAGACAGAGTACAGGTCGATCGGATTCGACTCCTGTGAGACCCGCGAGAGCCCCTTGTTGACGATCTGATGGGTCGAATCCGGCGTGATGTCGTCCCCGTTGAACCGGATTTCGCCATCGGTCACGTCATATATACCCATGATGCAGTTGAACACCGTCGACTTGCCCGACCCGTTCGGGCCGATCAGACCGACGATCTCGCCCTCGTTGACTTCGAACGAGAAGTCGTCGACGGCGACGAGGCCACCGAACGTCTTCGTGAGACTGTCGACTTCGAGCACGCTCATTCGGAATCACCTCGAACGGCACCGAGTCGGTGCCAGATCGCTCTGAACAGCCCGTCCCGCGCGAACACGAGCACCAGCAAGACGATCAACCACAGGAAGAGATACCGGACCGGCGTCGAGTAGCCGTGGAGGATCTGGTGGTTGAGGATCTCGAAGAGGAACGCGCCGCCGAGCGGCCCGAGAATCGAACTCATGCCGCCGATGACGGCGATCGCGATCATCTCGATGCTGTTGTCGACCATGACGAAGGTGCTCGGATCGACGTTCCCGGTAAAGCCGACCAAGAGTACGCCGCCGATCCCCATCGGGACCGAACTGAGCATGAACGACCAGAGCTTGAACTTCGTCGGATTGATCCCGGCGGCGGACACCGCCGCTTCGTTCTCGCGGATCGCGATCAGGATCATCCCGAGGTCTGATCGAGCCATGAACGTCAACCCGAGCGCGATGAGCAGCATCGGGATCACCATGTAGTAGTATCGCATCACCGGATCCCAGGTGAAGACGTCCGGCTGTCCGAATCCCGGAACCCCGCCGAGCGAACTGAACGACGTCGTCAGCCTGTAGAACAGGAGTACGGCGACGAACGTGATCAACGAGAAGTACGGCCCCTCGAGTTGGAGCGTCGGCAGTGCGATCAACAGTCCGACCGCGAGGGCGGCCAGCACCGACACCGATCCCGTGACCCAGATCGACAGCGTCGGATCGACGTGAACGATCAGGAGGGCCGTCGCGTACCCGGCCGCGCCCGACAGCGCGGAGTGACCGAAGCTGATGTAGCCGGTGTATCCGCTCTGGATGTCCCAGCTCATCGCGAAGATGGCCCAGATACTGGCCAGCGCCAGCGTCCGCAGGAGGCCGCCGCCGAGGAGCGGCCCGACTATCGGGGCCCAGACGCCCGCGGAGAGGAGCGCGACGAAACTGACGGCGATTACGCCGAATTGCAGTCCCGTCATCTCTCCGAAGTACGGACCCAGAAACCGGTTGTAGGCCCTTGCGCCAGGATCAAGCACCCGGTCGAGCGGCGCGAAGAGTCGATCGAGTACGCGACCGATCGGCAACAAGACCTGTCGTCGCACCGTCCCGGCGATGTTTCCGATCCGCCCTGTCACCGTCGAGAGCACCGTTCCGAGGAGTAGAATCGTACTAATCATGGGCGAACTCCCTCCCGTAGAGACCCTGCGGCATGAACAGCAGGAATATCACGAGCACGACGAGCGAGAGGATCCCTCTGAACCCGTGCCCGACGAACGTAACCGTGAACTGTTCGAGGAATCCGATCACGTACGCTGCGACCACGGACCCCTTGATCGATCCGATACCGCCGATGACGACGATCATGAACGCCAGCGCGAGCGGGTTAAGCCACATGTTCGGGGTGGCACCGCTCGTCGAGCCGAGGATTATACCGGCGACTCCGGCGAGCGCTCCGGCGATGAGCCATGTCTTCGACCGAACCGACTGCAGGTCAACGCCGGTCAACTGCGCCCCGCGTTCGCTCATCGAGGCCGCGAGGATCGACCGTCCGTCGTCAGTCTTCGTGATGTAGTACCACAACAGCCCGATCGCGACCCACGAGATAACGAACCCGAGGAACTGAACGTTACGCGGCCGTGCGTTGATCCCGTAGGGCTCAAGGTTCACGGCACCGCTGACGAGCGTCATGCCCAGCGGCGAACCACCAAACTGAATGAGGATAACTTTCGTCACCGCGACCGCGACGATGACAGTCGACAGAAACGTGATGACGACGTTTTCCTCAACCCAGCGAACAAGTATCTGATACAGCCCCCACGAAAAGAGGGCGACTACGCCGATGGTGAGCAGGAACGCGACGACGGGGTGGGTACTCTGTGCGAGGACGCCAAAGACGTAGGCTCCGGACATGATCAGCGCGCCGTGAGCGAGGTTCAGGGTCCCGCCGACGCCGAAGATCATGGTGAAGCCGATGGCGATCAGCGCGTAGACGGCGCTGATCATCGTCCCTTGTAACACCAGCGTAGCGATGTCTCCGAGCATTTCTTACTGCATCCACGGCGGCATCTGGTGGTCTGCAGTCCGGTGCTGGTCGGGGTAGACGCACTCGACCTCCTCCGGCCCGACCCACTGTGTCATGGGGTAGTTCATGATCGTTCCGTCCTCTCCGCGGTCCTCTCGGACGTCGTGAGGGTAGTCGGAGTCCTCGCCGTAGAAGCTGACCTGGCCGGCGACACCGGTGAATTCGACGTCGAGCATCTCGCCGACGAAGTCGTCGAGATTGTCCCGCGTGTTCGTCGTCTCCAGCGAGTCGACGACCTCCTTGAAAATGTGGACGGCGTCGTACGTGTTGAACCCCATGTACATCGGTGCCTGAGTCGGTGCATCTTCCGCGTCCTGATACCGGCTGGCGTAGTCCTCGACGAAGGGCTGTGTGTGGTCCGTAATGGGTGCGACGCCGGCAGCGCCGGACTGCGATGTCGTCTCGTAGGTCGCCGCGCCTTCGTAGAGCGCGTTGTACGACGGGAGCATTCCGGAAACGTGCACGCCCTCGATACCGAAGTCATACTGGCCCTCGTGCCACCGCGTGAGCATATCGCCGCCGTCGATGTGTGCGAAGAACCGCAGGACGAAGTCCGCGTTCGACTCGTTGACGTCGCTCATCACCGGACCGAAGTCGGTTCCCTCGATCGAGAGGGCATCCTGATAGACGATCTCCAGGTCCCGCTCCGAGAGCAGATCTGGGATCTGATCGCCGAACGGTTCCGTCCACTCGGCCTGATCGCGGAGGAACGCGACCTGGTCCCAGCCGTGTCGATCGTTGAGGTAGCTACAGTAATCGGCGATCGACTCGGCCTGGAAATCGGAGTTGATCGGGCCGATACGGAACACATTCTTGTGCTTCTCGTAGTCGGAGCCGACGGAGTCCGTGATCAGACTCGGAGCGGCGGATCCGGTGATCATCAACGGAACATCGAACTCGGCAGTGAGATCCAGAATCGACTGCGTCGTCTCGGAGTTGAACGTCCCGATGAGGAGGTCGACGTCTTCCTGTTGGATGAGTTCCTCCGTCACGCTCTGTGCCTCACTCGGGTCCGTTCGCGTGTCCTTCGTGATGACTTCGGCTTCCTCGCCGTTGAAACCGCCGTCTTCGTTGAGTTCCTCGACGGCCATGTCGACTGTCCGTTTGGATCCGATTCCGAGCGGGTTGCTCATCGGCGCGAGGTGCCCGATCGTGAGTCCGTCGTTACCGCCGCCGCTACTGAGACAGCCGGCGAGTGCCGTCGTAGCTGCACCGACACCCGCAGCCCCCAAGAACGTTCGTCGTCCCACAGAGCTGTTTCCAGTTCTACCCGATTTGCGATTATTATTATTTTCGTTAGCCATTATGTATCACTAAGTTACCGATTCTCATCCACCTCTTTTGATTCACCCTTAATAAAGATGAGGGAAGCTAGCAAGTATCTTGACAACTATACACACCTCTAAAGTTTCCGCTGGTTGACGATCAACTCGAGGGATTTCTCGGTCCGATACCCCTCGTCCGATCAGACGATGTCCTCGAGCCCGACTGGCCCCTCCGGTAATCGGTATTCGCCGTTTTCGTACGCCACACGGTCCTCGTGGCGAAGGTGATCGAGATGGGCGAACGCCTCGCCGGGGCCGTGGACGATGTGAATCCCCTCGAGGTCACCGAACAAATGGGCACTGACCGTCCAGGCGTCGGCTGGTCCGTGATCCGCCAGATATTCGAGGATCGATTCGGCCCGCTCGCGGTGGTGCTCGAGGATCGTCAGTGCGCGATCGGTCGGCTCCTCGATTGGGTCGCGGTGGCCGGGCCAGACCCGCTCGTAGTCGCGATCGGCGAGTCGATCCACGGTCTCGACATACTTCTGGAGGGGCCGTTCGACCCGGACGTCCGCACCGCCGACGTTCGGCGTATACACCGGCAGGATGACGTCACCGACGAACGCTTCGTCGCCCCGTTTGGTTTCGAAACAGCACAATCCCGCCGCATGTCCCGGTGCGTGAACCGTCCCGAGGGTCCGACCCCCGATCTCGAGCCGGTCCCCGTCCTCGATCGGCGTCGGGTCGGCCGGCTGGCCGTCGATCTCTGCCGACTCGAGAAAGGCGAGGAGTTCGTCTCGTGCGTCCTCGGGAACGCCCCACTCCTCGAGGCGTTCACGGCGGCGGTCCTCGACGGCCGCGATCGCGTCCGGTTCTTGGGCGACCAGCGGCGCGTCGGCTTCGTGGACATAGACCGTCGCGTCGCTTTCGGCCTGAATCTCGCCGGCCAGTCCGGCGTGGTCGACGTGGAAGTGTGTGAGGACGATGTCGTCGACGTCGGCAAAGTCGTAGCCGCGCTCGGCGAGGCCGTCGCGGAGGTCTCGACGAACGGAATCAGTAGCGAGACCGGTATCGACGAGTGCGAGTTCGTCCGCGCCGTCGTCGGCGAGGACGTAGGCGTTGTTCCGGCCCTCGAACTCCTCGTTGCCGAGCGAAATCCGGTCCATATCGGCTACCGACATGCCACCGGGTAATAATTCGCGCGGTACCGGGACGAGACAACGAAAGCGGGGTAGGTGGCAGCGTTCGTTCGGGTTGATCGGGCAGCGTTAGCTGCTCACTACAGATTCGAACAGATGCGGATTCAGGAATAGAGTCGGTACAGTGGAGCGTCCTGCTCGTACTGGCGGACGGAATTGCCACGCCCTCCCCAACCGATTCGCTCGCTGCGCTCGCTCGAGTTGGACTCATACTGTCGGACAGAAGTCATTGCAGAGTCGATCGCGAAAGATCGTCCGTCTCCAGAGTCGACGGACGAAGTCAGCGATCGATAGTCAACTAGTCTGCCGACAGTATCAAGAGTAGTGTGCAAGACGAGCAATCGGCCACGGACCAAACGAGACGAAATAGGATCGAAACCGATGTAGTGCCTCTTAGCTCTCGAGTTCGCTCCGAAGAAGCTGGTTCACGTCGCCGGGATCCGCGCTGCCGCCGGTCTTCTGCATGACCTGACCCACGAGGAAGTTGATTGCGCCGTCGTCGCCGCTCTCGTAGTCGTCGACGGCGTCGGGGTTCTCGTCGATCGCTTCGACAACGGCCTGCTGGACTTCGTCTTCGTCGGTCTTCCCCAGCCCCTCCTCTTTGACGACCTCGTCTGGCGTCCGGCCATCGTCGAGCATCGACCGCAGGACGGTCTCGCGGGCGTTTTTCGCCGTGATCTCGTCGTCGGCGACGAGTTCGACGAGTCGTTTGACCTCCTCGAGTCGGCTCTCGATCCCGGTGATTTCGATGTCACGATAGTTGAGTTCGCCCAGCAGGTTGTCCGCGACCCACGTGGCGGCGAGGTCGGGGTCGAACTCGCCTGCGACGTCCTCGTAGAAGTCCGCGACCTGCTTGGTCGAGGTGAGCTTCGAGGCGGCTTCCTCGCTCAGGCCGTATTCGGCCTGGAACCGCTCGCGGCGGGCGGAGGGGAGTTCCGGAATCGAAATCTCGTCTTTCCAATGCGAGACGCGAAGCGGCGGTAAGTCGGCCTCCTCGAAGTATCGGTAGTCCTTCTCCTCCTCTTTCGAACGCATCGAGACCGTGATTCCGCGGGACTCGTCCCAGTGGCGGGTTTCCTGTTCGACCGCGCGCCCGCGTTGGATGGCGTTCTTCTGGCGGGTCTCCTCGTAGGCCAGGGCCTTCTCCGCGCCCTTGTGACTCGAGATGTTCTTGACCTCGGTCCGATTCGCGGCCTCGAGTGCGTCCATCCCGATTTCGTCGGTATCGTCACCGTCGATATCTTCCTCGGGGATGATCGAGAGGTTGGCGTCGATGCGTAGGCTGCCGTCGCGCTCGGCGTCGAAGACGCTCAAGTACTCGAGGACTTCCTCGAGTTCGGCGAGGAAGGCCCGAACCTCGCTCGGACTGCGGAAGTCGGGTGCCGTGACGATTTCCATCAGGGGCGTGCCCGCGCGGTTGTAGTCGACGAGGGTGTACTCCGCCGAATCGATACCGCCACCGCCGCCGACGTGCTGGAGACTACCCGGGTCTTCCTCGAGATGGGCGCGCTCGATCGCGACGGAACGGCGCTGGCCCTCGACGGCGACCTCAAGTTCGCCGTCCTGACAGATCGGCTCGTCGTACTGGGTGATCTGGAAGTTCTTGGGCAGATCGGGGTAGTAGTAGTTTTTCCGGTGGAACCGCGTCTCTTCGGGGATGTTGGCGTCGATCGCCTTACCGATTTTGACGGCAGCCTCGACGGCGGCCTCGTTGAGCACGGGCAACGCCCCCGGCAGCCCGAGACAGACGGGGCAGACGTTCTCGTTCGGTTCGTCGGTCGGCTCGGTCGAACAGCCACAGAAGATCTTCGTGTCGGTCTCCAGCTGGACGTGGACCTCGAGCCCGATGACGGTCACGAGGTCGCCCTGCTGGGCGGTCTGGGCAGTCATTGGACCTCGATTCGGGCCGGGTGGGGTAAAACGTAACGGGACGCGGTTGCGAGCCGGTGCTGGGTGAGTGGGTGCAGATTGAGAGACCGCACAGCCGAGCGAGACGAGTCTCGGGGTCCGTCAGTATCGCCGTTCGAACACCGTCCCCGACTCGCCGACGACCAGTTGCGGCGATCGAGCGGTCCCGAGCGCGACCGCGAGCAGTTCGTTCCCTGCCTCGAGCGCCACGGGTTCGGTCCAGCCGTCGAAGCCGCGTTCGTAGATCACCCCCGCCGACGAGACCGCCAACGCGGTGTCGCGGTCGCGCGCGAGCGCTGCAATCGGCTGCTCGCCGAGGGTCGTTCGCGACCAGTTGACGCCGTTGTATGCGTAGACGACGCCGTTCCCGCCGGCGACTGAAACATGACCGCTATCCGTCGCCGCGACCGTTGCGAAGTCGATTCCCGCTCCCTCGAGCCCGATGCGAGTCCAGGAGACGCCGCCGTCTCGAGACTCGAAGACACCGCTGTCGGTGTCGACGACGTAGCCGTACCCGAGCGGCGTGAGGTCGATATCGGTGACGCTCGAGCCGCTGCCGGGCTTGGTCACGTCGCCCCACGCGACGTCCGCGCCGTCGCGCCGACCTCGAAGGAGTTCGCCGGAGCTGTTGATCGCTGTGAGTCGTTCGTCGCCGGCCAGTCCGGCGGCCGCGATCGCCGTCCAGGAGGTCGTCTTCTCCTTCGGAGCCGAGAAATCGACGGCGCGGTCGGCGACGACGTCGTAGAGCCCGAGCGCGCCGCTGTCGCCGGCGACCCACATCGCTCGTCCGTTACTCGTGACCGCCGTGGAGCGCAGGCCATCGCCCCGTCCGCCGAGGCCGTGCTCGAGGCGGACGGTCCACTCGTCGCCATCGCGGGCGAGGACGGTTCCGTTTTCGCCGACGGCGTACGCTCCGTCGGCGGTCGTCACGACGTCGTACAGTGTCGCGTCGGTGGGAACGTCGGCGGGGACCCACTCGCTGTCGGCATCGATGCAGCCCGCGAGCGACAGCGACCCGGCTGCGGTGCCGACCATTGCGAGGAAGGCGCGACGGGACGTGTGGCGGCCGTCGGTCGTCATTCGTCGTCACGCGCCGGAGATTCGGCGTCGTTCGTCCGGTTCGGTCGATCGGAATCGGCCCGTCGGACCGTGCCTCGCGCGTCGTTCGTCCGGTGGTACTCACCCGGCGGCGTGAATGCACCCGGTGCGGAGGTCCGTTTGAGGATCGCCGAGATACGAACGACGTACGCGAACAGCACCGCGAGCGGGCTGAACGCGACCGCGAGCGCGAGGCTCACGAGCACGAGCAGCCACCCCTCGAAGGCGACCGGCGGGTAGCCGCTCGCGTAGATCATAATGACCAGCGTCGAGAGCAAGATCGCGGCGGTGCCGCTGTAGGTGATCAGCCGCGATAGTCGCGCGAGTTCGCGCTGGAGGTAGATCGTCGTGAAGTACTGTCGCGTCGCGTCCGCAGTGACGAACAGTTCCCGGAGTTCCGAGAGCAGCGACGCCGCTCGACCCGATAGCTGCTCGTCGAACCGCTGCTCGAGCCGTCGCGCCTCGTTCGCAGCGCCGGCGTAGTCGTGGTCGATTGTCGGGAGCACGACGGCGAACACCGACGTCGTCTCGCCGGTGAGCCGCGCGGAGAGGTCGCGGGTGTGCTCGCGGGTTCGCGCGGCGAAGCCACAGATCGACTCGAGGGCGGAAATCGGTGTCTCGTCGGGCCGATCGACGCCCGTTCGACTGCGCTCGTTACTGTCGTCTGTCGGCCGATCCGCGTCCCCGCACTCGGTCGCGAGTTCGTCGGCGCGGCTTCCGAGCGTACCGGCAAGCCGAGCGAGGAAGGGGGCGGGATCGGTTGGGCTGACGCCGTCGCCCTCGGTCTGGGTCTCGACGCGGCTGCGAAACTCCTGAACGCCGTCGATGCGGTCGGTGAGTCGATCGGGCGTCCCGAACAGCCGGGAGATGATCAATTGGTTGACCGCGACGACGATCGGGATGAACGAGAACAGCCCCGCGATCATCGTACTGAACATCGTCGTGACGAACCGGCTCTCCCGGACGCCGATGACGTCGCTCACGCCGAGGAGGAGTGCGATGGCGAAGATGCCGGCGACGAATCCGCCGACGATAACCCGCCGATCACCCTCGAGCAGGAGCCATCGCTGGCCCCGGCGACGCGACGGCGTGTCGGTGACGTACTGGAAACCAATCCGGACGCCGGTCCAGAGGAGGCGGCCGCTGACCACCAGCGCGGCGGCCGTCAATCGGAGCACGTAGCCGACGAGGGAGAGACCGAGCGAGGACTCGTTCTCGGTATCGTGGTCGTCGCTATCGCGGCCGTCACCAATGCGGTCGTCGCCGTCACTGGGGACATCGGTACCGGCGTTCTCGGTGACGCTCGAGGGACCGCTATCGGTCCGTTTGGCTCGGTCGTCGGAGTCATCGCTCGAGCGGCCGGATTCTCCGGCCGCCTCGGAACCGGGGGTAGTTCCTGCCTCGGGAGGTGGGGACGAATCGTGACCGTGTTCGGAATCGGACTGTGGGGGGTCGTCAGTCATGAGTGTTGAGTGTCGGAATGGGTCAGAGGCCGTCGGAGACGACCTCGAGGAGTCGAATCGCGACCAGTAGCAGCGCCGTCAGCAGGACGACTCGCCGGAGGATGGCACCTCTGGTCGTTCGGATGCGCGAGCGGTCCGAAGGGTGAAAGCCCACGGTCCACAGGGTCGCGATCGCGCCGACGTTGATCGCGATGACGTTGACCGCGACGACGACGAGCGAGCCGAGGACTGCCGTGGGTTCGGTCCAGGCGACGCCGACACCGACGACGCCGATTGGGGGCATGATCGCGGCCGCGATCATCACGCCGATGAGATCCGTGATGCCGGTGGTCGCCATCCCGAGTCCCGCGGCGATGCCCGAGCAGACCGCGACGGTCACGAGCAGCGACGGCGGCAGGCCGTGGCTGCCGAGTCCGAGGCTCGCCTGGAGGTCGACCGCGGCCGTGATAACCGCTGATGTCCGCGCGAACGCCGCGAAGGCGAGGGAGCTCGTCATGGCGACGCCGATCCCGACGAGCTGGAGCTTGACCCCGCGGACGAACAGCCGGCGCTCGTCGAGGACAGTTGCGGCGCTCGAGGCCATCGCCGGCCCCAGGAGGGGTGCGATCACCATCGCGCCGACCAGGACCGCCAGCGAATCCAGCAGGACGCCGGTCGTGGCGACGACGCCACTGATCGCCGTCATCGCAGCGAAGATGACGAATGATGGCAACTGCGACTGGGCCTTCGATCGCAGCTCGCTCCGCGAGATGCGTTCGAACGAGAGCCACTCGCGTCGCCGGTCGAGCGGTGAGTCGTCCCAGTCGCTCCCGACGATCGCCATCGGTTCCTCGACGACAACAGTGACGTCGCCAGTGACCGTTGCCAGATCGTCCTCCAGCGGTTCGACCGCGTGTGCGGGAGCAGGGACGGTGATCGTCCTGCATTCGCCGTCCGTGTGGTCGGTGAGACTGTACTCGAGATCGTGGCGCTCGATGATGGCCGTGACCTCGTCGGTGTTCGACTGCGAGGCGGTGAGAACCGTCAGGAGTCGCATATTCGACGTTCCCGTTGCAAGGGTAGACCGGCGATACCCGTCGCGGTCGATCACAGTAGTGTGAGTGCATCGGAGTCTGGGGTCGGATCGTCGGGGAAGGTTCGCGCGAACAGCGAGCAGACGGTCTCCCGGATCGTTGTGAGCCGATCGTCACGGGTCCCGTGGCACGAGCCGCCACAGTGACCGATCGGTCCGTCGGGCCCCGCGACGTACGTCAACCGGCCGCCACACTCCGGACACCGCGGTTCGGCGTGGGATGTCATCCAGGTCACGCTGAATCCGTCGCGGGCCAGCCGTTCGCCCAGCGCGTACCAGACGATGACGTCGCGCTCCTGGCAACCCGTCGCCGCTCGTTTGAGTCGGGCGAGCAAGAGCGCGGCGTGACAGTAGAGGTCGTCGTTCGCGTCGGCGTGTCGGCGGTGACACCGCCGGAAGTATGTCGTGAGCGCGCGCCTCGAGGAACGACGTTTCCCCATCGTGAGCGGGGCGTCGAGGGATGCGTTCGGCGAGAGGTCGTCGGACTGTGGAACGCGTTCCGGACGGCCGCGTTCGTCATAGTGAACCTCTCGTGAGAGAGATGCACCGCTGGTCGGACAGAATGCGTGTTCACCGATCATTTGTCTGGGGGTCGATCGAACCGTCAGCGCGGTCCGACCGGGTACACCGGGATAGCGGTGCCAGCGCCATAAGGTGACACAATACTGAGAGTATTTAGAATAAAGATCCGGACCCATTGCTTGCTATAGGCGTATTTCTCGGTTATTTTGTGCGATTATATTATGAATCTAGACACCTTATCAAGGGGCAGTCCATACGGCGGATGCGTCATGTCACGCGGTGATCTCACAGCCGTCGATCCGACCGATCGCGCGCCGTGGTATTGGTACGTCCTAATCGGCTATCCCGTCCTGAGTCTGCTCGGGATCGTCTCGCTCGCTCGCCTCACCGGCGGTGGCTCGGTGCTGGCCTCGAGCCTGGGGAGCGTCGCTCTCCTGATCGCCATCGCCGCCGCGGGAGCCGTCACGCTCCCCGCGATTTGGCGCGACGTCGAATTTGTCGCGGACGAAACCGACACATGGTCGCCTGACCGGCAGATCTACGTCGGGGCAGCGGTCGCTGCACCGCTGCTTCTCGGTGTGCTCTCCGGGCTGGCGGCCGGATTCGGAATCGCGATTGCGATCGCCGTCTTCGCATTTCTCCTGTCGACCGTGGCGGTCTGTATCGCCTACCTCTACAATCGCCACCGTGCGATCGGGTTGTTGACCCGCTGAAGACCGATTCGGCGAGCCGCGGCTCGTGAACGAAGCGGCCCCGACTCGTCGCTCACTCGGTCCACATCCTCTAGGTTTCGCCTATTTTATAGGGTACAGACTATTGGTTATGACTGTTGGCTGGCCCGGACGACGCGCCCCCGGCGCGGATGATCTCCCGGCCCGACAGCATAGCCGCCACTGTCCGATCGACGGCCGTGGTCGGACGCCCCGCTTCCTTCGGTCCTCGACGATCACTTCGCGCTCCCACTATGCTCTCAGCGTTCCACCCCATGACCGACGCGTCCAGCCTCGCGCTACAGGGACGACCGCTCGCCTCGCTGGCCCTGACGGTGATCGAGCACGGACAGGGCCGTCCGGTCTCGATCGGAGGGCAGCTAGCTAGCACCGGGATCGTCGTCCCGAACGACGGCGGACTCGATCTCGCAGCCCGGCTCGTCGGACTGTTCGGTGCGTTCTTGCTGGCCATCGTCGAGGGCACGATCATCGCGTTCGAGATGGCCTGGGAGACGTGGTGGGCGCTCGTGCTCGGCTTCACGCTCTCCGGCGCGATCCAAGAGTTCCTCTCCGAGGACCAGATCACTGGCTACCTCGGCGACGACAGCTGGCGAGCCGTCGCCTACGGCTCGTTCTTCGGCGCGTCGTCCTCGAGCTGCTCGTTCTCGGCAGTCTCGATGACCCGGTCGCTGTTCACGAAGGGTGCCTCGGCCGCGGCCAGCCTGGGTGCGTTCCAGTTCGCGAGTACGGATCTCGTGCTGGAACTCGCCTTGGTCGTTCTGCTCCTGCTGGGCTGGCAGTTCGCCGTCGCCGAGATCGTCGGCGGCCTCGTGGCGATCATCGTCCTCGCGATCGTCTACCGTCGGTTCGTCCCCGAGGCGTGGATCGAACGCGCACGAGAGCACGCCCGGGCGCTCGAGGAGACCGAGTGTGCCACCTGTGGCATGCGTGCGGATCCGGCCGACGAGGACACGATCGTACGGGAGGTCGATGGCGAACGGCGGTACTTCTGCTGTGAGGGCTGTCGGGGCGCGTACGATCCGGCGACTGACCGAGAGGCAGTCACCGCCGGTCCCGAACTTCTCTCGGGCGACCGCTGGCAGGCGGCGGCCGCGAATACGATCCGCGAGTGGGACATGCTCTGGCGGGACATCCTGCTGGGCTTTCTCATCGCCGGCCTGCTGGCCGCGCTGGTGCCGAACGCTTGGTGGACAGCCGTCTTCGGCGTCGGTGCCGAGGGCAGCGTCGTTTGGCTCGTCTCGAACGTCATCCTGGGTGCTGTCGTCGGCGTCGTCACCTTCCTCTGTTCGGTCGGGAACGTCCCCTTCGGGGTCGTCCTCTGGCAGAACGGCGTCTCCTTTGGCGGCGTCCTCGCGTTCATCTTCGCGGACCTGCTGATCCTCCCGCTGGTTCAGGCCTATCGCCGCTACTACGGGGCCCGGATGGCTGCCGTGATCTTCGTTGCGTTCTTCCTCGCAGCAGTGACTGCCGGTCTCGCCGTCCAACTGCTGTTCGGCGGGCTCGGGCTCATCCCGCCCGTGAGCGCAGCCGGCGGCACCGTCCCCGGGACGTACACGGCCCTCCTCAACGCCGTCACCGTCCCGATCCTCGCGGTGCAGGTCTACGTTGCCCTCGAGCCGGACCAGCGTGCCCGACTCGGTAACCGGCTCGCACCCCACGTCGCCGGCGTCCTCTATCACGCCCACAAGGCCCTCGAGCGGATCGCCTACGCGCTCGAGGACCGCGGGCTGAAGTGATTTTGCGCCGGTCAAGCCCGACTCTCATCACGTCCCATCCGTCCATCCAGCGGTGGCTGTCCGAAGACAGCAATCACCCGCGATGCGTCGCCGCGCGGGCACTCCTGCAGACGTCGCTTCCCACGACTCGCGGCGACCGCATTACAGCCGCCAACCGACGACTCGAGACGCCCGCAACTCCAGCCGATTCCCTGTTCCAAGTACCCATGACCCCACGATCGATAGATACCGTCGAACGGAGCGATCCAGTCCGACTCATCTGCCTCGCCACGCTCGTGTCGACACACGGGCTGGTTCGGCTGGCCGAACGCTACCTCCCCGAGTTCCTGTCCGCGCTCGGCTACGGGCCAATCGTCGTCGGCTCTCTGGTGAGTCTCGGCCTCGGACTGACCGTCGCCGTCTCCGAATACTCGAGCGGCTCGATCGATAGCGACGCGACGTCAGGCCTCGAAACGGCGGCGGTCGCGGTGCTGTCAGCACTGCTCGCCGCGGTCGGCCTGCTCGCCTGGGCGGGCGCGCCCACGATCGATTCGCTGCTGGGGACCCCCCTGTCGGCGCTCGGCTGGCTCACGGTCGGTATCGTGCTCCTTCAGGTGTGGCACGTTCGCGGTCCTACTCGGGAGCTGTGGCCCACCGATAGCCGCGCGACGCCACCACCCTCGAACGCCGCCGACGATGACCCCGATCGATCGAACCGGCGAGCGGTCGTTCCCGACCGGCGGACGCACATCGTCCTCGGAGCGCTCGGCGTCGTCGCTGCAGCGGTGTTCGCCACGACGGCCGTCGCGAGCGTCGACACCGTCCATGCGGGCTTCGCGCTCGTCGCTGCCACCGGTGCCGCGGTCGCGGTCGTTGGCGCGGTCGCGCGCGGAACCCTCGGCGATCGATCGCTGCTCCTCGGTGACCGATCGGAGAGCGAGGGGCGAGCGGACGGCGCAGCGACGGACGACGATCCGTCGCTCGAGGTCGTCCGGCGCGCCGTCTCGCGGTTACCAGACCGCCGTCGATGGGCTGTCATCGGCGACGCGCTCGTTCGGGTTGCAATCGCCGGAATTGCGCCGTTTCTGGTCCTGCTGGTCGTCGAGTACCGATCGATCGTCCTCTCAATCGGCGGACTCTCGCTCGCGCCAGCCGCCGTCTTCGGGCTGTTCGTCCTCGCGGAGGGCGTTGGCGCAATCGCCGGCGCGGTTTCGTTCCCGGCGCTCGCCGCACGCGTCGACCGTCGAGCACTCCTCGCTGTTGGCCTCGCGGTCGTCTCGCTGCTCCCGATAGCGCTCGTGGCGGCACCGGCCAGCGCCGGCGTCGTCGCCGTTCTGTTCGGGTTGCTCGGCTGTCGCACCGCGATCGAGCCGCTCCGACCGACCGTCGGCACGAGCGCTCAAGCGGCACCGATCCCCGGCCCGCGGCTCCCTGACGAAATCCGGACGGCGGTTCGAATTGCCGTCGTCCCCGCGCCGCTGGTCGGTGGGCTGCTGTACGCGATCAATCCCCTCGTAGCGTTCACCTTTGCGTCGACGGTCGGCCTGCTCGGCGTCCGTGAACTGGGTCGCGCGTTCTCGTTCGGACGGGACCGATGACGCGATCGTCCACGCCCAGACGCGCACTCGAGGAGGCGAGCGGCTCGCTTGCGGGCCTCTCGAGCGTCGATCATCGGCGGATCGCCCGCTGGCACCTCGTGTTCGCGCTGGTGATGGGGTTGTGGGGTGGGCTCGACGCCCTGTTCCTCCGAACGGCACTCGTCACGCCGGGACTAGACCGCTGGACGGCTGAGACCTACAACGCGTTCTTCACGACCCATGGGCTGACGATGCTGTTCCTGTTCGTACTGCCGGCGATCTGGGGGTTCGCGTACGCCGCCGTCCCGCCGCTGATCAAGGCCGAGGGGACCGCGTTTCCGATGCTCGGTGTCTGGGCGTTCTGGCTGCAGGTACCGGCGGCGCTGGCGATTCGAGCGGGTACCATCGGCGGCATTCTCGGATTGGCGGGGCTCGAGCCGGTCGCGAGCGGATGGACGCTGTACCCGCCGCTAAGCGTTCTGTCACTTAATCCCGCGGTCGACGCGCTGCTCGTCGGCCTCCTGCTCGTCGCGGTCGGGACCGCGGTGACGGCGGGGAACCTCGCCGTCACGGTCCTGCAGTGTCGCGGGATCCGGTGGCTCGACGTCGATACGTTCACCTGGACGGTACTGACGGCCAGCGCGATGGCAGTGGTCGCGTTCCCGGTGCTAGCCGTGACAGTCGCGCTGTTACTCGCCGACCGGTCGCTCGGAACCGCGTTCGTCGTCGGCGGTGGCGGGCCGCTGGGCTGGCAACACCTGTTCTGGTTTTTCGCCCATCCGCTGGTGTACGTGCTGGTACTGCCGCCGATGGGAATCGTCAGCCACGTTCTGCCACGCTTCGCCGGGCGGCGGCTGTTCGGCCGTCGATCGTCGGTGTACTCGACGCTCGCGATCGGCGTCGTCTCGTTCACCGTCTGGGGTCACCACCTGTTCGTGACAGGGATGAGCCCATCCGTTCGGACGGTCTTCATGCTCTCCACGCTGGCGGTGGCCCTGCCGAGTTCGGCGAAACTCTGTACCTGGCTCGTGACGCTGTGGGGCGGCTCAATTCGATACACTGCCCCCATGCTCGCGACCCTCGCCGCCGTCGGCTTCTTCGTCGTCGGCGGCGTCACCGGTGTCTTCCTCGCCGCCGTGCCGATCAACATCCGCTACACCGGGACCTACTACGTCGTCGCCCACTTCCACCTGCTGCTCGCCGGCTTCGTCGGGCTCGCGCTCGTCGCCGGCGCGTACTACTGGTTCCCGCTCCTGACCGGTCGCCGGCTCGAGCCGGGGCTCGCCCGCTTACACGGCTGGCTCACGGTCGTCGGCGTCGCCGTGACCTTCGGTGCGCTCCTGCTCGTCGGGCTCGCACAGCTCCCCCGGCGCGTCGCGACCTATCCAGCGGCGTACGCGCCCCTCCACCAACTCGCGACCGTCGGCGCGTACGTCATCGCCGCCGGCCAACTTGTCTTCCTCTTGGCCCTCGGCCGGTCGCTGTGGGTCGGCGAACCGGCCCCCGACGATCCGTGGGACCTCGAGGGTGCCCCTTCTCACACGCGCGAATGGCGGTAGAGCCGGCTTCCGACACGGCCGGGTTCGCCGCCCGCGCGGCCGGTGGACGGAATCCGACTATCGACCAGCCGAATCGACGGCTGACCGTCTCGATCGCACCGAGAGCCGACCGTACTCAGTCGTATTGCCCACTGATTGTCGCAGTTGCGCGCGATCCGACCACCTACGTAGCACCCAAAGTCAAACCATGTCAACGACTGCCAGTACTGACGTCGCACTGATGCTCCTGCAACTGATCGCCCTGACGATTCCGCCGGTCGTCGTCCTGATTCGATTGCTGAACCGCTCGGAGAACCTCACGTGGCAGTTCCGAAAGCTGAGCTTTGGCCTCGTGGTCTCGAGCGTGGCGCTGTTGATCGCGGCCGCGATCGCAGTCATGGCCTACTTCGTCGCGAGCGTTCAACTGCCCGGAACCGTCGTTGTCGGGCTGTTACTCGTCATTATCGGACTCTTTCCGCTCGGGGCCTTCCTCGCCATTCTCTACCGAGAACACCGGAAGGAATACGGCCCCTGACGCCGCTCGCTACGCTCGGATCTGGCCGGCTGCGGGTTCGATCCCCGCGCGTAGTTTCGGCGGTTCCGCCGCCGATGACGAACCGATGTCCAATCACACCCCACCGAACACTGACGGCGGTGACGAATCGAGTCCCAACGACAGTGACGAGCCGCTTCCCGACGACGGCGAGCACCCGGCGACGGACGACGGCACAGACCCTCAGCCGTTGACGAACCTGACCGGCTTTAAGCGAGATCAGCTGTTCGTCATTCGGATGCTCGCGGACCGCAATCCGCACGGCCTCGTTATCAAGGACGAACTCGACTACTACTACGACGATGAGATCACCCAGGGACGGCTCTACCAGAACCTGGCGGAACTCATCGAAGAAGGGTATGTCGAGAAACATCCTCTCGACGGCCGAACCAATGCCTATCGGCCGAGTACGCGCGGCAACGAGCGCCTCGAGGAACACTACGAGTGGGAGCGGCGCTGTCTCTTTTGCGACTGCCCATGAGCGTCAGCCGTCCGCGTTCGCACCGGGTAGCGGTCGCGGACGGCTACTCGAATCAGCGCCGCAACTCGACCGTGTGAACCGGCTTAACCGACCGGTTCGAGGTCGACCGATGGGTTCGGTCGACTGACCGAACGGGTCGGCCGAACTGACGACCCGATCCATTCACGATGACAACAGACACAGATCCTGCCAACGACGAACAGAGTCGGACAGATCCCGATCTCGACGCCCCATGGACGTACGCGATGACCGCCGCGCGGCGGCTCTCGCTTCCAGACGAGATCGAGCAGCGACTCCTGTATCCGCGTCACCGCCAGCGGATCACGGTCCAGTTCGAGCGCGACGACGGCACGCTCGGCACCTGTGATGGCTACCGTGTCCGCCACGACGGCGTTCGCGGACCGTACGTCGGACCGCATCGATATACCCCTGGGCTAACCGGTGACGATTGCGCCGGGCTCGCGGCCGCAACGACCGTCAGCGCCGCGCTCGCAGGAATCCCGTTCGGCGGCGCGGCGGGCGGGGTCGCGGTCGATCCGGCGACCCTCTCGCGGGACGAACGCGTCCGCCTCACCCGATCCTACGCGGCCAGCGTTACCGGCGTTGGTCCCGACAGCGACGTCTTCGTCCCGGACGTTGGGACCGACGAGCGCACGATGGCGCAGTTTGCCGACGCCGTCGCCGACCGTGTCGACGGTCCGCGCAACGCGACGGTCGCCGGCAAACCGCCGGCAATCGGTGGATTCCGAGAGATCACCCGGGCGAGTGGGCAGAGCATCGCCCACGTGACACAGGACGTCCTCGAGACGGACCGCGACCGGTCGCTATCCGACGCGACGATCGCCGTCTACGGTACCGGCCCCCTCGGCGCGACGGCCGCCCGCCTGCTCGAGTTTCGGGGTGGCACCGTCGTCGCGATGTGCAGCGATCAGGCCGGCCTCACCGCTCCCGACGACGAGGACGGGCTCGACGCGGACCTCGCCCCGAGCTATCTCGAGCGGCCGGGAGCGCTCGCCGAGTACGACGACGGAGAGATGATCGGTACCCGGAACGTCCTCGAACGGAACGTCGACGCGCTGGTCCTTTCGGCACCCGCGACGGTGGTGACCGCGAAGAACGCGGACGCGATTCAGGCCGATCTCGTCGTCGAAGGCGCGACAGGGAGTGTAACCCCCGGCGGCCAGCGCGCCCTTGAAGACCGCGATATCGCCGTCATTCCCGACGTGCTGGCGACGGCCGGGACGATGATCGCGGCCCACCTCGAGTGGGTCCGGAGCGTCGGTCGCGACCGACAGAGCGACGCCCGCGTGAGCAACGAGTTCGGCTACGCGCTCACGGACGCGGTCGATGACGTTCGAGACCGCCGCAAGCGGTGCGAACTGAGCTGGCGAGAGGCCGCCTACAGCGTCGGCGTCTCGCGAGTCGCAGCGGCACACGAGGTGGTGCAATGATCGACCGGTTCGACGAGTCACTGTCCGACGCGATCGACTGGCTCCAGCGCGTCAGCCCGGTGGTAGCGGACGAGGGCGACGAACCCAGCGGGAACGGCGACGCCGAGGGAACGCGGCGGTCCAACGGTGGGTCCGCGACCGAGGGTGAACCCCGCTCCGACGAGCGCGAGCGCGCCGACGAACGGCCGACCGGGAACGAAGCTGGCGACGAGAGCGATGACGAGCGAGGCGGCTGGTCGGCGGTCGAGTCGCCGACATCGCGGACGCTCCACGGCGTCGCTCACGGACAGGACGGCCCCTACGCCTGCGGCGAAGGTGGGCTCTTGCTCCACCGGACCGCTGAGGGGTGGCGCGTCCTCCTCGAGCGCGGGCCGGGCGTCTCGGAGAACACCCTCCGATCTATCGCGACGACCGACGACGACTGCCGGCTCTGGTTCGCCGGCGATAGCGGCGCGCTCGGCTACTATGACGTGGCCGACGGCCACCTCAGCGACTACTCCGCGCCGATGGAGAAGACGAGCACCTGGGAGGCGATCGCCGTCACCGGTTCGACCGGCGAAGAGCGGGTACGGGTCGCGAACGGCTCCGGGGAAGTCCTCGACTGTCTCGTCGAAGACGGGTGCCCAGTCTGGGGTGACGTAGTCAAACCCGGCGGCGGGTCGACGATCCCCGGCCTGACGGCGGGGCCGGACGGGTTCTACGCCGTCGACACGAGCGGTGGGGCCTACTTCGAATCCCGGAACGACGAGTCGGCGGACAGCGACGCCGCAACTGACAACTCGACGGATAGCGGTCCCAGAGACGGCGAGCCAGCGGATACTGAACCCACGGACAGCGATCCGGAAGACGAGTGGGAGCGGATCGGCGTCCGAAACGCACAGGTCGACTTCCAGGACATCTGGGCCGACGACGGCTCCGTGTTCATCGCCGGTGCCGACGGAATCGCCTACCGGTACGACCCCAAGTGCGAGAACTGGACTCCGCTCTACGTCGGGCAGGGGGCGCTTCAGGCGATCCGGTCGGTCGGAACGGACGCGATTGCGGTCGCGACCGGTGGCCGGATCTACGAACGCGAGAAGAGCGTCCGCTGGACCGAACTCGAGGCTCCCACCGAACAGTCGCTGCTGGACCTTGCGCTCGCCCGCTCGAGCGCCGACGTCGATGACGGGCTGGCGACCGTCTCCGTTGACGTCGCCGTCGGCGCAGGCGGTGCCATCCTCGAGCGTGATCGACGAGATCGGTCGAACGGTAGCGACAGAAGTCCGTAACCTGCCACCGCGATTGCGACGGCCAACACCCCGTCTCCGGGGCCGACTCCGAATCGAACTGACAGCCCGTCGACCGTCCCGCTGCGCACCCGATGATTTCGATAATACATTCCCGTTCAGTGATCGTATCGATTTCGACACCCTCCCGGTCGCGGACACGCTCGTCCTCTCGCTGTCCGCCCTGCTGTGGCTCGTCCTCTTCGAGGAATGGCTCCCCGGGCTCGGACCGGCCCCGGCCGGACTCGAGGCACCGATGCGCGCTCCCGGCGTTCCCGAGGCGCTGGCCGCGGCGAACGGATTTGCCGGCGTCGCGGCGTACCTCCTCATGTGGGGACGATGATGCTGGCGATGATGCTCCCGGCGCTCGTCCCCGCCGTTCGTCGGTATCGGGACGTCTTGTGCGACGAGCCGTCCGTCTTCCTCCCCTCGATCGCCGCGTTCCTCGGGGCGTACGGCCTCGTCTGGACGCTGGTCGGCGCAGTCCCGCTGGCGATCGAGTTCCTCGTCTCGATTCACGGCCTACTGACCGCGACGGTACTGGGCGTCAGCGTCGGCACGTTCGTGGTCGGCGGGCTGCTCGCGTTCGCCGGCGGCTACCAGTTCACGTCGCTGAAACGCGACGTCCTCGAGCGGTGTGGCTGCTGTCGGTCCGTCCCGCACCGTCCCGCAGCCACCCACATGGCTCGCGACGGCCTCGAGTACGCTGTGAACTGCGTCACCTGTACCTGGCCGCTATTCGCGCTCATGGTTGTGCTGGGTACGATGAATCCCCTCGTGATGGTCGGCCTGACGCTCGTCGTCTCGCTCGAACGGCTGGCTCCCGACGGCGAGGACGTCGCTATTGCTCTGGGCGTGGTACTGCTCGGAGCCGCCGCGTTCACGCTCCTGTTCGGTGTTCCAGGTCTCTGATCTCGGGTCCAACTCACTACTGGGAGCGCCCGGTTCACTGCGCTCGTCTCGGTCATCGTACTCGGGCACTCACATCCCGTTCGTCCGCCACAGCGGTGTCGGTATCGGAAGCGTTTCCGACGACGGTCACCCGTTTTTGAACTGCGATACGATAGACGAGAAGGCGTGTTAAATGGCAACAAGCACCGCTAATTGTTCTGGCAACGATACCGCTCGGTCCCGATCGTCTACCGAATCGGCGCGGCGTTCGTGTTGGGATCGATCGTCGGCTTGCTCGTCGGTGAGCCCGCGACGAGGCTCGACCCGCTCCAGTCCCTTTCTTCGATGTAGTTGCCATGCTCACTCACCAGACTAATTGCGGACCGTTGCACGAGGGCGTGAAAAGTGCTGGGTCAATGCGGGGCAGCCCGAATCAGATACTAGAACGCCCCCTCCTCCCAGAGTATAACGATTCCCCACACCGTCGGGAGAGACCAGCCCGTCAACAGGACGGCGACCCGGTGTCTACGGCGCGGTTGAATTCCTGCGACCCCAGTTCTATCGCGCGTCCTCGAGTTCCTCGAGCGCTTTGGGATTCTCGATGCTGCTCATGTCACCGAGGTCCTCGTTGGTATAGGTGGCCTGGATGGCCCGCCGAATGATCTTGCCGGACTGCGTTTTGGGGAACTCGTCGACGAACAGCACCTCGCGCGGGCGGAACGGTTTCCCGAGTTCCTCGCCGACCTGAGCGCGCAGTTCCTCGCGGAGATCGTCCGTTTCCTCGACCCCCTCCTTGAGGACGACGTAGGCGACGACGGCAGTCCCAGTGGTGTCGTCGGGCGCACCGATGGCGGCGGCCTGGTTGACGGCCTCGTGGTCGATGAGCGCGCCTTCGACCTCCGCCGGACCGACCTTACGCCCGGCGACGTTGAGCGTGTCGTCGGCCCGACCGTGGAGGAACCAGAAGCCGTCCGCGTCCTTCTGGGCCCAGTCGCCGTGGTTCCACATGTCCTCGAAGGTCGACCAGTACTCGTTGAGATAGCGCTCGTCGCCCGACCACAGCGACTTGGTCATCGACGGACAGGAGTCTCGAGCGACGAGGTAGCCGCGCTCGTTGTCCTCTCTGATGGAGTTCCCTCGCGATCGACGATATCGATATCCATCCCGAGACCGGGACCGCCGAGCGTACAGGGTTTGAGCGGTTCCGTCGGCATCGGCATCAGGAAGCAGCCACAGATTTCGGTGCCGCCAGAGATGTTGATGATCGGGCACTCGCCGCCGCCGATGGTCTCGTAGAACCAGTGCCAGGACTCGGGGTCCCAGGGTTCGCCCGTCGAGCCCAGAATCCGCAACGAGGAGAGGTCGTGGCCCTCGAGCCAGTTGTCCTTTCCAACTCCGGCGGAGCCGGCTGGCCCGTCAGACGTCGTCTGACGCTTGCCGTGCTTTCGGAGCGCACGAATCGCGGTCGGTGAGATGCCGAACTGGGTGAGGTTGTGGCGGTCGATCATCTCCCAGAACCGATCGGGCTCGGGGTAGTCGGGCGCGCCCTCGTACATGAAGACGGTCCCGCCGAACGTGTGGGTGCCGATCAGGCTCCACGGGCCCATCATCCAGCCGATATCCGAGACCCAGAAAAAGCGATCCGCGGGTTTGAGATCCATCCCGAAATAGACCTCCTTGGGACACTGGACCTGGATGCCTGCGTGTGTGTGAACGATTCCTTTTGGTTTCCCAGTCGTGCCCGACGAGTAGAGCAGCATCGACTCCTGGCTCGAGTCGAGTGATTTCGTCTCGTACTCGTCGTCCTGCGTTTCGACGGCGTCGTCCCACCACTCGTCGCGGTCGTCTGTCCACGGAATTTCGTGTTCGCTCGTCTTGGCGCTTGAGCCAAGCCGATCAAAGACGATCGTCTGCTCGACGTGGCCGGCCTCTGCGATCGCCTCGTCGGCCGCGGACTTGAGAAAGATCGGGTCGCCGCGGCGGTAGAAGCCGTCGCCGGTAAAGAGCACGGAACACGCCGAATCCGCGATCCGGGTGGCGGCCGCGTCGACGCCGAAGCCCGAGAAGATCGGGACCGCGATCGCGCCGACCTTGAAACAGCCATAGAGGATCGAGACGACCTCCGGTACCATCGGCATGTAGAGCCCGACGGTGTCGCCCGTTCCGATGCCGCGTTCCGCGAGTGCGTTCGCGACCTGATTCGCTTGCCGGTGGAGTTCGTGGTACGTTATCTCCCGAATCTCTCCGTGTTCTCCCTCCCAGATGGTCGCGACCTTGTTTCGTCGCTCCTCGTCAACGGCCGCGTGGCGATCCACGACATTGTGGGCGATATTGAGTTCACCGCCAGGGTACCAGTCGGTGAACTGCGGCCCCTCGCTATCCTCCCGGATCTCGTCGTACGCCTCATAGAACTCGATCCCGAGGTAGTCGACCAGTTCGTCCCAGAACCAGTCGACGCCGCTGTCGGGCTCGCCCTCGAGATCCGTCGTCGTCCGTTCGATCAGTTCCTCGTAGTCGTCGATACCGTACTCCTGCATGAAGTCATAGACGTTCGTGGACTCGACGAACTCCTGGCTGGGCTCGTGAGCGATCTCGTCGATGTCCTCGAGACTAGGACTAGTGTTTCTCGCCATCCTTACTTGGTGGTAAGAGACATGCCACCATCAAACAACAGGTCACCCCAGGGTGTCGTTCCCGATCGGCGATATCGGACGGAGTCCACATCGATCGATTCCGACAGCGCCGTCGCACAAGACTGCCGAGCAGACAACCGACGGTCGCCTCGTTGAGACTCGCTCAATGACGGATCTCGACCGTCATTGGCGCCCTCTCTGATGTCTCCCCCATCGACCAAGGGCTCGAGCCGCCGTCCAGAAACGGTGACGACCGTCTCGAGCGGGCGAGACGCTGCTTGCGAGCGGCAAGGGTTTTTTGCTACTCAGTGGGTATCAAGACGACATGAGTACTCGAGCGGACGCGGACAATGCGGTATTCTGGGGGGATGTCGACGACGATGTCGCGCTCAACCGCTATCGGACGCTCGTCAACACGATCGACGACGGAATCTACCAGCTCGATGCCGACGGGCACTTCGTTGCGGTCAATGATGTTATCGTCGAGACGACCGGCTATACGCGCGAGCAACTCCTCGGCGAGCACATCTCGCTCGTGCTCGGGGACGACGATATCGACCGTATCAAACGCGAAGTCGCGAGCCAGATCGAGGCGAACGACGACGACGATATCGCGACCTTCGATCTCGCCGTTCGAACCGTCGACGACGACACGATTCCGTGCGAACTGCGCGTCAATCTGTTGGTCGAGGACGGCGAGTTCCAAGGGACCATCGGCGTCGCTCGCGATCGCTCCGAGAAACACCGTCGACAGGACACGCTCACATCGGCAGTGGCATCCTATGAATCGATCACCAGCATCATCGACGAGGCCGACATCGGCGTCGTCGTCCTCGACGAGGAGTACGAAATCGAGTGGGCCGACGAGACGATCGAACGATATTTCGACCTCGATCGAGCGGCCCTCATCGGGCGAAACAACCATACGGTGGTCGACGATGATCTCAAACACCGGTTCGCCGACCCCGGCTCGTTCGCGGCGACCGTCCTGTCGTCGTACGATGACGATCGCTACGTCGACCACTTCGAGTGTCGGGTCGTCGGCGACGGGGATGACTACGAGGACCGCTGGCTCAGGTACCAGAGCAAATCAATCGAATCGGGCGAGTTCGCTGGTGGACGGGTCGAGTTCTATTACGACATCTCCGAGCAGAAGCAGTCGGAAGCGGACCTTCAGGAGAGCGAAGATGCGTTTCAGTCGCTGGTCGACGCCGTCGAGGAGTACGCGATCTTCCGGTTAGATACGGCGGGGACCGTCATCAGTTGGAACAGGGGCGCACACAAGATCAAAGGATACGACCGCGAGGAGATCATCGGCGAACACTTCTCGGCGTTTTACACCGACGCGGATCGAGCGGCGGACGTTCCCGAACGGAACCTCGAGCGGGCGCTCGAGAACGGCTCCGTCGAGGACGAGGGGTGGCGCGTCCGTAAGGACGGCACGCGGTTCTGGGCGAACGTCACGATCACGCCGGTTCGGGACGACGACGGAACCCATCAGGGCTATCTGAAAGTGACCCGTGATATGACGGATCGGTGGGAGCGCGAGCAGGAACTCGAAAGCGAACTCCAGCGTATCCTCGGGCGGATTTCCGACGCGTTCTACGCGGTCGACGACGAGTACCGGTTCACGCACGTCAACGACCGCGCTGCGGAACTCCTCCAGCACTCCGAGGCGGAACTCCTCGGGGAGCGACTTTGGGACGTATTTCCGGACCTACACGAGATCGACCCGGTCTGGGACGCCTTCCACACGGCCTTGGAAACACAGGAGCAGACCAGCTATGAGCTCTACTACGACACGCTCGATTTCAGAGTCGAGGCGAACCTCTATCCCTCCGAGACCGGTATCTCGGTGTACTTCCGCGACGTCACCGAGCGCCGGGAACGCGAACGCGAACTCGAGGAGTCCGAACAGCGTTACCGCACCCTCGCGGAGCACTTCCCGAACGGGATCGTCACCCTATTCGACCACGACCTCGAGTACACGCTGGCGGCGGGGCAGGGCTTCGACAAGATACCGGTGGACCCGGCGGAAGCCGAGGGAGAACAATTCGACGATGTCTGGCCTGACGAGACGAGCGACGTGCTCGAACCGGTGCTCCGAGCCGCACTCGAGGGCGAGGAGCGATCGGTCGAACTCGAGTACGCTGACCGCGAGTGGGTGATCTACACGGTCCCGATCACCGATAACCGGGGCGACGTCTTCGCCGGGGTGACGATGGCCCACGACATCACCGAACGGAAGGAGTACCAGAGCAGACTCGAGGAGACGATTTCGCGACTCGAGGAGTCCAACAAGCGCTTAGAGCAGTTCGCCTACGCGGCGTCGCACGATCTACAAGAGCCCTTGCGGATGGTCTCGAGTTACCTCCAGCTCATCGAGAACCGCTACGCCGACAAACTCGACGAGGACGGTGAGGAGTTCCTCGCATTCGCGGTCGACGGTGCCGACCGGATGCGTGACATGATCGAGGGGCTACTGGCGTACTCTCGAGTCGAGACGCAAGGAGACCCGCTCGAACCCATCGACCTCGATTCGGTCCTCGAGAGCGTGTTGGCGGACTTACGGCTCCAGATCGAGGAGACGAACGCAGACATCGAGACCGAGAGCCTGCCCCGCGTCGATGGTGACGCCAGCCAGTTGCGGCAGGTGTTCCAGAACCTCCTGAGTAACGCGATTGAGTACAACGGCGACGAGCCACCGCGGATTTCCGTCGACGCCGAGCGCCACGGACAACAGTGGACGATTTCGGTCCACGACGAGGGCATCGGGATCGATCCCGCGGATCAGGACCGCGTGTTCGAAGTCTTTCAGCGTCTCCACAGTCGGGAGAACTATTCGGGTACCGGGATCGGCCTTGCCCTCTGCCAGCGGATCATCGAACGCCACGGCGGAGAAATATGGGTCGACTCCGAACCGGGTGAAGGGGCGACGTTCTCGTTCACGCTGCCCGTAGCGGAGAACACCGCGCAGTGACACGACCACGACAGGCTTCTAGCTACGCGGACCCGCCTGACGGACACTGAAACTGCCGCCCGTCTCGAGTGAGTCGGTCACTGCCGGTAACGTACTAAATATAAATAACCTATGCTAGTCTGACGTACGTTTATGTGGCCAGACGGACCCCTAGCGGATATGTCGAACAATCGCGTCGAGCAGCTCGAATCAACGGTTGCGGAACTCGAGTCGACGGTAGAAGGCCTGACGGACGAACTCATCGAGGCAAAAGAGCGGATCCGCGTGCTTGAGGCGGAGCTCGATGCCGACACGCCGACGCGCGTTCCCGAACGCCGCGGCGAAGAGACGGGAACGACGACGGTCAACGAGAACGAAACACCCGAAGCCGAACCCAATGAAGTTGCCGAGGCAGCGGCCAACGCCGAGAGCGAAGAGGAGACTGCTGGCGACGAAGCGGAAGACTCAGGTAGCGACGACATCATTGTTGCATAACTGCGGATGACGCCGTGAGCGGGGAAACGCGGATGGTAACTTCACCCCGATTGACGGCTGCTGGCTATACGGAGGTCTCGCAACAAGATGTATATCAAGGCGATCGTCCTCGACGATTTCAAGAGCTTCGGCCGAAAGACGAAGATCCCGTTTTACGAGGATTTCACGGTCGTAACGGGCCCGAACGGTTCCGGCAAGTCGAACATCATCGACGCCGTCCTCTTCGCGCTCGGGCTGGCCCGGACCCGCGGGATCCGCGCCGAGAAGCTGACCGACCTTATCTACAACCCCGGTGACGAGGATGCGGACACCTCGAGTGGCCCCCGCGAGGCGACCGTCGAGGTCATCCTCGACAACTCCGAGGGCACCCTCGAGCGCTCGCAGGTCGTCAACGCCGCGGGGAGTGAGGACATCGGCGATATCGACGAGATTCGTATCCGTCGCCGGGTCAAAGAGACCGAGGACAATTACTATTCCTACTACTACCTGAACGACCGCTCGGTCAACCTCTCGGACATTCAGGACCTGCTCGCACAGGCGGGCATCACGCCGGAGGGGTACAACGTCGTCATGCAGGGCGACGTCACCGAGATCATCAATATGACGCCCTACGCCCGCCGGGAGATCATCGACGAAATCGCGGGCGTCGCGGAGTTCGACGCCAAGAAAGAAGACGCCTTCGAGGAACTCGAGACGGTTCAAGAACGGATCGACGAGGCCGAACTCCGCATCGAGGAGAAACGCGATCGGCTCAACCAGCTCGCGGACGAACGCCGGGAAGCCATGCGGTACCGGCGGCTCCGCCGCGAGAAAGAGGAGTACGAGGGGTACAAGAAAGCCAGCGAACTCGAGGAGAAACGCGCCGAACTCGACGCCGTCCAAGACGAGGTCGATGACCTCGAAGACGAACTTCGGGAGCTCCAGCGCGAACTCGACGAGCGCGAAGGCAAAGTCGTGCGCTTACAGGAGGATCTCGAGGATTTAAACGCCGAGATCGAGCGCAAGGGCGAGGATGAACAGCTCCGGATCAAAAGCGAAATCGAGGAGATCAAAGGAGAGATCTCGCGGTTCGAGGACAAGATCGAGGCCAGCGAGGAGGCGATCGAGGACGCCGAGTCCGAGCGCCGCGAAGCCTTCGTCCAGATCGACCGCAAGCAGGAGACGATTGACGACCTCGCGGACGAAATGCGCGAGCACAAACTCGAGAAGGCCTCGATCACGAGCGAGATTCAGGAACGCGAGCGAGAGCGCGACGAACTCGAGGCCGAGATCGAGGCTGTTGACACCGAGTTCGACGAGCTCAAGGCCGACCTCGCGGAGCACAAAGACGAACTCGAGGAAGCGAAGACCGAGAAGAACGACCTCCAGCGCGAGCAAGACCGCCTGCTCGACGAGGCTCGACGGCGCTCGAACGCCATCGAGGAGAAAGAGGGGACCATCGAGGAGAAACGCGAATCGATCCCCGAACTCGAGAGCCAGCGAAGCGACTTAGAGCGAGAACTGGAGAAGGCCGAGCGGAACCGCGCGAACATCGCGGAGGTTGTCGACGACCTGAAAGGCGAGAAGCGCCGGCTCCAGTCCGATGTCGACGATCTCGACGACGAAATCCAGGCGAAACAACAGGAGTACGCCGAACTCGAGGCCAACGCCGGCGAGAGCGGCGACTCCTCGTTCGGTCGTGCGGTGACGACGATCCTCAATTCGGGAATCAACGGCGTTCACGGCGCGGTCGCACAACTGGGGACCGTCCCCGGCGAGTACGCGACCGCCTGCGAGACCGCCGCGGGCGGCCGGCTGGCCAACGTGGTTGTCGACGACGACGTTATCGGCCAGCAGTGTATTGAGCACCTCAAGTCGCGCAACGCGGGCCGAGCGACCTTCCTGCCGCTGACGGACATGAGCCAGCGCCGGCTGTCATCGGCTCCAAGCGATCCGGGCGTCGTCGGCTTCGCGTACAACCTTGTTGACTTCGACGATGAGTACGCTGGCGTCTTCTCCTACGTCCTCGGCGATACGCTGGTCGTCGAGGACATCGAGACCGCCCGTTCGTACATGGGCGACTACCGGATGGTCACCGTCGATGGCGACCTCGTGGAGAAGAGCGGTGCGATGACCGGCGGCTCCGGCGGCGGCTCGCGGTACTCCTTTACCGGCGGCGGCGAGGGCCAACTCGAGCGCGTCGCCAAACAGATCACGGAACTGCAAGAGGAGCGGGAATCCCTCCGCGAGGAACTCCGCGGCGTCGAGGAGCGCCTCGACGACGCTCGCGATCGCAAGAGCGACGCGGCCGACGAAGTCCGCTCGATCGAGTCCGAGCTCGAGGGGCTCGACGACGAGCGCGAGGCCATCGAGGCAGAGATTGAGGACTTGCAAGAGGGCTTGGAGGAACTCCGCGAGGAGCGGGAATCCGTCGACGAGCGGATGAACGAGATTTCCGCGGCGATCGAGGCGAAGACGGCGACGGTCGAGGAACTCGAGGGCGAGATCGACGAGCTCGAAACCGAACTCGCGGACTCGAAAATCCCTGAGTTGACCGACCAGATCGAGGAACTCGAGGCGGAGATCGACGAACGCGAAGACCGGGTTCAGGAACTCGACACCGAACTCAACGAGTTGAGCCTCGAGAAGGAGTACGCCGAGGACGCCATCGAGGACCTCCACGACGATATTGAGGCCGCCCAGAACCGCACGGCCGAGCATGAAGACCGGATCGAGGAGTACGAGGCGGATATCGAGACGAAACGCGAGGGGCTCGAGGAGAAACGTGAGGCCGTTGCGGAACTCGAAGAAGAACTCACGGAGCTGAAAGCCGAACGCAGTGACCTCAAGGAGGAGCTCTCCGAGGCCCGGACGAACCGCGACCAGCAGCAAGACCGAGTCAACGCCGTCGAAAGCAAACTCGAGGACGCACGCGAACGTGCGAACAGCCTCGAGTGGGAGATCGAATCGCTGGAGTCCGAGGTCGGCGACTACGATCCGGAGGACGTGCCCGACCACGAGACCGTCCTCGAGATGATCGAGTACCTGCAGTCGGACATGGAAGCGATGGAGCCCGTGAACATGCTCGCAATCGACGAGTACGACGAGGTCCGCAGCGATCTCGACGACCTTGAGGAGGGGAAGGAAACGTTAGTCGAGGAGGCCGACGGCATCCGCGACCGAATCGAGCAGTACGAGTCCCAGAAGAAGCAAACGTTCATGGACGCCTACGATGCAATCGCTTCCCACTTCACCGAAATCTTCGAGAAGCTCTCGGAGGGGACCGGGTCGCTGCACCTCGAGAACGAGGAGGACCCGTTCGACGGCGGGCTGACGATGAAGGCACAGCCGGGCGACAAGCCGATCCAGCGCTTAGACGCCATGTCCGGCGGCGAGAAGTCGCTGACTGCGCTGGCCTTCATCTTCGCGATCCAGCGGCACAACCCGGCCCCGTTCTACGCACTCGACGAGATTGATGCCTTCCTCGACGCGGTCAACGCCGAACGGGTCGGCGAGATGGTCGAGGAACTCGCCGGCGACGCCCAGTTCGTCGTCGTCTCCCACCGCTCGGCCATGCTCGACCGCTCCGAGCGGGCGATCGGCGTGACGATGCAACAGGACAACGTGAGCGCGGTGACCGGGATCGATCTGAGTAGTGGGGAGGTTCCTGCTGATGACTAGGGAGCCGCTACGCGGCTCCGATATGTCGAGCGGGGAGCGAAGCGACCCGCGAGACAGCGAGGGCTCCGAAGAACCAGAGGCGACGCAGGAGCCCTCGAACAAAGCGAGCGGCGATAGGAGTGAGCCGCGAGCCGTCGACAGCGACCTACGAACCGACGGCGGCGACGACATTCCCCTCGATATCACCGGCCATGACGAGCGGGAGCGTCCGAGCGAGTCATCGCCGGGCTCCGTTCTCGAGCCGAAGTCGGGCGCGAGCGCAGGGAGCGACAAGGGCCGCGAGGACGAGTCCGGTGAGTCTATCCTCGAGTTCACGGACATCGAGACGGCCGACGGTGCGGAAGACGAGGACGAAGTCGAACCCGTCGAACTGCTCGTGCAACTCGCGAAGGACGGCGATATCGACCCGTGGGACATCGACATCGTCGACGTTACGGACACGTTTCTCGAGGCGATCGAGGACGTGGATCTGCGGACGTCCGGACGGGCGCTGTTCTACGCGAGCGTCCTCTTACGGATGAAAAGCGACGAGTTGTTCGCGACCGACGAGCCGGACGAAGAGGAACTCCCGCCTTGGGAAGCGCCCTTCGCCGAAGACGGGGCGATGGACGCGGCGGGCGACGATGAGCGGGAGTATCCGCCCGGGTTCGATCCCGTCGAGAACCTCGAGGAAGAGATGGAGCGCCGCCTCGAGCGCAAGCACGCCCGCGGGAAACCGGAGACGCTGGACGAGCTCGTTCGAGAGCTCCGGTCCGCCGAACGGGGCACATGGTGGAAGGAGTCCCGAAGTTACGACACAAGCGACTCGCCAAAGGGGTACGACCGCGGCGTTCAGGAGCTGAACTACCACTCCGGCGACGACTTCCGGGTTGACGACGAGCCGACAAGCGACGACGTCACGCACACGACTCACGAGGTGGACATCGAGGCGGTTATCGACGACGTCGAAACCGAACTCGAGGTCCACTACGAGAACGGGCGCGACGAGGTGCTGTACGCCGAGATCGACGACGTCGGTGGCTCTCGTGTGATGACCTATCTCGCCCTCCTCTTCCTGGCCCATCGAGGCCGAGTGACCCTCGAGCAGGACGAACTGTTCGGCGATCTCTGGATCAGAGACGACGCAGTGGCGTCGGACACGAGCGAAGCAGTCGCCAGCTGAGTGATTGTCTCGACTGTCGTCGCTCGGCTCGAGTAGCCGATAGAAGTCACAGCTCGTAGTAGCCGTTCTACACGGCGGTCGCCTCACGTCTCGACGGGATTTTCAGGAGATCACGGTATCACTTCGGATTGTGCAACCGGTATGCGGTAGTGCGCGCTGTCCGCGAGGCGCGACCGGAGAGCGCCTCGGAAGCAAACGGAGAGCGAAGCGAGCCGTGAGCGGGCCGGCCGAACGAGAGTGAGAGCGGCCGACAACACTGCGCGAGGTCTTCGTGAACACAGGCGTGGAAGACGCGAAGCGTCTTCCTGTGAATGAGCGAAGGAACGAAGTGACTGAGCGTTAGCCCGGAACCGGAGGTTCCGCGAACCATGCGAGCGGGCCGTCGGCCCGCGAGCAGAAATCGGCTGGGGAGGGCGTGGCGATTCCCTGTTGCCGCGCTAGCAGGACACTTTTTCACTGATCCCACTCAGAACCCACTGTCCCATTCACCGCTGCACGGAACGACATGGACTGCTTCGATGCTGACGGTTTCGAACTGAGACTGTATCCCCTCGAGCGAACGCGGTGAACGGCAACCTTCTATACTCGAGGCGGTCAACCGGGGGCCATGCGAGATGTTTGCATCGTCGGCGGGGGCGTCGCCGGCCTCACCGCCTCGATCTTTACCGCTCGCGCAGGACTGGATACCCTCGTCGTCGACGGCGGGGAGTCCATCCTCGCGCGCAACGCCAGCCTCGAGAACTTCCCCGGGTTCCCGGACGGGGTCGACGCCCGCCGGCACCTCCAGTTGACCCGCGAGCAGGCTCGAACGGCGGGTGCCGAGTTCGAACTCGGGCGCGTGACTCACGCCGAACCGGTCACTGAGGGAGCACTCGAGGAGGGGTTCGTCCTCGAAACCGAGGGCGGCGAGCCCCTCGAGGCGCGTCGCGTCATCGCCGCCTCGTGGCCGAACAGCGACTACCTCGAGCCGCTGGACGTCGGCCGGATGCAGCGGGGCAGCAAACACTTCGTGAGCGTCGACGAGGGCGGGCGGACGGCGGTCGACGGCGTCTACGCCGCGGGCCGGATCGCGGACGAACCGCATCAGGCGATCGTTGCGGCCGGCCACGGTGCGAAAGTTGCCCTCGCGGTCCTCTACGATGCCGACGTTCCCTTCTATCAGGACTGGGTTGTCCCCGAGGGCTACTTTACCGGCCGCGATCGCGACGTGCCGCCGGGCTGTGAGGAGATCGATAACGAAGAACGACGGGAGCGTGACGAGCAGGCACGGGAGACGATCCGGGAGGCGTTCGCCGAACCACTCGACGAGGAGCCAACGATGCATCCGAGTGTCGACCGGGACTGACCGGGACACCGGCGTTTTCACGGCGTTCGAATCCGCATCAGTCGTACTCTCCCTCCCACACCCCCACATCCCCCGTGAGTTAACACAGCGCGTACCGAAGCCCGTACTGGCTGTTTTGACCCATGAACGGGACGAATCGACGGAACGAGAGTCGCGGATCACTCGCTACGGCCGCGGAACGGGCCGCGTTCGGTGTCGCGACGCAATACGCTCGAGCGCACGATCTCGCGACGCCGGCCGAGACGGCCTATTTCGAGGCCCTCGAGAGGGCTCGCCGCGACATCCTGCATCGATTCATCCACGGTGTGGTGCGTGGCGACCCAGCCGAACTGCCCGACACCCGGTTCGTGGCCCTCGGATCGTCGACGGCTCCAACGGTCCCGGACGAGCCCGAACCGCTCTCGACGCTCGAGGGAGACCACCTCCAGTTGATTCTCGAATCGTTCCCCGACGAGTGCCGGCAACTCGCACTCGTTCCACTGCCCGCATCCGGCTCCGTCCTGATCGCCGGGATCGCCGCGAGACATGGCTACGACCGATTCCGGCTGGTCGGCGCGATCCAGCGGTGGTCGACAGCCGAGACGACAGACTCGGTCTCGGCTGCTATCGATCCCGTCTCGCATCCGGTGGATCTCGTCCCGTTACTCGAGTGTGAGGGTGCGTTCAGTGACGCCGAGCAGGCTGAGCGGATCCGAGCGGAGGTGGCTGAGAGCGTCGCCAATCTCGCGCTCGCACGGCTCGCGGCGGCCGTTCACGCTCGGACGGAACCGGACCCCGAATCGGAGTCACCGCTCGAGGCCGTCGCTACCAGAATTTCCGCCGCCAACGCCGCTACATCGTTCGAGCGGATCGTCACCGACGGTCACCCGTTCCATCCCGGCGGCAAGATCCGGCGCGGGATGACGCCCGGCGACGGACTCGCGTACGCGCCGGAGTTCACGGATCGAATCGACCTCCGATTCGTCGCGATCGACCGCAAGTACGCCTTCGAGACGCGAGCGACCGATTCCGCGGGCCTGACCGATCGGCTGCTCGCGACGTTCGCGGGGCTCGAGGGCGCGCTCGAGTCTGCGCTCCCCGACGGACGCACGACTGACGAGTACGCCGTCGTTCCCGTCCATCCGTTCCAGTACCATCGCACAGTTCCGGACCGTTACGCCGGCCAGCGTGCCGACGACCGCGTCGTTCCGCTCCCCGAGTACGCGCATTCGGTGACGCCACAGTTGAATCTCCGAACGGTAGTTCCATATCGGACCGACCGAACCGGCGACGGCCCGCTCCCGCACTGGAAGCTCGCGATCCCCGTCCAGACGACGAACGTCGTCCGGACGCTCTCACCACAGGCCGTGACTAACGGGCCGCAGGTAACCGACATCGTGCGAGGGATTGAGGAACAGGAGTCGCTCGAGACGCTGGGACTGCTGGCCGAGCCCGCGGCGACGTGTTATCACCCGCCCGGCGGTCCCCACCCCAGCGGCGAGGGGTACGACGACGCTCGCCACCTCTCCGGACTGGTGCGGACGCCGCCCGAGGCCCACCCGCTCGCCACGGACGGGACGTACCCGGTGGTGGCCGCGAGCCTCGTCGCCGACGCGCCGACCTCGGGACGGCCCCTGGTCTGTGACCTCGTCGATCAATACGGGGAGAACCGGGACACGACGAGCACCGCGGACGCGGCGCTCGCGTTCGTTGCCGAGTACGCCGGCGTCGTCATCCCCGACCAGCTTCGACTGCTGTGTACCTATGGGATCGCCCTCGAGAGCCACCTCCAGAACAGTCTGATCGTCTTCGACGCTGACGACGCGCGCCCGATCGCGACGCTGGTTCGTGACCTCGGCGGGATTCGCGTTCACGGCGACCGGCTTACGGAACGCAGTTTCTCGCTCGAGCCGTATCCGGAGTCGGATCTGGACGCCGACGGCGAGGCGGACTGCCACTGGAAGCTGTACTACGCACTCTTCCAGAATCACCTCGCGGAACTCGTCGCGACGATCGGTCACGAACTGGGCGTCGACGAGCGAGCCTGTTGGGCGCGGATCCGCGAGCACTGCGAGCGATCCTTCGAGCGGCTCCGAGCGGACGGCGACATCCCCGAAGCGCGGATCCGGCGGGACGAACGGGCGCTGTTCGCGGAGCCGACGGTCCACAAGGCACTGACCGTGATGCGGCTGCGGGGCAAGCGCCACGAGTACGTGACGAGCGAGGTTTCGAACCCGCTCTCCGAGGCGGGTCGCCAGCAAATCGACGGTCCCGACTCGAGGCGGTAATCGAGGCGAGCCGGCTCGACGAGCCGAAAATACTGGGTTCGAGACCGGTCGCCGATCAGTTCGCCGCGAGGGTACACATGGGACGACAGAATCCCTCGCTCCGCGGTCTCGGCGTCCGGATATGCCTCGAAATCGTCACCACACTGCTCGCACGTGACGGTTTCGAAGTCAGACAGACTCGGTCGAGAATTCGCCGTTCGAAAATGAAACCATGTTGGAATCGGTTCGATGGTGGCGAATCGCCTGCCTACGGTGCATCGTTTCAGCGCTGGAAACAGTCGGGTTTGGTTTCGATCCGGTTCCCGTTCCGCGTCCGTTCCGTTCGACCGCGAGACCGATCAGGTACTCGTTGTGCAACGGACGATGCTCTTATATAGCCAGATACTGTGGTAGTGCATAGCATGAACGGTGTCCTGAACGAGACGACGGACAAGATCCACAAGTACGAATCCGGGCAGTCCGACTTTCAGACGACCTGTGGAGCAACGTCGCACGTGGCACACGAGCACCTCCGACTGGTTCCCGTCGAGCAGGCCGTCAGCGATGGCGACGTGATCCGATGCGGTCGCTGTTTTACCGACGGAGACAGTTACTGACGATCGGTCGGGGTCCGGGTATCACAGTACCCGCAGCTCCGTCATCCAGAACGAGTGAACGGCATCCTCGAGCGCCGGCTCCGGATCGCCGGTCGCGTCGACGGCAGCCGTCGCGGTCGGCTCCAGCCCAGATTCCGTGACGAGCGTCTCGACGATGCCGCGCTGGCCGACCAGGTAGAGCGGCGTGTCGGCGGCCTCACCATCCGGTTCGTACGCGGCGAGGGCGTCCCTGCAGCGCTCGAGGTGATCGTCGATCTGGCCGTCCCGAATCCGTTCGAAGCGGGCCTGGGAGAAGCCACCCTTGGAGTGGCTGCCCTTGACGTCGCTCTCGAAGCCGCGATAGTCGACGCGCTCGTCGCCCTCGTAGATGCCAAGGGCGAACAGATCGGTCCGGACGAGCGCGACCGCGTGGCGGCCGGTCGGCAGAAACCACTCGCGATCGAGGGCGAACCGATCGCGCCAGGTCACGTCGAGAGTGGGGACGGCCGGCGGCTCGAGGGTCACGGCGAGCAGGCCGGCATCGTCAATGCAACATAGGCAGGGCGCACCGTCCTCGACGAGTGCGATCTGATCACCGAGAACTGGTTCCAGTTCCGCGCGCACGGACTCGGTAATCCCGTCGTCGTCCACGCTGACGGTCAGTGCACCCTCGGGGTCCGTTCGAAACGACGCGAGGCGGTCGAACACCGCCTCGAGACGGGTACCCCGCAGTTGGTCGCGGTGCCGGACGGTCAGCCCGGTCTCCTCCTCATCGGCCCGTTCGAGTTCGCCCTCGAGTTGGGCGATCCGATCCTCGAGCCGGTTGATCCGTTCTTCGGCGTCCTGTCTGGCGGTGGCGGCTTCGGCCCGGCGTTCGGATTCGGCCTCGTACCGCTTCCGTAACCGCTCGTTTTCGTCCTCGAGTTCGTCGATTCGGTTCTTGAGCGATGCGCGGCCAAGCAACTCGTCGAGCATCCGGCCGAAACCGGGAAGCGAGCCTACTTCTAGGTTCCGGCGTTTCGCAGATCGTCGATCGGGTTGCCGTCGACCGATGCCAGCCGGCCGCCGGCGAGTTCGAGCAACTGCTGGGCCCGTTCCCGTCGGGCGAGAAACACCTCCCGGAGCGAGGGCGGGTTCCGAACGTCGGTCCCCTCGAGCATCGATTGGGGCAACGCGAGCGTGTTCGTCGGGACATCCGCTGCCCCGTGGACCGGGAAGTGCCGGGACTCGAATTTCATCACCAGCGGAGTGTCGAGGCGCTCGAGTCCGTCACCGGTCGCATACACTTCCTCGTTGATCCGCTCGTGTTGCTCGCTGTGCATGAGTGCGTGCTCCCCATCGGTAGGGGTCACGTAGAGACGTCCGAGATAATAGCTTCGGGAAAACACCTCGAACATGCTAATTAATACCATGGTCCGAATCGACATAACTGTTTGCGAATACGTTTAAACAGTCGCGCTATCAGACCGATCTCTCGAGCCCCGGTATCGATCACGGGTCGTGGAATCCAAGTACACGGTGTCGAGCTGTCGGACAGTTGTCCCTCGGACGGTTTCGCGTTCTGTTTATACGGTTCGTAGTGCGTTATTGATTCGTTCTCGACTGCATGAAACGGTTCGAATGGTGAGCAACGGTCGTCCGACTTGAGGTTCGAAGTATCCCATTGAACCGGCCGAGTTACGGGAACTACTGCCGCCTTGAACGCTCAAAACGTCTCTGGCCTGCTCACCGAACGGAGTAAACGATTCGAACGAAGGTCCGTCTTTTTAGTATGTTCTGGACAACAACAAAGCTGATGACAACCACTCGGTCGGTCGCTCTCCTCGTGGCCATCACCGTTGTCGGACTTACGGTCGCACCGCTTGCGAGCGGTACCGCCATGAGTTCGTTGGCGGCCAGCCATGCGTCCCAATCCGACCACTCCGAGACGGCAACGACAAACGTGTCCGTCGGAACGCTGATGCAAGCGACGGCGGCTGATACGGAGGAAACGGTCGAAAGCGGAATGTTCGAAGCGGCGTATGAAACCGCGGACAACGAGAGCCAGGCGGCTCTCGTCGGTGATCGGACGGCCGAACTCGACGCACAGTTGAACGCCATTGAGGCCGAACGCGCCGAGCTCCAGGACCAACAGGAGGACCTTTCACACGGTGTCTATCGGTCCCGAATGGCGAAATTAACCGTCGAAATAGCCAGTCTCGAGCGGTCGGTCGAGCGAACAAATAGCACCGTTGACGACAGCAGTCTCAACGAGACCGAACTCGCGACGCTTCGGGAGAACGCGACGAAGATCCGGCAAAGCGTCTCGGAACAGGCCGGGCCGGACGTCGCCGCGGTCGCTCGAGGACTGTCCAAGTCGAACGGTTCACCCGGAGTCGGAGCAGGGCCGCCCGACGACCGCGGTCCATCCGCCGATAAGGGGGACTCGAGCGGCGATAGTACACCCGGAAATAGCGAGAGTGCAAGAAACGCTACTGGTCCCGGAAATAACGAAGCAACAGGCAACGGTGACGCTAGTGGCGGCGCACCCGGAAATAGCGAGAGCACGAGAAATAGCGGGAGTACAGGAAATGGGAACGGGCCCGAGAACACTGAAGGTGCAGATAACCGTAACAAATCCGGGGACGACGAGGGAGGTGACAACGGGAACGGAAATGGAGCCGAGAACAGCGAGACGGGCGATGACAGTACTGGCTCTGCGAGCAGTGAGAAACCCAGAAACGAGAACGGGGCCGAAAACAGCGAGCAGAACGGAGACGATAGCGGATCTGAGAACAACGAGGGCGGAGACAACGAAAAGAACTCCGAGAACAGCGAGAAAAGCGGAACCGATAGCGGCTCCGAGAGCAACCAGGGAGTAGGAAACGATAGCGGCTCCGAGGACAGCGAGGAAGCCGAAACCGGGAACGGGAACTCCGCCGGCAATGCAGACGACGAGCGATCAACGGGACCGCCGTCTGACTCCGGTTCACGGAACGACGATTCGGCGGACAATGGGCCGGGAGCGGACACGGGCAGTGGGAACGATACCGGCCGCTAGTCCCGGAGACGGCTCGATCGGACCGGCTCTTCCGCGAGTACAGTAAGCAGACACGCTTTTCAGCGGTGATCACTAACCCTCTCTCGATGGACTCCGCCGCGTTGTTGGATTTACTCGGGAACGAAAACCGAAGACGGATCCTTCGGTTGCTCGCCCGCAAACCCTGTTACGTGACCGAAATCTCGGAATACCTCGGCGTGAGTCCCAAGGCTGTTATCGAACACCTCCGGAAACTCGAGGAGGCGGGGCTGATCGAGAGCCGTGTCGACGACCAGCGGCGAAAATACTTCCATATCGCCCGGAACGTCCGTCTCGAGGTGACCGTCTCACCCTATGGCTTTGCGAGCAAGAGCGCCTATCCGGCGAACAACACATTCGATATCACGACCTGTCGACACCTCTCGCTCGATGTCTCCTGGGACGACACCGACGATCTCAACGACCTGCTTATCGCCTTAGAAGATCTCGAACGGCTCGAGAACGAACTCTCGCTGGCCCAGCGATGGGTTCAGGGGCGGCTCTGTGACGTGCTCGATGATATTTCCGATACCGTCGGTGCTGGCCCGGAGAGCCGGATCTACGCCGACTTGCTCGCGAGCGTCCGTGCCGAGCCGAAATCGGTCGGCAAACTCAGCGAGGATATCGACGCGCCCCGCGAGGTCGTCGCCGAGTTGCTCGAGGTAATGGCCGACAACGGAGTCGTGCGTCGGACCGAGCGCGGCTGGGAACTGACGACGAACGCGTGAGGCTGACGGCGCAACACGGCTCATACGGATTACTGTAACGATTTACCGGCGCAACCCCAGAGCGGACGGGGTTGCGCCGGCAACGACTGACAGTAGACCGTATCAGTCGATGTCCTGTGAGAGCCCGGCGCGGAGATCGCGACCGAAGTAGTAGCCCACGACGGACGCGAGGAGGCCAACGGTCGCGCCGACGGCAATCAGCGTTTGCCCGGAGCCGACGGCGGCGATGACGACGTTGGTGAGAACCGCCGCGACGCCGCCGACCGAGACGCCGGCGACGCCCATCTCGAGGTAACGCCGCTTCGAGGTGAGGAGCCCGACCGTGAAGGCGACGGCGAACATGCCGATCATGCGACCAGCGAACGGCAGCGCGGTCTCGCCGGCCAGTAAGCCGGCGCTGAGCACACCCACGAGCGCAATGTAGCCTTTCGGCGAGAAATATCGCCCGAGCGAGAGCCGTGAGGTAAGCGGGGAGAGCCACGAGCGCGATGAATCGCTCTCGGACCGGTCGGCCGGTTCGTCGGCGGCCGTGCCGGTGGGTCCACGATCGAGGCCGGTCGGAGCATCCAGAGGATCGGCATCGACGGACGGATCGGATGAGCCAGCGGACTCGGGCGAGGCGTCGCCGACGTCGGCACCCGATTCAGAGAGTAGGTGGTCCGTCTCCTCTAAGAGGTCATCAGTGGCGGGAGGGTCTCGGTCCCGGCTCTCGGTCACCTCGTCCGAGCGGTCACTCATATGTTAACTGAGGTCAGCCTGCACCATGGGCCTTTCCCCGCGGCCGCAGGGGAGCGGGCAGTCGGCGTTCCGCCGAGAGTGTGATCTAGACCGCAACTGCCGCGTTCGGGCAGTGTACCATCGGAATCGCCGTATTCGTCTCCGTGCTCATCGAACCTCGAGCCCCAGTCCGAGTAGCCGACGCTGATGACGGACGCTTGTGCCCGTTCGGGTTCGTGATCCGTGCAGTCGCTGTCGGGGTCGTCTCTCGCGTCGCCGCCGGTCAGGCTGACCGTGGTGACGGGCTGTCGGTTCGATTTTCTCCCGAAACGCACCGCTCGAGCCGACTGACGGACGATGCAGAAAATGCGACGGGGCGGGTTATCTGACCGAGTCGAGGAGGAGCTTCTGCTCGACGCGTTTGACCTCGTGTTGGACGTCGCGGACGGCGTCGATGTTCGCCGAGATCGACGTGATCCCTTCCTTGGCGAGGAACTGGACCATCTCGGGTTTGGAGCCGGCCTGTCCGCAGATACTCGTGTCGACGTCGTGTTCGCGGCAGGTTTCGATGACGTCACCGATCAGACGCAGAACGGCGGGGTGGAGTTCGTCGAAGCGGTCGGCGACGTGCTCGTTGTTGCGGTCGACCGCGAGCGTGTACTGGGTCAGGTCGTTGGTCCCGAAGGAGGCGAAGTCGATGCCCGCTTTGGCCATTTCCTCGACCGACAGCGCCGAGGCCGGCGTCTCGATCATCGCCCCCCACTTTCGCTTCTCGGGGTCGATGCCCGCCTCTTTCATGCACTCTTTGGCCTGATAGATGTCCTCGGCATCGTTGACCAGCGGGAACATGATCTCGACGTTGTCGTAGCCCATCTCGTAGAGCCGGTGGAACGCCTCGAGTTCGTGGGCGAAAACGTCAGTGCGATCGAGCGAGCGGCGGATCCCTCGGTAGCCGAGCATCGGGTTGTGCTCCTCGGGTTCGTTTTCGCCGCCCTCGAGCTGGCGGAACTCGTCGCTCGGGGCGTCGAGGGTGCGGACGCGAACGGGCCGCGGGTAGAACTCGTCGGCGACGCCGCGGATGCCCTCGACGAGTTCCGTGATGTAGTCGTCCACGCCGTTTTCCTCGATGAACTTCTCTGGCGTCTGGTTCAGCGAGAGGATCATGTGCTCGGTCCGGAGCAGGCCAACGCCGTCGGCACCCGTCGCGGCCGCGCGTTCGGCGGCTTCGGGAATGGAGACGTTGACCTTGACTTCCGTCGCGGTCATCGGCTTGACCGGCGACTGCGGTCGGACCTCCTCGACAGGTTCGGTCTCCTCTTCTGGCTCGACTTCGCTCCCCTCAAGGACGGAGCCCTTGTCGCCGTCGAGCGTGACGACCTGGCCGTCCTCCAAGACGGTCGTGGCGTTGGTCGTGCCGACGATGGCGGGGACGCCCAGTTCGCGGGAGACGATGGCGGCGTGGCTGGTCATGCCGCCCTCATCGGTGATGATCCCCGAGGCCCGCTTCATCGCGGGCACCATGTCGGGCATCGTCATCTCGGTAACGATGATGTCTCCCTCACTGACCTTGGCCAGGTCATCGAGCTTGGTGACGATCTTCGCAGGGCCGCTGACCGTCCCCGGGCTCGAGCCCAGGCCGTCGACGATGACGTCCCCGGTGCCCGACCCACTCGAGTCAGTATCGGCGCTGCTACTGCCGCCTTCGGCGGTCTGGACGCTTCCGCTGCCGTCAGTTAGGCCCTTTGTGGCGTCAACGGTGCCGGTGGCGTCCGTGGCATCGTCGGTGCCCTCGTCGATCGTCGTGATCGGCCGGGACTGGAGCATGTAGACATCACCATCGACGATGGCCCACTCGACGTCCTGCGGTTCGTCGTAGTGGTCCTCGACGCGCTCGCCGAGGTCCATGAGATCGTCGATCTCGTCGTCGGAGATGACCCGTGCGTTGCGCTTGTCTTCGGGGACCTCGCGCTCGACGGTCTGGCCGGTCGCCTCGTCTTTCTCGTGCATCACCTTCTTCTCGGCGACGGTCACGTCCATCGAGCGGTCCTCGCGATCGATGACGTAGTTATCCGGCGAGACGGCACCGGAGACGACGGCTTCGCCTAGTCCCCATGCGGCCTCGATGATCATCGTGGGATCGCCCGTCGAGGGGTGGCTCGTGAACATTACACCTGACTTCTCGGCGTCGACCATCTGCTGGACGACGACCGCGATGTTGACCGCCGAGTGATCGAACCCCTGCTCCTGGCGGTAGTAGATCGCCCGCTGGGTAAACAGCGAGGCCCAACACTCCCGAACGCGGTCGAGCAGGTTTTCCTCGGTGACGTTGAGGAACGTCTCCTGTTGGCCCGCGAAGGAGGCGTCGGGCAGGTCCTCGGCCGTCGCCGAGGATCGAACGGCGACGAACGCCTCACCGTTGCCGACCTCGCCGTAGCTCTCGAGGATCTCCGCCCGAAGCTCGTCGGGGAACGGCGTCTCGAGGATGAGTTCTTGTGCGCGGTCCGCGGCGTCGGCCAGCGCAGCCGAGTCGTCGACATCGACGTCGACGGCCGCGAACAGCTCCTCGTCGATTTCAGCCTCTTCGATAAACGATCGATAGGTCCCGGCGGTTACGACGAATCCCGGTGGGACGGGCAGCCCCGCGCCCGTCAGCTCGCCCAGGGAGGCACCTTTACCGCCGACCGTCTCGAGGTCGCCGGCACTGATCTCGTCCAGCCAGAGTACAGCCATTGCTATTGAGTCCGTCACTGGAACGAATAAAGAAGGTTGCGAACGGGCTCTCCCAGTCGAAACTCGGACATGAGTAAATATCGTGCCGACTGTGGAGTGACAGTCTCCAGTCGAACTATTCGCGTACTAACTGAACGGAGGTCTCGTGCTGATGGTGGCGGTCGGCGGGATCCACTCTCTTTCCGACGACGACCGCGCGGTCAGGCCTCGAGGATTTCGTCCTCGTCGGTCTCAGGAACGACGATCGACCCGTCGAGGACGGTCACGCCGCGGCCGCCGACCTGGACCGCGTCGTCGAGGCGAGCGCGAACGATCCCCGGCCGGTCGATGTAGTGGCCCTGCTCGAGTCGGAGTTCCTCGGGCAAGTCGTCGTCGAACGCGCCGAAGCGATCGAGATACGCGCTGACGGCCCCGCTCGCGGTGCCGGTGACGGGGTCCTCCGGGACGCCGGCCCCCGGCGCGAACATCCGTCCGTGGACCGTCGACTCGGCTTCGAGCGCATCGAACGTGAAGAGATAGACGCCCGTCGCGTCGACATTGTCGGTGAGCGCGTCAACTGCGTCCATATCGGGTTCGGCGTCGCCGACGTCCGAGAGATACGTGATCGGGGTGATCAGGAACGGAAGGCCGGTCGAGGCCACCGCGAGCGGAATATCGTCGCTCGCTCCCTTGAGCGCAGCCCGATCGACGCCGAGCGCGTCGGCCACGCGGTCATAGCCGATGTCGACCTCGCGAATCGTCGGCTCGTCCTGTGTCATCCAGACCGTGCCGTCTTCCTCGACCTCGATCTCGAGCGTCCCGACGTTCGTCTCGAGGGTCGTCGTACCGGGCTCGAGGCCCTCGTCGCGGAGGTGGGCGAAGGTTCCGATCGTCGCGTGGCCACAGAGGTCGACCTCCTGTGTCGGGGTGAAGTAGCGGATTCGATGGTCAGCGGTCTCGCTCGATCGGAGAAAAGCGGTTTCGCTGACGGCCATCTCGGCGGCGATCGCCTGCATCTGATCGGCCGAGAGACCGTCCGCGTCCGGGACGACGCCCGCCGGGTTCCCCGTGTGTGGTTCGTCAGTGAACGCGTCGACCTGTAAGATTCGAGTCGTCTCCATACGACGTGGGTCGGGCGACCGGTGTATGAATCCTCGGTCGTGTCGCGCGTCACAGACCTCGACCACATCATCAGAGCTCGTCGATCCAGCCAGTGAGATCGTCGACGACGTCCGCGGCGACGTTGTTTTGGACGGCGTACGCGAACTCCACCGACGGCCCCTTGCCCGGCATGAACAGGTGGTTGAGCCCGTCGTAGGTGTCGAATGTCGTGTCTGACCGCCCCTCGAGTTCGGACTGCCACTGCTCGAGGTCGTCAGCGACGCTAACCTGAAAGTCGCGAGTCCCCTGCAGGAACAAGAGCGGCGCGTCGAGTTCCGTCACAGTCTCGAGGTGGTCGTACGCCGCGAGACTGTCCCAGAACGCGCCGGGCTTGTTCAGAAGCGTTTCGTCCGCATCGTATTCGTCCGATCGAATCGATTCGATCTCGTCAGTCCATGTCTCGTAGACGTTCACCAGGTCCGCCCACTCGTGGTCGCCGATGGATACCTTGTGCTCGAGTTGTGCGAGGGTCAGTTCGTGAAACGGACGCGCCGGCGCGGCGAGACCGACGACGCCCGCGAGATCGCCGTCTCGAGCGGCGATTCTCGGTGCCGCTCGGCCGCCGAGGCCGTGGCCGACGACGACGATCCGATCCGAATCGACGCCCTCGGCCCCCCGAAGCTCCTCGATCGCGACCAGTGCGTCGTCGACGGTGACGCCATCGAGCGTGTATTCGCCGGGGGAGACCTCACATGCGGGCAATCGCTTATCATACCTGAGAGTCGCGATGCCTTGCGTCGCGAGTCCCTCGGCTAGATCCGTAAACGCCTGCGTCCCGCCGCGGGCGGTATCCTGGGTCACTGGCCCGGAGTCGTGGACGAGGACGACCGCGGGAGCGTCGCCGCCATCGTCCGCGGGCGTCGTGACGGTGCCGGAGAGCGAACAGCCCTCGACCGCGAGGGTGACGTCCTCGGTGGCGACCGCGCTCGAGTCGACGTACGCCGGCCGTTCGTACTCGTCGGCGACGCCGCAGTCGACGAGTCGCGACTGCCTGTCGATGACGACGCGACAGTCGTGTTCGCCGCGGGCAAATGAGAGCGTCACGTCGACCGCGGTAGCGTTATTTCCAGTTCTCGTGGCCGTATCGACGATCTTCTCGAAACTCCCACTGACCGCGCCGTACCCCATCCAGAACCGCTCGAGACGGCCGGGGTCGCCGCGTCGCTCTCGTTCGTCCGCGACGAATCGATCGCTGGCCGCGTCGAACTGATCGTTCGCGAGGTCCTCGATGAACGCCGTTGTCGCGTCGCGCTGGTCCTCCGGATCACTTTCGTCTCCCGTTATGTTGGCGAGCATATCGGTACAGCCGGCCGCTGCCGACGCCGTTGCCGCCGATACAGCCGCCAGTACGGTCCGTCGTCGGGGTGCCATCAATACCGAACCGACCACGGTCTGTCGGATAAAGATGAGGTCGTTTCTCTGTGACTGTATTCGATCGCTATATGTATCGTGGCTCAGGTCTCAGTCATCTCCCGGTTCCTCGAGTGGGTCGCCGCCCTCGTGATCAGCCATCGGCGGTAACTCGCCCGACTGGTGCGTTCCCACAGGCGGCCGGTTGACCTCCGCGGCCGGCGAGGACTCGAGGTCGGTGCGTTCCTCGCCCTCGATCGCTTCCATCTCGCCGTCCTCGCGTGCATCCTGATCGATCCGCATCGAGCAGAATTCGGCCCCGCACATCGAGCAGAACCGGGCCTCCTTGTAGTTGTCTCCGGGCAGAGTCTGGTCGTGGAACGAACGGGCGCGGTCGGGATCGAGCGCGAGATCGAACTGTTCGCGCCAGTCGAACTCGTAGCGCGCTTCCGAGAGCGCATCATCCCAGTCGCGTGCGCCGGGGCGTTCATTGCCCACGTCGCCGGCGTGGGCGGCGATCCGGTAGGCCGCGAGCCCGTCGCGGACGTCTTCCTCCTCGGGGAGGCCGAGGTGTTCCTTCGGGGTGACGTAACACAGCATCGCCGCGCCGGCCTGGGCCGCCATCGCGGCACCGATGGCGCTGGTGATGTGGTCGTAGCCCGGCGCGATGTCGGTCACCAACGGCCCGAGGACGTAGAACGGCGCGCCGTCGCAGACCTCCTGCTGGCGCTCGACGTTCTCCGCGACCTTGTGCATCGGGACGTGGCCCGGCCCCTCGACCATCACCTGCACGCCGTGGTCCCAGCCGACGCGGGTCAGTTCGCCCAGGGTATCGAGTTCGGCGTACTGGGCCTCGTCACAGGCGTCGGCCAGACAGCCGGGTCGGAGGCTGTCTCCGAGGCTGAAGGTGACGTCGTGCTCGGCGAAGATTTCACAGATCTCGGAGAAGACCTGATAGAACGGGTTCTGTTCGCCGTTCTCTTCCATCCACTTGGCCATGATCGACCCGCCCCGCGAGACGATCCCCGTCTTCCGCCCGTCGGTCAACGGCAGATGTTCGGCAAGAATCCCCGCGTGGATCGTCATGTAGTCGACGCCCTGTTTCGCCTGCTTCTCGATGATCTCTAGCAGCAGATCTGTCGTGATGTCCTCGGGACTGCCGGCCTGCTTGACAGCCTCGTACAGCGGCACCGTGCCCAACGGCACAGGCGAGTGCTCGACATGGGCCTCCCGGATCTCGTCGAGATCGCTGCCGGTACCGAGATCCATCACCGTGTCCGCACCGTAGTGGACCGCAGTGTGGAGTTTCTCGAGTTCCGTCTCGAGGTCACTGGTCGTCTCGCTGTTGCCGATGTTGGCGTTGACCTTCGTCGCGAACTCTCGCCCGATGATCATCGCGTCGAGCGCGTCGTGGTTGACGTTTGCTGGAATGACGGCCTGTCCCTCGGCGACCTGCTCGCGGACGACGTCCGGATCGCGGTTCTCTCGCTCGGCGACGCGTTCCATCTCGGGTGTCACCGTCCCCTCGCGGGCGGCCTGGATCTGTGTGTGCGCCATCGATAACTAGGTTGTATGATCGAGTTATAAATAACTACCTTCGTGCTTCGAGGGGACAGTCGAATCGCTCTCGAGGGAGTTTGTGGCCGTAAAACGGATTCTATCGCGTCGATCGGTGACGGTGAGCGGTGGCGGTGAGTAGGGCGACCCCGCTATGAGCGCTCACTTCAGTTCGGCGACCGGGCCGCCTCGAAGCTGAACGGTCAGCGTCCCGGTCGAGTCGGCGGGGACCGAGACGGGAAGTCTCGCCGTCGCTCGTCCACGCGAGCCGTCACCATCCGGGATCGAAACGGTCGCCCGGTCGTCGTCGATTCCGAGCCAGTACCTGCCCGGGTCGCCGGCGACGGTCGCGGACACGTCGACGGTCTCGCCCGGCTGCAGTTCGTCCTCGAAGGTGACCGACTCGAGGGCCAGCGTCGGCTCGTCGAGGTCGACCTCGAGCGTGTGGTCCATCGTCGTCCTGTAGACCGGTACCGTTTCGTCGCTGCCCGGGTCGGCGGTGAGTATCTCGACGCCCAGTTCGCGCTCGACGTTTCCGATTCGGTTACAGATCGTCTGCCGAGAGGAACCAGCGAAGAGCAGTCCGACGAGTGTTCCGTCCTTGAGGAAGACCGGCGAGCCGCTGTCGCCGGGCTCGGACATGGGGCCGGCGACGAGCTGGTCGCGGAGGAGGACAGGTCCCTGGTCGGGGTACTCCACGCGGACGCTCGCGCTCGTCGCTTCGATCACGGCGCTCGTGACGCCCGTCGTCCGACCCGTCTTCGTGACAGTCGAGCCGCGGAGGTCATCGTACCCCTCGCGGCGCACGCCGGTCGGCCAGTCCTCGTCGAGCCCGAAGTACGTCGCCGATTCCCGGTCGGGATCGACCGAGCGGGCGGCAGCGTCGACGAGGCTGCCGTCCTCGATCGGGACGTAGCCGACGATGTCGCCCACTTCGTCGTCGGCGTCGCCACCGTCGACTGGTGACGGCTGGAGAATCGGTTCACCGAAATCGGCCGCGTTTGAGCGGGCGTAGACGTGATTGTTCGACAGCCGAACGAGATCACCGGCCTCGACGGCGTCGTCCCAGGTCGCGGTTCCGGCGGACGCATCCTCGACGCGAGCCGGATACGGGCCGCCGGTGCCGGCCGTCGAGTTCGCGTTGATCTCACTGACGCCGGCGGGAACGGGCCGGTGGCGGCCCTGCCGGTCCTCGGCGGCCTCGGGCATCGGCTCGAGGGTCGACAGCGCGTCGAACCCCTCCCGTTTCTCGTCGTATCCCGAATCGACGACGCTGACGTCGACGTCATCGCCGGCCTCGGCCACGCGCGTTTCGATGTCGTCCTCGTCATTGAGACAGTCTCGCGGTCGCTTCTGCGAGACGAACACCGTGACCCGATCTTCGTCTTCGTCGTAGTCGACGCCGATCACGTTCTTGCACTCGAGCAGGTACTCGTACGCTTGTGTGGAGGACATATCCGGTCAGTACGTTGGATGTTCATACCGTTATTACTGTTCACTATTCGTTAAGGTTCCCAGCTGCTCTGTCGGAACCCGTTTCAGCCAACTTAAGGGGACTGCGCTCGAGACACCGGGTAGGTGGCCATCAGATGTCCGATCTACCGGACGATTTCGACTGTACGATAACTAACTGGGAGTACATTTACGGCCTGTGTCGAGACGTCGCCGACGACGTGCGCGACGACGAGTTCGAACCGGATGTCGTCGTCGCCTTGGCCCGGGGCGGCTGGTTCGCTGGCCGGTGTCTCTGTGACTTCCTCGGCATGGACGACCTGACGAGCCTGAAGATGGAACACTACGTCGGCACCGCCGAGAAGTCCGGCGAGCCGACCGTCCGCTACCCCATGCCCGAGGGGAGCGTCGAAGACAAGGACGTGCTCATCATCGACGACATCGCCGATACCGGCGGCTCGATCCAGCACGCCTACGAGTACGTCGACGACCGCGACGCCGGCGAGGTCCGCACGGCAACCCTTCAGTTGCTCGGCACCAGCGAGTTCGATCCCGACTACGTCGGCGAACAGCTCGAGGAGTGGACCTGGGTCGTCTACCCGTGGAACTTCATCGAGGACATGGTCGATCTGATCACCAGTGCAATGGAGAAAGCGGAGCAGGGACCTTCACGATCGAAGAAATTCGTCACTACCTCACCGAACACCACGGCATCGAGCGCATCGAGATGGAGATCGCCCAGCCCGACCGGCTGTCCGAGGTCCTGAGTGAGATGGAACGACGCGAAGTGCTCGAGTCTGTCGATGGCAACGAGTGGGCGCTCGCGGCCGAGTAACGCCTGCAGACCGATTTGGTCGTCCCGTTCCGATGGAGACGACTGTCGATCGAATCGATCCGAGATCAGCAGTCATAACGATATCTGCACGCTGGTGTCAACAATACAAGTATTTAAGCGACGGCTGAGACAGCTATCATCGGATGAAACGAGTACTATCGAGTCTCGGTATCGGTGCTGCAACGGTCGATACGGTCCTATCGACGACGCTTACGGCCGGTAAATCAGTCGACGCGCGTGTCGACATCACCGGCGGCAACGAGACACAGGAGATCGACGGCATCTACTTCGCACTCGCGACGCGCTATGAAACCGACGAGAGCACGAGAACGGCGAAGATCGATACGTTCCGCGTGGCGGACTCGTTTACGATCGAGCCCGACGAGGAGCGCTCCCAAACCGTGTCGATCGACGTCCCCTATCACACGCCCGTTACGATGGGGAGGACGAGCGTCTGGCTCGATACCGGTCTTGACATCGACTGGGCGGTCGACCCGGACGACCGCGACGCCCTCGAGATCGAGCCCGATCCACTCCGCCGGGCGTTATTCGACGCCGTCGACTCGCTCGGATTCACGCTTCGGACGGCACAATGCGAGTCGACGGAGTCGCTATTCTCCGATCACCGCTTCGTCCAGGAGTTCGAGTTCGTCCCCCGGTCCGGTCCCTTCGCGGGCGAACTGGACGAACTGGAAATCGTCACGCTGCCGGAGGGTGACGGCTTCGATCTGGTGATCGAGGTCGACCGCCGGGGTGGCCTGCTGGCGGAACAGTTCGACACCGACGAGCGATACGAGCGCCTCTCGCTTCGATCCGGTGACGAGGGCGATCTCGAGGAGCGATTGCGAGCGACGATCGAACGGAATCTCTGATTCTGGCGGTCTGCTCCGTTCTCGAGGAATCACGCGTGGTTGACTCGATCAACCATCATTCCGCGGTCGACTCGGTCTCAGCCGTTCCCGTCGGTCCGTCCGCCGTCCCCTCGTCTCTCTCGTCTGGTTCGACCAGCGACTTCTTCCACGTGCCGCGCGTGAACCACGCGACGGCGGCGATCGCGCCGACGATATCGCCGATTACGACGCCCGTCCAGATGCCCGTCGTTCCCCAGCCGGCGACGAAGAGCAGATAGTACGTGACGGGGACGCGAACGATCCAGAGTCCGAGCACCGCAAAGGCGAGCGCTGTTTCGTGTTGCCGGCCCCGCGGAAGGCTCCTTGAATCACCTGTAACACGCCCATAAAGGCAAAGCCGACCGCGGCGAACCGGAGGTAGGTCACGCCGTAATCGATCGTCGCCGCCGTCCCCGCCGCGTCGGCCGTGACGAACACCGAGACGAACGGCTCCGGGAAGAGGAAGGCGAATACACCCGCCGTGAGCATGACCGCACCGATCACGCCGGCGGCGATCCGGACCGCTCTCGCCGCCCGGTTGGGCTTTCCAGCACCCAGGTTCTGGCCGACGATCGTGTCCGTCGCCTGCCCCATTCCCAGCGCCGGGAGGAAGGCTAGCGAGATCAGCCGGTTCCCGAGTCCGTAGGCCGCGACCACCGCTGGCGGGAAGGTGACGACCATCGCCGTCATCGCGACCAGCGCCAGCGCCGTCATCGACTGCTCGAGCGCCGTCGGAATCCCCAGTCGCGTGATCTTCGTGACGTACTCCCGTCGCGGCCGGAGGTGAGCCGCCCGAATGTTCGGGCCCACATCTGTGTAGTACAGCAGGTAGAAGCCAATAGCCGTCGCGATCCCCCGCGAGATGAGCGTCGCGACGGCGGCTCCCTGGACCTCGAGGCGCGGAATCGGCCCGACGCCGAAGATGAGCAACGGGTCGATCACGAGGTTGATGACAACGCTGACGAGCATGACGCGCATCGGTGCGCGGGTGCTGCCGTAGCCGCGCATGAGCGCGACGAAGACGAAGAAACCGAAGAGGAAGGGCAGTCCGAGGAAGAACACCCGCAGGTACTCGGCGGCAAGCGGGATGATCGCGGCTTGAGTCTCAGCGTCGGCGGGCAACGCGGCGAGCATCGGCTCAGTCGCGAGAAATCCGAGCGCACTCAGTCCGACAGCAACCAGCGAGACGAACGAGAGCGTTTGCCCCGCAATCAGTCCGGCCTCGCCGCTCTCCGCACCAGTGTGTTGGGCGATCAGGATCGCACCGGCCGTCGTGAAGCCACCGCCGACGGCGATCAGCAAGAAGAGGAGCGGAAAGGCGAGACTCACCGCCCCGACCGCGTCCGGCGAGAGCGCACCCAGCCAGAAGGTATCACCGACGTTGTAGGCGACCTGTAACAGCTGGATGACCACCAGCGGCCACGCCAGCCGGATCATCGGCCGAACAAGAGGGCCGTCAGTAAGGCCACCACCTGACTCCTCGTCGGACGACATACTCGAGCAGTCACGCCGACTCCACTTGGGTTCTCGTGAGTCATGGTATCGATAGTCACGCCGATGACACGACACGGATCGTCTCATCGCGGCACATTCGGGCCGGGAACCGGTCCGTTTACGGCACTGGTCGTTCCATCCGTCGTCATGACGATCGGCGTTATCGGCGGCAGCGGCATCTACGACGCACTGCCGCTCGAGGCGGTCCGGACCGAATCGGTGTCGACGCCCTTCGGCGAGCCCAGCGACGACCTGACGACCGGGACCCTCGCGGGGACCGAGATCGTCTTCCTACCGCGTCACGGTGAGGATCACCAGTACTCGCCGACGGACACGCCCTATCGCGCGAACATGTACGCGCTGAAAGCGCTGGACGTCGATCGAATCATCGCCACTAACGCGGTCGGCAGCCTCCGCGAGGACCTGCCGCCGCGGACGCTCGTGATTCCGGACCAGACGTTCGACCGAACCAAACACCGCACCCCCACGTTCTTCGGCGACGGCATGGTCGTTCACATGGGCTTTGCGAACCCGTACTGTCCGGCGCTGTCCTCGCATCTCTCGACGGCCGCGCGAGAGGCCACCGATGCGGCCGTCGAGGCGGACGGCACCTACGTCTGCATTGAAGGACCACAGTTCTCAACGAAGGCCGAAAGCGAGTTCTACCGCGACCAGGACTGGGACGTCGTCGGTATGACCGCCATTCCGGAGGCCAAACTCGCTCGCGAGGCCGAACTGAGCTACGCCACCGTCGCCGGCGTCACCGACTACGACGTCTGGAAGGCGGATAGCAAGGTCTCCCTCGAGGAGGTCCTCGAGAACGCGGCGGCCAACCGGGACGCGATCAACGCGGTCGTCGAACACGCCATCCGGACGATGCCCGACGACTTCGAGAGCGATGCCTGGAACGCGCTCGAGGGAACGATCAACACGCCACGAGAGGCGATTCCCGAGGAGACCAGAGAGCGCGTCGAACTGCTGGCCGGTGACTATCTATAGTAGCCACTAACAGTCACTGCACACCCGATCGCACGACAGCTGTGCGATCGGTGGTACCTCGTTTCAATTTTATTATAGAGTGAGCCGCTCGATGGCACGAAGGGGTGTCGCGGTCGCCATCGACTCGAGCCGCCATCGTTGATCACGGGCGAGCCCGGTCACTGACGGGTCGATGCCGCTCGAGTCCGACTGATAGTATGGCAATCCTTACTTTCGAACCCGTCGTACGGCCGGTGTGGACAGAATTCTCCTCAGTACGCTCGCACATCGGTCGCCCGAGGAGGTCTTCCCGTACGTCCAGTCCTTTACCGACTACCCGCGGTACACGGACCACCTGAAGGAGGTTCGAGTCAACGGCGATGATGGCGTCGGTTCCGTCTACGACCTCAAGTTGGCGTGGTGGAAGCTCAGCTACACCGCTCGTTCGCGGGTGACCGATATTTCGGCCCCCGAGTCGCTCACGTGGCAGCTGGTCAACGACATCGACGCCCGCGGCGAGTGGCGCGTCGAACCGGAGCCCGAGTCCGCACCGCCGGACGCGGAGACGGCGAGCCGGATCTACTTCGAGGCCGTTTACGATCCGCATTCGGCGGACAAAAACGCCATCTCGCTCCCGCGGTTCGTCTCGCTGGACTGGGTCGTCAAGAAGGTCCAACCCAAACTGCTCGGCGAGGCTCAGACGGTCGTCGAGCGACTGGTTGCAGACATCGAGGGCCGCCCGCGAGACGTCGAGTTAACAATTCACGAGATGCCGTGAACGTCCCTTTTTCCGCCTCGGGTTCGCTCGCAGTGCTCGCTCACCGCTCGTCTGCTCACGGACCATTGGCCCGTTCGCACGACCCTGAACGGAGTAACGCTAAGCGGGAGCGAAGTCGTTCGAGACGGCTCCGCCGTCTCGTGATGACGAAAGGTCCAAACGCACCTTTCGAATCACTCTCGCGAGGTCAGCGGGACGGACGTCCCGCTAAACTTCGCGAGGTCGTCGGCGTGGCCCGAAAATCGAAGATTTTCGGTATCACGAACGATCTTCGGTCGTTCTAGCGACTTCGCACCGACTGCTCGAGGGATCGGAGATCTCTCGCCGTCCGTGAACCCGAAGATTTCGCTTGATGCCGAGAGAGCAACGCTCTCTCGTAGCAACCGCTCGCTTCGCTCGCGGATGCCCGTTGCGGTAAGTCCCTGGCCTGTACTGTCCTGATCAGGCCAAACCCACTTACTGCTCGGCAGCCGACACTGCTGACATGAGGGGAATCTGTGCCGACTCGAGACAGCGATCCCCGCGGGTGAGGTCCTGATGCGTGTGATCGTCATCGGTGCGGGCGAGGTCGGATCGAACATCGCTGCGAGCCTTGACGACGACCATCACGTGGTCGTCATCGACACGGACTCCGATCGCGTCGAGTCGATCACCTACTCCTATGACGTGTTGGCGATTCAGGGCGACGGGACCTCGATCGAGACGCTGCGAGAGGCCGACATCGAGAACGCTGATCTGGTCATCGCGAGTACCGACGTCGACGAGACGAACATCGTCATCTGTGGGGCTGCGAAGGCCGTCGGTAATCCGTTCACGATCGCCCGCGTCAAGAAAACGAACCTCCTTCGGACCTGGGAGCAGTCGAAAGGGGCGTTCGGCATCGATTTCATGGTCTGTACGGATCTGCAGACCGCCGAGACGATCGTCCGAATCGCCGGCTTACCCGGCGCACACGACGTTGAGACCTTCGCTGGCGGACTCATCCAGATGGCCGAGTTCGAAATCGGATCGGATAGTCCCATCGCCGGCGAGACGGTTTCCGAGGCCGACCGGTTCGAGTCGTTGACCTTCGCCGCGTTGCTGCGCGACGACGATGTCATTATCCCGCAGGGGGAGACGGTCATCAGAGCGGGAGACGCCGTCGTCGTTATCGGCTCGCGGGAGAGCGTCCGCGCCTTCGCGGGGTCGCTGACGCCCGGACCGACCCTCGAGGACGCACACGAGATCGTCATCGTCGGCGGAACCGAGATCGGCTATCAGACGGCTCGGCTCTTCGAAGAGGAGGGACTCGAGCCGCGACTAGTCGAACAAGATCCCAAGCGGGCACGGGAACTAGCCGAGAAGCTCCCGGGGACGCTGGTCTTAGAGAGCGACGCGACCGACATCGACTTCCTCGTCCGGGAACACGTCGACGAGTCCGACATCGTCGTCGCCGCGCTCGAGGGCGACGAACGGAACCTGCTGGTCTCCCTGCTGGCAAAGCGGATCGGCGTCGAGCGCACCATCGGGATCGTCGAGTCCGGCGAGTACGTCGACCTCTTCGAGACGGTTGGGATCGACGTCGGCGTCAACCCCCGGCTCGTCACCTCCGAGGAGATTACCAGATTCACTCGCGAGCAGCGGACGGAAAACGTCGCCATGCTCGAGTCCGACCGCGCGGAGGTCCTCGAGATCGAGATCGACGCCGACAGCGCCCTCTTCGAGCGACGGATTCAGGACGCGATGGCCAAGCTACCCGACGGCGTCGTCGTCGGTGCGATCAGCCGCGCGGGGGAGTTGATCACGCCGCGTGGCGAGACGGTCGTCGAGGGCGGCGATCACGTCGTCATGTTCGTCGATACCATGGTGCTGGACGAGGTGACGGCAGCGTTGTGAGTCGGCTCTCAGTCGGCGTCCGCTATCCTATCGGCGACCTCGAGGCCGTTCCGGAGCGCTGCATGGAGTCTGGCTTCGCCAGTGACCCAGTCGCCGAGACAGTATAGCCCTCGGCCTCGGCCAGTTGGAATGGGTCGCGGGCGACGCCGTCCTCGGGTAACGCGTATCGCCATCCCTGATAGTCGGTCCAGTCCGGTTCGCGCAGTCGCTCGTCGTCCAGCAAGTCGGCGGTCAGGGCCGCGAGCCGTTCACAGTTCGCTTCGGGGGGCTCGTCGTAGCGATCGACTGACCACTCGTGATTGGCCTGGACGATCAGCAGCGACTCGCCGTTGGGACGTGACCGGGCTTGCACTCCTCGCGGCCGATCCAGCCCACTTCGTGGTCCTTGTCCGTATTGACGAGGGCGTAGTAGGGCCGCTCGAGTTCGAGCGGATAGTGAAAGACCCCGGTCCAGACCGTCCGGAAGGGAACGTCCTCAACGGCGTCCGCGAGCGAATCGCAGGCGTCGGCGTCCCACTCGGCCGACCGCAGTAGGTCGGCGGTCTGCGGTGCCGGCGGGTTCAAGAGGAGGACATCGAAGGGGCCCCACCGGGTTCCGTCGGTGTCCTCGAGGTGCCAGCGACCGTTTCCGTTCCTGCTATCACCCTCGTCGTTTCGGATCACTATCTCGACTCGAGTCTCTCGCTCGACGGTCGCGTCGGTCCGGGCGAACAGTCGCTTTGCGATCTGGGTCAGTCCCTGCCGGTAGGTCCACTTGTGCTCGTTTCGGTCGTCGCCCTCGGAAACGTCACCGTCGCTGTCAAAGATCCAGACCGGGTCCGTGATATCGACTAGTCCCTCGGTGTCCAGCGTCTCGGTCAGCAGATCGACCACTCGCTCGTCGTCGGACGTGACGTAGTTCGCGCCGTAGTCGTAGACGACCCCGTCCCGTCGTCGCGTCGCGGCTCGGCCGCAGAGCCCGCGGGACTTCTCGAGGACCGTTATCTCCGTCTCGATTGCGGTTTCATCGAGGGCAGTGGTTGCGGCCGCGGCGGCCGCTCCCGCGCCGACGATGCCGATTCGTACCATAGTCAGTGGTTCGGACTCGAGGCATGAAATATAGTGGTCCGAACCCGTCGGTGCCCGACGGGTGACCGACACATGCGGTCACTGCAGAAAGTTGCCGATCCATCGGTACGGCCGCGGGAGCTGGAGATACCGTTTCTGTTGGGCTTGCACCCAGCCGATCGTCGTGAGGGAGCCGGCGACGAGCGGTGCGACCGACGCGGTTCCGGCGAAGAAGATGTTGCTTCCGATGATTGCCACGGTCGTCGCGCCCCCAGCGATGGCGTAACTGCGCGTGTACTGGATGTCGGTCTCGCGTCGCCACGCGAGGCCGAAGAGGATCGTGCCCGCCCCAAACAACGCGACGAGGAACGCCGTGTGAATCCAGTAGCCGACGTTCGGTTCGATGACGGTGAACGCCAGGGAGTCGGACGAGCTGCTAGCGATCTCCCAGTACAGTGCATGTGCCGGGTTGGTAATCGCGAGTGCGATCTCGAGTCCGGCCAGCAGCGCGACGACCCGATAGACTGTCTCTTGATAGGGGATCGACGGCGTGCTGCTTGCCGTGCTGGCGAACAACAACCACCCGACCCCGGCCAAGACGGCACCCAATGTCGCGATGCTGAAGAAGAACCCTTTCACGATCGGTCTCGGGTCCATCACCTGTGCGGCAAACAGGCCGTTCCAGACCGCGACTCCCATGAGGAAGACAATATATGAGAGGCCGTTATCGCGGTCCCGATAGGCGATTCCGGTCGCCAGATACGGATATGTTGTCAGGACGACGAGTACAGCCCCAGTTGCGAGCATCACTGGTATCAACTGGGCGGAGTTCATACACTCTGTCTCAGTGGAATTGACTTGTATATTCTGGCAGAGCGTCGAGGCCACTCGACCGCCGGCCCGTGATCGGCAGGTCACTCGAGTCAGTCGATCGAACGGCTTTTGCAACGTCGGGAGGTAGAAGCGGCCGATGGACGTACTGATCGTCGGCGCGGGGTCGATGGGGACGTGGTTCGGGGACGTCGTCGACGCCCGAGTCTCGTTCGCCGATCTCGACCGAGACGCGGCGGCGGCCGCAGCCGATTCGATCGGGGGAGCCGTCGCCGACCTCAAGAGCGAGACGACGTACGACGTCGTCTGTCTCGCGGTGCCGATGACTCACGTGGCCGACGCGATCGCCGAACAGGCCGATCGGGCCGAGCGGGCGATCGTCGATGTATCCGGCGTTATGGAGCCCGCAATCGCGGCGATGGAGCGTCACGGCCCCGACTTGGAACGAGTGAGCCTGCACCCGCTTTTCGCACCCGATCGGGCACCCGGATCGATCGCCGTCGTTCGGAATCGATCAGGACCCGTAACGGATGACCTCCTCGCGAGCCTCGAGTCACGGGGCAACGCACTACTCGAGACGACCGCTATAGAACACGACGAGGCCATGGAGTCCGTGCAGGCGGCGGCTCACGCCGCGGTCCTTTCCTTTGCGCTGGCCGCGGAGTCGGTTCCGGCGGGGTTCGAAACTCCGATCTACCAGGGGCTGCGGCGACTCACCGAGCAGGTGACCGGCGGCACGCCGCGGGTCTACGCGGACATTCAGGAAGCCTTTGACGGTGCGGACGCGGTCGCCGACGCGGCCGCCGAGATTGCCGCTGCCGATGCCGACGAACTCGAGTCGCTGTATCGGGAGGCGGCAGCGGGCTGGCAGGAGCAACGCGGCGAGGGGCGCGACAGCGATACCGGAGGTGACACCGAGTGAGCGACCAACGCGAATCCATTCGATCGAATGCGAAGTATCTGCGTAATGTCCGGCCGATCGACCCCGAGGAAATCTGTGAGTATGTCGCGGGGAACCCGCATCCGGCGGTCGTCAGGCAACAACTCCGCGAGGAGGCCGCTGACCTCAGACTGATCGAACAGGATGACGGCACGTTCGTCCCTGCCGACGACGAGCCTGTTTCGCCCCGTCGAGGACCGGTCGAGCGGTTCCCCGCCGAGTACGAGCGCCGCCTCGAGGACCTGCTCGTCGAGCGCTACGGGCCGAACTGGGAGGACGGAGCGTCCGGGGACCTGCTCCGGTCGACGGTCCGCCGGTTCAAAGCCGACTACCTCGACGGCCGGCCGGTCGAGTACAACGACGACGTTGCGGCGGGCTATGCGATCTATCACCTGCCGGGGTACTACGCGGCGATCCAGTACGCGCTCGACGACCTCGCGGATCGCGGGCTGCTCGACCGCACCCTCCGTGTCCTCGATCTCGGTGCGGGCGTGGGCGGTCCCGCGCTCGGCCTCTGCGATTATTTGCCCGACGACGCCCTACTCGAGTACCACGCAGTCGAGCCGAGCGCCGCCGCGGATGTGCTCAAGGATCTGCTTGCCGAGACGGGACGGAATACCCACCCAACGATCCACCGGACGACCGCAGAGGCGTTCGATCCGAGCGAGGCCGTCAGCGGTGACGGAAGCAGCGACGGGTTCGATCCAACCGCGCCCGACGATGGTTTCGATCTCGTCCTCGCCTGTAACGTCCTGAGCGAACTCGACGATCCCGTCGACGTCATGCAGTCGTATCTCGAGACGCTCGCGCCGAAGGGCACCTTTCTCGCGATGGCACCTGCGGACAAGAACACCAGCGTGCAACTGCGCGAGGTGGAACGCGAACTCGAGGAGGAGCGACTCTGGGACCGGGACGCCGTCGACTTCGAGACGAGCGCCGCCGGGGACGCGGAGCGGTATCGGCGCGGCGAAGTGACCGTCTACGGCCCCACGGTCCGGCTCTGGCCCGGCGAAACGCCGTCGGATCGCGGCTGGTCGTTCGACGTTCGACCCGATTTAGACGTGCCGGCAGTGCAGCGGCGACTCGACGAGAACGCGCCAGACGACGGCGAGCATGCGCCCGGTGAGTTCGTCAACGTCGATGTGCAGTTCTCCTACTCGCAACTACGGCTCGACGGCCGGCGGCGGATCGACATGGCCCTCGAGACCAACGAGTGGGCAAAGATGGCCGAGATGGAGCGCCACGTCACCGAGCGGATCGACCTCGTCGCAGCGAAGCTCAGTCGATCGCTTTCCGGTGGCGACGGCAACGGTGGTCGCGGGAGCGGGCGGTCGAACCCCCTGTTCAAGATCAGCGACGGCAGCGAGGACACCGATCACTACGCCGTCGTTACCACGGAGACCGCGCTCAACCGACCGCTGCTCGAGGCCGGCTATGGTGACGTCTGTTCGTTCGAGGGAATCCTCGCGCTCTGGAACGACGACGAAGAAGCGTACAATCTGGTCGTCGACGAGGAGACGATCGTCGACCGGATCACCTGAGCAGAGTTCAGAAACGGTGGGCTTTTCGCACCGCCGCCCGACCGGCGTGACATGAGCGACGACTGCGAGATCCTGTTGACCAACGACGACGGGATCGACAGCACCGGTATCAGGGCGCTGTACGACGCCCTCTCCGAGCACGCCAACGTAACCGTCGTCGCTCCGGCCGACGACCGGAGCGCCTGCGGCCGGTCGCTCTCCCACGAAGTCGAGGTCGACGAACGCGAGCTGGGCTATGCCGTCCACGGGACGCCGGCCGACTGCGTCGTCGCCGGCCTCGCCGAACTCGGCCCGTATCCCGACCTCGTCGTCGCGGGCTGTAACAAGGGCGCGAACCTCGGGGAGTACGTCCTCGGGCGGTCGGGAACGATCAGCGCGGCCGTCGAGGCCGCCTTCTTCGATGTCCCCGCGATCGCGACGTCGCTGTACGTTCCCGTCGATGACACGCCCTTCGAGGACGTCGACGTGACGGCCGAGGAGTACGCCGAAGCCGCGCGTATCACCTCGTATCTCGCCGAGAATGCGCTCGAGGCGGGCGTCTTCGATCACGCGGCCTATCTCAACGTCAACGTCCCGCTGCCGGACGGCGAGCCCGCGCCGATCGAGATCACGCGCCCCTCGAAACGCTACGAGATGGACGCCGAACGCGAGGGCGGCCACGTCACGCTTCACGACCACATTTGGGAGGACATGGACCCCGACTCGCTTCCCGATCCCGAGGGAACCGACCGCCGCGCCATCGTCGAGGGCCGTATCAGCGTTTCGCCGCTGACCGCACCCCATACGACGAACCACCACGAGGCCCTCGACGCGCTCGCCGACGCCTACCGCGACGCCGTCGTGCCGACCGACCGCTGACCGATGTCGATCGCGAGCGAGCGCGGGCCGATCGCGGTGTCCATCCGCTCACGGGTTGTGTCGCCTCTCTGGTCGGCAGGCGTGGAAACCGATGGCTACCGGGCTGTCGGCCGTCTGGCACGTGCCATCGGTCACTCGGGGTGCGTTAGTCGGCGAGCCTGTCGGTCGCTGAAAGTGATAACTGACTTGCGGGTCGCAAGGCGGTCGCTATTCGACAGCGGCACCGTCACGATAGTCATACCGTAATTGACGGGAATCGGTTATGGCACATTCAAAACATAAAATCAAGGTAGGTGGGCGTTCAAGCTGTGGTAGTCCCAACGGAGCGTGATCCATAGATGGTATTCAATACACTCTGGGCTCGTCTATCGTCTCTCTGGAGCGGGTCGACCGACGACTCCCCATCGGACGAGTCCACGACAGCCGCCGAGGTATCGAGCGAGGAATCCGAGGATGAAACGTTAAGCTACGCCGAAGAAATCGAGTACGGCGTCGACGAACGCGACCTCCCCGACGAAGATAAGGTTCTCAGATTGCTTGTCAAACGCGGCGGCCGCGTCGACCAATCGACCGTCCGCGAGGAGACCGGCTGGTCGACGGAGCGCCTTGAGGATGTCATCGACCGCATGGAAGACGACGATCAGATCAGCGCCATCACCGTCGGTCGCAAGCGCGTGATCTGCCGGCGCGGGTTCGAACCCAAGGGCTATCGTGGTCATCTCAACGAGTAACGTGGCCATTGGCCGCGACCAGCGTTCGGTTCCACTGTCAGGGCGATTCGACTCGAGTCCACCGATAGATTGCGACTGTTCTCTCTCCGGCTCTCCAGTTCCCGCTCGGGCTGGATCCGACCAGTGACTCTACCGGTATCGAATTCGACTGCGGCGGTTCAGCGTCCTCATGGTATCGCGACCCGCTCGGCCACCCGGCCGTCTCCCGGCCCAATTTTATCCGTGCCATCGGTGTAGGGCGAACCGATTCCGATGGATCTCACGATTGAAGACGCCCAGGTCGTCGTCGACTATGAGGGTACCGACTACGCGTTCGAGGTCGTTGGTGACAACGAACTCGAGTACGACGATACGAGCGGTTCGGACGCGACAGTTCCCGACGCGGTGGTCGAGGAACTCGAGACGCGCGGGTACGTCGTCTATCCCGAGTGAGTTCAGGGCCGTCGTTTTGGCTGCCGGCTCCGGGTTCGGTTCCTCGTGAACGTTCCGCGAGTGGAAACGTTCATTCTACCTTCTGCTAGATTCCCAGTGGGGATGGCACACAAAGACGACGTAACACGGGTGCTTGCAGCGTGCACGGAGTGTGGATCGATCTATGCGGCCCGACAGTGGCCCACTGGCGAGATCCGAATCATCGGTCAAGATGGCTGTCCGTGCGGAGCGACCGAGTTCGACCTCGTCGAAGAATCCGACGACGATCCGGAGGGTAGTTCCGAGGACGGGTGAGCGGCTGCCCATCGTCTCGATCGCGGATCGACCGCGGTCGAAACTGATGTCTCTGTTTGGATCGGTCGACCAGCCGCGGGTTTCTCACTCGGCTCGTCCTCGAGCCGACAGTCGTCGTGACCGTCTCGCTGAATGGATCATCACGTTTAAGCGACCGAATTACGATCACCGCCTATGGACGACGAATTCCTCGACGGCGAATCGCTCACCGGACGACAGGCGGGACTGATCTTCATCGGATTCCTCAGCTTTATCGTCCTCTCCGGGGTCGCCCTGGTGCTTCTCAAAGGGCTGTTCTAACCGGCGGTCCGTGCGCGTGACTCAGGTCGGTCGCGCTACTCATAGTGGCGACTCGAGGGCTCGAGAACTGCGGGAGTGTCGGTGTCAGGTGCGTAATCGCGCGGGCCGACGGCGTCTCGGTCCGTTCGGGCGACTGTTCGCACTCGTTCGTCGTGCGATCGATGGTGAGCCGGCCGACGAGCGATACGTTTCGCGTGGTCGGGCTTACGATCCCGTTTCGACGAGCTCCGCTTCCCCGTGGGTCTCGTCGATAGAAGTCACGCGAACCGTAGCCTCGATCGCCGCGATGTCTGCCTCGAGAAAGAGGACGAAACCGCTCTCGGTCTTGCAGACGAGCGTGCCGTCGGACTTCTCGTCGACGATGTCGACGGTGACCTCGTCACCGACTTCGGGTTTCCCGCCGAGGGATTCGCCGCATCGCCAGCAGTCAGTGTCGTACTCCGCTGACCCTTCCGGCGCGTTGTTCGCCCCGCAACGGGGCGTATCGCACTTGATGAACGAGTCGTGTGTGCCCGGCTGATAGCGTCCCACGTCGCCATCGATGCGTCTGTTTCGTAAAAGGGTGCCGCTCGGCGTGATAGTGGTGTTTGGTCGCGGGCTCGAGAACCTTCTCGAGATCGGGTGATACGCCACGATTTCTGTCCAGTTGGGGTATTGACCCAGACGACCGGCCAGCCGTCGTGCCAGTACCAGCCCGCGGTGCCCGGTCCCCGCGTGATCGCGATCGCCCTCGCGAAGGCGACCGCGAGGAGATTCCGGTCGTGGTAGACGTCATTGATGCCCTTCTCGTCAGTCAGTAGCGGATTTTCTGCATCCATGGTTCGATGGGACTCGAGAGGAAGAGATAGCGGTCGGGAATATAATAGTCTCGTACTAGTGAGACCAATGTTTTAACAAATTCGGGGCCTGTTTCGAACGTAGATATGCTGATCCATCAGTTGGTACAAGTTGGTCGTACAGTCCTGAAGCACAGCAACGTGAACGCAGCAAAGTCGACTGGCTGTAGTGTTCTTCATTTGAATATTGGGTGGTCTCACTACCAGAGGTAGTATCGACAACGGAATTCTCGAAGCCCAATCTCACTCGACAAAATCGCATAACGAATCCATTGACATCTTGAACTTCCGATATACGTCGATATTGAATACAGGAGATGTATATTATCTCTCCTGTCTACCATTTACCGTCGTAGAATAGATCACTCAAAACTAATTTAACGATAGCAATCATATATGAGCGACATGGCAAATGCTATCGCAGACATTCTTGTCAGAGG